>JAUNLG010000002.1 GCA_030532385.1 Anaerococcus sp. | reverse complement strand
GCTCTTCTTTTATTTTTTCTTGTTTTTGATGTTCTTCTCTTTGGTACTGCCATCTTTTGACACCTCCTCTTATCAGTTTAGCAATCTTTTATATTATATAATCAATCGCCTTACTTGTCAAGCTCAACTAAAGCTTGGGTGTCTCTTGCAATCATAAGCTCTTCGTTAGTTGCAACTACCATAATTTTAACCTTAGAATCATCTGTAGATATTACGTGAGCTCCGCCACGAACATTGTTTTTATCTTGGTCAATCTTAATACCAAATTGTTGGAAGCCATCCATAATATCAGCTCTCATGCCAATTGAATTTTCACCAATTCCACCAGTAAATACAATAGCATCTACACTACCAATCTCTGCCATATAGCCTGCTATATATCTTTTTACCCTAGTTATGAAAATATCTAAAGCATATTGAGCTCTTTCATTTCCCTTTTCAGCTGCAGCTTCAAGGTCTCTAAAGTCTGAACTTACCCCAGATACTCCAAGAACTCCTGATTCTTTATTTAGAATATTTTCCATATCTTTTGGTCCTATATTTTTATTTTCCATTAGGTAGGTTATAGCTGCAGGATCTATATCACCAGACCTTGTACCCATGATTAATCCTTCAAGTGGTGTAAGTCCCATAGAAGTATCGAATGACTTACCATTTTTAACAGCAGTTATTGAAGATCCATTTCCTAAGTGGGCTGATATAATATTAAGGTCTTCTTTTTCCTTGCCTAATAATTCAGCAGTTTTGTTTGTTATAAAGTTGTGACTTGTTCCATGGAAGCCATATTTTCTAATCCCATCTTCTTCATAGTATTTGTAGTCAATTCCATATAAGTAAGTTTTTGCTGGCATAGTTTGGTGGAAAGCTGTATCAAATACCGCAACATTTGGAACATTTGGTAGAAGTTTTTCACAAGCCTTAAGACCCATAAGGTTTGCAGGGTTATGAAGTGGAGCAAATTTAGTATATTCTTCTATAGCTTCTTTAACTTCATCTGTTATTAGGCTTGATTTTGTAATCTTTTCTCCACCATGAACAAACCTATGACCTACTGCATCGATTTCTTCTAAGTTTTTGATTACTCCATTCTCTTCATCAACTAATGCATCAAATACATAAGAAACAGCCTCAGTATGATCTTTCATCGCTTCTTTTATGATATATTCATCATCACCTTTTTCTTGGATTAGTCTTGATCCTTCAATTCCAATTCTTTCAACAAGGCCCTTTACCATAACTTCTTCATTGTCCATATCAAAAAGTTGGTATTTTAGAGATGAACTACCACAATTTATTACTAGAATTTTCATAATACCTCCATAGATTCTAATTATTTATATACACTATACTTTTATTTCTTTTTTTGACTATTATTATTCTAATATACTAAAAAATAAAAAATAAAAAGCAAATTTTTTAATAAAGCTAGACTAGTAAGTAATAAATTGATATAATGTAGGAGAATGTATTTCACTAGGGGAGCGGATGCTGAGAATTAAACCCTTTGTACCTGTTAGTTAATGCTAGCGTAGGAAAGTGTTTGTCCCTTGCTTGGCAAGGGATTTTTTTAGTTTCTCTTCCTTAAATTTAAAGGAGGTTTATTTTTTATGAATTGTCAACTTGCAATCCAATGTCTACCTAAGGTAGCTAATCATAAGGACCTTGTAAGAATAGTTGATGAGGTCATATCCTATATCGACTCTACTGGTCTTTCATACCTTGTAGGACCCTTTGAAACAACTGTCGAAGGTGACTTGGATGATCTGATGGATGTTATCAAATTTTCCCAAATAAAAGCTATAAAGGCAGGGGCATCTAGCGTGTCTACCTACATAAAACTTGTCTATAGCGAAAAAGACCATATTTTAACAAGCGATGAAAAAATTTCAAAATACAATAAATAAGTTTTTAGGAGTTTTAGGTCTTGGCCTTTTCTTATTAATTTGGCAGGGCTTATCTATGTCAAGTTTGATTCCCTCTTATATGCTGCCAGGGCCCATAGAAGTCTTTAATGCCCTCATGGGTGATTTTTATCTATTATTATCCCATGCTAGGGTTACCCTCACAGAGGCAATACTTGGACTTGGAATCGGTCTTTTAATAGGGTTTATAACAGCCCTTATCATGGATTACTTTGATATCTTTTATAAGATGACTTTTCCGCTGCTAATAATTAGCCAAACTATTCCAACAATTGCTATAGCCCCCTTGTTAGTTCTTTGGTTTGGCTATGATATGAGTGCCAAGGTTGTTCTAATTGTGATTGCAACTTTTTTTCCAATCACTATTGGACTTCTTGATGGTTTTAAGTCAATTGACCCTGATATTTTAAAACTTTTTAAGTCTATGGGAGCTAGTAGGTTACAAACCCTAATATATGCCAAACTCCCCCACGTCAAACCCTACTTTTTTGCAGGACTTAGGATCTCTGCCTCCTACTGTATAGTAGGTGGGGTAATAGCAGAATGGTTGGGAGGTTTTCAAGGGCTTGGAGTTTATATGACAAGGGTTAGGAAGTCTTACTCATTTGATAAGATGTTTGCATCAATTATTTTGATTTCACTTCTTAGCCTTATCCTAATCAAACTTGTTGATTATATCCAAAAATTATCTATGCCGTATTTAAATAATAAAGGAGAATAAATGAAAAAATTAACATTAACTTTACTAGTAGCAGGACTTTTCCTAACAGCTTGTGGTGGAAATAATAATAGCCAATCAACCAAAGTGCAAAAAAATGAAGTTAAGGAAGATGGGCTTAAAAAAATATCCTTCGTCCTTGACTATACACCAAATACCAACCACACAGGAATCTATGTGGCTGATGAATTAGGTTACTTTGAAGAAGAAGGACTTGAAATAGAGATAATCCAACCACCAGAAGATGGAGCTGGTGTCTTGGTTGCATCTGGTAAGGCTCAAATTGGAGTTGACTATCAGGATACCATAGCCCAAGCCTATACTATGGATGACCCTCTACCTGTAACAAACATAGCAGCCCTAGTTCAACATAACACATCCGGAATAGTATCTTTAAAAGAAAAAGGGATTGAAAGACCCAAGGACCTAGAAGGCAAAACTTATGCTAGCTGGGGCCTTGATATAGAGCAAACCATCCTAAAAAATGTCGTTGAAAAAGATGGAGGTGATTTTTCTAAAGTTAACCTAGTCCCATCAAACTTTACTGATGTTTTCACATCCTTATCCAAGGATATAGATGCAGTTTGGATCTTTTATGGTTGGGATGGAGTAGCAGCAGAAGTTAAGGATATTCCTATAAATTACTTCGCCTTTAAGGATATTAACCCAGTATTTGACTACTACACACCTACCCTTATCGCAAATAACGACTTTCTAGCAAATGACCCAGATTCTGTTAAGGCTTTTCTAAGGGCTAGCAAAAGGGGATATGAATATGCAATTAAAAATACAAAAAAGGCTTCTGATATTTTACTAAAAGCAAATCCTGAACTTGATAAGGATTTAGTTTATAAAAGTCAAGAATACCTGGCAGATGAATATATAGCTGATGCAGAAAAATGGGGTTATATAGACAAGGACAGGTGGAATAGCTTTTATAAATGGTTATTTGAAAATGGCCTAATAGAAAAAGAAATTCCAAATGACTTTGGCTTTACCAACGACTATCTACCAGAAGAATGAAAATTTTACAAGTAATAGGTGTAAGTAAGTCCTATGGCGGAAGAAAAATTATTGAAAATATTAATATGAGTCTTGATCAGACAGAAATAACCTGCCTGCTTGGTCTAAGTGGGGTGGGGAAAACTACCCTTTTTAATATAATTTCTGGCGTAGAAAGTCCAGACCAAGGTGAAATTTTGCTAAATAATGAAGATATTAGCTCTAGACCAGGCCATATTTCCTATATGCTCCAAAAAGACTTGCTCATAGAAGAAATCCCTATAATAAATAATATAATCCTTCCCATGAGACTTAGAGGGGTCAAAAAATCAGAGGCTATAAGAAAGGCTAGGTCCTACCTAGGCATGTTTGGCCTAAAAGGCTATGAAAAATCCTACCCCAAGGCCCTATCAGGAGGTATGAGACAAAGGGCAGCCTTTCTAAGAACCTATTTTATGGCAAATGAAGTCCTTCTTCTCGATGAACCCTTCTCTGCCCTAGATGCCCTAACAAAAAGAGATATGCACAAGTGGTACTTGGATATCTCAAAGAAACTAAAGCTTTCAACAATATTTATAAGTCATGATATTGATGAAGCACTATTCTTAGCTGATAAGATTTATATAATGAAGGGGTCGCCTGGTAAGATTGCTAAGCAGATTAAGATAGATAAAAAAGGATATAATTTCACCTTGACAAAAGACTTTCTCTCCTATAAAAAACAAATATTACAAGACTTAAAAATCTAGGCCCCTAAGCCTAGATTTTTAACTTTAAATAATTATCATACACCAATTGCTTCGTCTTTCTATAAGGAATTTCTTTAATTTCACCTATATAAGATAAGATGTCTTTGATAAAAGAGGAATCCTTATAAAACCCCCTGGCCCATTTAATAGATGTTGGTCCATCTGTTTCTGTAAGAATTCTTTCTATTGGTAAAATTTTTATCAAGTCATCAGTCTTCTTAGAAATTTTAAAGTCAGGCCCTATAGTAAAAAAACAACCTAAGTTTAAGTAGCGAGAGATCAGATCCAGATTTCCGCTATACCAATGGATAATAGGAGACCTTGGCTTGTGTTCTTCTAAGAGTTTTAATACCAAATCTTCTGCCCCCTTGGTGTGGATATTTAAAACCTTATCATATGCTAGGGCCTTGGCTAATACTTGGTCAAAGACTTCAACCTGCCTTTCATAAAGGTCCTTGTCCTTGGCCCAATAAAAATCAAGACCAACTTCACCGATAAAATCACAAGTTTCTAGGGCTTCTTCCATATCCTCTAAACTTGTTTTTTCACCAATCTCCCAAGGGTGGATTCCAAGGCCGATTTTAAGTAAGGGATTGTCAACATAAGTTTCCTTAAGCTTTTTATATTCCGAATAATTCATGGTATTTATAAGGCTTACAATCTCTTCTTCCTTGATTGTTTCAAGTCCCTCTTCTAAGTTTTCATAAAAATTTAGGTGGTCATGGGTATTTACTAGCATTGCTCCTCCTATTCATCTAAATATTGGCTATATATGTAATAGTCACATATATTTTCATCAATTACAAGATATTTTCTTATAAGGGCCCTATCTCTATGGACTTCTATAGTAGAAATGTCAGTCTCATTTCCTATAAATTGACCCTTGACCTTTAGTAAATTTCCATTAGATATTAGCCTTCCTTTAACTATAAGGATCCCTTCTACAGTAAAATCCTTATCTAAAATCAAATCATTATTTACGATTATAAGTCCCTCATAAGAATCCTTTATGCTTTCATCAATTTTTAAATTTTCATACCTTAGAGGATCTTGGGCATAAGTAATCTTATCATACAAGTCTGCCTTATCCTTATAAGCAGGTGGATTTATAGTATCTAAGATTGGATTGATATCAGCTTTTAAAAAATACCTAGTCATAGCCCTTGACGTATCCAAATAAGCAAAGTCATTTACTATCATATAGGTACCATCAAATTCTTTTATTTCAGGATGACTCTTGTAATATTTCAAATAAAGTCTATAGCTTCTTCCCTTATAAGTCTGGTTAAACCTATCAGTATCGCTTTGATCTTTACCATCATTTTTTAGTATGTATTCTACGATATCTTCCCTTCTATTTTTTATAAAAATATTTATTACAGATTGGCTATTATAGCTTACTTGCTTTCTATCTATGAGATTTTTATTTAAATCCCTATCGTTTCTTACCTGGTCTGTTAGGAAGGTGAAAATTATTGATACAAAAAGAAGGATAATTAAAACATAGATAGTTATTGATCCTTTTTTATTCATCCTTAACCTCAATTTTGTTTCCAACCCAAACAGCAGTTTCTATCCTTGATCCCTCTCTACCCTTATTAATAAGGATATGAACTAGACTAGTCTCCTTATCATATACTAGGTATAGGTCCTCTAAGACAGACAGTCTATTTTTTCCACCCACAATATTATCATTATTGTAAGTGTGAATATAAAGGACATTCTCTCCGCTTGATCTTCTCTCAAGTGTAAAGTTGTATCGGGACTTATAGACTTCCTTATTATTGCTATCAACTTTCCCACTATTTTTCTCATATAAATAAAAGTTACAATTATCAAGGTCTTTAATTTCTTTGATCTTATAGGAAGATTTAATCTTTTCTTCAATTAGATTAGCTGCAAAAAAGGCTCGCTTGTAGGCCTTCTCCTCCAGGTAGGTCTCATTGCTTAAAGAAATATTTAAAGAAAATATAAGACTTAGGACTCCTATTATAATACTTGCTATAGCCAAACTTACTATAAGCTCAACTAGGCTAAATCCACGTTTTCTCATCTTTCCCTCACCAGGTCTAAGGATAGGTCCTCAAAAGAAGCCTTGACCTTAAGAAGCTTATCATCGCCTTCATATGGGCTGATTTCTACATCTATAGGGTAGGAATTTATAGTTAAAGAATACCTACCCTCTTCATATAAATATGTGCTTTCAATAGCTTCTTCTAGGGCAAAAACTATTTTGCTATCTTCCTTATTAGCCTCATCCATCTTAACCATAGAATTAATGGAAGGCATGATAGCTAAGGCGAGGATTGACAAAAAACCTAGGGCTAAAATTATTTCTATAAGAGTAAAACCCCTAATTTGCTTTTTCATCACTGACATTTATCTCTCCTCCTACAGCATAAGTAATCTTAAGGCGCCTTTCCTCTCCTCCAAGCTCATAAAATAATAAGATTGTACCTGCCTTTGCAACTGTTCCTGATGGCTTAAAAGTTATCTTTTCACCAGCAGATTTAAAATATAGGTAGTTAAGGTTTCTTTCTTTGGTATCCATTGTAGTAAGGGAATTTGAGTAAGCTTGAGATATTGTATATTTGTTTTTACGATTTGAATCTTTAAAAATATTAATAGAGGTGTCCATATCGGTCAGTAGGGCCTTAGATCTTGCATAGTATATATCATTTATTAGGGTGTTTTTCTCATTTCTAATTTTAAATTGGTCTATAATATTAAATCTTAAAATTAATATTGCAGATGTTATAGAGATTATCCCTATAACCACTATAAGCTCAATTAAAGTAAATCCCCTCTTTCTCAAAATAATACCCCTCCTTCTATCAAGACTACAAGGACATAGGCTAGGTGGATGAAGATTGCAAAAGGCATCTTACCCTTAGGATTTTTGTATTTGATTAGGAGGATAAGGCCATAAATTCCTCCAAGCCATACAGAAGAAAGACAGAAATAAACAAATAGGCTATCCTTAACGAAAAGTCCTAAACTTAAGTAAAAATATAGGTCGCCATCACCAAGAGATTTTTTTGATAAAAAATAAATCAACAAAAAAATTATGGTAAATACTAGCATATTAATAAAAAACTTTAGGCTAAAGCCCCTATAAGCTACTCTAAATATAAGTCCTGGTATAGCAATCACCAGCAAATGGCTTATAAAAATATCCATGGTTTTTATATCAATAATAGCAATTATTAAAGAAAACAAAAGAGAGATAAAGATTAGAAAGCTATCAGGTCCCAAACCATATAGGCTTGATGCTAATAGAAAGATCCCTCCTATCATTTCCATAAGAAAATTTAGCCTAGGGATCTGCTTCCCACACCCCCTACATTTGCCCTGCTGGATAATAAAAGATATGATGGGTATATTTTCATAAGCCTTAAGGGGTTTGTTACAAGTATCACAGTGGCTAGGTGGATAGACTATAGACTCTCCCCTAAGGCTTCTTTGAACAATTACTCCTGCGAAAGATCCAAAGATACTTCCTAGGATAAATAAAATTAATAAAACCATCTACTCTGTAACTTCTTCTGAAATCTCACCTGGCGTAATTGTTATGGTTCCATCAGCTCCCTCATTTATGGTGTAGGTTGTTTCTGTAAAGCCAGCCCCTTTTGGAACTTCAGGCCATGAATCAAGGTAGGCACCTACATTAGTCTCATTAACTTCTTCATTTTCAGATTGAACCATAATGGCAGCTGTTTTTAGCATTTGAACATTGGCATTATGGGCAGTAATTGCAGCTCTTTTTCTTGATTCTTGATACCTTGGTAGGGCAATAGCAGCAAGGATTGCAATTATAGCTATAACTATAACTAACTCAATTAATGTAAAACCTTTTCTCTTTTTCATAAATTCTCCTTAAATATAATTTATAGAATCAAACATAGGGATTGTAATAGAAAATACTACAAAGCCTACAACAAGTGACATTACCAATATTAGGGCAGGTTCAGCCAACCTTGAAAACTTCTTTAGTTTATATATGTATTCATTTGAATAATAATCTGAAGCCTTAGCCAAAGACTCAACTAAGTTGCCGCTATCTTCGCCCACTTTGACCATTGAAACTAAAAGATTTGAAAAAATCCCCCTCCTAGCTAGACTTTCTGATAAGCTATGCCCAGATTTTAAGTCAATAACCATCTGATCACTAACTTCCTTTAGATAGTGATTCTTGAAGGATTTTTTAATAATTTCAATACAATCAATTATATTTATATCTCCACTTCTTAGTATATAAAGTAAGGATGTTATCTGATATTCTATATTAAGTCTTCTAAAGTTTCTAAAAAAAGGAAGGCTAAATAAATATGTATCAAGAACCAACCTATAGGTTTCCTTCTTATACAAAATGAAAACTATAATAATAATCAAGGTTAAGAAGGCTAAAAATAAGCCCCCATAGTTACTAAAAATATTAGATATATCTATCAAAATTCTTGTGGTTAGGGGTAGGGCCATTTGGGCATTATCAAAAGTTACAATAAAGCTTGGTATTACTAAGGTCATAAGTAGGCTTATGACAAAAACTGTTACAATAAGAAGTATTATAGGATAGATAAAGGCCTGTTTGATCTGGGCCTTATTTTTAGAATCAAAGTCTAGAAAGTCTGCATAAGATTCCAAAATCCCAGCAAGCTTCCCACTTTCATCCCCAGACCTAACAAAGGCTACAAGGGTTGGACCAAAGGCCTTTACTTCTTTATTAAAGGCTTCATATATTGACTTACCCCTATCTAATGAAGCTAATACCCTTGCCAAACTTTTACCTAACCTTTTATCCATCCCTTGGTCTTTTATAATTACCAGGCTTTGGTCAAGGCTAACTCCTGCATTTAAAAGTAAGGATAACTGTTTTAAAAATAAAGACATAATCCTAGCTTGAATCCTGCTAGGAGAAATATCCTTATTTAAAAAATCATTTATCCTTCTTAAACTAACCTGTTTCAATTTATACTGACATTAATTCTTTATTTTTCTTCTCAGCTGCCTTATCTATATTTTTCACATACTTATCTGTAACTTCTTGAAGTTCTTCTTCTAGTGAATACCTATCGTCTTCTGTTATATCTCCAGATTTTTCACTTTTTTTAACTTCATCCATGGCATCTCTTCTCTTATTTCTAATAGAAATTTTAGCCTCCTCAGCGTAAGTATCTACTTCTTTTGTATATTCCTTTCTTCTTTCTTCTGTAAGTTGTGGGAAAGGAAGTCTTATAACCTCACCATCATCTTGAGGAGTAATACCAATATTTGCCTTAGATATGGCTTTTTTGATTGGATTAACATTTGACTTATCCCAAGGTTTTATCACTAAAAGTCTTGCTTCAGGAATTGAGACTGTAGCAGCTTGGTTTATTGGGGTTTCAGTTCCGTAGTATGAGAAAGTAATACCATCTAAGATTGCCTCAGTAGCACGGCCTGCTTTAATTTGACTAATTCTTCCCTCGAATGACTCAACAACTTTTTCCATAGCTTGGTCAGCTTGGCTTTTTATATCTTCATAATTCATTAAAAACTCTCCTTTACTATTGTTCCTATAGGCTCATCTTCTTTAAAGATCCTAAGCAAATTACTTGCATCATCTATGCCAAATACAATCAAAGGCATATCATTATCCATGCACAAGGATGTAGCTGTAGTATCCATTATTTTAAGCTCCTTGTGGAGTATTTGCTTATAGGTTAGTTTATCAAATTTGCTTGCATCCGGATAAACATTTGGATCCTTATCATAAATTCCGTCAGTTCCAGTTTTTCCTAATAAGATTACATCTGCCCCTATCTCAAGAGCCCTTAGGGAAGCTGTTGTATCTGTAGAAAAATATGGTAGGCCAGTTCCTGCAGAAAAAATTACAACTCTTTTTTTCTCAAGATGTCTAATAGCCCTTCTTCTTATATAAGGTTCAGCCACTTCTTTCATGTCAATGGCAGTCATAAGCCTAGTTTCAAGACCCATTTGCTCAAGGGTACCTTGGACCCTTAGTCCATTCATTACAGTCCCAAGCATACCAATATTATCAGAAGAAGCCCTGTCAATTTCTTTACCAGACCTTCCTCGCCAGAAGTTGCCACCACCAACAACAATAGCAATCTCAACTCCCAGCTTTGAAATTTCTTTGATATTTTCACAAATATTGATGATTATATCATCATCAAAGCCAAATCCCCTATCTCCAGCAAGGGCTTCGCCACTTAATTTTAAAACAACTCTTTTAAATTCTTGCATCATCCCTCCTATTATTTATAATTATAACCTATAAATGTTAGCCTTTGCAAGCATAATTGTAAAGGCGGGTAAGTTTAACAATAACAAAATTTTTTGCATAAAAAAAAGCCTATTAGGGCCATCAATAAATCTGCTTATAAAATTCTTACCTATAGTCTAAAAAAAAATTTTTAATAAAATCTCTAGTTTTTGTTAAAAAAATAAACTGGTGCCGGTGGTGGGACTCGAACCCACACGCCCTAGTGGACAACAGAGTTTGAGTCTGTCTCGTCTGCCAATTCCAACACACCGGCTCAGTTACTTTTTTATTATACTACTCTTTTATCTTTTTGTAAAAAATATTTGCTCTTAAAATCCTTATATTTTTGACTTTGATAAATTTTTACTGCTCCTATGGCTAAAAAGACCCCTATTATGGCTCCAGCTATCACATCACTTGGATAGTGGACATAAAGGTAGAGTCTAGAAAATCCCATTAGAAAGGCCAAAATCCCCATATAAATCTTTAAAAATCTAGACTTGCTCAAAAGTAAAAATATGGCAAAAAATGTAAAAGCATAGGATGTATGACCTGAGGGAAAGGAATTGTCACTTAATCCATGGATCAAAAGATCTTCAAATTTAGCTACCTCATAGGGTCTTGTCCTACCAACTGCAATCTTTAGGATAAGATTTACAATAAGTAAGTTTAGGATAAAGCCTATCACCATAACCTCACCTACCCTCTTATTTTTCATCATAGTAAGTATAACAACTATTATACTTATCCAAAGAATAGACAAATTTCCCAAAGCAGTTATAGTAACCATCAATTTATCCAAGGGTTCACTTCTTAAATTCTGTATGGCATTTAGTATAGATATTTCAAATCCTTGCATTATAAAACCTCTTCTCTTACAGTTTCAAGGCTCATTTCATAGGCCTTTCTTATCCTCTCTCTTTGATATTCATCTACTTGGTCATAATACTTGCCACCTTCTAAGAAGTCTTCACAAAGGTAGGTCTTTATACTTTGGCCGTAATCATCATAATTTGATCCAACCCATAAAGGATGGATGTCTATTCCAGTAATTTTGGCCCCATCTTCAAAATTTTTAAGACTTACCTCAATACTAATGTTTTGCTCAACTCTTATATCCCCGTTCATCTCTAAGGATTGAATTGATACAAAATTACCTAGGGCATAGGCTATTAGTCCCTCTCTCCCATCACTAGCCTTATAAGTATCTATTGGCTGAACTACATGTGGGTGGTTACCTATTATTATATCAGCCCCCCATTCTATCATGTTTTTAGAAAGTTCTATTACTTCATTAGATGGGTAGGATTGGTATTCAATCCCCCAATGAGGATAAATGATAACAAAATCAGCTCCCTTACTCTTAGCCATCTTTATATCAGCTTTTATTGTATCTTCCTTTAGGTAATTAAGGTTTGGGACTTCTTCCCTTAAGCTTAAAAGATCATAGACCCCATTGGCTCCGTAGGTATAAGAAAGAATTGCAAGCCTTAAATCTCCCAAATCCTTATAAAGGATCCTTTCTGTTTCATCCCTAAAAGATCCAACAAAGTCAAGTCCACTTTCCTCTATGGCATCTATCGTTGTAAAAAGACCTTGTTCATCTGTATCAAGGGCGTGGTTGTTAGCCGTTGTCACTACATCAAAACCTGCTTCTTTTATGGCATCTAAATATGTTGGTGGTGTATTAAATTTAGGATAACCAGTATAGGCCCTATTGGGATTGGTTGTTGTCTCATAATTTGTAATAGCAAGGTCAGCATCTGCTACAAAATCACTAATATAGGAAAATTGATTGGTAAAATCATATGAGCCTCCCCCATAATTATAGGCATATTGGATTTGTCCTAAGTGGGCCATAGTATCTCCAAAAAACTTCACCCTAACTTCCTTACTTTCTTCAGTTTCATCTTCACCATCCCTTGATGGATTTTCTTCAAATTTAGGAAGTTTTTTCCTCTCTTCCTCCTCCTTTTTCTTAGCCTTAGCCAGGGAATTCTCCCACTTATCCTTAGCATCATCTTTCCTATCATCAGTAAGCTCAGGTGCTTGATCGATATTTTCCTCATTACTTGGTTTACTTTTATCTATATTTTCTAATAAGTCTTCTACACTTGATACACTTACTTCCTCTGTTTGGTTTGACCCATTAGAACAAGATGTAAAAGCTAGAATAAGACTTAATGTTAGTATTATTTTATAAAATCTTCTTTTCATAATTACTCCTTACCTTTTATTTTAACCCTTTTATGAAAATATTCCAAAGACTTTTATTCAATTAACAATCCCTACTTTAAATGATACCTTCTCTTAGTATAGTAAATAAAGGTGAATTATGAAAAAGACATTATTTATAATCAGCTCTAAGGCTGGCAAGACAGAATTTAAAATAAGTAAAGATGATATAATAGAAACCTTTAAAAAGGCCAATAGACTTGATGAAATAGAAGTCATCGAAACTTCCTACAAGGGTCATATTAAAGATGCCATAGATAAGTTTTCTAAAAAAGACTATGGTGAAAAAAACGCCATTGTTTGCGGTGGTGATGGATCAATTCATGAGCTTATAAATGCAAGTTATGGCAAGGATATAAGTGTAGGCCTAATACCAATGGGAACTGGTAATGACTTTTCAAAAAATTTTGATTTTAGAAATTTCAACCTTCAACAAACTTTGGATTTTCAAAAAAAACCTATTGACCTTATTAGGATAAACGATAAGTATTGCGTCAATGTAGCAAGTCTAGGATTTGATACTAAGGTCTTAAAAGAATCCTATAATTTTTTAGAGAAAAACGAAAACTTAGGCAAAAAGGCCTATTTATTAGCCGTTTTCAAATCCTTAAAAAATATATCCTATGAAGATCTTAAGATTGAAATTCAAACAAAAGATGGCCAAAATATAAGGCTTGAGGACTCCTATTTAATCTCTGCTATTTGTAATGGAGCCTATTATGGGTCAGGATTTAATCCAGCACCAAAAGCTAGGATAGATGATGGTTACTTAAACCTAATCCTTGCTGAAAAAATCCCCCTGTACAAACTTCCCCTTATGATAATGAAATACAAAAATGGTAACCACCAAAAAAGTCAGCATATCCATGAATACAAGGTCTTATCTGGAAGGATATATTCAAATAAAGACCTCTTAGCTAATATGGACGGAGAGATTTTTTCAAGTAAGACTATTGACTTTAAGATTGAAAAAAATGCTATAAACTTTATATATTTTTCCTAAATTAAGCCCTTAGGGCTTTTTTTTTGACTACGAAGATTGTTTCTGATTTATTTTGCTTGACTTTGATTGTTTAACCAGCTATAATTAAAATAGAAAGGATAAAAATATGTTAAAAGAAGATAGGTTTTTAGAAATTATCAGGCTTGTTAATGAGAATGGTAGCCTTAAAACTAAAGAAATCTCTGATTACTTGAGCATATCTTTGGCCACAGTAAGAAGAGACCTCAAGGAACTTGATTCCTTAAATAAGATCCAAAAAGTTTTTGGTGGAGCAAACTCAATCAAGAATGCTCAATTTATTAATACAGAAGATGACATGGCCTTAAAGTCTAAACTTAATTTGAAAGAAAAAAAACTAATCGGCCAATATGCTGCAAGTTTAATTAAGGACTATGACTTTGTCTATATGGATTCAGGAACTAGCGTCTATGCCATGATAGACTTTATCAAGGCCAAAAACCTTAATTTTATGACAAATTCTATTACTACCGGAAAAAAACTGGCAAGTCTTGGCCATGAAGTCTTTATCCTTCCTGGAAAACTTAAGCTTACTACAGAATCCCTAGTTGGAGCTACAACTTGTGATTTTTTGGATAAATTTAATTTTAATTTAGGTTTTTTTGGAACCAATGGGATCCATAAGGATCTTGGATTTTCTACACCTGATATCAATGAAGCCATGGTAAAGACAAAGGCCATAGAAAGGTCTATGAAATCTTTCATACTAGCTGATTCATCAAAATTTGGTAAAGTTAGTCAAGTAAGTTTTTCTAAAGACCCAAATATTAGGATAATAAGTAATGATAAAGAAAAAATTGTAAGCAAAACATACAAGGAGGATTTATGATCTATACCCTAACCTTAAACCCAGCCCTTGACTATATTGTAGGCCTTAATGGTTTTAGGGTCGGTGAAACTAATAGGATAAGTTATGAAAAAATCAAGGCGGGTGGCAAGGGAATAAATGTAAGTACCCTGCTAAAAAACCTTGGAATTGATAGTCTTGCCTTAGGATTTATAGGGGGATTTACAGGAGAGGAATTTAAAAAAATCATCCATAAAGATCTTAAACTAAATGAAGACTTAATCAAAGTTTCTGGTTTGACTAGGATTAATGTAAAAATAAAAGATATTAAAGAAACAGAGATCAATGGTCAAGGCCCTAATATAGGCAAAGAAGACCTAGACCTTCTATTTAGTAAGCTAGATAAAATCAAGGATGGCGATTATCTTTTTTTATCAGGATCAATTCCAAAGTCCCTAAAAAGTGACTTTTATAAGCAAGTAATGGCAAGATTTAAGGATACAAATGTAAAAATTATCCTTGATACAACAGGCATCAGTCTAATAAAAGCCCTCCCTCTAAGGCCCTACCTTATAAAGCCTAACCTTAGCGAACTTGAGGAAATATTTGATGTTAAAATCAAAGGAAAAAATGACTTAAGAACTTATGCAAAAAAACTAAGAGATATGGGTGCAAAAAATGTCATTGTATCTCTAGGAAAAGATGGGGCCTATATGATAAATGAAAATAATGATGAGTATCTAAACCATGCCTTCAGGGGAAAATTAATAGATAGCGTAGGCGCAGGTGATTCAATGCTAGCAGGATTTATCTATGGAAAGATTAACAAGTTTACTAATAAGTCCGCCCTAGATTTTGCCCTAGCAGCAGGGTCAGCCACAGCTTTTTCTGAAGATATTGCAAGAAAAGAAGAAATTTTTAGTTTATATGAACAAAGGAGTAAAAAATGAAAATTATAGATTTGCTAAAAGGTGAATCAATTAGCCTTGGCCAAAAACCTGCCAGCAAGGAAGAGGTTATAGACAGGCTAATAGACCTTATGGATAAAAGTGGGGCCATTTCTGATAGAGACCTTTACAAAAAAAATATTCTAAAAAGAGAAGAATCAGGGTCAACTGGCATTGGTCAAGCAGTAGCTATACCTCACGCTAAGTCTAAGGCAGTTAAGTATCCACAGCTTGTAAGTATGACCATACCTGATGGAAGTGACTTTGATTCTTTAGATGGCGAGGCTAGTAAGTTATTTTTTATGATAGCTGTGCCTTTTAAGGCAAATGATGATCATATTATCCTCCTTCAAAGGCTAGCAACCATGTTGATGGATGATTCATTTAGGGATGATTTATTAAAGGCTAAGGATAAAGACCAATTCTTATCTATAATTGGTAAAAAGGAAAGCGAAAAATTTCCTGATGATTTTAAAGATCAAAATAAAGAAAATGACTCCTATGACATTTTAGCAGTAACAGGATGTCCAACAGGCATAGCCCACACCTTTATGGCCAAGGAAGCCTTAGAAGAGAAGGCAAAAGATTTAGGCCTTAGGATAAAGGTTGAAACTCACGGGTCTACAGGAATAGAATCTGCCCTAACCCCTGAAGAGATCAAAAATGCTAAGGGGATAATAATAGCAAGCGATGTTGGAATTGAAAAAACTAGGTTTGCTGGAAAAAGGTTGGTAGATACCAAGGTTTCAGATGGAATTAGAAAGCCTTATGATTTAATAAAGGCTATAACTGATAAGAAGGCTCCTATTTTTAAGCAAAATGAGTCAACCGGCCCTAAGACTTCTAACATAGCCCAGGAAAAATCTTTAGGTCAAGAAATTTATGGTCATCTAATGAATGGCGTCTCCCACATGCTTCCCTTTGTAGTAGGTGGAGGAATCCTAATAGCCCTAGCCTTTTTGCTGGATGATTACACCATAGATCCAGCTAATTTCGGGTCAAATACTCCCCTTGCTAGTATCTTTAACCAGATAGGAGGAGCAGCCTTTGGTTTTATGCTCCCAATATTAGCAGGTTTTATAGGCATGTCTATAGCAGATAGGCCAGGACTTACTGTTGGTATAGTCGGAGGTTTCCTTGCAAATAGTGGAGGATCCGGGTTCTTAGGGGCTTTACTGGCAGGATTTTTATCAGGCTATATAATTGTATTTTTAAGAAAAATTACTAAAGTCCTACCAAAGTCTATGGATGGATTAAAACCAATCTTAATCTTTCCCCTATTTGGTATCCTAGCCATAGGTCTTATAATGCTACTTTTATTAAACCCACCTTTGGCTAAGCTTAATGAGATTATAAGTGGATGGCTAAATAATATGGGTTCAGGATCTAAGATTATCCTAGGACTCCTCCTTGGAGGAATGATGGCTGTTGATATGGGTGGACCAATCAATAAGGCAGCATATTTATTTGGAACAGCTTCCCTAACCCAAGGCTCATCTATGGTTATGGCAGCAGTAATGGCAGGGGGCATGGTCCCACCTCTTGGTATAGCCCTTTCAATGATTTTATTTAAGAAAAAGTATAAGGCAAAAGATAGACAAACTATCCCTACAAATATAATCATGGGCCTTTCCTTTATAACAGAAGGCGCAATCCCTTTTGCAGCAGCTGATCCCCTAAGGGTTATACCCGCATCAGTTGTAGGATCTGGTCTTGCTGGTATGCTTTCAATGATCTTTTCCGCATCCTTAAGGGCTCCCCACGGTGGTTTATGGGTAATAGGCGTTATAGAAAACCCGATCTTTTACTTAATTGCCATCCTAGCAGGATCCCTTGTGACAGCCCTTATCCTAGGACTTTTAAAAAAAGATATTGATTAAAAAGTAAACCTCTTAGTCTGAGTCTAAGAGGTTTTTTTAGTGGAATCTTTTATAATTTTTCCAACAAAAAAACTCCCCCAGACCTTAAGCTTGAGGAAGTCAATTCTTTAATTATCTATTTTTTCTGTTTTTTCTTTTAGCAGCGTCATTCTTTTTCTTTTTTATAACGCTTGGTTTTTCGTAGTGTTCTCTTCTTCTATATTCAGAAAGTACACCGGATCTTGCGCATTGTCTTTTGAATCTTTTGATTGCACTATCGATTGATTCGTTTTCTCCAACTCTGATCTCTGTCATCTCTATCCCCCCTCTCGTATACGCACAAGTTTAAAATCAGCCTGGTGGCCATTTGAAGGCTCTTTTTCCTAAAACATGGAAATGTAAGTGGCCTACGCTTTGACCTCCATCTTCACCTACATTAGTTACTACCCTATATCCTTTTTCAGAAATCCCCATTTGGCTAGCAAGATTTTTGATAGCTTCAAAGATTTTTCCTATTAGGTCTAGGTCATCTTCTTCTAATGTGGCTAAGCTTTGAATGTGCTTTTTAGGTATTACAAGAAAATGGATAGGTGCTTGTGGATCTAAATCATTAAATGCAATAAGATTTTCATCTTCATAGATTATATCTGAAGGAATTTCCTTTTCTATAATCTTACAAAATACACAATCCATACTTCACCCCCATTGGTATATATAATACCACAAATTAGCCCTAAGGTAAAGGGCTTTAGTCTATTATTTCTCCTTCTAATTGATCACCTAAAAGTCCTTTTATCCTTACCTTTAAAATCTGGTTAGTCCTTATGTCTCCTTTGATATTAACCCTTAGGTAGTTGGTAGAATAACCTGACTTATAGCCTTCTTTATCCGATTTTCCTTCAAATAATACGCTTAAGTCTCTTCCTATTTGATCCTTTAGAAAATCTATTCTTATATCTTCTTCTATAGCCTCAAGTTCTTTTAGCCTAGCTTTTTTTATATTTCCATCAACTTGCTCACCCATACTAGCTGCCTTGGTTCCATCTCTTTTAGAGTATTTAAAGAGGTGGGTTTTAGCAAATTTTATCTCTTTTACAAAATTACAGGTATCCTTATGATCTTCATCTGTCTCACTTGGAAAGCCTACAATAATGTCTGTCGTAAGGCCTGCATTTGGAAATACTTCTCTTATTAGGTCAACTTTTTCTTTAAATAAGCCTGTATCATACTTTCTATTCATAGCCTTAAGGATCTTATCTGAACCTGACTGAAGGGATAGGTGGAAGTGGTCACATGCCTTTTTGCTAGCCTTCATTCTAAGTAAGAAGTCTTTAGTTATATGTCTAGGCTCCATTGAAGATAGTCTAATTCTTTCAATTCCTTTTATCTTGGCCACTTCTTCTATTACATTTATCAAGGATAAATCTTCACCCTTAAGGTCTTTGCCATAGCTTGCTACATGAATTCCTGTTAGGACTATTTCCTTATAGCCATTTTGGCTAAGTCTTTTGGCCTCTTCTTTTATTAAACCAAGGTCCCTACTTACTATATTTCCCCTAGCATAAGGAATTAGACAATAAGAGCAGTACATATTACATCCATCTTGGATTTTCATATAGGCTCTTGTCATTGAATCCTGGTTTGATATTTCTAACTCTTCGATACTCTTTGTTTCTGGTATAGAAATAACCTTGTCGCTAACATTTTTATTTTGGAGGATATCCTCACATAGGCCTACTACTTCTTCCTTATTTCTAGAACCTAGGACCAGGTCTACTCCCTTAATTTTTGCAACCTCTTCTGGTTTTACTTGAGAATAGCAGCCCATAACGGCAATTATAGAATCAGGATTTTCTTTTCTTGCCCTAGATATCATCTGCCTTGATTTTCTATCAGACATATTGGTTACAGTACAAGTGTTTATGACATAGATATCAGCCTTATCTTCTGCCTTCTTATAACCTTTTTCCTTAAAGATTTCCTCGACTGCCTCAGACTCATATTGGTTTACCTTACAGCCAAGGGTTATTATATTAAATGTCTTATCCATTAGTCAAAAAAGTCCTTTACCTTATCAAAGAAAGATTTCTCTTCTTTTATACTCTCGCCACTTACCTTAGCATAAGCTTCTAAGGCTTCTCTTGCCTCTTTGTTAAGTTTGGTCGGGGTTATGACTTTGACATAAAAATCAAGGTCTCCCTTTCTACCGCTTCTTTTTTCTTTGATTCCTTCAGACTTAAGGGTAAATTTCGTTCCTGTTTGCGTTCCAGCAGGTATATCAAATTTTACAGTTTTCTTTAGAGTAGGGATATCAATCTGCCCACCTAAGGTTGCTGTTGTAAAGCTTATTGGCATCTCATAGTAGATATTAAGCCCATCTCTTTTAAATATATCATGGTCACTTACCCTTAGGATTAGGTATAGGTCACCATAAGGTCCACCATTTTCTCCTACATGACCCTTGCCAGATATTCTAATAACATTGTTATTATCAACTCCAGCTGGTATATCTACCTTAACTTTTTCAGACTTAAACTCTCTTCCCTCACCCTTACAATTTGAACAAGGGTTATCTATAATTTGTCCACTACCCTTACACTTATCACAGGTTACTGTTCTTGACATTCTACCAAAGGCAGTTTGGCTTACTTCATTAACAAAGCCTGACCCCTTACATTTATCACAAGTGTGAACTGAGCTTTCATCTTCACTTCCACTTCCATGGCAGACATGACATTCTACTTCTCTTCTTATCTGAACTTCCTTTGCTACCCCAAAGGCTGCTTCTTGAAAGCTTATCTTTATTACTTGTTGGATATCTTCACCCTTTATTGGTCTTTGACTTCTTGTTTGAGAAAATCCTCCACCAAAGATGTCTCCAAAGATATCCCCAAAGATATCTCCAAAGCCACCGCTAAAGTCTCCACCAAAGCCACCTTGACCATTTTCAAAGGCTGCTGACCCATAAGTATCATATTGGCTTCTCTTTTTTTGATCAGAAAGGATCTCATAGGCAAGGGTTGCTTCTTTAAACTTATCTGCAGCTTCTTTATTATCAGGATTTAAATCTGGGTGGTATTTTTTCGCTAACTTTCTATATTCTTTTTTTATATCAGCTTGACTGGCATCTCTACTTAGGCCAAGCACTTCATAAGGATCTTTCATATTCCCTCCATCACCACTAAAAGAGGGGATGTTGTTTGGTTAAACATCCCCTCATATTTTTTAATAATTATACTCTTTTACTTTTTTTAAGCAAATTATTCTTCATCATCATCGATTACTTCATAGTCAGCATCTACCACCTCTTCATCGGCACTTGCTTGACTGCCTGAAGCTTCTTGGTCATTTTTATACATCTTCTCACTCATTGAGTAAATTTCTTGAGTAAGTGTTTCAGTCAATGATTTAATTTTTTCTATATCATCAGTCTTGTTAGCTTCTTCAAGTTCTTTTATCTTAGCTTCTAGGTCTTCTTTTTGACTACCTTCAAGCTTTGCATCCTCTATAGTTTTTCTTGCTTGATAGATTAGGTTTTCTGCATTATTTTTTACATCAATGCCTTCTTTTTTCTTCTTATCTTCTTCAGCAAATTTTTCTGCCTCTTTTACCTTTCTATCAATTTCTTCTTCACTTAGGTTAGATGATGATGTTATGGTAATTTTTTGCTCCTTACCTGAACCTTGGTCTTTTGCAGTAACATTTACAATACCATTGGCATCTATATCAAAGGTTACTTCTATTTGTGGAACTCCACGTCTTGCTGCAGGTATGCCTGTTAGTTGGAACCTACCTAAAGTTGTATTATCTGCTGCCATCTCACGTTCACCTTGAACAACGTGGATATCTACTTCAGTTTGTCCATCAGCTGCAGTTGTAAATACTTGTGATTTTTTGGTTGGAATAGTTGTATTTCTCTCAATAAGCTTGGTTGCTACTCCACCAAGAGTTTCAATACCTAATGATAATGGAGTTACATCAAGTAAAAGTAGGTCTTTTACATCACCTGATAATACACCACCTTGGATAGCTGCACCAAGAGCTACTGATTCATCTGGGTTGATATCCTTTTGTGGGTCTCTTCCTATAATGTCTTTTACCATTTGTTGAACTGCTGGTATCCTTGTAGAACCACCTACTAGAAGAACTTTTTCAATATCACTTGCTGATAAAGAAGCATCCTTTAGGGCATCTTCTACAGGTTTTCTTGTTTCATCCACTAAATGTTTTGTTAATTCATCAAACTTAGCCCTTGATAAGGATTCTTCCATGTGAACTGGTTGGCCATCAACTGCAGTTATAAATGGTAGGGAAATACTTGTTGTAAGTGTTGATGATAGCTCTTTTTTAGCCTTTTCAGCTGCATCCTTAAGCCTTTGCATAGCTGTTAGGTCCTTAGTTAGGTCTACACCATTTGATTTTCTAAACTCGCTTGCTAGATAATCTACTATAGCATTATCAAAGTCGTCTCCACCAAGCTTGTTATTTCCTCTAGTTGCTAGAACTTCAAATACTCCATCACCTACTTCTAGGATTGAAACATCGAAGGTACCACCACCTAGGTCATAAACCATGATCTTAGCTTGGTCAGTTTCCTTATCCATACCATAGGCAAGGGCTGCTGCAGTTGGTTCGTTGATAATCCTATCTACTTTTAGGCCTGCAATTTGTCCAGCATCCTTAGTAGCTTGTCTTTGAGCATCAGTAAAGTATGCAGGTACTGTAATTACTGCATTTGTAACCTTATCATTTAGGTAACTTTCTGCATCAGATTTTAGTTTTTGTAAAATCATTGCAGAAATCTCTTCTGGTGTATATGATTTACCATCTATTTCTTTTGTCTTCCAGTCAGAACCCATCTCTCTTTTTACAGATGCTATTGTCCTATCTGGGTTTGTTATTGCTTGTCTTTTTGCAGTTTCACCTACTAGTCTTTCTCCATCTTTTGAGAAAGCTACTATTGAAGGGGTTGTTCTATTTCCTTCGCTATTTGGAATAATAGTTGCAGATCCACCTTCCATAACAGCTACTGCTGAGTTAGTTGTACCTAGGTCAATTCCTATAATCTTTGCCATATAATTTTTCCTCCTATTTTGCTACCTTAACCATAGCTGGTCTAAGGATTCTTCCATTTAAGGTATAGCCCTTTTGGAATGTTTCTATTATATAATTACTTTCCACCTGATCACTTTCTTCAGCTAAAACTGCTTGGTGGAAGTTATGATCAAATTCTTTTCCCTCTGACTCAATTTCTTTAAGTCCCTCATTTTCCAAGACCTTGATAAGTTCATCACGGGTCATGATGATTCCCTTAGTGAAAGGATCCTCCTTATCTGCCTTGGCTAGGGCCCTATCGAAATTATCTAGGACAGGAAGTAATTTTTCTATCAAAGAGCTTTGGGCAAACTTCTTAAAGTCTTCCTTTTGACCTTCTTCTCTCTTTTTATAATTAGTAAAGTCAGCCAAAAGTCTTTGGTACCTATCCTTATATTCATCAAATTCGTCATTATCAGAAGTATTTTCTACTGGTTCAAAAGATTCATCTTCATCGACAATCTCTGCCTCGATTACTTCTTCCTCTTCTTCTAATTCTTCTTCTAGATCTTCATTTTTAATATCATCAGCCAAATCATTCACCTTCCTTTTATTCACTTAATAAATCAGAAATCAGTTTAATGCTTGCTATAACCTCCCTATAGTTAATCCTTGTTAGACCAACTATTCCAATCTTTCCTACAGTATATGAATCCATAGTAAAGTAGGAAGTTATAATAGTATTTTCTTTAAATTGATCAATTGGATTTTCTTCTCCTATAGTGATGACTAGGCTTTCATCTTCTACATCTGATAAAAGATCCTTTATAATTTCCTTACTATCAAAAAGCTTAATAAATTTCTTGGCCTTTGATAAATCATCAAACTCTTTAAAATTGAAAATATTACCAATTCCTTCGATTTTGATATCTCTATTTAACTCATCCCTAGAATTATTCTTAATCCTAGTTTCTAGAGTATCCAAAAATACATCTAAATCTTTAATATGTTTTTTAACTTTTTCTATTTTTTTAGAAAGATCAGCTACCTTTGTTCCAATAAGTTCATAAGCAAGGACCTTATTTAGACTATTAAGACTATCTTCATCTAAAGCCCTATTTAAAACTATCCTCTCATGAATAATACTTCCATTATCAAATACGACTATTAATAAAATTATTAAGTCATTTATCCTCATCAATTCGATATTGACAATCTTATTGACATCCTTTTTGAGGGTAACTGATATAGCAGTTAAATTTGTTATAGCTGCCAAAGTTTTTGTTGCAGTCTCAACGATATCACTGGCATTGTGATTTTTCTTATCTAAAATCTCTCTTATAGAATCAGCCTTAATGGATGGGTCAATCCCTATCAGTCCGTTTTCTAGAAGGTAATCTACAAAATACCTGTAGCCCTTATCTGATGGGAGCCTTCCACTAGATGTATGAGCTTTTTTCAAAAGACCTCTTTTTTCCAAAGAACTCATATCATTTCTAATCGTGGCCGGAGATATATCAAAGGCGTAATCACTTGCTAGGCTCTTAGAACCTACAGGTTCTCCTCCCAAAACATATGAGTTAATGATAGAGAAAAGTATCTGTGTTCTCCTATCTGTCAAAGCTCATCACTCCTTTTAGCACTCTTTAGTCCCGACTGCTAATTATAGTATACTTAGTTAAATTGCCTTGTCAAGTGATTTTTCTAATTTATATTATCTCTAAGAAAAATTCATTGGATAAGCTCATTCCCTTATCAGTAAAGTAGAAATTATCACCAATATTATAAAAATTCTGTCCTTTAAATTTTCGTAGGACTTTTTTATAGGCTATGAGAAAGTCCTTTCCAAATTTATTTTTAAATTCTTCTAAGTTTATACCCTCTCTCTTCCTTAATTTAAAAATAACATATTCCTTCTCCCTCTCCTTGGTACTTATAAATTCACGAGATTTTATTGGTAGTTTTCCTTTTTCTAACATTTTTCCATATATGATAAAATTATCCACATTGGTATACCTTACATTAGATAAAAAACCAGAACTTGCAAGGCCTAGGCCAAGGTAGCCCTCATTATCCCAATATTTTTGGTTATGGATTGATTCATAACCTTTCCTAGCAAAGTTTGAAATTTCATACCTTGATAAGCCAAAGTCTTTAAGCCTTCCTATAAGGTAGGTAAAGATATCTACTTCTAAGTCATCATCCATCAAGTCTAATTTTCCTTTCTGATCTAGGGCATAAAAGCGTGACCCCTTATCTAAAATTAGGCTATACCAAGATATATGGTCTGGCCTAAGGTCTTTTACAAGATCCAAGTCCTTTTTTACTGATGAAAAGTCTTGGCCTGGCAAATTTAGCATTAGGTCAAAGGATAAGTCAAAACCAAATTCTCTTATAAGGTCTATATCTTTTAGGGCAATTTTTTTGTTGTGGTTTCTGCCTATATTTTTTAGGACCCTATCATCAAAGGATTGGACCCCTAAAGAGATCCTTGTCACACCCAAATCCTTGTAAATTTTTAGCTTTTGCCTATCTATAGACTTAGGATTGGCCTCAATAGTAAATTCCCTTAAGGCATGGTCAAATTTATTAATCTCTCCAACTATGGTCTCTATATACTTTGGATTAATATAAGATGGGGTTCCACCACCTATGTAGAGGCTATCAATACTTACATCTATCCTTTGCCTATAAAGGCTTATCTCTTTAATTAAATTTTCTACATATCCACCTATCCATCCTTCAAGGTTGGCAAAGGCCTTGAAGTCACAATAATAGCATTTTTTTTCACAAAATGGTATGTGGACATAAGCTCCTACTTTTTTCATATCTTACCTTTCTAAGCAAATAAAAAAGATGGAAATCCATCTTAAATATCATTTTCTACCAATATAAAACTTGTATCTCTCAAAATTTTAAGGGAGATTTCTTTTTTTCCATCAATCACTAAAAGGTCTGAACCTATATAAATATTTGAATCATAGGAAAGTAAACCCCATTTAATAAAGATCAAGCAATTATTATAAGTCATCTTATAAGTAAAATCCTCAGCCTTTTTTATATCAAAGTTTTTAATAAGCTGGCCTTTAGGTTTTTGCTTTTTTTCTTCACCCTTAGCTAAATAGTCTTCTTTAACCAATAAATAAACATGATCTACTTCATTTGTCCCCATACTAGTCTTTACTAAATGAGAAGAAAAATAAGTAAATCCTAGTTTTTTCTGTAGGTTTTTAGACTTGAAGTTTCCCCTAAAGTGTCCTGCTACAAGAACTTCAATACCCAAGTTATTAAATAAATAGTCTATCAAAATATTTAAAGACCTTGTCATTAGACCCTTTCTTTGAAAGTCCCCTTTTATAACAAAACCAAGTTCCAAAGCTTTTTTACTAGCTAAGTCAGGTAAAAATTCTTCATCATAGGTATGAAGGCCGATTGAACCAATCACAGTACCATCATATTCTATAGCCAAGATATTTTTATCCTTAATAAATGTATCAAGGATTTTTTTGCTCTCTTCTATTGATTCATGGTGAAACCAGCCAGCTGCCTCCCCTAGGCCAGGCTCTTTGGCATAATTATAAAAATCTTCTAGGTCTTCCTCCCTAAAGGCCCTTAAGCTTAGCTTACCATCCCTAAGTGAAATATCGCTTACATCAACACTTATATTCATAAATTCTCCTAAAAAAAGGGGGATAAGTCCCCCACAAATTCCTATTTAACTTTTACTACAAATAAATCTGCATCTTCTAGGGCTTTTAAGGCATGTCCTTCATTCTTATCTAGTCTAATGATATCCCCAGGCTCTATTATTTCGCTGGCCTTGTCTGTAGTAAAGTCAACCTTACCCTTATAGATTATAACAAGAACATCACGGTCTACCTTGTGACTTTGAATCTCTTCTCCCTTTTTTATTTGTAAATGAGTTAAGATTATCTTATCTTCTTCAATCAAGTGTTCAAACTTGCCAGCTAGATTATTTGCTTGTAACTTTTTCATAAATCCTCCTAGTAAAAATCATGTCTCTTGGCTGCCATTACCATCAGGTCATGCTTTTTCTTATTCATATCCAAATGTATATCCTCATCCTTAACCCCAAGCTCATTTAGTCTGTGGATTGTATCTAGTAAAAATTCATTTGAACCTACTATATATATTATACTTTCATCAAGATTTCTTTCATTTAAGTCCTCAAAGAACTTTCTCCTTCCCTCAATCCAAACTTGGTGGAAATTATCCTGGTTAAGTTTCATAATATCATGGTAAAAGAGTCTTGAGCCCTCCCTTGATACGTTAATAGAGGTTAGGTTTCTTATCCTACTTGGATCTTTTATAAAACTATAGATAAGAGGCTTCATTGTAGACATGCCAATTCCCATAGATAAAAGATAAATAGGCCTATCTTCTCTTCTTAGGGTCATATTGTTTTCTATATCAAAGATTTGTAGGTAATCTCCAACCTTCTTTTTACCAAGCTCTTTTTTAAAATCAGACTTTCTTATAGAAAATCTAGTAGTAAAACTAATATATTCATCCAAGGCATTGAGGGAATTTATGCTAAGATGGTGGATAAGCTTCCTATCTGGCCTAGGACCATCCAAAAATCCTGGTATAGCAACCCTAAAAGAAGCTCCTTCCATATAAGTTAAGTCTGTTGGTTTTTCTAAAATATAGGTCTTTACATCATCAAAATCTTCCTTGATGTCAAGTATCTTTGTATCATAAATCTTCTTATCTAGAAATTCATCTTTACTATTCATAACCACTCCTTGTTGATAATAACTATCATTACAAGAAGATTATACTATTATTAAGCTCCCTTAACAATTACGATTCTTAACCTACAGGCTTAAGTGTCTTATTTTCTATTATAAGTCTTTGGTCAAAGGCTGATAAGAAATTTTCATTAGTAGAGTGGCTAACAACAATTATTATTTTATCATTAGTCTTTTTAATAATATTAGCATTTATATCTTCATTATAAGAATCTAGCCCGCTAGTAGGCTCATCCATAATAATCAAAGACTTATTTAGATAAAAGGACCTTGCAAGGTCAATCCTTTTTTTCTCCCCACCTGATATCCTATCTTTACTAATGATTCTTGCTAGACCTCCATCATCTTCTTTTATAAGGTAGGTCAATTGTACCATGTCTAGAGCTTTTCTTACCCTTGCCACATCAGCATTTTTATCAAATAAACTTACATTTTCTAAGATAGAGGCCTTAAATATTACTGTATCTTGAGGGATAAAATGTATTTTTTCATAATAATCATTCTTATTTATATCGAGTAAGCTCTTATCATTTATAAATATGTGATCATTTGCATAAGAGTACATACCTAAAAGGGAATTCAAAAAAGTAGATTTCCCGCTTCCACTTTCTCCCAAAATAAGGTACTTACTATCCTTTCTAAAGCTTAAGCTTGTGTTTTCCAATAAAGTATTATAGTTAAAGTTAAGGTTTAGATTCTTAACCCTAAGCTCATCTATACTTGCTAAGCTCTCTTTTTCGTTATCAGCAGGCTTATAATCTTCATCTAAAAGATTAAGGAAAGATGTAAAAATTCTTCTTGAAGAAATAAACTCACTATAGGTTATAGAAAAAGATTGGATAGGTCCTGCAATTGTAACCATAAGGGTAGTCATAGCAATTAGCTCTGGCAGGGATAAAAAACCATTATATACAAAAAATCCTCCGATTATCCAAGTTCCAGAGTATAGAACATTTCCCAAACCGTAAGAAATAGAAAAAGTTTTTTGCAAATTAGCTTGATAGTCAATAGTCTTTTTCTTGGTATTTTCGCCCAAATTTTTTAGTTTTTTTGAAAAGTGATCGAATATCCTAGCTATAGAAATGAATCTTATGTTATCACTAAATTCGTCAAAAGATTCTAAATAGTCATTTTTTGCTTCTTGCATAGATTCTTTTTTGTTAGATAAGATTTTTTTAGAAATAAAGGGAGTTAAAAGTGGTATAAAGGAAAGAGCTAGCATTATAAGGGTTAACGATTTTTGAATATATATGGCAAGACCTAAGGAAACTACAAATATTAATATGTATGATATTAGGTAGAGGAAATTTCCTATATAATCTCTTTCTATAATTGGTAAATCATTAATTATCCTATTTTTTATAACTCTTTTATACTTACCATCCAGTTCATATAAGGATTTTTGATTGATTTTTTCAATAAGATCATTTTTTAGATCAAGTCCTATAGAATTTTTCAAAATAGATAAATATTTTTTTGGCAAATAATCAAAACTCGCCTCAAAAATCAAATAGATACTAGCAAAAACTGCGAAAAAAACCCAAGGACTTGTAGTCTTTATTTATGGCAGATTCAGATAAAGACTTATATAAGAGTCCTACTCCTGAGGTAAGTATTGCCATAATTGTTGTCAATATCAAATAAATTATAAATACTTTTTTATTTCTTTTTAGGTATTCTTTCATCAGTATGCCTCCAAGTTTACAAAAATATTTTATCACTATAAAATGAGCCTTTAAATTATCTATATCTTCCAGGGCTCATTTTATATTCTAATATATAATATATTATATGATAATAGCTTTTTAAAATCATCTATTAAGAAAGTCCTTATCAAATAAGATAAGCTGAGTTAGCTTTCTTTGACCTTCTCATCTTATTTATCTATAATTTAAATCTAGTTTGAAGCTTAAGTCCACAAGTTTTCTAACTATTTTATAAGTTTTCTTGATCCAGGTTTTTCTACTGGAATTTTTTTGATTTCTTCTGGTAGGTCTTCTTCATCCCAAGTTTTTATATCAAGTTTACTTGCTGAAATTATAGGTAGGCCATTGATTTCATCCTTACCTGACCTATTAATTATTGAAGTAAGGGCTAGGACTTCTCCCCCATAAGCTTTTACTATATCTACTGATTCAAAGGATGACTTTCCTGTAGTTATTACATCTTCAACTATTATAACCTTCATGCCTTCCTTTATTTCAAAGCCTCTTCTTAGTGCCATTTCTCCATCTACTCTTTCAGTAAATATGGCAGGAGTCCCCAGGACTCTTGCAAGTTCGTAGGAGATAATAACTCCACCCATGGCAGGACCTAGGCAAAGATCTGGTTTAATTCCAGCCTCTTTTATTTTTTTGCCAATAATTTCAGAAACTTCATTACAGTAGTCTGGATGGGCTATAAGTTTTGCACATTGTACGTATTTATTTGAATGCTTTCCACTTGATAAAAGGAAATGTCCTTCAAGTAAGGCGTTAGATTTTTTAAGTAATTCTAAAGTTTTATCCATAGTCTCTCCTATATTATATTTGTTATTTCACTAAGGTCTTTTATTCCCTCTTCTTGCATAAATTTCTCTATTCCATCTATAATTTCAATCATTGAATCTATATTTGTAAAGTTTGCTGTTCCTACCTGGATGGCTGTGGCACCTGCCATTATAAATTCTATGGCATCTTCATAATTCATTATTCCACCCATTCCAATTATAGGAAGGTCCACTGCCTTACTTACTTCATTTACCATTCTTAAGGCTATTGGTTTTATGGCAGGACCTGATAGGCCCGCAGTTTTGTTGGCAAAGATTGGCTTTCTCTGCCTTATATTTATGGCAAGGGCATTTACGGTATTGATTAGGCTTAGACCATCAGCCCCATTATCTGCAGCAATTTTTGCAAAATCGCCAATTTTTCCAACATTAGGTGATAATTTCACGATTAAGATCTTTTTTGTAACTTCCCTTACCTTAGAAACTACTTCTGCCATTTTTTTAGGGTCTGTACCAAAGGCCATGCCCCCTTCTTTTACATTGGGACAAGAAATGTTAAGTTCTATCATTTTAAGGTCAGTCTTATCTAATAGCCTAGCTCCTTTTACATAATCTTCTATGCTATGGCCTCCTAAGTTTGCTAAGGTTACAAAATCTTTTGCTAGCATAAAGGGAAGGTCATTTTCTATAAAGTAGTCTATACCTGGATTTTGAAGACCAATAGAATTCATTATACCTGATGGGGTTTCATGGATCCTAATTCCAGGATTACCTGGGTTTTTTCTTAGGGTAAGACCCTTAGAGCTAACCCCGCCTAGCCTATTTATGTCAATATACTCTTCAAATTCTCTAGCAAAACCAAAGGTCCCACTTGCTCCTATAACAGGATTTTTAAATTTGACCCCGCAAATATCAACTTCTAAGCTCATCCAAAAACCTCCCTTGAATCAAAGACTGGTCCATCCTTGCATACTCTTACAAAGTCTCCTTTGGCATTTCTTATAGTACATCCAAGACATGCCCCAATGCCACAAGCCATATGAGCTTCCATGGATACTTCAACCCTTGCCTTTTTTGTCTTCTTGCTTAGGCTATAAAGCATAGGATTTGGTCCACAAGCATAGATATAGTCATAGTCATCAGGATTTATTGCATCAGTTATAAATTTTTTGTCTATCTTATCTATTGTGACTAGCACTTTATTTACATAAGGTTTAAAGTAGTCAGAAAAATATTCGTAGTCCGAAAATCCTAGGTACAAGTCTACCTGGGTTTTTAATTTTTTTGCTAAAAAGAATAAGGGAGCAAGGCCAATTCCCCCGCCAACTATAGCAATCTTCTTATCTTCTTTAAGAGTAAAGCCCCTACCCAAAGGCCCTAAAACTTTGACTTCCTTGCCTTTTTTGAAAGTTTTCATCAAACCAGTTCCCTCTCCTTTTACCTGATAGAGAAGGCTTATACTTTCTTTATCTTCATCACATACTCCAAAGGGCCTTGAAAGAAGGGGCTTTCCCCTAAAGTCTTCACTTCTTAGCATGAAGAACTGACCAGGCTTAGAACCTAAGGGTCTATCTAGCTTCATAAAGTAAATATCACTTGCTATTTGTCTATTTTCTATTACTTTTGTACTTTTATAGGCTGGCATTTTGTGAAATCTCCTCCTTAGATTCGATTGCTTTAAGCCTTGCATAGTGGCCAATCTTTCCTTCTCCATCTTCATAATTTTGATAGTTTTTCAAAATAGCCCTTGAAGAATTGACTACTCCTCCATTTAGGTCCCTAAGAAGTTTATAGACATTATAGCTATCTGCCTTTTGAGCGCCAAAGCCTGGTATTAGGAAGAAATTATTTTTATATCTTTTTCTAATCTCTTCTATCTCAGCTTTATGGGTTGCCCCTACTACCAGGCCAAAGGGACCAAAACCAGATTCTCCAAGATACTTATCATTTAGCTCTTTTATCTTATCTCCAACCCTATAAAAATATTCTTCGCCATTGTCTGTGGTTAAGGTTTCAAAGTCATTTGCTCCTTCGTTAGAAGTTCTTAAAAGGATAAAGACTCCCTTCTTCCCACTTGCTATATACTTTTCATAGGGGCTTATAGAATCCATGCCCATATATGGGTTTAAAGTTATAAAATCAGCTTCAAAGTCCCCCTCAAAGTGGGCTAAGGCATATTGACTAGCTGAAGCTGCTATATCAGATCTTTTTATATCTCCTATTGAGATGAGGTCCTTTTCTCTTAAGTAAGCTAGGGTATCCCTATAGGCCTTCATGCCCAAAAGACCATAAGATTCATAGTAGGCTATTTGTAACTTATAGCAGGCACATACATCATATGTATTATCAATAATTTCCTTATTAAAGGCAAAGATAGCCTCATCTATGGACTTATCCTTTTTCATAATATCAGGTAGGTAGTCAAGGCTTGTATCAAGCCCAATACATATAAATCCTCTCTCCTTTACCCTTGTGTATAACTTATCTATTATTTTCATATTTTAAAACCCCTCTTCTATATACATATTCAATTGACCCAGTTAGGTCCTTGCCTATCAACAACGAGTTCTTTGACTTAGACACAATTTCTTCTTTCCTATATGTGTAGACCTTATCTAGGTCTACTAGGATAAAGTCTGCCAGGTATCCTTGTTCAAGCCTACCCTTTTTTATTCCAAGAATCTTAGATGGACTAGTTGACATTAGATAAATTAATTTGTTGATACTAATGTGACCAGGCTTTACTAAGGCCATATAAGAGCTAGAAAAAGCAGTTTCAAGACCTATAAATCCTGGCATACCTGCTCTTTTCTCATCTTCTGTATGGGGAGCATGGTCTGTTGCTATAGCATCAACATATCCATCTTTTATTGCCTTTATCAAAGCCTGCCTATCTTCTTGGCTCCTAATAGGAGGATTTACCCTAAGGTCTTTCCTATCTGAAAATGATAGGTGGTGGGGCGTTATCTCGCAGGTTATAGGCGCCCCAAGGTCCTTAAAGTATCTTATAGCTCCTATGGACCCCTTGGTTGAAACGTGGGATAGATGGATAGGATAGTTCAATTTATAGGAAAGATAACAATCTCTTAAGGTCATAAGATCTTCAGCTAATTCATAATCTTCATTAGATAAGCCTTTTACTTCTTCATGAAGGGTCATCTTAAGATCTAAGCTTTTGGCCTTAACCATGGCCTTATACATGGTATAATCATCATTTACCCCATGGCCATCATCTGATAGAAACCTTACTCCATCAGGTAAGTCATCCAAATGGTCTAAGGTTTTTCCATCAAAGTCCTTGGTAATAGTGTAAACTTGTCTAATATCTATTAGGTCAAGCTCCTTACCCCTACTCATGATATCCTCATATATAGCCCTTGTTGATACAGGAGGCTTGGTATTTGCCATAAGGTTTACACTGGTAAAACCTCCCTTTAGGGCTGCCCTAGACCCACTTTCAAGATCTTCCTTGTAGGTAAAACCAGGGTCTCTAAAGTGGGTATGAAGGTCAGTGAAGGCAGGAATTAGGAAAAGACCCTTACAGTCAACCACCTTGGTAGATGAATCTTTGTCAAAAGCCTTGGTTATTATCCCATCTTCTACATAAATTGGTTTTCTTGTAGTTCTTATATCGTCAAGACCTACAAAATTTTCAAAAATAACCTTCATTTTTACTCCACATCATAAATCTGATCACAATAGTGGCACTTATACATTTTTTCCTTTTCATCTACCAAGATAAACTTGCTTGTAACCTCTCTTTCGGTGGTTGATACACACTTAGGGTTTTGGCAAGATAGTATTCCTTCAGAAATTTCTGGCAAAGATAAGGATTTTTTACTTACCACCTTCTCATCTTTTATGAAATTTACTGTAGCAGATGGGTCAATAATTGCTACTGCATCCAAATTTAAGTCTAGGTTATTTTCAATTTTTAAGATATCTTTTTTACCTGAAGAAGGTGAATTAGCATTTAAGATAAGGGCAACTTCCTCTCCTAATTTATCAAGGTCCAGTTGGTTAAAAATCTTTATTCCCTTTCCTACCTTGATATGGTCAATAACTATTCCATTTTTTAAAGAAGTAATCTCAAGCATTATTTGCCTCCAATAATTTTAAAATAAGGGCCATTCTAACATACATACCATATTTTGCTTGTCTAAAATACAAGGCTCTTGGGTCATTGTCTACATCAGTTGAAATTTCGTTTACCCTAGGAAGTGGGTGGAGGATAATCATGTCATCCTTGGCTTTCTTAAGCTTATCCTTAGTTAGGACATAAGAATCCTTTAACCTTATGTATTGGTTGATTGAGAAAAATCTTTCTTTTTGGATCCTTGTCATATAGAGTATGTCCAAATCTTCTAAGCTATCGTCAAGGTTGGTTTTCTCCTCGTAATCAAGTTTGTTATCTTCGAAGACAAATTTTTTGACGTTTTTCGGCAATTGTAGCTCTTCAGGTGAGATCAATACATATTCGTTATTATCAAACATCGACATTACCTTAAGTAGTGAATGGACAGTCCTTCCATATTTTAAATCACCACAAATTCCTATCTTATGACCAGTAAGTTTGCCCTTACTTTCAACTATAGTCAAAATATCTGTAAGAGTTTGAGTTGGGTGTTGGTGGCCCCCATCTCCTGCATTTATTATAGGACAGTCTGCACTCTCACTTGCAAGCTTAGCAGCTCCCTCTAAGGGATGGCGCATGGCAATAATATCAGCATACTGGCTTACTGTCTTCACAGTATCTCTTAGGCTTTCCCCTTTTTGAGAAGAAGATGAAGTAGCATCTGAAAATCCTACCACACTTCCGCCTAGCCTTGCCATGGCTGACTCAAAAGAGAGCCTAGTCCTAGTTGAAGGCTCAAAAAAAAGAGTCCCTAATAATTTTCCATTACAAGAATTAGAAAAATCATAAGGACTCTTGACTATTTTCTGAGCTAATTCAATTATTTCCAACAAATCATCTTTTCTTAGGTCATCAGCGCTTAACAATTTTTTAATCTTAACCATATTAACTCCTTCTACGATTTTTATTATTATATCAGAAGTTTAAAATACATTCAATACTAAAAATTAATTTTTTGGCGCCTTTAATTTTCTTTTCTTTATATCAAGCCTATCCTTTATATCAAAGAAAACTTCCCTAAAATCATAAAACCAATTATCAAGTAAACCTGACTTTATAATTCCAACTATAAAAATCGCTATAACTGGCGCAAATATTGCAAGAAGGACTCCTCCCATTCTTAAGCCAGCATAAAGGGCTATGGTTGATATAAGCGGGTGGATGTCAGCAGCCTGGCCAATAATTTTGGGAGAAATAATTTGTCTTATAAGTTGCCATACTATAGCAAGACCTATAAGAACCAGGCCCTTTTGTAGGTTAGAAAATATCAAAATTTCAACTATAGCCCAAGGTATAAGAACTATAACTGTCCCTACTAGGGGAAGTATGTCAACAAAGGCTATTATTAGGGCAATAATTATAAGATAGTCCTGGTCCAAAAAATATAAGCTAACTATGCTTACTAGAAAACATATTAAAGATAAAAGGAGTTGACTTTTTATATAATTAACAGTTGAAGCCTTAAGGACTTGGTTAAAGACCCTAAAGCTTTCCTTACTCGACCTTGAAAATGACCTACTTAGCCTACTAGTAAAACTAGTAAAATCAGCCAAGATTATATAAAAGGCTGTGATAAAAGTTATGGCAAAAAATATAATTGATGAGGATGTATTGATTAGGGATGAAGTTATATAAAAAGTCATATTAAATACATTGGCTTGAAGGTTTGCCAAGGTATTTCTAATAGAATCAATCCCTGTATTTATTATATTTACTGCCATTGGTGGAAGAAGCTTTACATCATAGCTAAGCTTATCTATAAATGACAAGCTGGCCCTTTCAATCTTAGACCAATTTCTTATAATCGATGAAATAAGACCAATAACCTGGCTTATTATAAGCTGGAAGATCCAAAAAGAAAAAAGTAAAAGAACTATAAGCAAAAAGCTTCCTACAAGAAAGGAAATAAACTTCCTTCCTACAGGTAAGCCCTTATTTATAGATTTCACAACAGGAGAAATAATAAGGGCCATCAAGATAGCAAGGATAATGGGCATCAGAGTATCTAAGAGGACTGGCAGGATAAATATTGCCGATCCTATCAATAAAAAAATTATCAATATTCTTATGATAAATCTCTGGTAGAGTGACTTAGTTCTCATTTAATCTCCTTAGGATTTTAATGTATCATCAACGACTCTTTTAAGGGCTGGCAGGATTTTACTTTCAAAAAAAGGATTTTTGCTAATCCACCTATTATTTAGGCCTGAAGGATGGATTAGAGGAAAAATTTCTGGTAGGTAAGACTCATAGTCTTTTATGGTTTGAGTAAGATTTTTCTTAAAACCATCCTTAAGATAATATTTATTAGCATGAAGTCCTAACAAGACCTTAAGCTTAACCTTGGTTAGGTTTTCTAAAAATAAGGGATGGTAGTCTCTTGCAATAAATTTCCTTGGAGGCTTATCCCCACTTTTGGCCTTGCCTGGATAATAAAAATCCATGGGCATTATGGATATGTCCTTAGAATACAAGGTCTTTTTAGAAATCCCCATCCACTCACATAGCCTATCTCCGCTCTTATCATTAAATAAGATTCCTGTTTCTTCTACTTTTTTGCCCGGAGCTTGGCCTATTATTAAGATTTTACATTCTTTATTTAGTTGAAAAATTGGGCCTAGACCTTTTTTGCTATAGGTTTTATTTCTAGAGTCAGCCATCAATTCTTCTATTAGTTTATCCTTATCCATCTTTACTCATCATCAAGTTTTAAAACTGATAAGAAGGCATCTTGAGGTACTTCTACATTTCCTAATTGACGCATCTTTTTCTTACCTTCTTTTTGCTTTTCAAGTAGCTTTTTCTTTCTAGATATATCTCCACCGTAGCACTTGGCTATTACATCCTTCCTAAGGGCTCTTACAGTCTCTCTTGCTATAATCTTGCTACCAATAGCTGCCTGGATTGGAACTGCAAATTGTTGCCTTGGGATCTCTTCTTTTAATTTCTCTACAATTCCTCTAGCCCTGGTATAGGCAAAGTCCTCATGGACTATCAAGGATAGGGCATCTACTGATTTATCATTAATTAAAATCTCAAGTTTAACAAGATCTGCTTTTTCATATCCTGATAGCTCATAATCAAGCGAAGCATAGCCCTTAGATTTTGATTTAAGGGAGTCAAAGAAGTTATATATTACCTCATTTAGGGGCAACTTATACTTAATAGAAACCCTATTTTCATCAATATAAGTCATATCCTTTAGCTCTCCCCTTCTTGCTTGGGCAAGCTCCATTACTTGACCTATATAATCCTTTGGAGTAATTATCTCTGCATTGGTTATGGGCTCTTGTATATATTCTATATCCTGAGGATTTGGAAAGTCATTTGGATTTTGTAGGTTGATTTCTTCATCTACTTCCTTAAGCTTAACCTTATATATAACAGATGGGGCTGTTGCGATTATATCAAGGTCATATTCTCTTTCTAGCCTTTGGGTTATTATATCCATGTGCAAAAGACCCAAAAATCCTGCCCTAAGACCTACGCCTAAGGCCTTGGAATTTTCTTGCTCAAAAACTAAGGAAGCATCGTTAACTTGAAGTTTCTCTAGGGAATCACGGAGTTTATCAAAGCTTTCTCCTTCAGCTGGGTAAATACCTGAATAAACCATAGGAAGAACTTCCTTATAGCCTGATAGGGGCTTATCAGTTGGATTTGTTAGGCTAGTTATAGTGTCTCCTACCCTAGCATCCTTAACTTCCTTAATACTTGCCTCAATAAAGCCTACATCCCCACTTCTAAGCTCCTTTGAAGCAATCCTAGACCTTAGTGAATAGCCTACAGTGTTTACTTCGTATTTTTTGCCAGTATTCATCATGACAATTTCATCCCCAGGTCTTACAACTCCCTCAAATACCCTCACATAACAAATAACTCCTACATATGAATCATAGTAGGAATCAAAGATTAGGGCCTTTAGTGGTTTTTCATCATGGTCTTCTGGAGCTGGGACATTTTTTACAATATCCTCTAATACATCTTCTATATTAAGACCAGTTTTGGCAGAAACTAGGGGAATATCCTCTGTGTCAAGACCTATCTGGCTTTCAATCTCTTCTTTGACCTCATCAACCCTGGCTGATGGAAGGTCAATCTTATTTAAGATAGGAAGGATCTCTAGGTCTTGTTCAAGGGCAAGGTATGTATTGGCAAGGGTTTGGGCCTCTACCCCTTGGCTTGCATCTACAACCAAGATTGCTCCCTCACATGCCTTAAGACTTCTTGAAACTTCATAGTTAAAGTCCACATGACCTGGGGTATCTATTAGGTTAAGATCATAAACTAGACCGTCTTTTGCCTTATATTGGATCTTAACAGCTTTTAATTTTATAGTAATTCCTCTTTCTTGCTCAAGGTCCATATCATCAAGCATTTGGCTTGATAGTTCTCTTTCAGACAGGTTGGTAGATTTTTCTATAAGCCTATCTGCTAGAGTTGACTTACCATGGTCAATGTGGGCAATAATTGAGAAATTTCTTATATTTTCTTTCCTCTTCATATATCTCCTTTTACTAGTTTGAATAAGGCTTATTATCTATAAGTCCTATAGAATCAAATGGATAAAACCTTAAAAAGGCATGGCCAACTATGCTATCTTCTGGTATGGGTCCAAAATTTCTAGAGTCATTACTAGCTCCAGGAATCCTATTATCTCCCATTACAAAATACTCTCCCTCTTCAAGTTGCCAAGAAGTCTTATCAGCACTTGGGAAAGTTTCAGGTATAGAGGTATATCTTTCTTCAACAAGTTCACCATTTACTAAAACATTACCATCTTTTAGCTCAACCTTATCTCCCTGATCGCCTACTATTCTTTTAACATATAGGCGACCTGGATAATCAGGAGCCTTTAAAATAATTATATCTCCCCTAGAAAAATCTCTAAAATGAGTTCCTATCTTGTTTACTAAAAGTATATCTCCATCATGGAGGGTATTTAACATAGAGATTCCAGAAACCTGGGTTGCATCAATTACAAATAATTTTATTAGGATAGTAATAATTAAAGCAATAGCAATAGTCTTAACCCAATCCCATATTATATATAAGATTCCTTGATCATTTGATTTTTTTTGTGTATTTTTGCTCATATTTACCTCTCTTTTCTTATTAAATTATATACTAAATTCCCAATTGTTCAAAATATTGGGGACATTCTTTTAATTATACTTGTAAATTAGCTGAAATTATGGTATTATGTATCAGTCGATAAAATTTGAGAAAAAGAGGTGAGACTTAAATGGCAAATATTAAATCTAGTAAAAAAAGAATTGACATTGCTAAAAGAAATACTGCAAGAAATAAGGCTAGAAAATCTGAAATCAAAACTCTTGTAAAAAGATTTGATGAAGCTATAGAAGCTAATGATCTTGATAAGGCTAAGGAATATTTCAAAAAAGCTGACAAAAGATTAAAACAAGCTGAAGCTAAAAATGTTATGCACAAGAATAAGGTCGCAAGAACTTCTTCTAGGATGGCAAAAGCATTAAATAAAGTAGAAGCCTAATAGTAAATGAGTGATAATCAGTATCGGATCCCCACATATGGCTACTGATAATCACTCATTTTTTATTTGCTAAATTTTCCAATTAAAATTATAAGCTCCCTGTCCATATCAAAATCCCCACTCTTTTGCCTAAGATCCATCTTATATAACCTTTGGTGGATAGTAAAAAGTTCTTTACTAGTAAAATTTCTAACAAAGCCCCTATCTTTCTTAAGCTCAAAGGGCGAAAGTCCCAAGTATTTTCTAATGGATGAATCATTAAAACCTTTATCAGTAAGAAGTTTTATACCAAGTAAATTTCTTACCTGCCTTATGATCATATAATAGATCATAAAAATATCTTCTCCATCATTTTTCATATAAAGGTAGGTTTCTAAGGCCTTTTTTGTATCCTTACTACTTAGGGCATCTGTCAGATTAAAAATATTTAAATTTAAAATTTTTCTTAGTTGGTCTTCTACATCTTCTTTTTCGATTACTTCTTTATCAGTATTGGCTATTATTTTATCAATTGTATTAACTAAGTCATATAAAGAAAGGTCTGATCCCTTGGAAAGATAGGAGAACCTATCTATTATATCAGAAATCAAGGCCTTAGATATTCTTTTCTTTGATGATAAAAACCTTCTTCCTATAAAGGACATTAGTTCCTTTCTATTAAGTTTTTCTATTTCTACTATATGACCATATTCCTTGACCTTCTTATAAAATTTTCCCTTAAAGGGAGCTTTGGTTGAAAATATCAAAAAAAGACTATAAGAAGGAATATCCTTTATATCCTCAATGAGCCTATCTAGAATATGGGAATAATTTTTAATTTCTTTCTTTGATAGGTCAATATCTTTGAGAATAAGAACCCTAAGGTCTTCCATTACAGGATAGGTCTCAAGGGAGGTTTTTATTTTTTCATAATCATCCTCCCCCCTAAGTTCTGTAAGGTTAAAGTCCTTGATATTAACAAGGTCCTTGCTTGCTTTAATTATAGTATCACTTAGGAAATCTTCCTTAGAATCTATCAGATAGACCCCCCTTGCCTTATCAATATTATTCATAAATTCTATATAATTCACCTAAAATAACCTCCCTTATTGTATCCTTCAATCCTAAAATTTTTGCCAAAGTCCATATGAACTAGCCCATCTTCATAGGTCTTATAGACTCTTCTACCAGTAAGATTTTCCAAAACTTCCTTGTGGGGATGACCGTAGATATTATTTTTACCCGCAGATATAAGAACTATACTTGGATCAACCTTGTCTATAAAGGTCTTTGATGATGAAGTCTTTGACCCATGGTGGGATAGTTTTAATATATCAGCCTTTACATCTAGCATATCTTCTATATTTTTAGGCAGGTCTCCAAGGGTTAAGATCTTAACTTCCTTAATATTAATCAATAGGCCAAGGGAATCTTCATTTTCATCATCACCCATACCTGCATATACAACTTTTATATATCCATCATTTAGGATTATCTTATCCTTCTCCTTAAGATACCTTATCCTAGGCCCCTTTGTGGATATTTTATTGGCAGGACTTGTAAAGATGTTTTCTACATCAAAGTTTTTACAAATTAAATCAAGGCTACCCACATGGTCAGAGTCTTCATGGCTTATAAATATTCCCTTAATCTTACTAATACCTAAGGATTTTAGATAGGGTAGCAAGACTTTTTCTCCTGAATCATAGGACCTAAATCCCTCTTTTCCAAGATCTATTAGGTAATAATCACCCCTATCAGCTAACAAAAAAGAATCTGCCTGACCTATGTCTATCATCTGATAATAACTTTTATCCTTTTGGTTTCCAAGGGTAAAAATTAGGATTAAGATAGATATAAAAATTAAATTAGCATTTTTCTTAGCATAAGTCCTAAGGACATTGGTCAGTATTAGTATACTTAGGAAAAAGTAGACCACCATTAGGATATGAGGTCTTTTAAAATATAGGTTAAAAAAGTCAAAGGACCCAAGGACTCCTGCAAGAGATACAATACCTTCAACTAGTAGGTCAATTAGGCCAAATATTAGAAAAGCAAGTGGTCTTATCAGCCAAAATCCTAATAAAAGAGAAAATATTAGACCCATGGTAAGGGTAAATATTGGCAAAATTAGGAAGTTAGCAAGGATAGCAAGTAAGTTAATTGACCCATTATAATAAATCATAAAAGGCATTAGTCCTAGCTGGATTGATCCTGTAAAGGCTAGGGAATCTTTCACAAAAGTTTTTCTCTTAAAGTAAGGATATATCAAATATACGGAAAAAGATGCCACAAAACTTAGGATAAAACCAGAATTTAATATAGCAAAGGGATTAAATAAGACAATTATGCTAGCTATAATAAGCAAGGCCTTTATTTTATCCAGGGGCTTTTTAAGTCTAAAAGAAAGGTAGGAGAAGAGGTTTAGTCCCAAAACCCTAAGTACAGAAAAGGGAAACCCTATCAAATATCCATAAGCTAGGGATAAAAGAAAGCTTAAAAGATAGCTAATCTTATAATTTATATTTAATTTGGCAAAGATAAATAATAAAAATCCAAGGATTAAATCCAAGTGAAGACCTGATATAGCAAGAATGTGTGCAAGCCCCAGGTCTCTAATAGGTTGATTATCCAAAAGATTTTCTCCAAGTATGAGGGAGTTTGCAAAGTCACTGGCAAGCTTTGATAAATTCTTATCAAAAATCTCATGGACATACTTATAAAACCAATCCCTAAAAACTAAGCTAGGCTTTCTTGACTTATAAAATTTTAATTTCCCATCAAATTTAACCTGAGAGAAAATATTTTTACTGGCTAAATACTTTCTATAGGAAAATAGGTTGGGATTGGTATTGGTTGAAGGCTTTGAAAAATCTCCCTTAGCCTTAAATCTTTGGCCAATATCAAGATCTCTTTTAGAAAAATAAAGGGTCTTTTCAGAAACCTTCCCATCTTCTGCCCTAAGTATGTACCTATAGGACTCATCTACCCTTCTTTTTTCTAAAACTTCAAAAACCATTAGCCTTTTTTGGTCATTTTTTAGTATCTTTGAAGAAAAGATAAAGCTTGATCCTAAAAAACTTATAATTAAGCCTAGGAAAAGCAAATAATACCTGGTCTTTTTCATATATAAAAAAATCCCCACCAAGACTATCGGTAGAAGGTAAATAAGTTCTAAATTCTCATAATTAATAAATAAGTAAGACCCCAGTAATAGGCCTAGTAAAAAAGTCAAAATTTTATCTCTCATAATATCCTCTTTTCTAATTATAACACAGTTTTACTTATTAAAATCTTGACATATGATATAATTAAAAAGAGGTAATTATGAGAAAAATTTATTATACATACCCTGAGATAAGCAATATAAAGTCCAGGGTTCTTTCACGAAAATACGACAATGATATGACATATTTAAGCTTAGAAAAGACGATTTTTATGCCATCTAGTGATATTTTATTGGATGAGCCAGGATTTATATCAGGTAAAAGGATAAAAAAGACCTACGAAAAAAACGGCAAAGTTATCCACCTAATAGAGGGTAGGGAGAGTAGAAAAGAGGTAATCTTAACTTTGGATAAAGACATCAGGTATAGGAACCTTTCCTATGCTACAGGTTTTTTTCTATTTAAAATTTTCTTTAATTCCTTCTACCTCAATCACAAGGTTGACTTTTCCCTAAATAAGTATGAGGGTCTTATATATATTAATGATTGGGTAAATGACTTTGACCCTAAACTAATTGAAAACCAAATAAACTACGCAATAGACAAGGGTCTTAGGATAGAAAGTTCTAAGGGAATCCTTGAAATAAAAGGTCTTGGAAAGACTATTAATAACCTTATAGCCTTTGATAATACTTATAAGGTCAAAAATTTTAAAATCAAAGATATAGAAAAAGCCAAGGATAAGATGACTATTAGCTTTCTAACGGGCAAGGATATATAAAAATTGTCCTTATGTAAAATTTTATCTAAATATATGATAAATCTTATTAGTAAAAAAAAATTATTATTTTGATCTAAATAAAGTAGCTTATCCTAACTTTATTTAGATAAGGGAGTAAAACTATATGAAAGAAATTAGATTTTTATTTAAGCAGATGGCCAAGCTTGAGCCTATCATGTTTATTTTGATTGGTCTTTACTCCATATTCATGGGTCTAAGGCCTTTTGTATGGATTATTTCGCCAGCTTACATATTGAAAAATGCTGATAAACCCTTTAGCTTTTTTCTTACTTTTTTTATAGGTCTTATGATAATAAGTAGTCTAATGAGTTTTATGGATTCTTTTATCATGAATAACTATAGGATGAGAATGAATAATGTAAGGTACCACTTTATTAGAATGATTACCTCCTATTCTTTAAATCTAGACTTTGACGAACAAAAAGATAAGGAGAAAATTGAGATTATCAACAATGCCTTAAAGGCTTGTGAATCTCCCTTCTCAGGGGCTGGAGGCATAATGATGAACCTTCCTATCTTTTTGTCCATTCTTATTTCTATCTCTGGATTTATCTGGATTTTCTTTTCAATGGGACTTATTTTATTTAGCATAATTTTATTGACATCAACCTTAAGCTTTTACCTAAGTTATAAAATGACGATTTTCTATCAAGATTATTATGCCAATGAATCAGAAATTTGGAATATCTTTTCAAAACTAAACTACCAACTTAGAAGTCCAGAATCTAAAAAAGATATACAAATTTTTAACTTCATATCTCTTTTTAGGTCTTATTATATGGATGCCAATAAAAAAAGAATAATGGAATATAAGGGATTAAATGAAAGGTCCATTAAATTATTTAACACCGCTAAGCTCATTGACTTATTTAGAAATATTATAATTTTTATCTGGCTAATTAAATCCCTTGTCAATGGATTAATCAATCTAGGTGATTTTTACATATATTTTACAGCTATTTTTGCCTTTGTATCTTTTACAAATGATATAACTTGGAATATTTCTGCATTTAGAACATCAGAGGCTAGTTTTAAATATTTTTTCAAAATTTTTGAAGGTAGTAAGGTCGATAATACTTATAAAAGTCTGCCTACTTTTGATAAACTTAGGCTTGAATTTAAAAATGTATATTTTGCCTATCCTAATACAAATACTTATATCTTAAAAGATATAAACCTAACCATAGAAGATGGACAATCCCTTGCTTTAGTTGGTGAGAATGGAGCAGGTAAGTCTACCCTGGCCCACTTAATCTGTGGATTTTATAAGGTAAGTAAGGGAGAGATTTTATTAAATGGAGTAAATATTAACGACTATGGTCCAAATTATAGACAAATCCTTGCAGCAATCTTTCAAGATTCATCACTTCTCCCCTTTAGCATTAAGGAGAATATTTTATTTGACTCATCTGATAAAAACTTGGATGTCTTATATAAGAAAACCGGACTTGATGAGATAATAAATTCTTATGATAAAACTGAAAACCAAGTTTTACTAAGGATTCTTGATGAAGAGGGAATAGATTTATCTGGAGGGCAAAAACAAAGAATCTTTCTAGCAAGGGCCCTAAATAAAGATAAGGCCAGGATCCTCCTTTTAGATGAACCAACATCCCAGCTAGATGCCTTGGCTGAAAGGGACCTTTATATGGCTTACAATGACTTAAAAGCTAATGTAATATCAATCTTTATCTCCCACAGGCTTGCCTCTACCAAGTTTTGTGATAGGGTTATTTTTCTAAAAGATGGAAAGATTATAGGCGATGACCCCCATGAGATCTTACTTAAAGAAAATGCAGAGTATAAGAACTTATACGACCTACAGGCTAAAGCCTATAAGGAGGCTAAATGAAAAATTTATACTTAATCTTTAGAAGGTTTGATAAGGATTTTAAGCATTTTACCTTAAAACTTCTAATAATGTTTCTAATCCTAGGCCTACTACCAATAATTAACTTATTTGCACCAAAAATCATAATTGAAAATCTTTCGGCAGAAATAAACTTAGGGAAAATTTCCTTCATGCTGGCCCTAGTATTACTGGCAAATACTTCCTTTCTTATTTTAAGCCAATACCATGACAACTATTTTTCTCTTGTATTTGAGTCTATGGTTGATAGGTTGCAATTTGAACTAAGTGAAAAAGCCTTAAACCTACCCATAGAAAAGACGGATAGTAAGGATATTCAAGATAAATTAGAGAAGGCTCATCATTCGGTCTTTTCAATTTTGGGCTTATATGAAACAATATATTCCGTAATACCATCCCTAATAACTGCCCTTTTTAGTATAGTCATACTAGTTAGACTTTCAATTTTAATTCCCTTGCTTTTGTTAGTAATAGTTTTTGTTAATAGAATTTTTGTAAGATTAATAAAGAAAAATGAACTAGATAAGCAAGAATTTGATGTACCTGACATAAGGGTCTATAAGTATTTTGCACAATTTGCCCAAGATTTTAAATACTCTAAGGATATAAAAACCTATGATGGCGAGGATTTAATATTAGAGAAGTCAAAATATTATATGGATAGGATGGTAGATAGAAATAAACTTTATTTTAATAAGAATGGACTTTATCAAAGCATGATGAATCTGTCATCAAACCTTGGTATAGTAAGTTCCTTAATCTATTTAACTTATAAGTTAGTAAAAAAAGTTATTAGCCTAGCTGATTTCACTCTTTATTTTAATGCAATAATTCAGCTGATAAATACCATAAACCTTTTGCAAAAAAATTATGCCTCTATAATCTCAATCAATGAAAATCTTAAGGCCTACTTTGAATTTATGGATTTAGGGGAGAAAGTTGATAAGGATAGGTCTTATAAAAAAATAGATCCTTCTAAGCTAGAAATAGAATTTAAGGATGTATCCTTTAAATATCCAAAAAGCGATACATATATCCTAAAATCATGCTCTTTTAAGATAAGAAATGGTGAAACCCTTGCCCTTGTTGGGAAAAATGGGGCTGGCAAATCTACTATAGTAAAGCTTCTATGTAAGTTTTATGATCCTACTAGTGGAAAGATTTTGATAAATGGTATCGATTTGAAAGATATAAGAAAAGAGGACTACTACAAAATCCTATCCCCTACCTTCCAAGACTTTAGACTCTTTGCCTTCAAGATAAATGAAAACCTATGGGCTAAAAGATCAAGGCTTATAAATCAAGAAGAAAGAGATGAAACCAATAAGGCCATGAAGGTCTTAAAATTAGATAAGTGGATCGAAAAAAATGAAAATAAGGAAGAAACCTACCTAACCAACCTATTTAGCAAAAAAGGAATTGAACCATCGGGTGGTATAGGACAAAAGTTGGCCCTTGCAAGGTCTATGGTCCATAAGGGAAAGTTTTTTATAATGGATGAGCCGACAAGCGCCCTTGACCCTAGAAGTGAGCAGGATATTTTTGAAAATATGCTTGAAATATCCAGAGGGCAAACCTCTCTTTTCATATCCCATAGACTTTCTTCAACCAAATTTGCTGATAGGATCATAGTTTGTGACAAGGGTCATATCAGCGAAGAAGGAAGTCATGAAGAATTGATGAAAAAGGATGGCCTATATAGAAAAATGTTTTTAACCCAAGCAGACCTCTATTCATAGTTTTTATAATAAAAAAGCCTAGGATACTAACCTAGGCTCTTATCTTTTATGGGCGCTTTTTAGTCTATCTTCAACCATGATCCCAAAGACTATATAAGCAAAAATTTCTGCAATTACAATTAAAATTAGTCCCAAGGTCGTATAGTCTACATATTTATAGACAAAAAACCCTATGATGAAAAATAAGATACCAAGGCTAATTGCCCCCTTTGCCATCAAGTTATTGGCAAAGTACCAATTTTGCTTATTTTTCATCGAAAGAGCCGACCTATACCCATAAGTACTATTTATTTTTTTATCCTTAACAGCCCTAGCTACAAAGCCTATAATTATAAGATAGGCTGAGGGAAAGAATAATAACAGGTCTTTATATTTCATAAGTCCTCCTAGATAATTTTTCCAAGTACAAAGTCTAGACCCAAATACCAACCCATTGAATATAGAAAGATTGATGGTCCCTTAAACAAAAATATTATACTAGCATATTTCTTAAAGGACATCTCTGATAGACCAGTCAAATAACATAGGAAATCATCCGGAGCTATAGGAAAAAGTATGGCTAGGGCAAAAAACTTTTCATAGGCCTTATCATTTATCTTATTTCTGTACTTATCATACTTTTCATCTCCAAATATCCTAACCATTATGCTCTTGCCAAAGGTTCTAGATATGAAAAATACAAGTATAGAACCTATACAAATAGAGATATAATTGTAGATAAATCCCCATAAGGATCCAAAGATAGCAACCCCAAATACCAAGGTCAAACCACCAGGAATAATAGGTAGAACCACTTGAATTATTTGTATGACCATAAAGGCTAGGGGGGCAAGTTTACCCTTGGATAAGATATAAGACCTAAAGGTTTCAAGAGAATTAAATAGACCTGTCTTATAACCATAATATCCTGCTACTCCCAATACTATGAGGATAAGGACTGATATTATATTGAAAATATTTTCTTTAAAAAACTTTTTCATAAGCTCCTCTTCTGTATGATGTTTGTAGTACGATCATACACTTCCGTCTTTCCTATGTCAACCAATCTTTTGTATAAGAATACTCCTTATTTTTCTAGATCTTCTATCAAAACATCTACTCCACTGATACTTACCGGTTTTTGGGATTTTATCTTGTAGGGTTTTTTAGCTTTTAGGAAAAGGAACTTTCCTTCTAAAGATGTCATATAAGATATTTCTATATTTTTATCATTATCTTGCCCATAAACCTCTAGGCTAGTATCCCCCAAAACCCTTACATATATGGGGCCAAAGACTGGTATTATAGAAGTCTCTATGGTATTTGTTCCCTCTAGTGGCCTTAGGGTAAAGGTCTTTTTTCTAAAATATCCTATTATAAGTATAGTTAAAACTAGTAAGGTCGCCAAAGTAAGGGCAAATAGTCTTCTCTTTTTGATTTTTCTCTCCTAAAAATTAGCTTATACCAAATAAACTCTGGTATAAGCTATATTCTTAAATAACTATATTTAAAATTTTGCCTGGAACATAGATAATCTTTTTAGGGTCTTTGCCTGCTACATAAGATTTTATATTTGAATCCTCTAGGGCAAGGCTAAGGGCTTGATCTTTACTTGAATCTTTCTTCATCTTAACTGTAGCCCTAACTTTTCCATTTATTTGAACAGGCATTTCAAATGAATCAAAGCTTAGTTTACTTTCATCATATCTTGGCCAAGACGCTTGGTTTAGCTCTCCTTCAAAGCCCATCATTTCCCACAATTCTTCTGTTAGGTGAGGAGCCACTGGGTTTAGAAGAATTAAGTAGGTCTTAAAGTCTTTTTTACTTATTGATCCTTTTGCCTTCATTTCATTAAGAAGGGTCATAAGTTGGGCTATTCCTGTATTAAACTTAAGATTTTCATAATCTTCACTTACTTTTTTTATACTTTGATTTATAACTATCTCTAAATCTTTAGTATATTCTTCTCCATCTACTACTAGGTCTTTTAGGTTAAAGACTCTTTCTAAGTACTTCCTGCAGCCCCTTACTCCCTCATCTGACCATATGGCTGTTGACTGGAAGTCTCCCATAAACATCTCATAGCACCTTAGGGTATCTGCCCCATAATCTCTTATTATATCATCAGGGTTTATTACATTACCACGAGACTTACTCATTTTTTGGTGGTCATTGCCCAGGATCATACCATGGCTAGTTCTCTTCTTATATGGCTCTTTGGTATTTACAAGTCCTAAGTCATATAAGAACTTATGCCAAAATCTAGAATAAAGTAGGTGGAGGGTAGTATGCTCCATTCCTCCATTATACCAATCTACTGGCCCATAATAGTCTAAAGCTTCATTACTTGCTAGGGCCTTTTCATTTTTTGGATCCATATACCTTAGGTAATACCAAGAGGATCCAGCCCATTGAGGCATGGTATCTGTCTCACGTTTTGCAGGCTTGCCACAAACTGGGCATGTAGTATTTACAAAGTCATCAATTTCTGATAATGGACTTTCTCCAGTTTCTGTTACCTCATAAGAGTCTACATCAGGAAGAAGGACTGGTAGGTCTTCTTCTTTTACAGGCTGCCAACCGTGGTCTTTACAATAAATCATTGGTATTGGCTCACCCCAATATCTTTGGCGTGAAAATACCCAATCCCTAAGCTTAAAGTTAGTCTTAGCTTGGCCTAGTTTATTTTCTTCTATAAATCTAATAGCCTTCTCTTTGGCTTTGTTGGCACTTAAGCCATTTAGAAAGTCTGAGTTTATTACCCTTCCCTTATTTATATCTGTCATAGGTAGGTCATCATCTCCATCATAGACCCTTAGAATTGGCATATCAAATTTTTGGGCAAATTCAAAGTCCCTCTCATCGTGGGCAGGAACAGCCATTATTGCACCTGTTCCATAGGTCATTAAGACATAGTCTGATACAAAAATAGGGATTGATTTTTTATTAAGAGGGTTTACCGCCATAAGTCCATCAAGTTTTACACCAGTCTTATCCTTATTTAACTCAGCTCTTTCAAAATCTGATTTTTTGCTAGCTTCTTGTTTGTAGGAAAGGACTTGGTCTAAGTTTTTGATATCATCCTTATATTTTTCTAAGATAGGATGCTCTGGACTTACTACCATATAGGAGACCCCAAAAATTGTGTCAGGTCTTGTTGTATATACCTTTAATTGATCATCCTTATCTTTAATCTTAAAGTTAACATCAGCTCCCTTACTCCTACCTATCCAATTTATCTGACTTGCCTTAATCCTATTTTCAAAGTCAACTTCATTTAGGTCATCGATAAGTCTGTCTGCATATTCTGTAATCTTTAGCATCCATTGGTTTTTCATCTTACGGATCACTTGACTGCCACACCTTTCACACTTACCATCTATTACTTCTTCATTGGCAAGAGTTACCTTATCATTAGGGCACCAGTTTACAGACATTTCCTTCTTGTAGGCAAGGCCTTTTTTAAACATTTGGACAAAGATCCATTGGGTCCACTTATAGTAGTTAGGATCTGTTGTGTTTATTTCCCTATCCCAATCAAAGGAGAAACCAATAGATTTCATTTGTGCCTTAAAGTTTGCTATATTTTCCTTAGTTACTAGGGCTGGATGAATTTTGTTTTTTATGGCATAGTTTTCTGTTGGTAGGCCAAAGGCATCCCAACCCATAGGGTATATCACATTTTCTCCCTCAAGTCTTCTTTTTCTAGCTATTACATCAAGGGCTGTGTATGGGCGAGGGTGGCCAACATGTAGGCCTTGGCCTGATGGATAAGGAAATTCTACTAGGGGATAAAATTTCTTCTTATCCTTATCTATATTTGACTTAAAAGTTTTCTCTTCATCCCACTTCTTTTGCCATTTCTTCTCTATGGCATTTGGGTTATATTCAACCATTATTCCTCCTAATTTTTATCTGCAAATGCTCTTACATATCTTGGATAGGCTATGACATCCCTGATATTTTTCATTCCTGTTACATACATCAAGGCTCTTTCAAAACCAAGACCAAAGCCTGAGTGGACTACTGATCCAAATCTTCTAAGGTCTAGGTAGTTTTGATAGTCATTTTTATCTAGGCCATTTTCTTCCATAGATTTGATTAGCTCATCATATCTTTCTTCTCTTTGTGATCCACCTATTAGCTCTCCTACACCAGGAACTAGCATATCAAAAGCTGCAACAGTCTTGCCATCATCGTTTCTTTTCATATAAAAGGCCTTGATGTTTTTTGGATAATCTGTAACAAAAACAGGACCATCTACGATTTTTTCTGATAAGTATCTTTCGTGCTCTGTTTGTAAGTCTATGCCCCATTTTACAGGATATTCGAATTTTTCTCCTGATTCTTCTAATAGTTTGATTGCCTCAGTATAGGTTATTCTCTTAAATTCTGCAGCCCTTACTTTTTCTAATCTTTCTATTAGTCCCTTATCTATCCAAGAATTAAAGAAATCCATCTCATCTTTTGCATTTTCAAGTAGGTAGTCAATTGCATACTTGATCATTCCTTCAGCCACATCCATGGCTACATTATAATCAGCAAAGGCCATTTCAGGTTCTAGCATCCAAAATTCTGCAGCATGTCTTGGAGTATTTGATTCTTCTGCCCTAAAAGTTGGACCGAAAGTATAGACATCTCCTAAGGCAAGGGCTAAGTCTTCTGCTTCTAGTTGACCTGATACTGTAAGATGGGCTTTCTTTGAGAAAAAGTCCTTTGAATAATCTACTTTTTCATCCTTAATCGCTTCTTTAGGATCTAGGGTTGTTACGTTAAACATCTCCCCAGCCCCTTCTGCATCAGATGCTGTAATTATAGGTGGATGAACATAGACAAAACCTATTTCTTGGAAGTATTTATGGAGGGCAAAGCTTAAAATAGACCTAACCCTAAAAACTGCCCTATAAGTATTGGTCCTTGCCCTAAGATGAGGGATAGTCCTCATATACTCAAGAGTTTGTCTTTTCTTTTGAATAGGAAACTTATCAGAGGATTCACCAAGAACCCTTACCTCTTTGGCTTGGATTTCATAAGGATTTTTCTTATTGCCTGTTAGGACAAATATTCCCCTAACCTCAAGTGAACTTGATAAAAATTGCTTGTCAAGGTCTTCATAATTTTCAATATCACTTCCAACAACAACTTGCAAGTTTTTGAAAGTTGACCCATCATTTAATTCTATAAAGCCTACATTTTTACCAAACCTTTGGTTTCTTATCCAGCCGTTAACCGTAACTTCCTTATCCTTATACTGATCTAAATCTTTTACTAATTGTCTAATTTTCATTATTCCCTCTCTTTAATTTCTTAAGTCTTCCTATCATCTCTTTTTCAAAGCCAATATCTTTACTCTCATAAAATCTTACTCCGAGAAAGTCATCTGGCAGATAATCTTCTTTCACATAGCCACCATAATCATGAGGATAAAGATACTTATCTTTAACAAAAGTCCTAGCTCCTTTATAGTGGGTATCCTTTAGCTTATTTGGTACATCCTTATCAGAATTTTCTCTTACAAAGTCCATGGCCTTTTTTATTGCCTTATAGGTAGAATTACTCTTGGGAGCTGCAGCCAAATATACTACAGTTTGCCCTAATATTATACTAGCTTCAGGCATACCTACAGCATCTATAGCCTTAAATGTAGATACTGCTAAATTTAAAGCATAAGGATCTGCATTTGAAATATCTTCTGATGCAAAAATGACCATTCTTCTTGCAATAAATTTTATATCCTCTCCAGCTTCAAGCATCCTAGCCAAATAATAAAGGGAGGCATCTATATCAGATCCCCTCATAGACTTTATAAAGGCACTAGTTATATCATAATGGCTGTTGCCATTTTTATCATAAATAAAAATCTTTTTTTGAATAGAATTTTCAATAGAAGACTCACTAAGTCTTATTTTACTCTCTTTCTCATCTTCTGAAAATATAGCAATTTCTAAGGCATTTAATAAGGCTCTAGAATCCCCATTTGAATACTTTATTAGACTTTCTCTAGCGCCTTTGCTTAAATCTATATCCTTATCTCTCAAAATTATATCTTCCCTTAGAGCCTTATCTATTAGTTTATCTAAGTCATCTTCACTTAAAGCTTTAAGCTCAAAGATATACATCCTTGAAAGTAGGGCCTTGTTTATCTCAAAATATGGATTTTCTGTGGAAGCTCCGATAAGGATTATGGTCGAATTTTCTACAAAAGGCAAAAGATAGTCTTGTTGACTCTTATTAAACCTGTGGATTTCATCTATAAATAGAATAGTTTTCTTATTTTCAAAAGATAAGTTATCCTCTGCTATCTTGATTTTTTTCTTTAAGTCATTTATCCCAGAAGATACAGCAGATATTTCTTCAAAGGCCATATTTGTCATAGCAGAAATTATCTTAGCAAGGCTGGTCTTTCCTACTCCAGGTGGTCCATAAAATATAGACGAATAGATCCTATCAGCCTTTATCATCCTGGATAAAATTTTACCCTCCCCAATAATATGGTCTTGACCTAGATAATCATTAAGATTCTTTGGCCTTAACCTATCTGCAAGAGGGGCTTGTTTTTCTAGTTGCTTCCTCCTATTTAATTCAAATAAATCCATCTTAGCCTCCAATAAGAAAAAGATGCTATCTCTAGCCTAAGCTATTTTGTAGCATCTTCATTATCTCTTAAACTTTTTATTTCTTCATAGAATGAATCAACATCCTTAAATTCCCTATAAACTGACGCAAATCTGACATAGGCTACTGGATCAAGCTTTTTAAGCTCTGCCATAACAAGCTCTCCAATACGAGTTGAAGAGACCTCGTTGGCACCAGAGTGGTTTATTTCTCTTTCGATATTTAAAGCTACTTTTTCTATATCATCCATAGTCACCGGTCTTTTTTGGCAACTTTTTACAATTCCAGAAATTAACTTAGAAGGATCATAGGCTTCTCTTGTAAGATCTTTCTTAACTACCATTATTGTAGCATCTTCATACCTTTCATAGGTTGAAAATCTCTTTTCGCAATCCTCACAAAGCCTTCTTCTCCTAATAGCCCTGTCATCATCAGTTGATCTTGAGTCTATAACCCTTGTATTTTTTGAATTACAATAGGGACATCTCATATTATTTCAGAAAATCTGGTAGGTCTATATCATCAAAGAAGTTAGAAGACTTATTATTTGACCTTTGATTTCTAGAAGGTGCGCTCAGGTCATCATTGGCTCTTTTTGAAGCTTCATTTGATGATACCCTTCTAGGGTTTCCAAGGCTATCAAAGCCTGTAGCTATTACTGTAATTTTGATATCTTCTCCTAAAGATTCATCAGAACCTACACCAAAGATAATATTTGCATCTGAATCTATATTATCTCTAATAAGCTCAGCTGCTTCATTAGCTTCCATTAGACCAACTTCAGCTGCAGTTACATTAAGTAAGACAGCATTAGCTCCTTCAATACTTGTTTCAAGTAATGGTGAATTGATGGCAGCCTTGGCAGCATCAACAGCTCTATTTTCACCACTTGCCCTACCTATACCCATGTGAGCTATACCTTGATCGCTCATTATTGACTCAACATCTGCAAAGTCTAGGTTTATAACATTAGGTACAGCAATAAGCTCAGATATACCACTTACTGCATCCATTAATACTTGGTCAGCCATCTTGAAGGCATCTACCATAGAAGTTCTTTTTTCAACAATTTGTAAAAGTCTATCATTTGGAATTGTAATTAGGGTATCTACATTTTCCTTTAATCTTTCAATTCCACCTTCAGCTTGATTTTGTCTTTTCCTACCTTCAAAGGTAAATGGCTTTGTAACAACACCAACTGTTAGGATATCCATCTCTTTTGCAACTTTTGCTACAACAGGGGCAGCTCCGGTTCCTGTTCCACCACCCATACCAGCAGTGATAAAGATCATATCAGCTCCCTTTATAGAATCTGATATCTCTGATTTAGATTCTTCAGCAGCCTTCTCTCCTACTTCTGGATTTGCACCTGCGCCAAGACCTCTTGTTAGCTTTTCACCAATTTGAAGTCTAATATCCGCATTTGATTCTTGAAGTGTTTGTAGGTCTGTGTTTAAGGCTATAAACTCTACTCCAGATAATCCACCTTCTCTCATGCGGCTTATTGCATTGTTTCCACCGCCACCTACTCCAATAACCTTAATTTTTGCTAAAGAGTTATTGTCCATGTCCATGTTAATGTTTGCCATACTTTCCCCCATTACCTTATCTTTGTTTTTTATATTAAGAGCCTTGGTCTATTTCAACAACAGGATTTTTACTATCTTCTAAGGAAATCCTAGATACATTTAGACTCTTATTTTCAACATCTTTTAATATTGATTCTAGTAAGACGATCTTATATGTAGACTCATCTAAGTTACCAAAATCAACCACTATATCTTTTACTATTATACCAATTTGGGCCTTGTTTTCAAAATTTAATTCTTCTATATCTGATAGGTAGTTTGCCTTTCCTATCTCTTTTAAGAAATCATTAATTTCTTCATCATCACTAACAGGCTTGCCAGAAACCCTATTATAGTCCTTTAGCTTTAGGTCTATTAGCTTATAGGCCTTGGGATCATCTAGTTTTATAAGGCTCGCCCTATTAGAAACCACCAAGTTACCCTTAGGATCTTTTAGGCTAAAAAGCGGATAAATTTCCTCTATATTTATATTTATGATATTGGGAAAGACTTTTTTAACATCAGCCTTATAAATTTGCTTATCATCTTCTAACCTTCCTGTGGCATCTTTACTCTTATAAGTTAAAATATTCTTACCTATAGGAGACCCCATTTTAGATATTACCTCTGCATCTTCCATTCTTTCATTGCCTAAGACATAGACTTGTGAAATCTTTAGATAAGGGTGCCTACTTAAATTATAGGTTATGATAAGTAGGATAATTATAAGTAAAAGACCTATAAATCCCTTACTCATAAGTTTTTTATTAGTTTTTACTTTCCCTTCCCTTAGGACTTTCCTATCTTTTAGGTCCTTATCATTTCTTTTTTTTCTTGCTTTTCTATTATTTTTCATCAGCTAAAAGCTCTTTTATTATCTTTAAGATCTTATCTCCTGCATCCTTGTTAGATAATTGCTGAGCCCTTTCTCCCATCTTTTCTAATTTATTAGTATCTTTTATCAATTCTTTAATTTTTTTATCAAGGATATAGCCTGTAAGGTCTTTTTCTAGGATCATTGAAGAAGCCCCTTGGTCCACATAAGTTTTTGCATTAAATTCTTGGTGGTTTTCTGTCGTATATGATTTTGGTATAAGTATTGATCCTTTTGCTACTGAAGAAATCTCAGAAAGGCTCATGGCCCCTGACGATGCTATGATTAAATCACTTACTCCATAAAATAAGTCTATATTATCTATATAAGAAAACACCTTTAGGTAAGGATTTTCCTTAAGGTCTGATAGAAAATCCTTATAGTTTTTCCTACCAGTTTGGTGGAGAAAATAATAGGACCCATCCATGGTACTTGCCATTTCCTTAACTGCCTTATTTAAGTAATAAGATCCATTTGACCCTCCAAAGGAAAATACAACCGGCCTATCCTTTTTAATTCCTAATTGTTTTAAGTCTTCTTCTGTATACGATAGGTTAAAATTTGTCCTTACAGGATTTCCTGTAAGAATTATATTGGACTGGTTTTTAAAATGACTTCTGGCAGCTTCATAGGATATAAGGACCTTATCTACCTTATTAGACAGAAACTTACTTGCCATTCCTGGATAAGAGTTTGATTCATGGACAAGACTTTTTATTTTACCCTTAGAAGCTTGGTAGAGGATTGGTGCACAAACATAGCCACCTGTCCCTATTACAAGGTCAGGCTTTATCGATTTTATAATCTCTCTAGCCCTTCTAAATCCCCTATAGTTGGTAAGAAGGGCCTTAAATAGCCTCTTGTTTACTCTTCTTGGTATACCCATTCCAGGTAGGTCTATAAATTCATAGCCATATTTTTTGGCAATTTCTTCTTCAGGACCTCCCTTAATCCCGACATAGTAAATTTTTATATCTTTATATTCTTCTTCTAATTTTTGTCCTATGGCAATGGCTGGATAAATGTGACCTCCAGTACCACCACCTGATAAAATAACCTTCATTATTTATCCTTAAACTCCCTAACTTTTTTCTTAAAGTCATCTCCTCTTTGCTCAAAATTATCATACATACCCCAGGATGCACTAGCTGGAGATAAAAGCAAAATACTTCCCTTTGAAGCATTTTCAAAGGCAAGTCCAACAGCCTCTTTCATATCTTGGGCTAATAGATACTCTATCTTATATTTTTCGCAAAGATTTTTAAGTATATCTTTTGTCTGACCCATAAGGATCATTAGTTTACCATTTTTCTTAAAGGCTTTTACAAAATCTTCATAATCAATTTTTTTATCATATCCACCTGCTATAAGAATAATATCTTCATCAAAACTAGCCAAGGCCTTAAGTGAGCTATCTACATTGGTAGCCTTTGAATCATTATAAACCCTTAGGCCCTTTATTGTATCAACATACTCAAGCCTGTGTTCTATGGACCTAAAAGTTTTGATAGACCTTCTTATATCATCAATTTTTATGCCATAAAGATAGGCTGCAAGTAAGGCTACCATAATATTTTCGTAATTGTGCCTACCTATAAAGGTTAGGTCATCAAGGTGGGCTAGTTTATAACTTTTATCATCTCTTAGATAGATTGCCCCATCTTTTATGAAGGCTCCCCTATCAACTTCTTTACTTGAAGAAAATTCATATAGCCTAACCTTAAAATCTTTTTTATGGGCCTTTAGGATCTTATCATCAGCATTGATAATAAGATAGTCAGCCTTATTTTGGTTTTTGCTTATATTTAATTTACTTTCAATATAATCCTTAAAACTCCCATGCCAATCTATATGGTCTTGCGTTATATTTAGGATGCTTGCTATATGTGGGTGGTAATTTTTGACATTCTTAAGTTGAAAGCTTGAAAGCTCTGAAACAAAGACAGCCTTGGGATTTTTATACATTGGATAAAGGATTCCCTCTCCTATATTTCCAACTGATAGGGCCTTAACCTTTGACTCATTTAAGATATGAGTAATCATAGATGTTGTCGAAGTTTTGCCATTTGTTCCTGTTATTGCTATAATCTTTCTATTTGGAAATAGCCTAAAGGATAATTCTATGTCTGAAATTATTTCATATTTTTCTGCTAAACTTACAAGTATTTTATCCTTAGGATGGATACCTGGAGATTTTACAACAAAATCATAATCCTTATCTAATATTTCAGACTCAGAAATAGGGCTATAGTCATAGCCCTCCAATTGATCTATCCTTTGTTTATTCTTATCATAGGTATAAACCCTATAAGCTAAGTCACTTAGGGTTTTTACTGCTGATATTCCTGTTCTTCCTAAACCATATACTAAAACTTTTTTCATATTAATGCCGCCAATGTTATCATACAAAGTATTACTGATACAAGTGTAAATCCTACTACTATTTTACTTTCTTTATGACCCTTAAGTTCAAAATGATGGTGGATTGGGGTCATAAGAAAAACTCTTTTTTTATTCCTATGCCTATAACTTAAAACTTGAATTATAACTGAGAGGGTTTCAGCTACATAAATTCCTCCAAATATTACCAAGTAAATTTGTAGGTGCATTATAATCGCAAGGGCAACTATAGCCCCACCTATGGCCATTGACCCTGTATCCCCCATAAATACTGAGGCTGGGTAGGAGTTAAAGATAAGGAAACCTAAAAGACTTCCAAAAAGTATGAGGGAGAATATTTCTAGGTCTGTATTTTTTGCAAGAATAGCCAAACTTATAAAGACAGGTAGTGAGACACTTGTCAAAAGCCCATCAAGACCATCTGTTAGGTTGGTCGCATTGGTAGCTCCTACTATAATAAATACCAAGAGAGGGAAACCTAAAATGCTAATATTTATAGACTTATTGATAAAGGGAAGTAGGATTTGACTTACAGAATCCCTATCATTAATATAAGCAAGAATAGTTATAATCAAGGCTAGGCCAAATTGTAAGATTAACTTTCCCCTTGGGCTTAGGCCCTCAGATTGCTTTAAAATTAATTTTCTAAAGTCATCTATGAAACCTATGGCCCCAAAACCTATAAAGGAGATTAATATAATTGCCGTTTCTAGGTTTAAGGGTAGGAGGATAAGGGTCATTACTAGGGCCGATAAAATAAAGATTATCCCACCCATGGTCGGGGTTCCCGCCTTTTGATAGTGACTCTTAGGTCCTACTTGCCTAATATTTTGCCCTATTTTCCTACTCTTAAGTATTGGTATAATAATTTTTCCCAAAGCCATACTTAAGAAAATACTTATGATAATTACATAAAACTTATTCATTTACTAATTCCTATCTACATTCAATTTGACAGTATTTTCTTCATCCCTATAGACCATATCAAGCTCTTCTAGGGCATATCTTTGGATCCTAGGAAGGTCAATTGCATTTTCCAATTTTTCGCTTAACCTATCTTTGGTAAGTTCCCTTGATAAAATATCTGCCTGTAAGCTATTATACTCATCTCTTTTTTTATTTAAATTATACTCTTTAGCCAAACAAGAACCTAAAACAAAGATTAAAACTATAAAGGCTATAGAAGCAAAAAACATCTTAAAATTCCTATCTCTTTTTTTAAGCTCATTAATCTTCTTTTTTTGACTTTGATCTTTATTCCTTTTTAATCTTTTTCTTTGTTGGCCTTGGTTTTGCCTAGTTTTTTTCTTATCCATTTTTATATCCTTACACAAACCCTTAATTTTGCTGGCTTTGCACGAGAATTTTCTTTAAGCTCCCTAGCACTTGCACTAATAGGTTTTTTATTAATAAGTTTTACCTTAGCCTTATGGTTACACACACATACTGGAAAATCCTTAGGACATATACAAGATCTAGCAAGGTCATTAAATTTATTTTTCACAATCCTATCTTCTAAAGAATGAAAGGTTATAATTGCAAGTCTTCCCTTTTTATTTAACCTATCTACAACCCTATCAATCGTATTTTCTAAAACTTCAAGTTCCCTATTTACTTCAATTCTAAGGGCTTGAAAGACTCTTTTTTCAGGATGACTTTCATTTGACCTAAAAGATGATCTTACAATTTTTGCAAGTTTTAATGTTGTATCAATCCTTGATTTTTCCCTCTCTTTTACTATATTATTTGCTATAGGCCTTGAGAATTTCTCCTCTCCATAGTCAAAAAATATCCTGGCCAAATCTTCTTTAGAATATTCATTTACTATCATTTCTGCTGTAAGAGTATTTTCCTGGTTCATTCTCATATCCAAAGGACCATCATTTATATAGGAAAATCCCCTCTTACTATTGTCAATCTGGTATGAAGATACTCCTATATCCATAAGGACCCCATCAACCTTGTCAATACCTAGTAGGTCAAGTTCCTTATCAAAATCCTCAAAATTTGAATTTATAAAGTCTGCATTTGTAAATTCTTTTAGGTTTTCTTTGGCAGCTGCTAGGGCTTCCTTATCTTGGTCAAAGCCTATAAGTCTACCTTCAGGACCTAAGTTTTCTAGGATTAGCTTAGAGTGACCACCCTTGCCCAAGGTTAGGTCAAGGTAGGTTCCATCAGGTCTTATATTTAAATTTTCTATACTTTCTTTTGCAAGAACTGGTATATGTTCAAATTTCATTTTAATCATCCATTAAATTGGATAAATTCACCTCAACTTCTTTTATATATTCTTCCCACTTATCCTTAGCCCAAATCTCTATTGTCGTGTTATTACCTATAATAACAAGGTCCTTATCTATTGAAGAATAAGTTAGAAGATTTTTATTTAGCAAGATCCTGCCTTGCTTATCTAGTCTAGTTTTAGTAGCGGATGAGAAAAAAAGCCTCCTTATGGCTCTGTTTTTCTTAGTGTCTTTATAAGCTTCTAACCTTATTGACCTACTTATAAATTCTTCTTTAGTATAAATAATAAGGGATGATTCTGCCCCCTTACTTATATAAAAATCTCCTATAAGTTTATCTCTAAAGTCACTAGGAAGTGTAAGTCTATTTTTGCTATCAAGCTTATGGGTAAATTCTCCTAAAAACATCTTCTACCACCTTCCACCACATCCATCCACTTTTATATCATTTTATACTAAAGGGCCCATTTTTGCAAACAAAAAAGCCAGCCTAAGCCAGCTTTCCACCCTTATTTAAAGTTAATTATCCTATCTTTCTTCTCTTTCTTTTTCTTAAAGTATGGGGGTTTCTTTTCTTTGTTAGCCCATATAAATAAGAAAATTCCTCCTAGGATATAGAAAAGAGACATAAGTTGGGCAGTCCTAAAGCCTCCTATATATAGGGAGTCAGTTCTTAATCCCTCTACTAAGAACCTTAAGATACCATAACTTATAAAGTAAATACTTGTTATCTTGCCCTTATCAGGATTTTTCTTTCTAAAATTAATTAGAAATAAAAATATTAAGAAATCTCCCAAGGATTCATATAAGAAGGTAGGATGAACCTTTACTCCATCTATTATTATCCCCCAAGGAAGGTCAGTAGGTCCTCCATGGGCCTCTGCGTTTACAAAATTGCCCCACCTTCCAATGGCTTGGGCAAGGGCTAGGGATGGGACTATAACATCTGTAAGGTCTATCAGTGGTATCTTTTTAAATCTTTGATAAATCACTAGGGCTATAAGGCCAAATACTACCCCACCGTGGATAGCAAGACCCCCAGCCCTAAAGTTTAAGATTTGAGAGGGATTTGCCCTATAAAAATCCCATTCAAACAAGACATACCAAAACCTAGCTCCTATAATTCCTGCTGGGAGTATTACAAATAAAATATCATAGATTAAATCTTCGCCAAGACCCCTTCTTACAAATTCCTTTTTTGCAAACTGAGCTGCTATTATTATTCCACTGATAATAATTATGGCATACCAGTAGATGTCTATACCTAAGATAGATATTGCTACAGGATCAATGTTAAATTCCATACCTACTCCTCGCTTGAATCATCCCAGTTTGAGTATACTTCTTGGACATCATCATTATCTTCTAGGGTATCAATTAGTTTACTTAATTTCTCTTCTATTGAAGGATCATCTACTTTTATTAGGTTGTTAGCAAGGTAGGATAGGTCTGCTCTTTCAATTTTATAGCCCATCTCTTTAAGCTTATCACTTGCATCATTAAAGCTTTCTACATCTGTTATAGCTTCAAAATATTCCTTATATTCCTTGACATCTTCACTACCTGCTTCTAGGGCATCCATCATGAATTCATCAATATCCTTGCCAGCCTTATCTACTATGATATCTCCCTTTCTTTCAAACATGAACATTACTGACCCATCAGTTCCAAGGTTTCCGCCATTTTTATCAAAGGCATGCCTTACATCTGGGGCTGTCCTATTTTTATTATCTGTTAGACAATCAACTATAACAGCAACTCCACCTGGTCCATAACCTTCATAGATTACTCTTTCAAAGTTTGCATCATCATCTCCACCAGAAGCCTTTTTGATGGCCCTTTCTATATTATCATTTGGCATATTATCAGCCTTAGCCTTTTCTATAGCAGTTTTTAAGGCTGGGTTATAGTCTGGATTTACTCCTCCTTCTTTGGCTGCTACAGTGATATTTCTAGCATGCTTGGTAAAGATTTTACCTCTCCTTGCATCCTCGCTTCCTTTTTTATTTTTTATCTTGCTCCATTTATTATGTCCTGCCATATCTTCTCCTTATTCAAATAACATTAATGATTTTTTCTTTTCTATCTTTATATTTGCACTTGTTAGGTTAATTAGGTCTTTTTTTAATCTTTCAAAACCATCTTCCCTAACATATATCTTTATTTTAACTTCATCTGTATAAGCCTTATCTATAAGCTTATACCCCTTGGTGTTTAGGTAGTTTTCAATAATACCCAATACTTGGTAAGAATGGGTTAATTCTACCACAAGGTAGGGTCTTTTCCAAAGAACTTTCCCACTAAGACTATCAGATACTCCCCTAGAATAGGCCCTTATTAGTCCTGCCTTTCCTAAAAGTTTGCCACCAAAGTACCTGGTAACTACTACTACAAGGTTTGTTACTTGTTCTTTTTCTAAAACTGATAGCATGGGAAGGCCTGCTGATCCTTGGGGTTCTCCATCATCAGAATATCTTTTTATTACAGGCTGTTCATTTATAATATAGGCATAGCAGTTGTGGGTAGCATCCTTATATTCTTCTCTTATTAAGTCAATAAAGTCTAAGGCTTCTTGTTCACTTTTTACATGCTTACCATGGCTTATAAACTTTGACTTTTCTTCTTCAAAAAATGATTCGACTTGACCCCTTACGCTCTTATACCCCTTTGATGTATGATCCATATCTTTGATAATCCTCTTTACTTATCTCAAAGCTTAACCTAGTACCTTTTCCATCATATTCTTTTTCCAAAATATCATAGTTTGACATAATATAGTCCATAAGGCTACCTTCTGCATAGGGAATGTGCATATCCACTAGTTTATAGTCTTTTTTTATAATAGAAACTATCTTATCCTTCAACCTTTCTAGGTCCTTATCATTCCTAGCAGATATAAATATCCTCTCTTCACCTCTTTTATATAAGGATACCTTAAGCTCATCGTCTACCTTATCCATCTTATTAAAAACATATAGGAGGTCTTTGTTGCCAACTTCTATATCTTCTAATGATTTTTCTATGGTCCTAAGTTGGTGGTCTATATTTGCTGATCCATCTATTACTATAAGAAGCATATCAGCAAACTTAACTTCTTCTAAGGTTGTAAGAAAAGAATCATTTAATTCTTCTGATAGGTTATCTATAAAACCAACTGTATCAGTAAGGGTTACCTTGGTGTTTGAAAAGTCTAATCGTCTTGTTGATGTATCAAGGGTTGCAAATAACAAATCATCTGAATACACATACTTATCTTCACCAAATAAGCTGAGCATTCCATTAAGTATTGTGGATTTTCCTGCATTGGTATAACCTACTAGGGAGATATTATGAAGACCCTTTCTAGATGACCTGTTAATCCTTTTTGTTTTCTCTACATCTTTTAGAGCTTTTTCCAAAGACTTAATGTCCCTAACTATAGCCCTCCTATCTGTCTCAAGCATGGTCTCTCCAGGTCCCCTAGTTCCTATACCTCCTGCCTGTCTTGATAGGTAGGAAAACCACTTGTTTATCCTTGGTAATTGGTATTTAAGTTGGGCAAGTTTTATCTTAAGCCTAGACTCCCTGGTATTTGCACGCATGGCAAAAATATCTAGGATTAGGCTTGTCCAATCGACTACATGAAGTTTCATCTCTTCTTCTAAATTATAAAGTTGGCTAGCTGATAATTCTACATCAAAAATTACCGTATCTATGTCATTTTTCTTAGCCAAATCCTTAATCTCACTTACCTTACCCTTGCCTATAAAGTATCTTGGGTTTACCTTGCTAACAACTTGGCTAACATAGGCTACACTTTCCCCACCTGCTGTATTGATTAAGGATTCTAATTCATAAATCTTATTATCAAGATCATCGTCTTTATCTAATACATTAACTTGTATAACTTTTTGCATAAACTTCCTTTCTAACTTAGATTATACGATTAAATACCTATTATAAAAGCCCAAGAGTCTTCTTATAAATAATATCTTAGCTAGGTTTCTCATATTATTATCCTTAAAAATAAGTAACAAAAGAATAAGAAATGTGGAAGTATTTAGGTAAAAATGATAAAATGGTAGTAATTAAATTAAAATAGAAAGTAACATGGAGGCATTATGAATAAAAAAGTTGCCAGTCTTGTTGGAAAAATTTTTCTTATAGTAATTCTTTTTGTAATGGGACTTGGGATTATCTTTGCTGGAATGACTTCTGGCGCAATCCTAGAAGTTATGAAACAAACTCCTAAGATAGATGCAGAAAGTATTAAATATGAAATGAGCCAAAATTCAACAATTGTGGATGAAGACGGAAATGAAGTAGACTCCATTGCTACAAGCGAATATAGGCAGATAGTAGATTATAATCAAATACCTGATAATCTAAAAAAGGCTTTTGTCGCTGTAGAAGATGAGAGATTTTATAAACATGGTGGAGTAGACCCCCTATCAATTATTGGGTCAGTCCTACAAAATATCAAAGCAGGCGGAATAGTTAGGGGTGGATCAACTATAACCCAACAGCTTGCAAGAAACACCTATCTTTCTAATGATCAAACTTATGAAAGAAAAATAAAGGAGATTTACCTAGCCCTTGAGATAGAAGAAAACCTAAGTAAGGAGGAAATTCTTGGAGCCTACCTTAATAGGGTCTTTATGGGCCAAAATACTTATGGAGTCCAAGCTGCAGCTAAAACTTACTTTAGTAAAGATGTATCTGAGCTTAACCTAGCCCAAGCAGCTGCCCTAGCTGGAGTAGTCCAATCTCCTTCAGAAAACTCCTTATACAAATCAATTAAGTCAAGCGAAGTAACTGACCAAAGAGTCCTAGGAGAATTTACCATCGATGGGGTAAAATACTCAGCAGTTTATAATGAAGCACCTTTTCAAAGAGAAGTCTATGTCCTAGATAAGATGCTTGAACTAGGCTATATTAGCAAGGAAGAATATGATCAGGCCCTTGCCTTTGATGTAGCAAGCTCAGTTAAACCATTGGAAAGAAATCAAACAGAACTTGCATCATATTTCAATAGTTTGCTTGAAAAACAAGTAGTAGAAAAACTGATGGAAAGTCAAAATTTATCAGAAAACCAAGCCTGGGATAGGCTCTACTATGGTGGTTTGAGGATTACAACAAGTATTGATAAAAACCTTCAAACAAAACTTGAGTCAATTTATGATAATTTTTCTGAATACCTAATTGGTAATAGTCAGAATTTAGGCTATGCCCCTTTATTAAACCTAGCCTATGACAATTGGGGAAATATAATCAAAAATTCTGATGGTAGTCTCCTTTATTATGCAAGAAATAATATCTTGGATGAAAATAATGATGTCTACCTAAGAAGTGATGAGGCCTGGTATGATGAAAACTCTAATTTTTATATAAATTCTTATAAGACCTACCTAGATCAAACAAGGCTTATAATTAGAGATTTCTATACTTTAGATGATCAAAACTCCAACCTTAGAACCCATAGGTCTGGTTTAATTGACTTTGGATCTAATGATAATATATGGCAAGATGAAAATGGCAATATTGTTCTATCCGCAAATTACTTAAATGAAAATCCTGATATGATACAATGGCTTGATGATGGTTCTTTTAGGATAAGTAAAGACTTTTACGACATAGACCTAGAAGGAGTAATCCAACCGCAATCATCATCAGTTGTAATTGACCATAGGAGTGGAGAAATAAAGGCTATAATGGGAGGCCGTGACCAAGAAGGAATAAATATCCTAGATAGGGCATCAGCTGTTCCTAGACAACCTGGCTCATCTATCAAGCCTTTGGCAACCTATACCCCAGCCTTAGATAATGGTTTTAACCTTGCCACAGGTGTAGATGATGTTCCATTCAAACTAGATGAAAATAACAGGGCTTGGCCTGTAAATGTCTATGGATACTATAAGGGCATGGTCCCTATAAGAGATGCCATAAAGATGAGTATAAATACCATAGCAATCTCTACCCTTGATAGGGTTGGTCTTGATACATCTATGGAATATCTAGAAAAATTTGGCATTATTAAAGAAGATCCAGACAAAGATAATTTTGTAAGGGCTAGCGAAAACGCCCAAACAAATGATGAAAACCTAGCAGCCCTAGGAGTTGGTGCCATGAGCCATGGCCTTACAGCCTTAGATATGACTGCTGCCTACTCTGCCCTAGCTAACGATGGCAAGTATATCGAGCCTTTAACATTTTCAAAAATTACAGATTCCCAAGGCAAGGTCTTATTTGACCAAGAAGATAAAAAAAGCCAAGTAGTAACAAGCCCTGAGACTGCCTATCAAATAACCTCAGCCCTCCAATCAGCTGGAGCTTATTATGATAATATTTACCTAGACGGAACTGATTTTGCTACAAAAACTGGAACCACAGACAACAACATTGACTTTTGGTGTGTAGGTTACACCCCTTACTATACAGTAGGTATATGGATGGGAGCTGATAATCAAAACCTATCTTTAAACTCCAACAGTGTTGAAAGAGCAGCTTACATGTGGGGAGCAATCAATAAAGAAATCCTAGCTGATTATGAAGTAGCCAATTTTGTGGAACCTGATGGAATTAGGCATATGAAAGTAGATACCATAAGCGGTATGCTTCCTACAGATGCCTCATATGCAGATCCTAGAGGAACTGTAAAAGATGAAATCTTTGGCGAAAATAACTATCCTACTAAGGAAGATGATATCCACCAATGGGCTTATATAGATAGTAGAAACGACCTATTAGCAAGCTCAGAGTTCACTCCAAAATTCCTAACAGAAACCAGGTCTCTAATGGTTCTAAAAAATGAGTATGATCCAAATAAATTCAACGGCATCTACCCAAATGATTGGAAATATAGGATGCCAAAAACCTACTCTACCCTAGTCTATGAACCACCTGAAGAAGAAGATGAAGATGAGGATGGTAAGGATGATGAGGATAAGGATAAAGATGATGACAAAGAAGATAAAAATGAGGATGAAAAAAGAGAAGAAAGAAATCAAGGAGAATCTCTAAATAATAGAAACAACTAAAGACCTGGTGGCTTGCCACCAGGTCTTTCATATTAAAAAAGCGAGCCTTAGGCTAGCTTTTTCTTATCTATTTTTTCCTACCTGTAACAAGTCCTACTATAAATAGTAAGATACATGCACCTATAACCGCATAAACTATTTGCATAAATAATCCAGGGTTTGCTGCATTAAACAAGGTCCTAAAGATCCAGTTACCAAGACCACCACCGATTACTCCGACAATAATATTGGCTAAAGCTCCCATTTGAGCATCTCTTTTCATAATCATACTAGCAATCCATCCTGCTAGGGCTCCAATAATAATTGAAGCTATAATTCCATAATTACCCATTATATCTCCTTTCGGTTAATTAAGTTAAAATAAATTTTAAACATCTTAAGATTTATCTCTGCTTACTCTTATATATAACCGATTTATGTCATCTTAAACATTTTTTTGAAAAGCAAGTACAATAATACTAATAGATTAATTCTTTAAATTGTATGATATAATAACGGGGAGGTAAAAAATGAATGATATAAATATTTTAATTGTAGAAGATGAAAAAGCTATTTCAAATATAGTTAGAACTTACCTAGAAAAAGATGGCTATAAGGTCTACCAAGCCTATGATGGCAAGAAAGCCCTTGAGATTTTTACTAGCACAAAGATAGATTTAGTAATCCTTGACCTAATGCTACCTAAGCTTTCAGGTGAAGAAGTAATTAAAGATATTAGGAATAGGTCAAAGACCCCTGTCATTATTATTTCAGCTAAGGTTGAAGAAGAAGATAGGATAAATGGCCTTAGGCTAGGAGCCGATGACTATGTCATCAAGCCTTTTTCGCCAAAAGAATTAGTAGAGCGTGTGAAAGCTGTCCTTAGGAGAATTGAAAAATATAATATTCCAAGGGCTGACATAATCAAAACTAAGGATAATAGGCTCCTTATGGACCTAAAATATAACCGATTTTTAAAGGATGGTGAGGAAGTATCCTTGACCAAAAATGAATTTTCTATCCTAAAGACCCTATTTTCATCACCAAATAAAATTTTCACCAGAGATGAGATAATAGAGTTGACTTTTGGATTAGACTATGATGCTTACGATAGGGCTATTGATACCCATATCAAAAATATTAGGCAAAAAATCGAAGATAACCCAAAAAAACCCCAATATATAAAAACAATTTATGGCATGGGATATAAGTCTGGTGGAGTAGATGACGTCTTTAAGGAATAAGTTAACCAAAAATTTCATAGCTGGCATCCTGGCCTGTATCCTAATTTATTCAATCCTCATCTCCCTATTTGTAACCATAAGGTACTCAGACCTTATTAAAATAGTTGATGATAAAAAGCCAGACCTTATTAGCGAGTGGTTCATTAGATTAAATAATGATAAAAATATAACTACAAATCAAATGTGGGAGTACCTTGAGGACTTGAGTATCCAACAAAATGTAAATATTTCCTATGTAGATAGCTTGGGAAATGAAATAAGGTCAATTGAATCTATAGAAAATATAGAAGATAAGGAGATAAAAACTAAGTCCTATAAGGTCTACAACGCCCAAGCTAAGGAAGAAGCTGGAGTTATTGTAGTTGATTATACAGCTGATTATTCTGCCATAAATAGACTCCAAAATGACTTTAGAAGCGCAGTTATTTATGCTATTCTATCCTCCTTAATAATTGGCCTTATTATTTCAGTTATCCTATCAACAAATATAGCAAAGCCCATAGGCGAAATAAATAATACAACCATCAGGATCAAAAAAGGAATATATGATAATCCCAACCGCAAGGATTCTGATATAAGAGAGATATCAAACCTACAAGATAATATATCCTTTCTATCTAAGTCCTTAAAAAGGCAAGAAGAAATTAGGAAGAAATATGCCCAAGATATATCCCATGAGCTTAGAACACCAATAACCAACCTCAAGCTTTACCTAGAAGCTCTCGATGATGGGGTTATTGACTTTGATTCTACAATAATAGCAAGTTTAAATGGAGAAATCAATAGGTTACAAGGCCTAGTAGATGGGCTGAAGGATTCTTTTAATGAAAGCGTGAATGTATATAAGCTAAACTTAGAAGAAGTAAACCTAAGTAAGCTTATGGATGACCTTCTTAAGGGCTTTGGGGCTAACTTTTTAAATAAGAATATAAAACTTGAAAAAAGTATAGACCCAGATGTCTATATTATTAGTGATAGGACAAAACTTAACCAGATCATCCAAAACCTATTAACCAATGCTATAAAGGCTATAGACCACGATGGACTTATAAAGGTTTGCCTAAAAGAGAAGGCAAAAACTATAAATATTAAGGTAGAAGATGATGGGATAGGCATAGATGAAGATAAAATAGAAATGATTTTTGAACGTTTTTTTAGAATTGATGATTCAAGAAACACCAAGACCAATGGCCTAGGCCTAGGACTTGCTATTACAAAAAACTTTGTTGAGGCCCTAAATGGCAAAATTGAAGTTACTTCTAAAAAGAATGTAGGAACTAGCTTTACTATTTGTTTTCATAAAAAGGCGAACTAGAATGAAAGATGATAAAAAAAGAAGAAGAACAAAAGGCAAAAAGCCAAGAAGAAAAACTAAATCTACCAGTAGGCAAAGAAGGCTTAGATTAAAAAAGAAACGAAGGGCAAAATTTATAAGAAGAAGGATCATCCTTGGCCTAGGTCTTTTATTAATCCTACTCATCCCCCTTAATTTTTTATACAAGGGCCTAACTTCTTATAGGGTAATGGGATATCCAGACTTTAGGGAAGAGGTACTAGAGGGCCTATCAAGCCAGGCTATTGTCTCATCTACTAAGGGAAGGAGTCTAAGTAGCCAGGAAAAGCTTGATGATTTTGATAAATTATATGACCTAGTCATTAGAAATTATGGGGTCAGTAATGAGAATAAAGAAAATTTCTTGGAATTTGCCAAGTCTAAGGATGACTTTAGAAAGAGAATCTTAAACTCAAAAACTGACCAAGAATTTTTTGAAATAATCAATGAACTGATGGGCAAGCTTAAGGATCCTCAATCTTTTATCCTTAATAAGGATACCTATGATAACTTATTTGACCACTTTAAAAATATAGAAGAATCCAATAGGTCAAAGCTTTTGGGAAATGATCAAGTCAGGGATAGGTATAAAAGAATGATAGGTAAGGAAAATAAGCCCTCCCCTATGGTTGTAGATTCATCTAATCCTGGACTTTTAGTAATAAGTTTGCCAGATTTTTCTTCAAAACACATAAATGATGATATTAAAACTATTACAGATGAACTTACTAAAAAGGAAATTGACACCATAGCCTTTGACTTATCAGATAATAAGTCTATAGACTATATTTATGCTAACAAACTCTTAAGTTTTTTTATAGATAAAGATTATATTGACCAAAGAAGCTTACTTTATAGGGGCCATATTTTTGAGCAAAGTTTAGATGATATGAAAAATATAGACATATCTGCCTATAAGACTGCCTTCGCTAGAAATTCTGCAAGTAGACTAGATGTGGATAATGAGCATTTTGATAAGGATTCCTATATCTTTTATGACCAGGTTGAACTAACTATAAAAAAGGATCCTCTCCTAAGAGATAGGAAGATTTATATCCTTACTAATGAAGAAAGTGCAAATGAAGCTATTAGATTCGCCTACATTTTAAAAGAAAGTGGAGCTTATGTAAGCAAAAACGCCCTAGCAACTGAAAAAGACCCAAGGGAGCTTGTTAGCTTTCTCCCATCTGACCTCTTTTACCTGGATCATTCAGGTTTGGTAGGTTCAATATCTGCCAAAGTAGATATAAATCCTCCTGTCTACCTTCAGTATGACCAAAGGATTAATTCTGATAATCCCTACCAGGCCCTAGTTGATATAGCCAAGTGATTAAACCACTTGGCTTTTTTAAATAGAAAAAAGCCTCTAGACTTGCTAGAGACTCTAATTAATCTTCTTATTATCTTTGTACAAATTCTTTTGACTTGTTTTCTCCAAGTTTACCAGCCCAAACTGATACTGCTAGAGCTATTACTAGGCCAACAAAGGTTAGTACTGATCCAGCAGATGCCTTATTAGATACATCTTCTGCACCTTCTTTTGCACCTTCTACTGTTTGGTCAACTTGATTGCTTACATCACTTGCAAGTTTAGAAATTTCTTCACTTGCCTTATTTAGGCTTTCCTCTGCTTGACTACTTGCTTCTTTTAGACCTGTATAGATATTATCTGTAACTTCAGCAGCTTCTTCTTGGTTAAGGTTTGAATTGTTAGCTACTGCATTATTAATTGCTTCTTCATCAACACTTTCAGCTATAGTGCTAGCCCTATTTGAAAGACTATCAGCTAAGTCTTTAACTATTGCATCAGCATTTGTTGGGTTTAAAGCTAAGTCTTTTAGTGCTTGACTTATCTCATCTCTTCCTTCTTGAATTTGATTTTGAATATAGTCAGGTTGTAACTCTTCTACTTCTGTATCATAAAGATATGTTTCAATATTTGTTTGTAATTCTTCTGTATCAACATCTGCTATTGAATCTGATGCCTTTGCAACGCCTGCATTTACTGCTTCTGCTGCTACATTACCTGCAGAACCTGCTACATTTCCTACTCCACCTGCTAGGCTTCCTAGAACATTTCCTGCAAGTCCAAGTGCGCTACTAACCATGCTGAATACTAAACTAAATAGTAATAGTACTGTTAGAGCCCATGTAATTGCTCCATGTAGGTAACCTGTTGATCTTGCAGCATAACCTGCTATAAAACCACCAGTTAGAAAAGAAACCACTAGGGTGATTACTGTCCATATTCCAGTTCCAATTCCAACTCCACTTAGTGGATCAGTCTCTGTTGGTGAAAAAAGTCCAAATCCTAAAGCTGCTGTTATTAGGTTTAATACCATGAACACTGCTGCTGCTGAAACCGCACCTGCAAAGATGGATCCCCATGATATATTTTTGCCAGCATCCCTAGGTGAAGTGGCCCTTTCATAAACTTTGACATCTTCTCTTCTTCTACGATTGTTTTCTGTCATAATTCCTCCTAAATATTCACTTGTAAAAAATAAAAATATTTTATACTTCTTGTGCCTATAAAATATATATACCCAATTTTTGTAAAGATTAACAGTTTTTCTACAAATTTTTATAGATCTCAGATTTTCTAACAATCTCTCCTATCATATCCCTGCCTTGGTTCATCTTTTTGATATTTTTTATATCAAGAATAATTAGGTCATTGGCAATTAGGTCTTCCTTACTTTTTTCACTTAAGTAGGAGGAATTTATAATTAATATTGGTTTTATGGACGAATCTATCCCTTTGATCCTTCTTATCATATCTTTAACAAAATTTTCATCCAAACTTTCTCTAAAATCTAAGTTTATAATCTCTATAGCAAAACGCCTATCCTTCTTTTTGGCAAAAAGATCAAACCTATGGGACCTTTGGTATTCTTCCTGAAAGGCTTCTACCTTATAGCCAGCCCTTCTTAAAGCTTTGGCTATAAACTCTTCACTTGTAAAGTCCATATTGATTTTTCTTAAGGCCTTAAGGAGGTTAGAAGGATTTATCTTAAAAATCCCCCTGTATTCAAGAAAGTCTTGGTATTTTTTGACATCAAATCCTATGACAAGATTATGTATAACATTAAAATTGCCGTGGGCTATGGCATTTCTAATGTGTCTTAGAAGTGCCATAGTTTTTGTTTCATTCCCATCGGCTAAAGTCATTATTAATTTTTGCTCATTTACACATACCTCTCCCCTAAAATGATCTGAAAGCTCCTTATCTATCTTTTCACTTATCAAGATGTCCTTATCTTCAAGGTTCATCTGTCTTTTTATTTCCTCAAAGATATAATCATCATATTCAGGGTTTTTTAAAAGATCATCCTTTCTTGATTGTTCAGATGAAATATTTGGAACATACCAAAGAAGGTATTTGATAGCTTCATCTAAGTCTTTGGAAAGTTTTATCGGTATAGACTTATGGTCTATAGAAAATTCTTCCCTCTTAGAGCAATCATCTAGGGTGAAAGTATCTGTATTTTTCATAATTTTCCTTATTCTTCAGCTTCAAAGTCTATTTCATCTTTGATAAAGTTACCTGTTTCAAGCTCACTAAAGGCTTGGTATAATTCTTCTCTAGAATTCATTACTATCGGACCACCCCATGCAATTGGCTCTTCAAGTTTCTTAGAAGACATAAAGAGGATAGAAGTATCATCTTCAAGAGCCTTCATTGTAAGGGTGTCTCCCTTTGAAAGTTTTGCTGCTGTTTTTTCAGGAACCTTAAGTCCATCAATCTCAATAGATCCAAGAAGGGTAAATACAGTAATAGACCTTTCAGGATCAGTTTCTATGGTAAATTCCTTATCCTTAGCAAGTTCTATATCATAATAATCCATTGGTAGGTAGTCTGCCTTATAGCCCTCATTATCCAGGTAAGATCCTGCTAATAGTCTAAGTTTTCCACCTTCTATTTCAATTTCTTTTATATCTTCATTTTTGATTGGATGGTATTTAGGTTGAACCATCTTATCTTTCCTAGGTAGGTTTAACCAAAGTTGAGTACCCAGCATCCTATCTGAATAAGGGATAGTCTCTTCATGAAGGATACCTGACCCTGCTGTCATCCATTGAACCTCACCATCTCCTATAGTATCTTCATTACCTAAAGAATCCCTGTGGGTCATCTTACCTCTTTTAAGGTATGAAATAGTTTCAATTCCTCTATGTGGGTGGAATGGAAAACCCGCTCTTACAGAATCATAATCTGTTGTATCAAATGAGTCTAGCATTAAAAATGGATCATAAATATCTGTAGACCTGTTAGATAAAACCCTAACTAGGCTAACTCCTGCCCCATCTTGGGTCCTATAACCTTGTACTTGTTCTTCAACTGTTCTTTGTGTCATAATAATCTCCTTAAATATATATTGCTAAGATCTTTATTGTCAGGGTATATATACCCATTAATTTTCGATTTTTGAAAGTATAGTTAACTTTCATTTTAAATATACCTCTAGTTAGATATAATTCAAGTTTGAAAAACTTTTCTTAGACCAGTTAATAATTTCTGAGAATTTTACTTACTGAAGAATCAACTATATTCCTATACATATTCCCATCTTGGTTTAGGTATAAAAGATAGGTATATAGCCTATAAAATTCAAGTCTTAGGCTAAATCTTTCATCCATATCCAGACTTTTTCCAAAGCTTTGATAAAATTCCTGGTTAAACCCTTCATAAATAGTTGAACTAGCTAAATCAAATTCCCTATCCCCATAAAAACTTAAAAGGTTATAGACTGCGGGATTACCATCTTCTAAAAACATTAAATTTCCTTCAGATAAATTTCCGTGGACTAGGACTGGATCTGATTTATGATCATCTAGAAGTCTAATAATAATCTTTCTAAGCCTTTTATAAGTTAAAAGATCCTTATTTTTGAAGACTTCCTTCTCTCTTAAGGATTTTACTAGCCTATCTAGTCTTTCAATAAAAAATTCTTGCCAGCTATCCTTATAGGAATTAGGAAAGTCTAATGAACCTATAAAGCTTGGATAATCAAAGCCAAATTTACTCTTAGGACTTTTAATCTTATGAATTTTTCCAATAAGACCAGCTAGGTCTTTTTGACTTCTTGACCTTCCCTCATTTAGATAAGTAGTAAGGATAAAAGACTTGCCCTTGATATCGCCCTTATCTATTAACCTAGGAGCCTTTATATGGTTTAGCTTAAGTAGGTCTAGGCTTAAGGCTAGGTTATCAAAGTATCCTTCCTTTTCATAATCCTTTATAGTAAGAAAATATATGCCATCCTTACCATAGACCTTAAAATTCTCCTTATTTTCTCCTCCCATAAACCTAATATCACCTATATCTATTGGAAGGCTATTTAAAATATCATCCATTTTTACTCCTTTAAAAAAGGCCATAGAGCCTAAGCTTCTATGACCTTTCCAAACTACTTTCCCAAGCTCTGATTGCTGAGACTATGTTTTCTATTACCTTTATAATATTCTCTTCTTCTTCTTCACTTACAAAGCTATCAGCCGCTGAGTGAAAGTCTCTTGTAACCTCACAAACTTCTTCAATCTTGGCTTGTCCAAGTCCTGATAGGCTGAGGGTTTTTTTTCTAAGATCTCCACTATCAATGGATCTTTCAATGTATCCTTCCTTTTCTAGCCTATCGAGAATCCCTGTCATTGTAGATTCTTTTATATTCATCTTCCTTGCAAGTTCTTTTTGGCTTATCGGTTCAAAACGTCCTATATAATATAAGGTTATGGACTGGCTTCTTGTAATTCCATGTCTCATAACAACATTATTGTAGGAATCATTTATCATCTTAGATGCTATTGAAATTGCAAAAGGAATCCTATTTTCGTAATTTTTCATCTTTACCCTCTTCTAACAAATTTTGCCAACAAAGTTACATATAAATTATATCATAAAAGCGGTAAAGCAAAAAAACTTTTTTCCTAAATACCAGCCTCTATTGTAGCCTTGTTCATCTTATAAGCATTCCTTATAAGAAAGCTCTTATCTCCATCCAGGTCCTCCATTTTTTCTTCATCCTCTAAGTAGGGAGTAGCTACATAGGTCTTATCAAGATACCCATATGAATCATAGGACCTATCTACGCATGTACTATGGTAGGTAGATGAAATAAGCTCAGCTTTTTCATCTTTTCTCTTTTTGATATTTACTTCTACCAAAAGCCCCTGCTCGACCCTATAATCCCCATTAAAATAATCTTGTTTTTGATTGGATAGGAGGTTGCCTAGAGAATAATATATTATACCCTTTCTTTTATCATCTGTCTCATATTCTTCCATCCCTTGAATAACATGAGGGTGGTTGCCGATTACAAGGTCTGCTCCCCAGTCTAGCATCTTATGGGCTAAATCGATTTGATAGTCTTCTGGATATGAAGAGTATTCAACACCCCAATGAGGGTAAATTACAATAAAGTCAGCTCCATCTTGGCTGATTTTTTCAATATCTTTTTTTATCTCATCAGGATTTAGCCTATTGACCATCAGGCTTTTCTCCTTATCATCTAAAAGATACTCAAAACCATTTAGGATTTCTGCATAAGATAAAATCCCTATATCTATGCCATTTACTTGATAAATCAACCTTGATTTATCATCTCCTTTTGATGTTCCTGTATTTTTTATGCCAAACTTATTCATAGCCTCAATGGTTGTTACAACTCCATCAAGGCCTGAATCAAGGCTATGGTTGTTGGCTGTACTCATTACGTCTACGTGGGCTTCTTTAAGGGACTTATAGATTTGCTCATTTGAATTAAAGGTTGGGTACCCTGAAACTTCTAAGGAAGGATTTACTGTAAATTCATTATTTACCATAAAAAAATCAAAGTCTTTGGCAAAATCTTTTATATCTTCAAAAGATTTAGAATAATCATAAGTGCCTGCCCCATAAGCATAGGCGTAATTATTTATTGGCATGTGGGGTAAAATATCCCCTCCAAATAAAAGCCTTGCTTGCTTTTGTTCGTCAATATATTCTTTCTTCTCTGAAATCTTAGCCTTATCTTTTTTATAATCCTTGCTAGGATTTTTAATATTCTCATCAGATTTTTTAAGGTAAGAATCAATACTATTGTTTACTTGATCATTTTCTTCACTAAATTCTAAAGCCTTAGCTACTTGTTCTTCTTTTGCCAGGTCAACTTGGCTATTACATGAAGACAGGCTTAAAGATAGGACCAGAAGGCCTATGATTTTTAACATAATCTCTCCTATTCAGCTTGAGGTGATATTTTAAGGTCTAAGAAGAGGTCGTTATAAAGAATGGTAGTTTCCCTATCTAGTGAGGTAAATACCTCAAGCTTATCTATAATCTCATCGTCTGGATAAAGGGTCTTATCCTCCCTAATTTCTTCATCAAGAAGCTCAACGGCCTTGGCATTGGGGCTTGCATACATAACATATTCTGCATTCCTAGCAGCTATATCTTCTCTTAACATAAAATTTATAAAGGCATAGGCTGCTTCTTTATTCTTTGAAGTCTTTGGAATAACCATGGTATCAAACCAAATATTTGAGCCTTCCTTTGGTATTGTATAGGCTATATCCTCATTTGACTCTATAGCAATTGATGCATCACCAGAAAATGTTATTCCAATATCTGCTTCTTCTAAGGATACATACATCCTTATCTCATCTGCTAGGATGGCCTTGACATTGGCCATAAAACCAATTAAATCATCCCTAACTTTATATAACTTATCAGGATCCTTAGTGTTTAATGATAAATTATTGGCCAAAAGACCAATTCCCATGGTCTCACGGGCCCCGTCAAAGGTCAATATTTTTCCCCTAAATTTTTCATCCCATAGATTTCTCCATGAAGAAAAATCCTCTTCATTAAAGGTCTTTGTATTATAGATTATACCGAAAGTTCCCCAAAAGTAAGGGATTGAATACTCATTGCCAGGATCATAGGCAGGATTAAGAAAGCGAGGGTCTATATTTTCTAAACCCTTGATTTTAGAATGGTCTAGCTTTTCAAGAAGACCCTGGTCTCTCATCATCTCTACTGCATACTCACTTGGAATAACTATATCAAAGTCTGTTGAGTTTTGCTTGATTTTTGTAATCATAGCTTCATTTGAGTCATAAGTTTCCATTACAACTGGAAATCCTGTCTCCTTCTCAAATTCGCTTATTAATTCAGGATCAATATAATCTCCCCAATTATAAAAGTAAAGGGCCTTGTTATCCCTATTAACCTGGCTTTTTTCTATAAAACTTTTACCAAAAAATAATAGGAGGATACCTAAAATAATGGCTAAGAAAAACTTATATACCTTATTCATTTATTTGCCTCCTTTTTATATTCTTAGTCTCCCTTCTACTTATAAGAAAATAAACTATGACTAATGTGAGAGATAGCAAAAACATTAGGGTAGATAAGGCGTTGATTTCTAGAGAAATTCCTGCCCTTACCCTCGAATAAATTTCAACAGAAAGTGTTGAAAAACCTGAACCTGTTACAAAAAAGGTAACGGCAAAGTCATCTAGGGAATAAGTTAGGGCCATAAAGAACCCACTTAAAACTCCACCAGTAATATTAGGCAAAATAATCTTATTTAATATTGTCATATCACTTGCACCCAAGTCCTCTCCTGCAAGAATCATAGATTCATTGAGAGCTAATAGCCTAGGTAGGACCATTAGTACAACAATAGGGATTGAGAAAGCAACATGAGATAAGAGCACTGTCCAAAATCCCATTGGGATCCTTATAAGAAAGGTAAATAAGACAAGAAAGCTTGCCCCCATCATAACATCAGGCATTACCATTAATACAGAGTTAAAATTAAGGATCCTTGACCTCATCCTCTTATCCTTAAGGTAGTATATACCAATAGCTCCAAAGGTCCCTACAAGGGTTGCCAAAAGTGAAGATAGTAAGGAAAGGATTAGGGTATTTAGAACAATTATCCATAATCTTGTATCTTCAAAAACCTCCCTATAGTGGTCTAAGGAAAAACCAAGGAAGGCATTCATATTATCCCCACTATTAAAGGAATAAAAGATAAGATATCCTATAGGCAAATACAAGAGTAAGAAGATAAATCCTAGGTATAAATTTGATATTTTAAATTTTTTCATTACTTATCCCCCCATCCGGCATTTAAAAGTTTCATAACAATAAACATTAAAACAATAAGAACAAGACCAATAGTTGCTCCCATCCCCCAGTTTTGAGTAACCAGATAGTGCTCTTCCACAGCCGTTCCCAAGGTTATAATCTTATTTCCTCCAATAATCCTTGTAATCAAAAATAAGGAAAGGGAAGGAATAAAAACTGCTTGAACTCCTGCTATTATCCCATCTTTTGAAAGAGGTAGGATGATTTTTCTAAAAGTATAAGCCCCACTAGCACCAAGGTCCTTACTTGCAATTACATATTCCTTTGGAATTGAATCAAGGGCCCTAAAGATAGGTAAGATCATAAAGGGCAATTCCACATATGAAGCTACCAAGACAAAGGCTGGATCAGTAAATAAAAGCCCAGTAGTTGGAGCAAAAAAACTTGCCAAAAATCCATGCTTATTGAACAAACCAATAAAGGAGTAGGCCTTAAGCAAAAGATTTATCCAAGTTGGTAGGGTTACCAAAAGCAAAAATACTTCCTTATACTTAGTAGAAGTAAGAAAATATGCAAAGGGATATGACAGTAGGAGGGTAGTTAAGGTTATAAGAAAGGCTGTCAAAAATGAATTTAGGGTCATTTTTATATAATTACTTGAGGAAAAATAGGATATATAATTATCAAAGGTAAAATTGCCATAAATATCAAAAAATGATTGATAAAAAAGTAGGGCAATTGGAGCTATGATAAAGAGGATTATCCACACATAATATATACTTGATAGACCCCTGTATTTTCTACTCATCATCTTCTCCTATAGAATACTTTTCAATTCTCTTATCAAAGTCATCCTCAGATTCATTAAATCTCATGACATGGATATCAGAAGGATCTATAGAAATACCAATCTCATCACCTTCTTCAAACCTCTTAGTTGTATGAATCTTCCACCTGAACTTATCACTGTCAAAGCAGATTAGCTCATTAAAAACTCCCCTAAACAAAACATTGTCTACAGTCATCTTTATATCAAAATCTCCATCCTTACTTACCTTAACATCCTCAGGCCTAATAACAACCTCAACCTTTTCTCCTCTTGGTATACCAGCATCCTCGCAGGCAAAAACTTTATTTGAAAATTTAACCTTGTAATCATCGACCATAACCGCATCTAGGATATTCGATTCACCAATAAACTCTGCCACATACCTATTGATAGGCTCATCATAAATATCTATAGGAGATCCTGATTGGACAATCCTTCCCTTATCCATTACAAAAATCTCATCGCTTAAGGCAAGGGCCTCTTCTTGGTCATGGGTTACAAATATAAAGGTTATGCCAAGTTCCCACTGGAGGTTAGAAAGTAGGACCTGCATAGATTTTCTTAATTTCATATCAAGGGCTGATAGGGGTTCATCTAACAATAAGACATCAGGTTTATTTACTATAGCCCTTGCTATAGCCACCCTCTGCCTTTGCCCACCTGACATTTGGGAGATCTTTCTTTTTTCAAAGCCTTCAAGGTTAACCATCTTTAGGGCCTTAGAAACTTCTTTTTTTATAATTTCCTTATCCACTTTTTTTATATTTAGACCAAAAGCAATATTATCATATACATTCATATGAGGAAAAAGCGAATAGTTTTGAAAAACTGTATTTACTTTTCTTTTATTGGCTGGTAAATCGTTGACTTTTTCTCCATTTATATATACATTGCCAGAAGTTTGATCGACAAAACCTGCTATAATATTTAAAATAGTAGTCTTCCCACACCCACTAGGTCCTAAAAGGGTATAAAATTTTCCCTTTTCTAACTCTAAATCTACAGTCTTTAAAACAAGTTCATCATCATATTCTTTGCTAACCGCCTCTAGGACTACACTTTTATTTGCAAATTTCTTCTCCAATTTTCATCCTACTTTCTATTAATCTTCTAGAAAGAGTATACCAAATAAAAAATGAATTTTCTATAAGAATCAAAGACTATTAGGATTTTTTTTGCAAAGAAAAAACTTGAACACTTCAGTAAGTGCTCAAGTTTTTTGTTCTTATTCTTTATCTGGGTTCCTATATCCTTTTACAGTGATCTCTTCACCCTTGCAAGTATCAAATTTTTTACCTTCAAATTCTTCTACTCCGCAATGCTCTCCATCTCTAATTCCTTCTTCTTTGTTAATATCTTTTTTCATATCTTCTGTCATAATATCACCTCTTTGTTAATTCTACTAATAATATCATACCCCACATCTATTCCATTAATCATCCAAGTAGGATAAAAAATCTTCATAGACTAGGCTATTATTATCCTCATTCAAAATTTCATGGCGCATGTTTTGGTACACCTTGCTAGTTATATTTTTATAGCCTAGGTTTTTTAAAAAGCTTAAGCTCTTGGCTAGGCCCTTATCTCCCTTGGTAATAATATCATCTTCCCCTACTAGGGAATATATCCTAAGGTTTTTATCTGTTGGCCTATAATTGGATTTTTTGCCAAGCTTTCTATTTAGATCAATAAGAACTGCCGTATATCTTAAGGTGAAGTCAAAAATCCTTAGCCTATCCTCATACTTATCCTTCCTATTTTTCTTACTATAGGATATAAAGTCCAAGGAATCTTTTTTTGTCCCTAGGGCAAGATTTATAAGTTTTGTATGGTTTTTGCCTCCTAAATAAAAGCTTAGGATATTAAAGAAAAAATAGGCCAAGCTAGATAGGGGATTATAAGCTACTGTTCCTGTAAGAAAGATTTTATCAAATAGCTTATCATCCTTTCCCATACAAAGCCTTACGACCATAGACCCCATAGAATGACCAAAAATATAATTTGGACAAGTATAGGTCTTTCGTACATAGGTATTTACTAAAAGAGTATCTTCTATTAGCTGGTTAGATAATTCCATATGGCCATTTGGAAAATTGTAGGACAGGCTTTTTCCATGTCCCCTATGGTCATGGATTATTACTCCATAGCCATGGTCATTTAAAAATTTTGCAAAGTCTAGGTAATTTCCTCCATGCTCTGCCATTCCTGTAACTATATGGACTAAGCCCTTGGGATTTTGATGGCTAAATTCCCTAACGAATATATCAAATCCATCAGGGCTGGTTAAGTAAAATTCCTTATAATCCCCCTTTTTACCTACATCCATCTTTTTATAAAATTTTTTAGACCTTATGGTTTGTCTAAAATTTTTATCCTTGATTAGATAATAGACTTGAGGGAGGATTATAAGAATTATGATCAGATATGTCATCTCTAGTGGGTTGCTCCACCTGTTATCTTAAGATCTTCTTGGTCATGGTAGGAAACTATTGCCCTAACAGCTGCATTAAGTCCTTTTACAATTGACTCTAGACTCATAGAAGCTGTATTTGGCTTATCTTTAACTTGTTCTGGCAAAAATGGCACATGGATAAATCCTGCTTTGATATTTCCATATTTTTCAGCCAAGTATAGGTCTTGGTACATAATATGGTTACATACAAAGGTACCTGCTGAGTTTGAAATAGATGCTGGTATACCTTCTTTTTTGATCTCTTCTACCATGGCTTTTATTGGAAGAGTTGCAAAGTAGGCATTTTCCCCATCTTCTCTGATTTTTGTATCGATAGGTTGGTTGCCTTCATTATCAGCTATCCTTGCATCATCTTCATTTATAGCCACTCTTTCTACAGTTATATCATACCTACCACCTGCTTGGCCTATTGATAGGATTACATCTGGCTTTATTTCTTTGATTTTACTTTCTACAAGGTCTGCAGATTTACCAAAAACTGTAGGGATCTCAAGCTTATAAATTTCAGCTCCCTTGATATCTTCGTCAATTCTTTTTACAGCCTCAATAGCTGGGTTAGTCTTCTCTCCTCCAAATGGATCAAAACCTGTAATTAAAATTTTCATTATATCCTCCTTAATTTCTCCTTAAAAGGCCCAAAACCTCATTAACAATATGTGAACTATTATTAGTAAGATTGAAAATAGGGCTTGCTCTTTTATAACCGCATTCTTATCCTTCATTTCAAGTAAGGCTACTGGCAAGAGGTTAAAGTTACCTGCCATTGGGGTTAGTAGGGTCCCACAGTATCCTGCAGTCATAGCAAGGGCTGCAGCTATAGCTGGATTTGCTCCTTGGGCGATTACAAATGGTAGGCCAATTCCTGCAGTAATTACTGTAAAAGCTGCAAAGGCATTACCCATTATCATTGTAAATAAAACCATACCCAAGACATAGGCTATGGATCCAGTCCATGGGTTAACTGCTGGGATAATACCACCAATAATATCTGCAATGACATCCCCCACTCCTGCTGCTGCAAATATTGCACCAAGGGCTGCTAATAATTGTGGCAGGATTGCCATAGCTCCAACTTGTTGAACCATCCTATCTGATGAATCTAGCATGTCCTTAAAGCTTGACTTGGTTAAAACCATGGCAAGCACTATTGCAATTAGGGCTGTTAGACCTAGGATAGATGATGATGATTCAGGGATTAGTTTTGCAAGAATTATTGCAAGTAAAGCCATGATCAAAACAGGTATAAATACCTTAAAGCCAAGTCTTTTTGCTGACCTTACTTGAACTTTTTCTGAAACTTCCTTGCTTCCTCTAATCTTAATTCCATTAAAAAGGGAAATTATAGCAATTACTACAACCAAAAGGCCACTTACTATCGGTGGAATCACCTTGCCTAGGGCAAAAAGTAAGCCTAAAACTATCCAAAATATAAAGGTCGGTATCTTCTTTTCTCCATCGCTTGCCTTAAGGCTCTTAAAGGCCGTATAGAAAAATTGTAGGCCTATAAGTACGAAGACAAATTCTAGAAATACAGGAAAGAATGCCGCTGGAGATGAAAACATATTAAGCATTATTTATCTCCTTTTATCTTTTTATCGTCAATAATATTTTTAACTATACCAATAACTAGGGTTATTAGGGCAATAGGTATAGAGTATTGAGCTATTTCAATATTTGTTACTTCAAGTCCTAATTCATTTAGGGTTCCAGCCATTAGTAGGACCCCACTAGCACCGACAAAGGTGTTTTGGGCAAAGAAGTTTCCAAAGTTTTCCATAGCTGATGCCCTAGCCTTGATTTTTTCAACATCACCCTCAGATATATCTCCATGCTTTTTCCTAGCAGCAGCTTCTGCCATTGGAAAAATTATAGGCCTTACAAATTGGACAAGACCATATATTCTCATAGATAAAAATCCTGCAAGTTCTCTAAAGGCAAGATATACTGACATAAGGGCTCCAGTAGATAAGTTTTCTCTTTTCTTAACTATGCCCTCTGCTACATTCTTTAGTCCATGCTCCTCTGATAGCCCTATAACCGGCAAGGTTATGATAAATAGGGTAACTATTCTTTGGGATACGAAAGATTCTCCTAGAGTAGTCAAAAAATCAGAAATACTCATGCCTGATACTAAAGCTGTAACAAATCCTGATAATACAACTGTAAAGATTATATTAAGTTTTAGTATAAAACCTATTACAATTATAAGGATTCCTATTAACTTTATATATTCCATATACACTCCTTAAAAATTACTTCTTTATCTTCTTACCCATTATTTTATTTATTTATTGGCTTTTTATAAGTAAAATACTAGGTATAATTAGATTTGAAGAAAGGATGTAATATGATAGAAAAGACAATACCAGGTAAGGAAGTAGAAAAAAACAAGGATGCCTTCCAACTTATCGACGTAAGAACCAAGGCTGAATATGATAGCGGACACATTGAGGGGGCAATTAATATCCCCTTTGAACAAATCTTAGATAACTTAGATAAGATAGATAAGACCAAGCCAGCCCTCCTTTATTGTAGGAGTAACAATAGGTCACAAATAGCAAAACTAGCCTTAAAATCTGTAGGCTATGACTTTGTCTATATTGGTGATGGGGTAATTTACTACGACTATAAGTTAGTAAAATAAAAGGTGGAAGTTAATCCACCCTTTACCCTTACATATTTCTTGCTTTTTCTAACCATTGTTTATCTAAAGGATCATTTGAATATCTTTTTTTCTTATCTAAACTTGATAAGGCATGCATGTCCTCTTGGTCTAAGGAGAAGTCAAAGATATCGATATTCTCCTTAATTCTTTCTTCATGGACACTTTTTGGTATAACCATGGTGCCTCTTTCCACATGCCATCTTAGGGCAATTTGAGCAGGAGTTTTCTTGTATTTGCTTGCTAATTCTTTTAAAACTTTTTCTTCAAAAATCCCATCCCTAGCCCTAGCCAAAGGTGACCAAGCTTGATGGTTAATATTATTTTCATCTAGAAAAATCTTAGTTTCAGTATCTTGAAGGTAAAGATGACTTTCTAGTTGGTCCATGGAAGGCTTCTCCCCCACGTTTAATAATTCATTAAGCTGGCTAGGCATAAAGTTACATACTGCTATAGATTTTATGATCCCTTGGTCCTTATAGTCCATAAAGACTTTCCAAGCCTGGTCAAAGTCTTGGCCATACCAGTGTAGGTGGAGGATATCTATATAATCTAGTCTTAATTTTTTCAAAGAATCTTCAATAGCCCTTTTAGTCTTATCAGAGCTAAAGTCTGATGGCCAAATTTTTGTAGCAATCATATATTCTTTATGATTTTTACCTGACTTTTCTAAGGCTTTTCCAATAAATTCTTCATTATTATAATATTTTGCAGTATCTATATATTCATATCCTGCACCAAGGGCAGCGTTTATTACCCTTTCAACCTCTCCTTCATCTTCTATCTTATAGGTACCAAGACCTAGGGCAGGGACCTTAATCCCATCATTTAAAGTAAAGTATTTCATATTTCCTCCTAACTTTTTTATCATTATCCTTACTAGCTTAATACCCAAAAAAAGAAAGTTTTTTAAATCTATGATAAAATATACCTATGAAAACAGTATTAATAACAGGGTCATCTCGTGGCATTGGAAGGGCTATTGCCAAAAGATTGGCCAAAGATTACAAAATTATTATAAATTATAAGCAAAGCAAAGATAAGGCCCACGCCCTTGTCAAAGAGTTAAGGAAGGTAAATCCTTATGTCATAGCCATAAAGGCTGATGTTACCAAGGAAGATGAAGTCGAAAATATGTTTAGGATTGGTGAAAAAAACTTCTCCCATGTAGATATCCTTGTAAATAACGCTGGAATGTCTCAATTTTCCCTTATTCAAGATACTAGCCTAGAAGACTTTAGAAAATTGATAGATACAAATCTCACATCCGTTTTCTTAACTAGCAAAAGAGCTATCCCATCTATGGTTAGGCAAAATTATGGTGTAATAATCAACCTATCTTCTATATGGGGATCTCTTGGAGCAAGTCTTGAGTCAATATATTCCCTAACTAAGGGTGGGATTAATTCTTTTACCAAGGCTTTATCAAAAGAGCTTGCCCCATCAAATATCAGAGTCAATGCCATAGCCCCTGGTATTGTCGATACGGATATGATGAGGGGAGATTTTTCTAAAGATGACCTAGATAAATTAAGGGCCGACCTACCCTTTAGAAGGTTTGCCGACCCTAGTGAAATTGCTGATCTTGTTGAATTTTTAATATCAGACAGGGCCTCTTATATTACAGGAGACATTGTCGATATAAATGGAGGCTTTTACTAGGCCTTTATTTCTTCAAAGTCCTTAAAGTTATACCAATAGATCATAGCCCTAGTTACAGGCTTAGCCCTGGCTTCCTCTAGGGCCTTTTTATAAATTTGTATCTGCTTATCATAAGAACCATCTCTTTTAACCTTATCAGTCTTAAAGTCAATTAGAATAATAGAATCTTCTAACTCAACCATCAGGTCTATCTGGCCATTGACATAGATATCTTTATAGGCCATTAGGAAGGATTCTTCTTTTCTTATAGACTTAGCTTTTTTACTCAATTCTTTTATATAAGGATCATTAAAGAAGGCTAGGATTTTTTCAAAATCCAATAATCCTAGTTTATCTTTGTCAAATAAGCCCCTTTGACTTAAGCTTAAAAGCTCATCTTCCAAAGAATCCTTATCATAGGTTTTTAAATCTAGGATTTCAAAGGCCCTGTGGATAATAGACCCTAATTCTACCGGACTATAGGTCCTATCTTCCTTTATAAAATCAGGCTTTCTAAAGTCATCATCCTTAAAAACAAAAGGCTCATAGGGAGCAAAACCATCCTGTGACTTATCAAAATTTTTGGCAAGCTCTGTTACAGATCTTTTTAATAATTGGCCTGTGGCTTCTATGAAAGGATAGTCTTTTTCATAAATTTCCTCATACTCTTGATAAATTTTAGGATCAAAACTAAGGTCTTCTAGTATTTTTTTTATATCTTTTGCTTGATACTTATCAATTTTTTCTATCTCTCTAATTACTTCAAGACTTCCTAGGTCATCTAAATTATTTAAGCTAGCCTTTGGAAAAATCTCACTTGCAATACTTTCATTAGAAATACTTGCCAAAATCCAATCCAAAAAGTTAGACATATTTAGAAAATCTTTCCTATCATATAGCTTGTCTATAGTATTTAGGTTCCTAGTACCTGTTATATAGACCATCTCTTCTGCCCTTGTCAAGGCAACATAAAGGATCCTCATCTCTTCCTTTTTATTTTCAATGCTAATCTTTTCATTAATAAGATTTTTCCTTAGGGAAGGAAATCTTAATTTATTTTCATAATCCGAAAGGTTAATTCCAAGACCTAGTTTGTCATCAAAAACTATAGGTTCTCGTAAGTGCTTATTGTTAAACCTTTTGCTGGCATCTGCTAGGATTAGGACAGGAAATTCTAGGCCCTTAGACTTATGGATGGTCATAATTCTTACCAAATTTTCACTTTCTGATAAGTCTCTTGTAGTATTAATATTATCAGCCTGGTTTAAGGATAAAGTTTCTATATAGGTTAAGAATCCAAAAAGGGAGTTATCGTTGTTTTTGTCATACTCATCCATTATGTCTATAAAGGCTCTTACATTTTCTATCCTCTCACTAGCCCTATCCCTGGCTAGAAGGAAATCATAAAGACCTGAATGCTCAAAAATATAATTTGCAAACTCATACAAACTAGTAAGGGATAGGATATATGAAAAGTCCCTAAAGTTTGATTTAAAGTCATTTATCCTTAGCTCCAGGTCTTTATCCCCCTCGTATAGGTCAAAGGCCTTAGCAAAAGATAGGCTAGGATTTTTAAGTCTTATTTGGCTAAGGTCATCTTCATCAAATCCAAAAACTTCTGACCTAATAACTGATAATAAGGCAAGGTCATCTTTAGGATTGGCCAGGTACTTTAATATATTGATGAAAAATCCAACTTCCACTGCCCTAAAAGATACCTTGGATATGTCATTAAAAAATGGTATTTCTGCTTTTTTGAAGGCTTCTTCATAAAGGTAAGACTTAGCCCCACTTCTTAAAAGTATAGCTATATCCTTATAGTCATAGCCTAAAGTCCTAATTTGGCCTATAAGTTTAACTAAATAATCTTCCTCTCTAAGGTCCTTATCTAAAACTTTTATGTTAGCCCTCTTATAAGGTTTTTTCTCACACCTTTCAAAATTAAGCCTGTGGCCCCCATCCTTATAGTCTATATCTGAGGTCTCTTCTCTCATTAGCCTATCAAAAATATAATTGTCAAAGTCAAGAATGTCCTTATCAGACCTAAAGTTTTTGTTAAGGTCAATCCTATCACCCTTATCACTAGCATCATAAACCTTAAGTTTGTTCAAAAATAGGCCAGGAGATGCCCTTCTAAAGCCGTAGATTGATTGTTTAACATCACCTACAAAAAATAAGTTATCCTCGCCCTTTAGGGATTCTATTATATAATTTTGAATCTCGTTGGAATCTTGGTATTCATCAAAGAAAATATATTTAAACTTATCCCTTAGCTTATCTTTTGCTTCACCTATCTTTAATAAATCTATAAACCTATGCTCCATGTCTGAGAAATCTAAATAAGATTTTTCTTTTTTTAACCTATCATAGGTCCTAACAAATTCCTTTACCAAGAAATTTATCTCTTTTAGGAGGATTTGTTCTTTTTCTTCAAAAATCTTAACTGTCAAAGAATCGGTATTTACTACAAACTTACTTATTTCTTTAAGAATTTCCTTATTATTATCCCTAACTTCCTTAATATGCTTATAGGATTCTTCATCATCCTTCTTAGATTTTGATATCCTAGCAAACTTAAGCTTAGAAATTTTTCTTATAAACTTATCCCAATCACTAAGACCTAGGTCATATAAGTCTTTAATCTGCCCTAAGTCTAAGGCCATTAGGTCTATATGCTTATCTCTCATAGATCTTTTTTGGCTATAATTATAATTTTCCCTGGCCTTATCCATAAGGTCTTCGATCTTTTTTAAAACTTCTTTTCTAAAATCTTCTAGGTCAAAGGGCTTTTGGCTTACTAGGTCTAGCCATCCTAAAGGATCAACTTGGGAGCTAATCTTCTCATAGGTACTTAGGATTATATCCTTAGCCAAGCTATCACTCCTGCTTGTAGCAAAATTTTCTAAAAACCTTTGAAATGGCTCATCCATTTTTTCATAAGCTTTATCAAAAACCCTATCTACTGAAAGACTTTTTAGAATTGTTGCAGTGGAATCATTTATTACCTTAAAATTTGGAGAAAGATCATCAAAATAATAGAAATTTTCCCTAAGCATATCAGCAGCAAAAGAGTGGAGGGTTTGGATGTGGGCTGTTGGCAAGTTCTTTATCTGTTTTTTTATGAACTTATAATCTTCAGGATTTTTCCTAAGCTCTTTTTCAAGGCTCTTTCTAATCCTATCTTTCATCTCAAGGGAGGCTTTATTAGTAAAAGTTACTATTATAAAACGGCTTAAGTCAACCTTATCTTTTAAAATCAAATCAATGATTCTTGAAACTAGGACAAAAGTCTTGCCTGAGCCAGCGGCTGCAGAAACTATAATGTTTTTATCCCTTAGTTCTATAGCTTTTTTTTGCTCTCTAGTTAAGTCCATCATCATCCTTCCTTCCAATTTTTAGCTCATCTAGGCTTAAAGTTTTATCAAAAATCCTATATCTTAATTGGTCTATAGTTAAGTCAAACTTACAAATTCCCTTAAAGTCACAATATTGGCACTCATTTCTATTTTCATCATAGGCAAGAGGTCTAAGGTTGATCTCTCCTCCTTTGATTTCTCCTATATATTTGCTTACCAAATCTTTTGCAAATTGTTCTAAAAGACCCAGGTCTTTTTCAGATAATAAGTCGGAATTTTTCATATCTATTAGGGGTGAATTTTCTATATCATCCCTATGCTTGCTATCAAGTAGGTCAAAAACTCCCTTATCGATATCAACTATTAGCCCATTAAGCCTAAACCTATCCTTTAAACTCTCCTTTATACTTTCAGCAGAGTAGGAATCCTTTATTGACTTTATTTCATCTGCCAAAGGCATATAAAAAGATCCTATAGGTACCATGACCTCTTTCTTATTATCCCTTAGGGCCATCATATAAACTAAAAGTTGTAGGTCTAGACCATTTAAAAGATTTACTATCTTAAACTTCTTATCCCCACTCTTATAGTCAATTATCCTTACATAAGAACCAGCCTTATCAATCCTATCAATTCTTCCCCTTAGGTAATTATCCTTATCTACATATACTTTTGGTAATAGGGAATCTTCATAGCCAAAGTCTTCTTCCAATCCATAAATTTTAAAATCTCCATCCCTTATTTGGCCTACTAGTTTGCCAGTATTTCTCTTGCTAGAATTTAGGATATTATTTAGGATAAATTTATTTTTAGGATCTGCTTTTCTAGTTTTATCTAAGTTTTCGCTAATAGCCTGGTTAAATTTTTCTATAAGAATAGCTTCTACATCTTCGCTTTTCAAATCATCTATATCCTTGATAGACTTAGATATTTCTTCAAAAATCTTATGAATAATATTTCCAACTTCTAAATTATCTACCTGGTAGGAGTCTTCAAACTTTGGCCTTAGACCAAAGGATACGAAGTGCTTGTAGGGGCACCTAGCATAGGTTTCTAATTCACTAACATTAAAGTAATCTTTGCCAAAAAGATTTAAAGGCTCCCTTAGGTTTTCCTTATTGTTGGTATAATATAAGCCTTTTTTGATCATTGTATCCTCTCCCCTAGACTCTAGATAGGTCATAAAGGCCTTGGCTCTTTGTTTATCCATATCACCTACCCTGGTATCTTTTATCAAAGACCTTAGGATACCTAAGGAATATTCCTTAACCTTCTCATAAGAAAACTTAAGGTCAGAAAACTCAAGGCTAGATCCATATATCATATTTTCTCTTGGTATTTTTCCATCCTTATCAGAAAAAATACTCATAATCCCATCTAAAACAATTGACTTATTGATAACCTCTCCATCCTTATCAGAAAGAGAATAGGATAGGTAAAGTCTTTGTGAGCTTGTAATAATTTTATAAAGGTTTAACTTCTCTCTTTCCTCAAAATCTTCATCCAGGGCCTTAAAATCAATATCAAAGTCTTTTAGACTTTCAATATTTTCCTTAGAAATTATTAGGTCATGGTTTGCCTTACTTGGGAAAAAGGCATCATTTAGCCCTAGGACAAAGTTTATCTTCTTATCTTCAATCCTTGCCCTCTTAAAACTTGTAACTATAATATGGTCTTTGGTTGGAGGAATTATTCCAATGTTAATGTCCTTGGCTGCCGTTTCTATTAGGATATAGATTTCTTTAAGGCTTAAAGTCCTATCTCCCATTAACTTATTAATCTCTTCTAGTATTCCTATAAATTTATCCCAAACCTGGTCATTTTCTTTATAATCATCAAGCCTTCCCATGGCTTCTAGGATCCTTTGGTAAGACCTGATGCCATTTTTTATAGAATCATTTGATAAAACTTGATAAATTTTCATTAGCAAGTGGCTAACCTTAATCTCTTCTAAAGCTAAAAGAGGGCTTATAAGGTCTAAAAGCTTATCTCTTAGGTCATTAATAAGTTCGTATTCCCTAAGCTTTTCTTGTAACTTATAAGATTTTTGCCTATCATCCTTATATAAATTTTCATAAAATTCATAGTCTAGTGTGAAATACTTATCATCTAAAACCATATCCCCCCTAATCTTCCTATTAGCTATAAAATTTTGAAAAACTAGGACTTTCTCATCAAAATCATTCCCATAGGTAAAAATTGATGACCTTAAAAAATAACTTAGGTCCTCTTGTCTAAATTTATAGGTTATTAACCTTAAAAGGGCTAGGAAACTTTTGCTTATATGGTTATCAGCAAGCTTTCTTTGCCTATCCATGTATATAGGCAGGTTAAAAGAATTAAAGACCTTTGATACCTGGTTGGTATATTCTTCTTCATCGCTTACATAAATTCCTATGTCCTTATAACGAAAACCTTGCTTTTTTATAAGTTTATTTATTACAATCGCAAGAGTATAGACTTCGTTTTTAGTGGTGGGATTTTCTATAAATTTGATATTTTTAACTTGACCCTGGTATTTGTCATAGGTAAATCTCTCGAAATTATTAGCCAAATGTCTTAGGTCAGGACCTAATTTAGGATCTTCTTTTAAGAATACATTCTCAGTATTTTCAATCATGTTAAGCTTACTATATAGGTTAATAGCTGAATCAAAATATTCTTTATCAGAAAACCTATTAGCATTAAGATAAGCCCTATCTAGGCTTAGGGAGAAGGTAACTTCATTGCCCCTTTTTACTAAAGCATCTACTAGGGATAGCTTAAGGTCTGATAAGGACTCAAACTTATCAAAGTAGAAATTAACCCCTTCTAAAAAGTCACATTGGTCAATTTTTCCTACCATAAAGCTTATCCCATCTTCCCCATCTACAAATTTATCCCTTATCATATCTTGATACTTATCATAAATAAGCTTTAATTCTTCAAATTTTATCCTAGTTAGATCATCAGCATTCTCCCTTATCCTATCAAAAAAATCTTGGTCAAAGACATTATCCTTGATGGATGATATTAGACTTCCAATATTTTGAATAAAGTCAATATTTGAAGATTTGTTGGAAAATAAGTTTAAATCTTTATCTAAGTCCTGGAGAACCCTGGTAAGAACCATAATCTTTCCATTTTTGCTTAAAAAGTCTCCCTGGTCTAGGCCAATCTTTCCTAGGATAAAGGACCTTAGGGAAGAATAGCTTAACACCTTGGCATCTATTACGGTCTTTGAGGATATATTATCCATAAGGTTAATATCTGTCTGTAGGGTGTATTGCTCAGGTACAAGCAAGATGGCCTTTCTTCCCTCCCTTAGATCTTTTTCTATTAGCTTATATATATGCTTAGAGTTTTCCCTTGGAAACCTTGATATAATATTTCTAATCATTGTATTACCTCCAAGCTACTTCCCTTACTAGGGTCATAAGTAACTACAATCTTTGAATCGATAGCTTCCTTTAAATCGTCAACATGGGATATAAGTCCTATAAATTTATTTTCTGAAGATAACTTTTCTATAGCCCTTATGGCATTATTAAGATAGTCTTTTGATAAGCTTCCAAAGCCTTCATCGATAAAGAGTGTAGCTATCCTTATCCCGCCATTTTCTAAACTAATTTCATCAGATAAGCCTAGGGCAAGACTTAAACTTGCTAGGAAGGACTCTCCTCCTGACAAAGTGTCTACAGGACGGAGCTTACCTGTATTTGCATCAAGAATTTCTATATCTAGGCCTGACTTTGACCTTAAATCCAGGGCTTTCTTTTGCCTTACCATTGAAAATTGGTTATCAGTCATCCTCAAAAATCTTAGGTTTGCAAAAGAAAGAACCTTATCAAAATAAAAGCTTAAGACAAAGCTTTCAAAATCAATCTTCTCCCTACCTGCTATCTTTCCAAAAGACCCATCAGCAACCTTAGCGAGTCTAGCTAAAATCTGGCTTTCTTTAGCATTTTCTTCAAATTTATTCCTAATTTCATAAATCCTATCTTGGACTTTTTCTAGGGCAGAAAGTTTTAAGTATGAGGCATTTGCCTTAGCTAAAAGTTCATCCTTAGCTTCTTGCCTAAGGCTTATCTTTTGCCCAAAGCTTTCTAGGTCTATTGGTTTTTTATTTTCATAAGCCTTGTAGAAATCTCTTTCTTTTCTTAAAGATTTAAGATTGTCAAAGTAAGTAATAAGCTCTTCCTTTTTCGCCAAGACTTCTTTTGCCTCATCCCTAGATTTTTCGTAGGTGGTTTTGTCAACGAAATTTTCACTTATTTTATCATCTAAGTCCTTTTGGTAAGTATGTGCTTTTCTAGATAAATCTTCTATAAGGTCTTTATGGCTTTCTATACCAGCCTTAAGCTTTTCTATCCTCAGAAGGCTTTGGGTGTGGTCATTTAGGTACTTATCAAGTCTATTTTTCCCATCAAAATAGTCTTTGCTTAGCCTTTCTATACTTATTTCCAGGTCTTTTTTATTTATTCCACCAAGCTTATCTTTTTGGCTTAGATATCTTATTTCTAGGTCCCTTAAGGAGTCTATATCTTCTTTTCTCTTACTTAAAGTCTGGTTTTCTTCCCTAAAGTTAGCTTCTAATTTATCTAATTCTTCCCTTAATTTATTCCTATAGACCTTTTTTTCTCTAAGCCTTGTATCTACTTGGCCTAGGTCTTTTTCTAACTTAGTCAAAAGATCTTTTTTCTTTATACCAAGATCTTTAATCTTACCTAAGCCCATAAGGTCTTCATGCTTATCTTTTAGCCTTGTCAACTGATCGTTTTTAAGACTAATTTGAGAATTAATTCCTGCAAGGTCCTTTCTGATCTTTTCTAGATCGAAAGATTTTACCGGATGTTTTTGGATTTTTTCCTCATGGATTGACCCACAAACAGGACACCTACCACTTTCATTTATCCTTTCTATATATAAGTTTATAGTGTTTAGGTCTTGGTTTTTAAGGGCAGATTTTTCCTTACTACTAGCAAGTTCTTTCTTATCCTTAAGCCCTGTAATATCTTTTTCTAGGTCTTCTATATATTTTTCACTCTCATATAGGTCCCTAAGTTTTTTTATCTCTTCTCTAAGACTTGCGGACCTCTCCCTATAGGCCCCTAAGTTTTCTATAAGCTCATAGATAGCTTCTTCTAAATTAGTTAAATTGTCTTTTTTATCTTTTATTTCTCCACTTATACCCTCTAGTTTTTCAAGTAAGAGGTCATGGGATTTTCTTTTTTCTAAAAGATCCTTATAAGATTTCTCTATTTTTTTAAATTCTTCTAGGTCTTCTAAGGTTTTTTTGCTTGAATTTATCTTATCTTTTAAATCCTCAAGGTAGGCCTCAAGGTCATTTCTTTTATCATACCTTGCCCTAACTTCCTTATAGGTTTCCTTTTCCCTTTCGTATTGGTCATTTAACTGGGCTAGGGATTCTTTCTGACCTCTTAGGTCTTTAGCATTTGAAGATAATCTTCTTTCAAAAACCTCTATGTTAATAGCCTTTGTGCTTAAATCGATCTTTTCTTCTAAGGCCTTATAGCTAGGCTCCTTTCTTTCGCTAAGCTCTAAGTCTTTCTTGATTTTTTCTAATTTTCCTATACTTTCATTAACTAGACCTGCTTGGTGCCTTTGGTCATTTAATTTAAGAAGAGCTTTTTCTATTTCTTCTATCTCTTTTCTTATTCCACCATAGGATTTACTTATTGTTTGATTTTCTTTTTGTAAAATATCCTCCATGGCTTTGAAGTCATGGGTCACTACCAAGTCCTTATCTATCAATCCTTTTATTTCTTCATTAAAAGATATGGTATTTTCAAGTTCTAGGTCTATAAAATCCATAGTATTAAGAGAATCTTTGGATCTTTCCTTTAAATTTTCTTGAAAATTCCTATATTCATAGGTCCTAAAAATATCTGATAATAAGCTTGCCTTCTCACTAGACTTAGCCTTGAGGAATTCTTGAAATTGTCCTTGGGCTAAGAGCATGACCTTAGAAAATTGTTTTTCATCTAGACCAATAATCTCAACTATTTGTTTGTCAGTTTCTGTCTTTTTTTCTCCCAAAAGGACTTTGCCATCGGTAATATCATATAGACTTACAGAATTTGAGATGTTTTGACCTTCCTTAGTTTTTTTTGCTATTTGCCTTGGAATTCTCTCTATCCTATAGACCTTATCTCCCAGTTCAAAATCTAGGTTAACATAGGTATAGGGGTCTTTTTCAGTCAAAAAATCACTTCTAAGGTTATCAATCCCCTTACTTGCCTGGCCATAAAGGGCAAAATTTATGGCATCAAAAATAGAAGACTTACCAGATCCTGTATCTCCTGCTATCAAAAATATCTTCTTTTTATATAAGCTTTCAAAATCAATAGTAACCTTATCCCTATAGGTAATAAAGCCTCTCATTTCTAATCTTCTTGGTCGCATAAGCCTACCCTTCTTATAAAAACTAAGTCTTCATCAGATAAAGAATCTCCCATTTTATAGGTGTAAAATTCATCAAAAAGTTCTATCAAATCTTTATTTTCTAAATTAATATCCAAATCCTCCGCTTGGTCAAAAACACCCCTATTAGCATAGCTAATACTTACAGCCCTATCAAACTTCTCTTTTAATTTGGCCATGGCATTTTCTATAATATAGTCATCTTTTAGAATAAATTTGATATAGGAATCTGATGGATCGCTTTTTAGTAAATCTTCAAAAAATCCCTCCCTAAGCTCTATATCCCTTAGGGCTTTTATGGGGATTTTCTCTATACTTATCTTATCTTTAAGATCAACTATAGTTACAGACTTAGACCCCTTGATTTCATCGAAAGAATATTTCATAAAGGTCCCACTATACCTAATCTTCTCACTTCTAACAAAGTGGGCCCTGTGAAGGTGGCCTAGGGCTACATAATCAAACTTATCAAATAAAGATGCATCCATAAAATCACTCCCACCAATAGATAGGGGCTTTTGATCATCATTGTAAGCTTCTTTATTCTTTTCTCCCATATCCCTTGCATAGGCATGGGTAATTAAGATATTTCTTCCTTCATATTTAAGATCTTTTAAAAGATAATGATATATGTCAGAAAAATCCTCTATACTAGAGTCTAAGTCATTTCTAGCCTTATTCAAGGAAATAAAAGGGATTAGGTAAAAGTTAATAGGCCCAAATTCATCTTCAAAACTAAGAGGTTTCATATCTATATCTCCTTGAAGGAAATAATTATTAGACCTAAAAAACCTCCTATTTATATCAAGTCTTTTTGGGGAATCATGGTTACCAGAAATTGCAAGAACAGGCTTTTTGTAGTCAAAGACTATTTTTTCAATAAAATCAGAATAAAGGTCTAGGGCCTTAGCTGGTGGAATGCTGGTATCAAAAATATCTCCTGCAATCATCACAAGGTCTATCTTTTTATCCCTTATAATTTCAAGAATTTGACCAAGGGCATGGTTCTGCTCTTCAATAAGTGAGTAGGGTCCAAGGTTTTTGCCAAGGTGTAGGTCTGATAAATGTAAGAGTCTCAATCCTTCCTCCTAAATATAAAATTATCTTCACTTGAAAGTAAGGGATCAAACTTATAAGAATCTATTTGTATTTTCTTAATCTCATCTAGCTTTGAAATCTTATCTTTGATTATTTTCTTTAGAAACTTCCCTCTCATTTGCTTGGTATAGGCTACTATGGACTTAAGTTTTCCATCCCTTTCTTCTTTAAAATCTATTGTAATAAACCTATCATCTTTTTTTAGGAAAGGACTTATGGTCTTTGAATATTCCTTGCTAGAAAGATTGATAACTATCTCTTTATCCCTAAAGACTTCTTTATAAATATCATCCTTCCAAAAATCATATAGGTCATACCTATCATTATCAAAATAAAGCCTGTAATCCCTAATGCCTGTAAATGGTTTTAGGGGACCATAAAGAGCTGAGATTATATAGACATGGTCATTTAGATAGGAAAAATCCTTGAAATCATCCATGGTAAATTGCTTAAAAACTAGGCCATCGTAGGAAAAAAGCGCTGGATTAGGTAAGTCTTTAAAATCAAACTCCTTAAAATCATAGTAAGCTTTTTCGGTTAGGGCATCATTGGTTTTATTTAGATTGCCTATATCATTTAGGCTTAATTTAGAAATCTCTTCAACAAGTCTTTTGGTTTTTTCTGGGTAAATCAAGGGACTTGTATCAATATTGTCAAAATGTTTAAATCTTTTTGCTGGTGATATAATAACTTTCATAATTTCCTTCCTTTATACCACTATACTACACTTAGATAATTTAAATTTTCCCAAAGAAAAAGCCCATACTAATGGGCAAGGAACATTTGTCTAGGACTTAAGAATTATGCTTTTTGATTTTTTTATATATAAAGGTAACTAAACTTATCAAAATCATAAATGAAATTGCAATCAAAACTATGGCTCCACCAGGTTTTAAGCCAAAATAGTAGGATAGACTAATTCCAGAAACCATAAAAATTACTGATAGAATTAAGGATATGATATAGGAGGACTTATAGGATTTACCAAGCAAAAGTGCACTAGCCACAGGGATAACCATAAGAGAACTGATCATCAAGGCACCAACAGTTTTTGCAGAAATGGCAATAGTTACTGCTGTAATCAAGGTAAAAAGTCCATCTACCAGGTCAGTTTTAACTCCAGAAAGCCTAGACATAAGAGGATTTATCGAATTGTAAAGGAGGGCATAGTAGAAGTAGTAGGATATTATAAGTACAAATATAAAAATTATAAAAATACTAATTAAATCAACCCTACTTATAGTAGTTATTGATCCAAAAAGAAAGGATTCAAAACTTGCCCCTCCTGGAGTAAAATCTGATAGGACAGCCGCTAGACCAATTCCTGTAGACATTACAATTGCAGTAGCCATATCCCCATACTGGTCAAAGTTCTTCCTTATTATATCTATAGCAAAAGCTGCTATGACACTTATTATTAAGGACATCCAAAGGGGATTTAATCCAAGGATGAGGCCTAAGGCAATGCCTGCTAGGGATGAGTGGCTTAGGGCATCTCCTATCATTGAAGTTTTTCTATTTATCATAACTATGCCGATCATAGGAATTATTATGGCAAGCATAAGGCCTGCTAGAAGGGCTCTTTGCATAAAATCATAGGCTAACATCACTAATCCTCCCTTCTTTTAGGAAAAGTCTTCTTGTAACATAAGGTTTTATAAGATCCATCTCATGGGTAATTATCAATATACTAATGCCATGGTACTTATTTAGGTGGACAAGCACCTTCAAAAAATCCCTCTTATGCCTATCATCGATGCCTACAGTTGGCTCATCAAGGATTAGAAGTTTAGGATTAGCAAGAAGGGCCCTGGCAATCATTACCCTTTGCTGGAGTCCTCCAGAAAGTTGGTTGAAAGGCTTATCCTTGAAATTTTCAATACCCAAGTCTTTGAAGGTGAAATCTAGTTTTTCCCAGGCTTTTTTGCTAGGTCTATTTAAAAAGTTAAACTTCTTATATAAGCCTAAAATTGCATATTCTTTGCTTGTTACAGGAAAGCTAATTCTTGACCCATCACTTGCCTGGGGTACATAGCCTATTTTTTCATAGGAAGAAAAATCCTCAAGGTCTTCCCCAAGGATTTTTATACTCCCCCCATCTTTCTTTAGATACTTTAGTATTATCTTAAGCAAGGTTGACTTACCTGTCCCATTTTCACCTGAAATAGCCAAGAAATCACCTTTTTTAAGATTAAAGCTTAAGTCATCTAATATTAAATTTTCATCATAGCCAAATTTTAAATTATTTATCTCTAATAGGTTCATGTCAATTTACTCTGCCAATGAATCATAAATAGCTTTAAGGTTCTCCCTTACCAATTCTTGGTAGCTAAGTTCTTTTTCTAATTCTTCTTCACTTAAAAATTCTATAGTGGATAATTCACTAGTTTGACCAGAAATTTCATCAGCCAAGGTCTTAGCCAACTTATCAGACCCACCTTTTTCATAAAAAATTACATTAATATCTTCTTTTAAAGCAAGGTCTGCTACCTGTTTTAAGGCTAAAGCATCTGCTTCTCCTGTTGATGTCAGAGATGTTAGTGGGACTTGCTCAAGCCCATACCTTTTTTCAAGGTAGGCAAAGGCCTCATGGGGAACTATAAATTTCTTGTTTGTAAGAGTTTTAAATTTTTCCTCAAATTCTTGGTTAATTTCCTCTAGGTCCCCTGCTATTTTTTCATAATTAGCCAAGTAATAGTCCTTATTACTTGGATCTAGGTCGGCCAGTTTTTCTGCAATTACCTTAGCTTGGTCTTTCCCATTAATAGGATCTAGCCATGTGTGAGGGTCAAAGGCTCCATGGTTGTGGCCCTCGTGACCTTCATGGGCTTCATGATCTTCATGGGCTTGGCCACTAGCATCTATTAGGTCAAGGTCCTTACTAGTATCTACAATTTCTATATCAATAGAAGAATCAACCGCATCAACCCATTCTTCCATACCAGCTCCATTTATAAAGATAAGAGAAGCTTCTGATAAGTCAGCCATTTGCTTGGCTGATGGCTCAAAGCCATGACTTTCACTTGTAAGATTAGCAAAAGATTTCACTTCAACCTTATCTTTCCCTATTTGCTTAGTGAGGTTATAGATTGGGAAAAATGAAGCATAAACTAGGGGTTTTTCTTCACTTACTTCTTCTACTAGCAGGTCACCGGTCTTGCTATCAGCTTTCTCTTCTAAGCCATTACCATTAGCACACCCTGTGATAGCTAGGCTAAGGCTAAGTAAAATAAATAAATTCTTTAATTTCATATAATATCCTCCTGTTGTTGCAAGTCATTTGCATTTATAATTATATGATGATTTTTTTATCTGTCAAATAAAGTATAGTATTTTTAGAGGTGAGATTTTGGATATAATAAAAGCTCTTAAAGATAAAAATCTTAGGGTTACCAAACAAAGAAAATTAATTTTACAGGCTCTTTTAGCTGATTCTAAACCAATATCAGCAGAAGATGTCTATAAGGATATAAAAGATGATATAAACTTAGACCTATCTACTGTCTATAGGAACTTGAGTACTCTTGAGGAAAATAAGATCCTTCTTAAGTCAACAGACCTTGATGGGAAAAGTTACTATCAGATTAATTCTAATGACCACAAGCACTTTATTAGCTGTAATATTTGCCATAGGAGATTTTTGATTAAAAATTGCCCTGTAACAAGTCTTGAGCAAAGGCTTGAAGAGGAGACTGGCTTTATTATAAGTGGCCATAATTTTGAATTCTCAGGGATTTGTCCTGACTGTCAAAAGACATTATAAAAGGCTTTTGCATCTTATCATTGATAAGTTATGCAAAAGCCCTTTTTTTAAGCTTTTTCTACTCTTCTTATATATTTTTCTACATCAAAGGCCTTTAATGAATTTGCAACTATGATTGTCCCTGTGGCATCTCCACTGATATTTACAGCTGACCTTGCCATATCAAGGATCCTATCTATTCCCATAATCATGGCTATACCTTCTACAGGAAGTCCAACTGATTGAAGGACCATAGATAGGGTTATTAGCCCTACTGAAGGTATTCCCGCTGTACCTACTGAGGCGATAGTTGCAGTTAAGATTACTGTCATAAAGTCTGTCATTGTAAGGTCAATCCCATATACATTTGCTATAAAAACAACTGCCACGCCTTGCATTATTGCAGTTCCATCCATATTTATTGTAGCACCAAGAGGAATGGTAAAAGATGATATTTTTTTATCTACTCCCATTTCTTCTAGGGTTTTTATATTGACAGGAACTGTAGCTGATGATGATGCTGTTGAAAAAGCAAAGGTCATTACAGGGAAGAACTTCTTTAGAAAATTTATTGGATTTACCCTTGTAAAACTTGCTAGAAGGACCATATAAACTAGGAGAAGTTGAACAAGGAGTCCTCCTAGAACTGTTAGCATGTAGGAAATCATTGATAGGATAACATCATATCCTAGGGTTGCAAAGGTCCTTGCTATTAGGAAAAAAACTCCTATAGGAGCAAGCCTCATAACCCACATGGTCATACCCATCATGAGGTCATTCATCTCTGTTACTATATTTCCCAAAGTAGTCATCCTATCTTCCATATAGGCTATCAAAAGACCAACTAGGACAGAAAACACTATAATTTGAATCATCTCTCCACTTGCTAGAGCCCCTATGGGGTTAGTTGGAATGAAGTTTAGTATAGTTTCTGATAGGGATATATCCCCACTACCTTCAACTTCAAAAGAATTTTCTCCTACATTGATATTCATCCCTTGGCCAGGGTTTATAATACTTGCCAAGGCTAGGGCAACTATTATAGCAAGGGCAGTTGTAAATAAATAGAATATTACTATCCTAGACCCAACCTTACCTAAGGTTTCTGTATCGCCAAGGTTTCTACATCCTTCAGCTATTGAGAAAAATACCAAGGGAACTACAAGCATTTGCATAAGTCTAATAAATAGTTGACCTATGGTATAAAAAATTCCTTCTACTAGGATTTCATCACGAAATTCTCCTGCTGGCATAAAATAATGGATCAAAATTCCAGCTACAATACCAAGGATTAGGGAGAGAAATATTTTTTGGGAAAGTCCAAATCTTTGCTTACTTTGTTTTTTTTCTTTCTTATCCATTCAATCCCTCCTTATCTATGTATTCATGAAGGGCACTTTTCCAATCCAAAAATTCATAGCCTCCTGTAATCCTTAGAAAATAATTGTCTATCCCCCTATAAGCAGGCCTAAAATCAACCCTATTTGGATCTACTTCTTCTATAACTTTTGCGTCAAGTTTTAGGTAATCTACAAGTTCTTGAGCAAATTCCCTATGTGAGCAAACACCATTGCAAGAAGCATGGTAGGTTCCAAAGTTATTTGTTTGCATTAAATCAATTAAGAACTTACTTAGTTCAAAGGCTGGCGTTGGCGATGAGAACCTATCTTTTGGGATTACAACCTTGCCTGTCTTAGCTTGGTCTATAAGACTTTCAACAAAGGCATTTTCTCTTGAATAAAGCCTAGATACCCTAATAATAAAATAATAATTTGAAAAATTTCTAACAAATTCTTCTCCAAGATACTTGCTTTTCCCGTAAACTGTATTTGGTAAAGCCTCATCTATCTCTTTATAGGGGCTAAGAGTATTGCCCTCAAAGACATCAGATGTAGATAGCTGGATTAGCTTAGCCTTAAACCTATTGCCTGCTATAGCTATATTTCTTGCCCCTATGGCATTTAATAAATATGCTTGGTCAGGGTTTTTTTCGCATTCATTTCTTTTTGAAAGACCGGATGCATTTATAATTATAGTTGGTCTTAGCCTTTCTATAAAAGTTGCAACTTCTTTTTGCTTGGTAATGTCTACCTCGTTTTTGTCAGTAGCAACAATTTCTGCATCGATTGGATCAAGATACCTATAGATGGTAGAACCTAGTCTACCAGTAGATCCTGTTATCCAGATCTTATCTCTTAGTCCAAATTTCATCTTACCTCCTTTTAATTTTTAATAAAATTGTATAATTATTATTATATTCTTAGCTTTAAAATTTGCAATATATATCGTCGCATTATTTGTTTTGTGTGCTAGTATCCTAATATAGATCAATTAAAATTCTCATAAAAAAAAGGAGCCCTGCCCCTCTTTTATAATAAGTATAAATGGCAGGCCTGGAGGGAATCGAACCCCCATCTTTGGCTTCGGACACCCTTATTTTGCCACTAAACTACAGACCCATTACTTATAGTGATATTGGAATAACCTATCTGGTCTAAAAACCTTAGAGGAAGAAAGGTATTTCCAAGTCCACTATCAATATATACTATACCATTTTTATAAGAAAATATTCCCTTATCATATTTTGGCAAAAATCCTTCTGATGGAGCAAGAATTCCACCAAAGAAGGGAAGTCTTACCTGGCCTCCGTGGGTGTGACCTGAGAAAATAAAGTCAAAATCACAAATCTTGTCATCTCTAATATTTTTAAAAGAGTGGCTTAGGATAATATTTATAGCCTTTGGATCATAGGCATAGTCCTTATAGGTCCTTTCATAATATTTTGACCCAAAAAGATTTATCTTTGTCTTTCCAAGCTTAAATCTTAGACTTTCATTTGCCAAATACCTTATACCTAAGGCCCTAATTTGTGATAGAAATTCATCTAGCTTAGGCCCTCTTTCCTCATGGTTGCCGCTAATAAAGAAGATAGGTTTGCTAAGGCTTGTTAGGTTTTTAAGAAAGTACATGGACCTGGCTATCTTTTTATCCTCTCCATAATCAATTATATCTCCTGTAAGTATTATAAAGTGGGGATCAAAGCTTCTAATTTTTCCTAAAAGATCATCTAAATTGCCGATGACATTTGAATGAAAGTCACTTATTTGGCTAATCCTAATATCTTCAAGTGCTTTTTTTGACCTTAATACTACCCTGCTCTCCCTTGCTTTAAAGGCCTGCCTATCCAAATAAACTGCCAGGGTCATGGCTGATAAGCCCAGGGCTAATCTTTTCTTATTCACTTATATCTCCTAGGTAAATTTCACTACTTAGATCAGAAGGGATCTTATAGCCTGTCCTAGGTGAATAGGATAGGCCAGTTATAGATACACCATCTACTGAAGCAGACCTCTTAAATTGACTTGCTACAAATCTTTTATAATAAGACCTAAGCCATTTTTCTATGGTCTTTTCATCATAGGAATCTTCAAAGGCAATCTTTGCCCTATAAAAAATCTCTTTTGGACTATATTTATTCTTAAGTTGCTGGTAGATAAAAAAGTCTATTAGCTCATAAGGACCTATTATATCCTCAGTCCTTTGACTTATACCATCACTAGATTCATTCTTAAGTTCTGGAGATATAGGGGTAGCTAGGATATCTTCTAGGACTATTTTTAAGTCTTTATTGGAAGTTTTTTCTAAAACTTTCCCTATAATATACCTAAGATGGGTCTTAGTTAAGGAAGAATTTATGGCATAATTTGACATATGATCTCCATTATAGGTTGCAAAGCCCTGCATGGCCTCAGAAAGGTCTCCTGTCCCAATAACAAGACCTGACCCCTTATTGGCTAGGTCAAATAGAACCTGGGTCCTTTCCCTAGCTTGGGCATTTTCATAGGTTATATCCTGGCTTTTCCCATCATGACCTAGGTCCCTTAGGTGGATCCTTACCGCTTCTGATATATCAATTTCCTTTAAAGAAAGTCCCAAGGCAGCTGCCAGCAGGTGGGCATTTGACTTTGTTCTTTTGCTTGTTCCAAAGGCTGGCATGGTTATAAGATGGATGTGATCTTTACTTATGCCATATTTTTCAAAACCATAGTATATGAATAAAAGAGCCATAGTTGAGTCAAGTCCACCTGAAAGACCTAGGTAGACATCCTTGATATGAATTTTTCTAAGCCTTGTCATAAGACCTTCTGCTGCTATTTCGAAGGCATCTTTTATATATTCCTCAATATGTGAATTATCTTTAGGTAGGTAAGGAAATTTTTCTATGTCTTTATAAGTCTTTGACCAATCTTCTTTGCTTGACCTAATCCTAAAGATGCCTGTTAAGGGGTCTTTGGATTTATCGATTATTTTTCCATTATCTGCTATTATATTATTTGTCTGGTAGACAAAGTCTGTGGATGACTCATCAACCCCTGGTGGAGTAGATATATAAATTATATCCTTTGATAAATATCTAATGGCTTCTTTATGGTTTTCTTCTGAAAGAATATATCTTTCATAGGCATGAGGATTTAAAATTACATTGGCTCCCCCCTGCTTAAAAATTAGAGACCTTGGTATTGGAGATTTCTCATCTTCTCCTATGGATATTCCAAGTTTTATATCCTTTATTTCAAGAGGAATATTATTGTTAACCTTAATATCCCTAGAATTAATCCTAAAATATTCTGGAATTGTATTAGAAAATACCATTTTTTCATATTTTTTGAGATTTTCTTTTACAAATATGTCCAAAATCTCACCCCTATAAATTATCAAGCAGGCATTATATAGGTTGGCTCCTTTTTTTAAAATGCTGGTTAAGGCTAGGATAGGACTTAGATTTTTAGAAAAATCAAGCAAGTCTTCTATGGCCTTATAGACTTCACCTATAAGGACATCTTCCCTATACAAATCATAAAGACTAGCCCCTGTTAGGGATAATTCTCCCAAACTAATCAAGTCTATTTTTTCTTCATCAGCTTTTTTAAATATTTCTTTGATTTTTTCTTTGTTATAAGTAGGATCAGCAAGTTTAAGCTTAGAATTTGCTGATAGAATTTTTATATTATTATACATATACACCTCTCTTATATTATATAGGATAAATATGCTTTTAGTAAGGTTTTATTTGATATAATAGGAGTGAGGTGATAATTATGAAAATATATTTAGGATGTGACTTATTTATTGAAGGGCAGAGGCTACAAGCTAAAAAGGTCCAAAATGCATTAGAAGAAAGATTTAAAGATAAAATTGACCTTTACAATCCGGCTGATAACCTAGAGATTAATGATAAGGCTGCAGGCTTTGCCTCAACCTATCAAATTCTCTTAGCTGATTATGAGAGACTAAAAAAGTCAGACCTTCTTATCGGTCTTATGGATACCAAAGACCTAGGACTTGCTGCTGAAATGGGTATAGCTTTTGAAAGAAATATCCCAATATTTCAACTTTATACTGATATAAGACTTACCGGTAATGATAGGGATGATAAGCTTTTGGAGATGAAAAAGGATATATTCCAAAATGACTTTCTTTATATTAATAAGCTTGTTACAGGCTTATCCTATGCTGATAGGGATGGAAATATTTTTGAAAAACCAAGAATTTATAAGTCCTCAGATGACCTAATCCATGCCTTAATTGAATATATAGAAATGAACTTATAATTTTTTCACAAAAAAAACAAGTAAAACCTAGGTTTTACTTGTTTTTTATAATATAGTAGCAATCAAGAATTAATCATTTATTAATTGGAAGTATTTATTTTTGTGCTATTCCTTCTTCTCTTGCACACTTAGCTACTGCATCAGCAACTACATCTGCCACCCTCATGTCAAATGGTGAAGGAATTACATAGTCATCTTTTAATTCACTTTCATCTACTAGGGAAGCTATAGCTTCTGCTGCGGCTATTTTCATACTTTCTGTGATTTTTTTAGAACGTACCTTTAAGGCTCCCTTAAATAGGCCTGGGAAGGCAAGAACATTGTTTACTTGGTTAGGATAATCGCTTCTTCCAGTTCCAACAACTCTTGCACCTGCTTCTTTTGCATCATCATAGTCTATCTCTGGGTCAGGATTTGCCATAGCAAGTATTATAGGATCTCTTCTCATTGATTTAACCATTTCTTTATTGATTTTGTTTGGTACTGAAACTCCTACAAAAATATCTGCATCTTTCATGGCTTCTTCTAAACTTAAGTCTTTATTTTCCTTGTTAGTTTCTTGGGCAAGTTTTTTGTATAAGTCTTTAGAATATTCTACCCCTTCTCTTAGGATTCCCTTTGAGTTAAAGGCATAAATATCATTTATTCCAAAGTCATTTAACATTCTTACTATTGATGATCCGGCAGCTCCAACACCACTTATTACCACATTACATTCTTCTGGCTTTTTGCCTACTAATTTTAAAGAATTTATTAGGGCAGCTATTGTTACAATCGCTGTTCCGTGTTGGTCATCGTGGAAAACTGGAATGTCTAATTCTTCCTTAAGCCTAGTTTCTATTTCTATACACCTTGGTGATGATATATCTTCTAGGTTTATTCCTCCAAAGGTTGGAGATACAGCCTTTACAAAATTTATAATCTCTTCTGTATCCTTTGTATCTACAACTAGGGCAACCGCATTTAATCCACCAAATTTTTTAAACAAGCAAGCCTTACCTTCCATTACTGGTAGGGCAGCCTTTGGACCTATGTCACCAAGACCTAGGACTGCTGTACCATCAGAGATTACAGCAATGGTGTTTGCTTTTGATGTATAAAGGTAGGCATCTTCCTCATTTTCATGAATTTTCTTACAAGGTTCTGCTACTCCTGGTGAATATACCAAGGCCAAGTCATCCTTGTTTTCTAGTTGAGTTTTTAATTCTGTTGAAATTTTTCCTTGAATGTCCTTATGTAGTTGAAGGGCTCTTTCTTTTAAATTATCCATATTTTTCTCCTTATACCATTTTTTTAGCATCTACATATTTATCAAACTCTTCTTCGCTTAAATATCCAAGTTTTAAGCTAGCTTGTTTAAGGGTTAATTTATTATTATAAGCATATTTTGCAATTTCACTTGCCTTATCATAACCAATGTGTGGAGATAGGCTGGTTACTAACATAAGTGAGTTCTCTAAGTTTGAGTCTATGACTTCTTTATTAGCTTTAAGGTCTTTTAATAGTTTTTCTCTAAAACATCTAAGAGATTTTGATAGAAGTATTATAGAATTATCCATTGAATGGATTATCAAAGGCATATAAGCATTTAATTGAAGTTGGCCTTGGGTATTTGCCATTGCTATAGCAAAGTCATTGGCCATAACTTTTATTGCAACCATTGTTATAGATTCAATTTGGGTTGGGTTTACCTTTCCTGGCATTATTGATGAGCCTGGTTCATTTGCTGGTATTATAAGTTCTCCTATACCACACCTTGGTCCACATGATAAAAATCTTATATCATTGGCTATCTTATAAAGATCTGTTGCCAAGGCCTTTATTGTCCCATGGACATTTACTAGGCTTGATTTGGAAGATAGTTGGAAGAATTTATTTTCATCTGATTTTAAATCTAGGTCTAAAAACCTTGATAATTCTTCAGCCATTTGGTCTCCAAATTCTTTTTTGGCATTAATTCCTGTACCTACAGCTGTTCCACCAATTGCAAGGTAGGTTAGGTCTTTTGATGTTTGCTCTATTAAAGCAAGGTTTCTTTCTATAGAAGTTCTCCAAGCTGAGATTTCTTGAGATAATTTTACAGGAGTTGCATCCTGAAGGTGGGTCCTACCTGTCTTTATTATATCAGAATTTTCTTCTTCCAAGTCTTTTAGGCAAAGTATAGTTTCTTTTATTTCAACTAATAAATTCTCATGCAAGTTCTTTAGGGTTGATAGGTGCATGGCTGTTGGAAATACGTCATTGGAACTTTGTGACATATTTACATGGTCATTTGGGTGGATTACTTTTTCATCCTTGTTGGCTATATGAGATATAACCTCGTTTACATTCATATTAGTTTGGGTTCCAGATCCTGTTTGCCAAACTGTTAGAGGAAATTCTTGGTCAAATTCTCCCTTAAGGATCCTATCACAAGCATCTACTATAAGGTCTTTTCTTTTATCATCAAGTTTGTTTTCCCTATTATTTACAATAGCTGCACATCTTTTTATAGCTACTAGGGCCATTACTTGAGATTTTGGCATCAATTCTACACCTTGAGGGAAGTTCTCTAGACTTCTTTGAGTCTGTGCCCCCCAATAGTGGTTAGCATCTACATTTACTATTCCTATGGAATCTTCTTCTTGTCTAAATTTCATTTATAACCTCATTAATAAAATTCATTCTTGGCATAAGTGTCTAGCATTTGGATAAAAATTTTCTCTATTCTTTTTAGTTTATGGTGTTTTGAATAATTTATTACAGTTGTCCTTGATGATAGTTCCTCCCTTAATTTTAGAAAAATAATATCATCATGGCCTTCTTTTACCATAAATTCTGGCAAGATTGCCAGGCCCAAATTTTCCTTTACAGCTTTAAGGGCAATAAATACAGAGTCTGTTTCTAGGACTGTTTTTAGTGAATTTTCAGTAAATTTATCTAATTCCTGGTATTGGAGGATTAGATTTTGTCCTTTCTTCATCCTTACTATATTTTGTCCCTTAAGCATATTAGCATTAATTAAAAGTGGGTTTTCGTTTTTATACTTCAATTTTTGAATTAGGGGATTTTTCTTATTTATTCCTACAAACAAGTCCTCCCTATATAGGTTGATACTTTCTAAATCATCATACTTATCTGTCATATAGGTTAGAGAAAAGTCACATATACCCTTTATGGCAAACCTATTTAGCTGGTCTGTCTTACCTTCTATTAGGTTTACTTTTATACCAGGATACTTATTATTAAATTCTCTTAAAACCTTGGTTAGGAAATAATAGGTCTGATAATCAGTTGAACCTATAGAAATCTCCCCTATCTTCAAATTGTTCAGGTCTTCTATTTTTAAAAGCGTTTCCTCTTTTAAGTTTTCTATATCTTCCAAAGATTTTTTATAAATTTTTCCAGCCTGGGTAAGCCTTATAGGCTTTGTTTCCCTATCAAAAATCTCCACTCCTAATTTTTTTTCAAGCCTTATTATATGTTGACTTAAGGCTGATTGGGATATGTAGATTTTTTTTGAAGCCTCTGTTATCGATCCATTTTCTAATATCTTTTTTATATATTCCAAATCTTTTTCAGACATACCTTTTCCTTATATTTATATTTAGGCTGATCCTAAAAGTTTATCCTCTTAGCTAATCACTCCTAGCCTTTAATCAATTGTTTCAGTCTTTGTCCATTTTGTCAAAAAAGATTTCTATTTTTTCTTGATTCTTAGCCTATAAGGATATTTTACTAAAAATCAACCTCCTCCATCATTGGCTTTTCATCTGATAGGTACCTAGCCTTATCGATTAACTTCTCCATGTTTGCAGAAATAAATGTAGCTACGACATCACCTGTAACATTAAGAGCTGTTCTAAACATATCTACTATTCTTTCCACACTCATTATTAGACTAACTCCTTCTACTGGAAGTCCAACTGATGATAGAACCATTGATAACATTATCATTCCACTTCCTGGAACTCCTGCAGTACCAACTGATGATAAAACTGCTGTAAGTATTACTGTTACAAGGTCCCCAAAGGTAAGGTCTATTCCAAAGGCATTTGCTATAAATATAACTGCACATCCTTGATAGATTGCTGTACCATTCATATTTATAGTAGCCCCTAGAGGAATTGTAAATGATGAAATTTCTCTTGGTACTCCCAAGCTATCACAAGCTGATAGGGTTAGTGGTATAGTTGCATTTGATGAAGCTGATGAAAATGCAAAAGTATACACTGGGAAAATCTTTTTTAGGAAATGGCTTGGTGAAGATTTAGAACTTATAGCTATAAGTGGAAGGTAGGCTAGAAGGATAAGTATAACCATTGACCCTAATACTGATCCTAGGAAGGTTAGTAAAGGACCTACTATACCAAGACCTATGTCTGTGAAAGTTCTTGCTATAAGAGCAAATACACCTACAGGTGCTGCCTTCATAACCATTGATGTAACCTTCATCATAAAGGTATTTCCAACTTCCATGAAATCTTCTAATAATTTTAATTCTGTTGCAAACCTACCAACTACTATTCCTGTCATAAAAGCCCAGAAGATAACTTGGAGCATATCTCCATTTGCTAATGATTCTATCGGGTTTTTCGGAATAATATTTACTAAAGTCTCAATTAATGTAGGTGGTGCAACATCTGCCCCAGAATTTGCTGAATTGCTAGCTTGGGCAAGGTCCATACCTATACCAGGCTTAAATAGCTTTGATATAAATAAGGCTATGGCTATAGCTATAGCTGTTGTGAAAAAATATAATAACAGTGTTCTTACTGCAACCCTTCCAAATTGAGAGATATCTCTCATTTGCATAACTCCAGTACCTATTGAGAAAAATACCAAAGGTACTACAAGCATTTGTAAGAGTCTAATAAAACCTTGGCCAAAGAGGAAAAAGACACCATCAACAAGTATATTTTGCTTAAAATCTCCAGCTGGCACTAAGTAGTGTAGTGCAATTCCTACTAATAATCCAATAAGCATGGCAAATAGGATTTTTTTAGTAGGGTTCATCTTTGCTTTTTTATTATTGGTCACAAGTATCCTCCATATTTCCTAATCTATAATGCCAGGTGTGATCATTTTTTTAAAGTCAAGAACTTTTTCTAATTCTTTTTCATCCATAAGTCCTTCTTCTAAGACTAATTCTCTTACAGACTTGCCTGTTTCTTGAGCCTTATGAGCGATCATACTTGACTTATCATATCCTATATGTGGAGCTAGGGCTGTTACTAGACCTACTGATTTTTCAACTTCCTCTAATAGACTATCTTTGTTTGCTGTTATTCCATCAATACAGTTGATTCTTAGGGTATTTATTCCTCCCTTTAATGCTCTTAAAGATTCAAATAATTTATAAAAGATTACTGGTTCAAAGGCATTTAGTTCAAGTTGACCTGCTTCTACTGCCATAGTAACTGTTGTGTCATTTCCAACTACTGCAAAGGCAACTTGGTTTACTACCTCTGGTATAACTGGGTTTACCTTTCCTGGCATAATTGATGATCCAGCTTGTCTAACAGGAAGGTTGATATCACCTATACCAGTTTGTGGACCTGAAGACATTAATCTTAAGTCATTTGATATTTTTGATAAGGATACAGCAAGGGTTTTTAGGATTGAAGAAGCAAAAACAAAACCATCTAAGTTTTGGGTACCATCTATAAGATCTTCACTTTGCTTTAAGTCAAGTCCTGTTATTTCCCTAAGTACATCAACTATTTCATTAACATATGTAGTATCAGCATTTAAGCCAGTACCAATAGCAGTTCCACCAAAGTTAACACTAGATAAAGCTTCTATAGCCTTATCCATCCTCTTATAATCTCTTCTTATAACAGATGAATAAGCATTAAACTCTTGGCCTAGGCTCATTGGGATTGCATCTTGTAATTGAGTACGACCCATTTTGAAAACATCTTTGAATTCATCGCCCTTTTTGTCTAAGGATTTTATTAATTCTTCTATTTCTACCTTTAATTCTTTAAAATATCTTATAAGGGCAATTTTTCCACTTGTAGGAATCATGTCATTGGTAGATTGTCCATTATTAACATGGTCATTTGGGTGAACCTTATCATATTGGCCTAAGCCTCCACCAAGTTTTTCATTGGCAATATTTGCTATTACTTCATTGGTATTCATATTAAAGCTTGTACCAGCTCCACCTTGGATTGGATCAACTATAAAGTTATCTATGTATTCTCCCTCTAGGATTTTATCGCATGCATAAAGGATCGCATCTTTTTGATCTTTTGTAAGTAAGCCTATTTTTTCATTTTCAATAGCTGCAGCCTTCTTAACTTCAACCATTGCTTCTAAAAATTTAGGGTCTACCTTTTGGCCTGTTATTTGGAAGTTTTCCTTAGCTCTTTGTGCGTTTGCACCATAGTAGGCATCCTTTAATACATCGATTTGTCCAACTGAGTCTTTTTCTTTACGAAATTCTGTCATTAAAATCCTCCATTTTATTCTTATAAATACTTGTAAGCTCTTACAATGTCATTATATAGAAAACGTTTGTATTAGTAAAATTAATATTTTTTTATAAAATCCATAAGTTAAAACTTATATAGTTGAAATCCCAACATCTAAACCCAGGATTTTTCTAGAATTTTTTAAGACAAATCGGTAATTTTTTTTATAAAAAAGTTTTTTTCATTAGTTTAAAAATATACAAAGTTTCTAGGATAAAAAAAGGTGACCGGAAGATAGGTATCCTATCTCCAATCACCTTTAAGGCATTTTTTAATCTTCTGCTAATTTTTTATATTGGGCATATTTATCTTTCGCAGCTTCTACAGCACCCTTTGCCAATTTATCTGCAATTTCTGGATTTGTCTTTAATAAGGAAGCAAATCTTGTTTGTCCTTGCATGTAATCAATTAGATTATAATTAGGCTCTTTAGAATCTAGGATAAATGGATTCTTTCCTTCTGCCTTTAAGGCTGGATTATACCTAAATAAGTGCCAATAACCTACATCAACTGCATCCTTAGCTGTAATTAATGAATTAGCCATACCACCTTTCATTCCATGGGTTATACATGGAGCATAGGCTACTAGGATTGATGGACCATCATGGGCTTCAGCTTCCTTTAAAGCTTTTACTAAGTGGTTAGGATTTGCACCAAGACTTACTTTTGCAACATAGACATTTTCATAGTTCATTGCAAGTAGGGCTAGGTCTTTTTTCCTTTGTTGTTTACCACCAGCAGCAAACTTAGCCACAGCTCCTATTTGTGTAGCCTTTGATGCTTGACCGCCTGTATTAGAATAAACTTCTGTATCTACTACAAGGATATTTACATCTTCTCCTGTATTTAGGACATGGTCTAGGCCACCATAACCTATGTCATAAGCCCAACCATCTCCACCATACATCCACATAGATTTATATGATAGGTTGTTTTTCTCATCAACTAATTCTCTTCTTAAAACTTCTGCTCTTCCATCAAGTTTATTAGCTTCTAGTTCAGCTACTAGCCTATCTGATATTTCTCCATTTAATTCTTTAGAGTCGTAGTTATTTAACCATTCGTTAGAAAGCGCGTGTAGGTCTGAACCTTGATCTACTAGGCTTACAAGTTCTTCAACCTTCTTCCTTAATCTCTTTCTTTGTTGTTTTACTGATAGGGTCATACCAAGTGAGAACTCAGCATTGTTTTCAAATAATGAGTTTGATAAGGCTGGTCCTTTATTTTGCCAGTTTCTTGTATATGGGATACCTGGTGTTGTAAAGCCCCAAGCTTGTGAACATCCTGTTGCATTTGCAATAATCATCTTATCGCCAAATAATTGGGTCATAATCTTCATATATGCAGTTTCACCACAACCTGCGCAAGCACCAGAAAATTCTATAAGTGGTTGCTCAAATTGGCTTCCCTTTAGGCTAAACTTATCGAGTGGATTATCCTTATGGGATAGGTTTATTGAATATTCCCAATCTGTTGGATCTGCTTCTTGGTAGTCAAATCTTTCAAATACTAGGGCCTTTTCCTTAGCTGGACATTGGTTTACACAAACTCCACATCCATAGCAGTCTAATGTGTCAACTGTAATTGCAAACTTATACTCATCCATTCCCTTGCCAATAGCATCCTTATACTTATAACCTTCAGGAGCATTTTCAGCTTCTTCTTCAGTTAATAAGAAAGATCTTATAGCTGCATGAGGACAGACAAAGGCACATTGGTTACATTGGATACAATTTTCTTTAATCCAAACAGGAACTTGGGTTGCAACTCCTCTTTTTTCAAACTTAGAAGTTCCAGAAGGCATTGTTCCATCAAGGTAATCAGCAAAGGCACTTACCGGTAGGTCATCACCCTTAAGTTTAAGAACAGCATCACCAATCTGTCTCATATAGTCAGTATTGCCTATAACTCTAACTGGATCATCTTCAGGATTCTCCCATGAGTCAGGTATACTTACCTTAACTAGATTTTGATACCCTAGGTCTACTGCCTTATTGTTCATATCGACAATGTTTTGACCCTTCCTGCCATAGGATTTCTCATTTGCTTCTTTCATCTTTTCTTTAGCAAGGTCAAAGTCAATGATATTTGCTAGGTAGAAGAAGGCTGATTGAAGGATAGTATTTGTCCTATTTCCAAGACCTATTTGTTTTGCAATATCTATAGCATTGATAATATAAAAGTTAATATTATTAGCATAGATATATTTTTTAACAGCAGAAGGAAGCTTCTCGTCTAATTCTTCTTCACTCCACATGCAGTTAAGAAGGAAGGTTCCACCTGGTTTAACTTCTTGGACTATATCATATTTTTCTATATAAGATTGGTTATGACAAGCTATAAAGTCTCCATTTTTAACAAGGTAGGAGCCTCTAATTGGTGAATCTCCAAATCTTAAGTGGCTTCTTGTTACTCCACCAGATTTTTTAGCATCATATTCAAAGTAGGCTTGTACATTTTTATTTGTATTATCACCTATAATCTTAATTGAGTTTTTATTAGCTCCAACTGTACCATCAGATCCAAAGCCCCAGAACTTACAAGATACTACATCATCACTTACAAGGTCTAAAGAATCATCAAAGTCCAAAGATAAATGGGTTAAGTCATCTTTTATACCGACTGTAAATCCATTTTTGAAGGTTTTTGATAGGGAATTTTCAAAAACAGCAAGCATTTGGCCTGTAGTTGTATCCTTGCTTGATATACCATATCTACCACCAACGATCTTTTCAATTCCTTCTCTTTCTTTTAAAGCTGCACTTACATCTAAGTATAGAGGTTCTCCACCTGCGCCTGCTTCTTTTGTTCTATCAAGGACTGTTATGTATTTAGCAGTTTCTGGTAGGGTCTTTAATAATTTTTCTTGGTCAAATGGCCTATATAAAACAACTTTTAAAAATCCTACCTTCTCTCCCTTAGCACTTAGGTAATCTACAACCTCTTCTATAGCTCCTGCCACTGAACCCATAGCAATTACAACATGCTCAGCATCTTCAGGACCATAATACATAAATGGTTTATAATATCTTCCAGTCTTATCTCCAAGCTTATCCATATAATCTTCAACAATATCAGAAAGATTATTATATAAAGGATTGATAGCTTCTCTTTGTTGGAAAAATACTTCAGGTTTTGCAACTTCTGACCTTGAGAATGAATTATTTGGATTAAGAGCCCTATTTCTAAATCTAGTAATAGCCTCATGGTCAACCAATTCATCCAAGATATCATAGTCTAGGACCTCAATCTTTTGAATCTCATGGCTTGTCCTAAATCCATCAAAAAAGTGCATAAATGGAAGTGAACCCTTGATTGCAGATAAGTGAGCAATAGCACCTAGGTCCATACATTCTTGGACATTACTTGATCCTAATTGAGCAAAGCCTGTTTGCCTACATGCATAAACATCTGATTGGTCTCCGTAGATAGAAAGGTTGTTTGTACCAACAGTCCTACCTGCCACATGCATTACCGCAGGCATGGCTTGACCAGCAATCCTATACATGGTTGGAATCATCAATAATAATCCTTGCGATGAAGTGAAGGTTGTAGCCAAGGCACCTGTTTCAACAGCTCCATGAACTGCAGCTATAGCACCTGATTCAGCTTGCATCTCTATTAATTCAACTTCTTGGCCAAAAATATTCTTCCTACCAGCAACTGACCATTCATCTGTATGTTCAGCCATTGGTGAAGATGGGGTGATTGGATATATAGCAGCTATGTCGGTTAAACCATAGGCAATATGACTTGCTGCTTCGTTACCATCCATAGTCTTAAAAATTTTTTCCATAATTCCTCCTTAAAAATACTTACTAGTGTTCAATCTTAAGCAATGGTTTGCAAATAAAGTATTAATAACTTCAACGCACCATAGTTTTGATTACTTTAATTGTATCCAATTTTTTAAGGATGTCAAACCATATGAAAACATTTTTTTATGTAAAATATTGTCTAATTTATTGCAATATCAATCTTTAACCATTTATTATTTGCTGAAGGGAAAAGGTATTTTACATTTAGCTTAACATTATTTATTACTAAAGATTAAAAATTATTAGGTCTTTTTGTCAAAGTTAATTTATAAATTGAAGTAGAAAAGAAGAATAAATATTGAAATTTAAGGAAGATAATAATATTAAGTCCTTCTAAGTAAGTTTTCTTATATTAATATAAAAAACCGAGGAGATTTTTTAATCTTCCTCGGTTAAAAGTAGGGTTTTTAAATTTTTATTTATCTATATTTTTTTTTATGCATTTTTAATTTCTTCAATTAGTGCTGGAACTACCTTGTGGAAGTCTCCTACTATACCATAGTCAGTGTTTTCAAAGAAATCTGCTGATTCATCATTGTTAATTACAACAATTGTTCCTGCATCCTTGATACCCTTTAGGTGTTGCATAGCTCCTGATACACCTACACCAATATAAAGTTTTCCCTTAAAGTCTGTACCTGATAATCCAATATATCTGTCAGATGGAACATATCCTCTAACTTGAGCTGCAGGTCTTGTTGCTGAAACTACTGCTCCACTTTCTTTGGCAAGGTCTTTGATTAATTCCATATTTTGGTCTTCACCAATTCCCATACCAGCTACTACAACTCTCTCAGCTTCTAAGATTGGTCCATTTGCATCAACATCTTTGTTATCAAAGTTAAATCCATCAGCCTTTAAAGCTTCTACTAGGTTTTTGGCAGCTTCTTTTGGATCACCCTTAAAGATTTTCTTTTTTCTATCTCCTACTTGAGATTGTTTTGTCTTTGTTCTTTCTCTCTTTTCTTTTTTAACTCTTGGAAGGATATATGAGCCTATTACAACTCTCATTATTTCATTTGTTCCTTCATAAATTTGGGTGATCTTTGAGTCTCTGTAGAATCTTTCAACATCTACACCCTTGATAAATCCTGAACCACCATACATTTGTAGGGCTTTACTTGTAATTTCTTCTGCAAGGTCTGATGCATAAAGTTTTGCCATAGCAGCATCCATACCATATGGTACATGCTTATCTTTCTTTCTTGCTGCATCATAAATTAGTAGTCTTGCTGCCTTAAGCTCTGTAGCCATATCTGCTAATACAAAGGTATTATGTTGCATCCTTGCTATAGCTTGGCCAAATTGTTCACGAGCTAGACCATATTCTTTGGCAGATTCATAAGCTCCTTGGGCTATACCTAAGGCTTGGGAAGCTATACCAATCCTACCACCATCAAGAATCATCATAGCATACTTAAAGCCCTTGCCTTCTTCACCTAATAGGTTTTCTTTTGGAACCTTAACATCCTTAAAGTGAAGCTCTGCTGTAATAGATGATCTAATTCCTAGCTTATCATATGGTTCTGAGAAGGTAAATCCTTCAAAGTCCTTATCTACAATAAACATTGAAATACCGTGGTTTCCCTTACCTGGTGTTGTAACTGCTGTTACAAGATAAGTTTGAGCTTCTGGGGCATTTGTTATAAAGATCTTTTTACCATTTAGGATATAATGGTCTCCTTCTAGGACAGCTGTTGTTTCTGTTCCAGCTGAGTCAGATCCAGCGTTATCTTCTGTTAGTCCAAAACCACCAACTGACTTTCCTGTAAGAAGTGGCCTTAGGTATTTTTCCTTTTGTTCTTCACTACCCCACTCATTAAGTCCCCAAGTACCTAAAGATGTGTGGGCTGAAACGATAACACCTACACCTGCATCTACTCTTGATAACTCTTCTACAGCTATAGCATAATGCTCATTTGTAAGTCCTGCTCCACCATATTGTTCAGAAAAAGGAATTCCCATAATTCCCATTTCCCCAAGTTCTTTTACAATTTCTTTAGGGAATTCTTTTGCTTGGTCTAAGTGATAAGCTATAGGTTTAATCTTCTCCTCAGCAAAATCTCTAACGACCTTTCTAAATTCTTCTAAATCTTTTGGTAAATCGTAAGCCATAAATATACTCCTTTTTTCTTAAAATTTTATTTATTTGAAATTCTTTTTTATTACGTTTTCATCTTACATTTTCTTATATACCCACTTAAACAAAAAATAACACTTTTTTTATTAATAATAAAATAAATTTTATATTTTTGGTTTTTGATGATAATAATAATCGTTACTTAGGTATGTATCTTTGTCAAAATACTGGTATAATATGAGAAACAACCTGTTTATTAGGAGAAAAGAGGAGTATAAATGCATAATATAAGAGAAGTATTAGATAATGTTTACTGGGTAGGTGTCAATGACAGAAGGATTACTAGATTTGAAAACCTATTTGAAATAGAAAGAGGAGTTTCATATAACTCATATGTAATTAAAGATGAAAAAAACATTTTATTTGACTCCGTTGATGCAGCCTTTACTAGAAATTATCTAGAAAATGTGGAAGCTGCCCTAGGTGGAGAGGACCTTGATTACCTGGTAGTTTTACACATGGAACCTGACCATTGTAGGTCTATAGAAGCTGCCCTAAAAAAATGGCCAAACGCCAAATTTGTAGGAAATGCAAAAACTTTCAAATTCTACGAGCAATTTTATAATGACGAATTTAAAGATAGGTATTTTGAAGTAAAAGACCAGGATGAATTAGACTTAGGTCAAAGGACTATCAAATTTATCACTGCACCTATGGTTCACTGGCCTGAGGTTATGATGGCTTATGAGAAAAAAGATAAGATCTTCTTCTCAGCAGATGCCTTTGGATCCTTTAATGCAATTGAGGGAAATATAGATGCAAAACATGTAATCCACAAGGGTGATTGGCTAGACCAAGCTAGAAGATATTATATAAATATAGTTGGTAAGTTTGGTAATATGGTTCAAAATGTCTTTAAAAAGATCGATGGCCTAGAAATAAAAGCTATTCTTGCCCTCCATGGTCCAGTTTACAAAGATCCTGAAACTATAGACTTTATAGTAAACAAATACCAAATCTGGTCATCCTTTAAGTCAGAAGAAAAGGGTGTGGCCATAGTCTATGCTTCTATGTATGGGGATACTGAGCAAGCTTCAGATATTCTTGCAGGAAAGCTTGCAGATTTAGGAGTAGAAGATATCGTCTTATATGATGTATCAGATTGGGATCCATCATATCCTATAGCTGATTGCCACAGGTTCAGCCATACAGTTTTTGCTCCAATTAACTACAATTCAGGCCTATACTATAAGATGGAAGCCTTTTTAAATGAATTAGTTGGAACAGGCTATAAGAATAAAAAAGTTTCCTTCCTCAATAACTGGTCTTGGGGTGGTAGGAGCCTTGAGATTGCCAAAGAAATCCTAAAACCAGCTAAATGCGAATATATAGGAGAAGATGTAAAGATAAATTCCTCTGTTAAAAAAGAAGACCTAGCTAACCTAGATGACCTTGCTAGGGTTATAGCAGAAGATATAAAAAATACTGAAATCTAGTAAAAAAAGATCTTGCCCAAGGTATGGCAAGATCTTTTTTATAATATTTTCTATAAAATTGTCTTTACTATATTTAACTTTCCATCTTCGTATGGAGGATACTTTATGTCAGGTCTTGGGAAAGATGAGGCTTCCATAATTGATTTTTTATTTGAAAAATTAACAAAGCCATGGTAACCATGGTAGCCACCCATACCAGATTCGCCAACCCCACCAAATTCTAGATATGGACTTGCTATTTGAATCAAGGTTTCGTTGACACAACCATTGCCAAATTCCATATTATACATAAGTTTTTCTATAAGTCTCTTATCTTCAGAAAATAGGTAAAAGGCTAGGGGTTTTGGCAGTCTCTTTATCTTATATAAAATTGGATTAATATTATCATAGGTTATTATTGGAATAATTGGTCCAAAGATCTCCTCATCCATCAACTTATTATCAAAGTCTACCCCATCAACTATGGTTGGGCCTAGCTTTAAGGACCTTCTATCATAGTCTCCTCCCATCAAAATATCCTGACCTTCAAGTAAACCAAGGAGCCTATCAAGGTGACTTTCATTTATGATTCTTGGATAATCCTTAGACTTTAGAGGATCTAAGCCATAAAAGTCCAAGAGGGCCTTTTTAAGCTTTCTTATAAAGTCTTCCTTGATATTTATATCTACCAGAAGGTAATCAGGGGCAACACAAGTTTGGCCAGCATTTAGGGTTTTTGACCAAGCAATAGACTTAGCAGCATTAGTTAAATCAGCTGTCCTATCTATGATTGCAGGGCTTTTGCCCCCAAGCTCTAGGGTTACTTTAGATAAGTTTTCACTTGCAGCCTTCATAACTTTCCTACCTACCCTACTTCCTCCTGTATAAAAAATATGGTCATAGGCAAAGGATAAAAGCTCTTCATGGCTTACCTCTTCATTATCGACAACATAGATAAAGTCATGACTAAAGGTGGAATTTATCATATCTCTTATTAGCTTACCAGTACTTTTACTCTTTGATGAGCATTTTATAATAGCTGTATTTCCAGCAGCTATAGCCCCTACCAAGGGGTCTAGACTAAGCATGAAAGGGTAATTCCAAGGAGCCATGATCAAGGTTACTCCCAAGGGTTCATAAAGAGTGTAGGATTTGGCAGGCATGGCAGAGATAGGAGTTTTACTTCTTATTGGCTTCATCCATTCATCTAGGTTCTCTAGGGCAAAATCTATTTCTTCTTTTACAAAGGATATTTCACTGATATAAGATTCAAACCTAGACTTCCCTAGGTCCTCATGAAGGGCCATCATTATATTCTCTTCTAATAATCCTATAAGTTCTTTTAATTTAAGTAAGTTGTTTTTCCTAAATTTTTTGGTTTTAGATTTGCCTGATAGGAAAAATTCCCTCTGGCTTTCTATTATTGCTGAAAGTTCACTCATAAATTCTCCTTATAAAAACACCGACACCAAGGGACTGGTGCCGGTATGCTAGCTAAATTATAGGTTCTCTATAACTTCTTCAATATCAGGTAGGGTTGATTGTTCATATACCTTAACCCACTTAACCTTTCCCTCTTCATCTATAATAACATTAGCTCTTTGGCTTGCTCCATTATTTTCGTTGAATAAACCATAGTCCTTGGTAACCTTAGCATATGGGAAGAAATCTGACACGATTTTTAGGTCTTTTAGGTCTAAGATGTCAGCCCATTTTTGCTTAGCTGGGAAAGGATCTACCGATAGGCCTATTATGACTGTATCTGCTTTTTCTTGGATCCTTTGGTAATTTCTTTGTAAAGATCTCATTTGATCAGTACATACTGAAGTATATGCTAGAGGGTGCCAAGAAAGTATAACTTTTTTGCCCCTAAGGTCTGATAGTTTGATATCATTTTTGAATTGATCTTTTAATGTAAAATCTGGTGCTATATCTGATACTTGTATTGTCATTATTTCCTCCTAATGATTCTCTTATATCTTCATATGTATTTATACCCAAACTTTACAAATAATCATAATTTTAAAAAAGGGAGTACCATACTCCCTTAACAAAATCTTTTTTATAAAACTGCTATAGCTTCTACTTCTATTAAAGCTCCCTTTGGAATAGCTCCTACTTGGAAGGCTGACCTTGCTGGTTTGTGATCACCAAAGAATTCTTCATAAACACTATTAAAAGCAGCAAAATCATTAACATCACTTAAGAATACTGTACATTTTACTACATTTTCTTTGCTAGCTCCAGCTTCTTTAAGGATAGCCTCTACATTTTCTAAAGATTGTTTGGTTGCAGCCTTAATTTCTCCTACTAATTCACCATTTTCGGGATTTATTGGTAGTTGTCCTGATGTAAAGATCATTTCTCCGCTTTTAACTGCTTGAGAATATGCTCCTACTGCTGCTGGTGCCTTGTTTGTACTAATTATTTCCATAATATCTCCTTTTTTAAAATCAAGTAACAAATCTATCTTATTTTTAGGTACTCTTCCAAAGTTAGGTCATTATCATAAATTTCCTTAGCATGGCCTACTCCAACAAACCTAAAATGCCAAGGTGTATAGGCATGGCCTGTAAGCTCTTCTTTCCCCTTGGCATATCTTTCGATAAAACCATACTTATAGGAATTTTCACTTAGCCACTTATACTCCTTGCTGGCTTGGAACTTATCGCTATACTTATCATCTTTAGTGAAAAAATCAAAGGCAAGTCCTAACTGGTGCTCGCTTTCAGATGGAAAATCGCTATCCACATGGCCAGATTCATAAAGCTTAGTTTCTAGGTCATAATCCCTATAGTCTGATCCAATCTTTAAATCAAGCCCCTCTCTTTGCATATCTTGCCTCATTGTTTCAAAGGCACGATAAGCTGTCTTATCAAGGCCAGGGTTGAAATTTTCTGGCAATGGATAAGATTCATTGACAAAGGCTATGCCATTTATAACTTTTACATCTGCATTTTCATCTAACTTGGCTAGGCCATATCTATTTACATAATAAAAGGAATCATCGATTTTAATTTTAGAAAATCCATTTTCGCTGCCGTAGTATGGAAGGTAGTCCCCTTCTTTAATATACTTCTCTGTCTTAGAATAGTCATTTGGATATTGGTAGGCATACTGGGTCTTTAGACATATAATATATCCTTGTAAATAATCTTTAAACCCATCATCTTCTAAAGCTCTTCCCTCTGGAATTTCAACATCTTCAAAGCCTATCCTACTTGCAACTTCTTTAAACTGGCCTTGGGGTTTTAGCTTTTCTTTATCACTTAGTTCACTTGCTCCAAGAGCCTGCCTATACTCGCTAGGCCTACCAATGGTAAAGTCATCTTCTTGGTTTGTAAAGTAATTTATTGAAAATACTGTCAAAATACCCAAACCTGCTATGAAAATTTTCTTTCTTCTTTTTTTAGCCGCTCTTCTCTTCTTTCTTTTTAACTCTCTGATACCTCTGTTTGACATAACCTACCCCTATTTATTTCAATATTTTAAGTAAAAACTACAGGATAAGCAATCTTTTGCAAAATAAGGATATATTTCAATCCTCTACAATCGCTTTAGATTGCTAAAATTCTTATATACATTATAACATCTTTTAAAGAAAAAAACAGGGGTATTTCGGCAATTTTTGAACATTTTTCCCATTTTCCTAAATTTCTAACTTTAATAGTAAAAATTTTAGAGGATTTTCCTAATATTTTCAAAAAACCTTAGGCAAACGATAGGATATTTTTACTTAAGTCTTACCCTAAATATTTTTGGATAAAGCTTGCCTGTAAGGTAAAATTCATCATCCTTAATATGGGCTATGCCATTAAATTCATCTACCCTCTCTTTTTCATCATCATTTAAGTATTTATCTAAAATAGGAGTAAAGTCATATACCTTTACAATTTTTTCTTTATCAAGGTCAATTTTTATTACCTTCTTACTATGCCATATATTAGCATAAAGGTAACCATTAGCATACTCTAATTCATTTATATTATTAACATCTTCACCATAAAGGCTTAAAGAAAAGGAATTTATTAGAGAAAAATCCTTCTTATCCCTTATAAAGATCTTGTTTGACCCATCACTTGCCAAAAGCCTATCCTTATCATAATCATAAGCTAGGCCCCATCCCTCATATTCATTGGTGAATTTTTTTACTAGGTCAAAGCTATCCTTATTCCAGACAAAAACTTTGCCATTTTTCCATGTAAGTTGCCAAATTTCATCACCTACAAGGCTTATCCCCTCACCAAAAATTTTATCATCTAGAGAAACTTTCTTATCAATTATACCTGTCTTAGGATCAAGGATTCCAAGATAGGATTGGCCATAAAGGCCAGTGCCTATATAAAGTTTTCCATCATCTAGTTCTAGTCCTTGAGTGAAGGCAGAGTCATCTGAATATAAGACTTCTACTAGGTCAACTGCTGAATATTCACTTAGTATATCTTCACTAAGGGTTTTGCTTTCATCTTTTCCTAAAAGATCATTCTTACCTACATTAATAACAAGGATTAATCCAGCAAATAAGCCAATTATTAATAAACTTGCAAAAATTTTTACCAAAATCTTATCCATATCCTAATCACCATCTCCAATCCTAACATAATCTATCGTATAAGGATGGTCTATTAACTTAGCCAAAAGTTTTTTAGAAGCCCTACTTTCCTTTGATAAATATATTTTTATCCTCGATTCATCTAAATCACTTGTAAGCTTATCAGATATATAACTTGCAGGATTTATTATATTGGCCTTATAAGTAAGGTTTTTCTTTATAGATTCTTTTATTATTGGATAGTGGGTACATGCAAGGATTATATTTTCTATCTTTTTTTCATTGGCCAAGGATAGATATTCTTTAAGGGCCTGGTCTATCTTATCTCCTTGACTTTGACCATTTTCTATAAGGTCTACTAACTTTATTGCAGGAACTTCATAGACTCTTGAATGAGTTTTTTTCTCTATATTTTTCTTATAAAAATGACTTTCTACAGTTGCCTTGGTTCCAAGCACTAAAAAGTCTCCTTTAAAATCTTCACTAGCCCTAAGACCTGCTTTTGTTATAGGAAAAAATTTCTTCTTATATTTTCCTTCTAGCTTATCTAAAACACTTACAGAAATTGTATTGCAAGCTATAACATAAAAGTCTATATCAAAGTCTTCTAGAAAATCTACTATCTGGTAGGTAAATTTCTCAATCTCTTCTTTGGGTCTATTTCCATAGGGTACCCTTAAAGTATCTCCAAAATAATAATAATTAGCCTTGGTATGCTTATAAAGTTCTCTAAGAACAGTAAGACCCCCAAGGCCTGAATCAAATACTCCTATATTAGTCATCGATCAAATCCACCTTCATAACTGTTTTGTATTTGCCTAGGCACTTCTCATAAGCTTCTTCTAGGGATTTTTCATCAGCAAATATTGCAAAAATACTAGCACCAGACCCTGAGACCATAGCTTTTCTTGCCCCTAAGTTTATAAGACTGTCCCTTATTTTTAGAAGGTGGGGAAATTTTTCAAATATTACTTCTTCCATCACATTAGAAAATTTATCAATCACCCCATAATTAGCTTCTATTAAATCTCTTACGATTCTTTCATTATCAATAAATCCATAATCCTTTAAGTTTTTATAAACATAGGCTGAAGAGATCTCAGTGCCATCATTTACTAATAAGACCTTAAGATTAAGCTTATTTGTAAATGGAGTCAAAATTTCTCCAATCCCCCTAGCCCTTGCAGTTTTTTCCAAAAAGAAAAAGGGAATATCTGCCCCAAGCCTTGCCCCTAGGTCCATCATCTCTTTTTTATCCATCCTAAGGTCCCAAAGAATATTTAGGGCTTTAATCATTTCTGCAGCATCTGTAGATCCACCTGCAAGACCTGCAGCTAGGGGAATATTTTTTATTAGCTTAACATCAATTCCCCTATTTTTAACTCTTCCCTTAAGTAAGTTATAAGCCTTATAAATTAAGTTATCTTCAACCCTACCAAGCTCATCTGTGTTAGATTCATAGGTAAACTTATTATCTTCGTTTGTATTTACTATAAGTCTATCAAAAAGAGAGATCCTAGCCATAATTGTATCTATCTCATGGTAGCCATCATCTCTTTTATAAAGTGAGTCTAAAGTCAGGTTGATTTTTGCATAACATTTTCTTTCCATAAAACACCTCGTTTGAAAATATTATATCATATTAATCCCTCCATTAATAATTTGCTGGCAAAAGAAAAGACGCTTTTAAAGCGCCTAACTTTCCTTAGATTTTTCTTTTATATAAGCTACTATATCTTTTTTATTCACCCTAGTCACTCCAGAATGTTCTATATCAGTTTCTACTGGAAGATCTACTCCCATATGGTCTTTGGCTACTTCAAGGACCCTGCCCTTACAAAAACTTCCCTGGCAAAAGCCCATGCCACACCTGGTTCTTCTTTTTAGGGCATCAAAGGAATTTACAGGTGTTGACCTATCCATGGCATCTCTTAGGGTCTTTTCACTAACCTGCTCGCACCTGCAAACAAGTCTTTGGTCTTTTCCCAAAGGAAGGTCTATCTTATCCTTAACCTTATTAAAATCTTCTAATTCCTTATATTCTATAATTGCTTTCCTATAAGGATTGAAATTCTCATCTTTTTCTAGGTTAAGTCCTGATTTTTCTAAAAGCTCTACTACAAGTCTTGCCACTTCAGGACTTGCTGTTATGCCTGGAGATTGAATTCCTACTGCATTAATAAAACCCTTAACCTTACTTTCTTTTATTATAAAGTCTCCTGTAGAACTTGCTGGTCTAAGTCCTGTAAATGATCTAATAAACTTATTTATTTCTATGGTCCCATCCTTTACAGATTTTTGCCCTAACCTATAAATTTCAGCCAACCTATCAAGGTGGGTTCCCTTGTCTATCTCTTCTTCATCTATGGCATCTGGACCTAAAAGGAGGTTATTGTGGTAGGTCCTTGTTACTAGGATCCCCTTTGATTTCTCACTTGGAGTTTGAAATAATACATGGTTTACCTTACTTCCTGTCCCCTTTTGCATTAGAAGATATTCTCCACTTCTAGGATGAATTGTAAAGTCTGTTTTACCTATTAGAGAAGATATTTGAGCTCCTTGAAGACCTGAGGCATTTACTACATATCTTGCCTTATACACTGACCCATCCTTACAGGTAACTTCAAAAACATCCTCTTTTTTGATACCTACAACTTCCTTATAAAGCTTAAGGTCTACCCCATTATCTACTGCATTTTCACAAAGGGCTATGACATATTCATAAGGGCTACAAACTCCTGCCCCCTTACAATAAAGTCCATATTTTACACTATCAGATACATTTGGCTCTATTTGCTTAAGCTCATCCTTGTTTAGGATTTTCATATCATCAAGGCCATTTTCCTTGCCTCTTTTATATAATTTGTGAAGCTCTTTAAGGTCATCATCATCAAAGGCTAGGACAAGAGATCCATTTTCCAAAAATCCAAAATTTAATTCTTCATTTAGCCTTCTAAATTGGGCCCTACCAGGATAGCAAAGCCTCCCCCTAAGTTCATCATGACTTTCTGCATAACCTCCGTGGATTATAGCAGAATTGGCCTTGCTTGCCCCCATAGATACATCATTTTCCTTATCTAACAATAGGACTTTAAGCTTATATTGACTAAGTCTTCTTGCAACTGATCCTCCAGTAACCCCAGCTCCTATGATCAAGACATCATACATAGCTACTTCCTTTCTGCTGTCGCGACTAAATCAACTCCTGTATTACATATATTTTCCTTTAAGACATCTCCTATATGAACTGGAGCCTTAGCCCTAAGACTATTTATTTCTTTCATTATATCAAAGATCATCCCCTTAGGTACATCCGTTTTTGTCTTTACAGGAACTGTTGGCATATGACCTCCCTCAAGGGCTACTGTAGAAGTTATAATTCTCCTTGGGTCTACCACTTCTTTTCTTGCATAAATATCGCCAAGCTTGCAATTATTACCACTTACACTTAATACTTGGTCATCTTGCATTTTTACTGTCAACTGGCATCCTATAGGGCAGTTGATACAGGTTAATTCACGAATTTCCACTTAATCCTCCAATCTAATCTCAATTTTTTCTATGTCCTTGCCACTAATATCTGATTTCTTTAAGATAATAGTTTGCATTTCTCCTGGAGCTAGGGCTTTTTTCTTCCTATGAAGGATCCTATCATCATCAAGGTAAACTGATATAGACTTTCCTTGATAAATATTATTAACCCTAAACCTTACTGTTAGAAGGTCTGGCATTGACTCTTCATTTATATATTGAGGCATGGTATAATTTATAGACTTGCCTGCTAGTATATTAATTTTTTTATCTGATAATTTTTTATTCGTATCTTTTGCATATATGGCTGCATTTTTGCCAGCTTGTTCTGCTTCCTCTGATACATAGTCTACTAGGTCATGGACGTGAAGGACATTTCCTGCTGCAAAAACACCATCTACTGAGGTCATTAGCCTATCTGAAACCCTAGGTCCCTTAGTCTTTGGGTCTATGTCGATGTTAGCTTCCCTACTTAATTCATTTTCAGGAATAAGACCTACGGAAAGAAGGAGGGTATCACACTCTACAAATTCTTCACTTCCTTCGATTATCTTCATCTGCTCATCTACTTTTGCTAGGTACACTCCCTCTAGCCTATCCTTTCCGACAATCCTTGATACTGTGGTTGAAAAATAAAGGGGAATATTATAGTCATCTAGACATTGGACTATGTTTCTTTTAAGTCCTCCAGAAAAAGGCATAAGTTCAGCCACACACTTAACTTCAGCTCCTTCTAGGGTCATCCTCCTTGCCATTATTAGGCCTATATCTCCACTGCCAAGGATTACTACTTTCTTTCCTGGCATTAGTCCATCTAGGTTAATAAGTTTTTGAGCAGTTCCAGCTGAGTAAACCCCACTTGGCCTAGATCCTGGAGTATTTAGGGCTCCCCTAGGTCTTTCCCTACAACCCATGGCAAGTACGACTGACTTTGGTTTTAGGATAAAGATCCCATTTACCTTATTCATCAAGGTTATAGTTTTATCTTCTGCTAAATCCATTACCATGGTATTTAGCATGACATCTATATTTTTTTCTTTAACTTCATCGATAAATCTTTGGGCATATTCTGGTCCTGTTAACTCTTCCTTGAACCTATGTAAGCCAAAACCATTATGGATACATTGGTTTAGAATTCCACCTAGGACATTATCTCTTTCTACAATTAGGATCTTTCTTTCCCCATTTTCATAAGCTGAAAGAGCTGCAGCAAGACCTGCAGGGCCCCCTCCTATTATTACAATATTATAATCTTTCATCAAATCCTCCTACTTGCTTTCACCTGTCAACAGGTATGAGTTTTCATTGTTTTTATTAATTTCGCTAGGGTCTTTTCCAAGTTCTCTTGCTAGGATTTCTATTAATTTTGGACTGCAAAATCCTCCCTGGCACCTACCAGCTGTAGCCCTAGTTCTTCTTTTGATTCCATCAATTGACCTTGCACCTAGGGGTCTTCTAATAGCATCGATTATTTCTCCTTCTGTCACCTTTTCACACCTACAGATTATTTGACCATAGTTAGGGTCTTTTTCGATTAGGTCTTGGTGGTCTTTGATTGAAAGTTCACTAGTTTTAACCATTGGTTCTCTTTGATCAATAAAATCTTTTTTATCATCTAGGTCTAATTTTTCATTTACCAAGCCTGCCATATACTGGCCGATAGCTGGGGCTGATGATAGGCCAGGAGATTCGATACCAGCCACATCAAAAAATCCATCTACTACTTCTTTTAAGATAAAATCATCCCCTTGTTCATGGGCCCTCAGTCCTGAGAAAGATGTTATGACATCCCTTAGGGGAATATTTTTCATAGAATAGGAACTCTCCCTACTTATATAAGCCAATTGGTCTCTCGTAGTTTGGGTATCTTCCTTATCTATAATAAAATTAGAACTAGGTCCAACTAGGGTATTACCATCTATTGTTGGTGTCACCAAAACTCCCTTACCCCTATCACTTGGCACATTAAAGATTACATGGTTGACAAAGCCTTTGGTCTGCTTATCCAACAAAATATATTCTCCCCTTCTTGGGATAATATTTATTTTCTCATCACTGACCATATTATGTAAAGTATCAGCGTAAACCCCTGCAGCATTTACTACACTTTTTGTCTCATAAGTTCCCTTATTAGTCTTGACAAGCCAATAGGAATCCTTCTTTTCAAAGCCTTCTACCTTTTCATTAAAGTTAAATTCTACCCCGTTCATATAAGCCACTTCTCCAAAGGCCACATTCATCAAGAAAGGATCTACTATACCTGCCTCCTTACAATATAGACCTGCATAGACATCATCTATCAAATTTTCATCAAGGGCTTTAAGTTCATCATGGTAGAGAATCTTTAGTCCTTTTACACCATTTTCTATTCCTTGGTCATAGAGTTTTTGAAGTTTAGGAAAATCTTCTTTACTTTTGCAGATTACTATAGTTCCTATCTTCTTGTAAGGAAAGTTAAGTTTTTTGCTAAGCTCTTCACTCATTTGATTACCTAGGACATTCATCTTAGCCTTCATTGTCCCTGGTTTTGCGTCATAACCTCCATGCATTATGGCTGAATTTGCCTTGCTGGTTTCTGTACAAACGTCCTCATTTTTTTCTATTAATAAAAATTTACCTTCTTTTTTGCTAAGGTTATAAGCTACACTAGTCCCGCTTACACCTGCTCCAATTATAATGCTATCGTACATATATCCCCCTTATTTGTAAGCAAAAAGAGCCCTTTATCTAAAAATAAAAGGCTCTTTACTCATCCTATATTAAATTAAAATACTAAGTTATAAACAACTACTGCTATTATCCCACCTATAATTGGTCCAACGACTGGGATCCAACCATATGACCAGTTTGGATCAGTCTTATGTTTAAAAGGCAAGATAGCATAAGCTATTCTTGGTCCAAGGTCCCTAGCAGGATTTATAGCATATCCTGTAAGTCCTCCAAAACTCATTCCTATACTAACAATTATCCCATATACAAGCAATTTGTCAACGCCTGATAAGCCTGCCACCTCTACTTGGCTTAGGCCAAAAATTGCAAAACATAGGACAAAAGTTCCTACAATTTCAGAAAGTAAGTTCCTTCCAGTATTTGGAATAGATGGGGCTGTACAAAATGTCCCCCTACAAACTTCTGCATCTTCTTCAAGATCATAATGATCCTTAAATAATACAAAGGTCAAACAAGCTCCCAAAAAAGCTCCTAGCATTTGCCCTAGTATATAGACTGGGACTTGATTCCAAGCCACATCTCCCTTAAAGGCCAAGGCTATGGTAAGGGCTGGGTTAAAGCTTGCCCCTGACATGGAACCAAATATGTAGGCTGGAACCATTACAGCAAGGCCCCAGGCTATGGTTATTTGTATAGGACCTGCCCCATACATACCAGACTTCTTCAAATTGACATTGGCAACTACTGATGCACCTAATAGTATAAGCAAAAAGGTACCTACCAACTCTCCAACAAATATATCACGCATTTTATCCCCCACACACTTTTTTATTAATCTTCGTAATGTTTAGCCCAACCAAAGGACCTATCTATGGCTCTTTGCCAATTCCTATCTTTCTTATCCCTTTCTTCTATTGAAATTTCTGCCTTAAAGACCCTATCAATTGACCAGTTTTGTTTAATTTCTTCAAGATCTTTCCAAAATCCTACAGCAAGTCCTGCAAGATATGATGCACCTAGGGCTGTGGTCTCAAGGGTTTTTGGTCTTTGAACCTCTGTTTGAATCATATCTGCTTGAAATTGCATCAAGAAATTATTAGCAGAAGCTCCACCATCTACCTTAAGAGATTTTAATCTTGTACCTGCCTCATCTTCCATAGATGTCAAAACATCGTTTGATAGGTAGGCTAAAGATTCTAGGGTTGCTCTAATAATATGGTATTTTGTAGTACCCCTTGTTATACCAACTATAACTCCCCTTGCGTAAGGGTCCCAGTATGGGGCACCTAGTCCTGTAAAGGCAGGAACAACATAGCAGCCGTCAGTATCCTCGACCCTTGTTGCCATATACTCAGTATCCTCAGCCCTATCTACAATCCTTAGCTCATCCCTTAGCCATTGGATAGCAGATCCTGCAACAAAGATAGAACCTTCAAGTGCATAAGTAACCTCACCTTCTTTTAGGCCCCAACCTATAGTTGTAACAAGTCCCTTATCGGAAAATACTGGCTTATTACCAATATTCATCAATAAAAAGGCTCCTGTTCCATAAGTATTCTTGGCATCTCCCTCATTAAAGCAAGTTTGGCCAAACAAAGCACATTGTTGGTCTCCAGCAGCACCTGCTATTGGAATTTCTCCACCAAAGAAATTCTTTGCAGTTAGACCATATTGGTAGGAAGAAGGTTTAACTTCAGGAAGCATAGCCTTTGGAATATTTAAAATCTCAAGGATTTCATCATCCCATTTCAATTCATTTATATTATAAAGCATAGTTCTTGAAGCATTGGAATAATCAGTAACATGAACCTTTCCACCAGATAGTTTCCAAATCAACCAAGTATCAACTGTACCAAATAACAATTCCCCTTTTTCAGCTCTTTCTTGGGCACCTTCTACATTATCAAGGATCCACCTGATCTTTGTTGCTGAAAAATAAGGGTCTACAACCAAGCCAGTTTTCTTTTGGATCATCTCCCTATAGCCATCTTCAACAAGTTTTTCTGCCATATCAGCAGTTCTCCTACATTGCCAAACGATTGCATTATAGATAGGATCACCCGTATTTTTATCCCAAACAATAGTAGTCTCTCTTTGGTTAGTTATTCCAATTGCAGCTATATCATCAGCACTGGCATTTAACTTAGCCAAAGCTTCTGTACAAACTCCAAGTTGAGTTGACCAAATTTCTGTAGCATCATGTTCTACCCAACCAGGATGTGGGAAAAATTGTGTAAACTCTTTTTGAGCAACAGATTGAATCTCACCCTTTTTGTCAAAAATAATACACCTGTTACTAGTTGTACCTGCATCTAGGGCCATAACATACTTTTTCATAAATCCTCCTTACATATTCCATACATTTTGATTACTTGATGAGATGGCAAATGCATTTGCATTTAAAGCACTTATCACATCATCCTTATCCCTGATCAAACCACCCGCAACTATAGGAATAGCAGTCCTCCTACTCAAATTTTCTATAATCTTGGGCATAATACCAGGAAGGATCTCGATAAGGTCAGCATCTGCTGATTTCAAGGAAGTTTTTACTGACTCAAAAGATAAAGAATCGAGCATAAAAAACCTCAAAACAGTAAAAAGTCCCATTTGTTTAGCCTTTGAAGCATCCTTAACCCTAGTTGTAATAATCCCATCAGCCTCAGTAAACTTAGCAATAAACTCACTAGCCTGCCTACCAGCCTTAAGACCTTCAATCAAATCTTCATGGACTATAACATACTTACCAGAATCTTTAAGTTTACCTACTATATGGGAGATATTGTTAATAGAACCATAGAGAACGAAAACAACCTTGATATCCTTTTCCAAGCAAGCTGTAAGATCTCTATTATCCTTAATTGCCATAATAACCGGATTTTTTTCAATTTCACTTAATATTTCCTCTTTATTCATACATCCCCCTCAGTTAAACAAACAAAAAACGAGCCTAAAACACCTGTTTTCGCTCGCTGACTCCATCGCTATTTTATTTTGAAATCCTTATCATGTCTTTATAATATCACATATTTTTAGATAATGCAAGTATTATTTTTCTGATTATTTATAAGTCTTAATAAATTTTATAGCCATATAATTACATTCCTATAATTTTTTAATCCATAATTCTTTATCCCCTAGCAATTAAAAGATAAATAAAAAAACCACATCCAACCTTTAATTTATACTAAATTAGATCATTTTTAAGGATATATTTTTTAATTTGCTAGTCTTTCCCTTTAATATTTTTATCTAGTCTTTTTTAGTAAAAAAATGAGCGGGTTGACTATACTTGCCATTTTCACGCTTTAATAGCCATGGTCTATTCATTTTTGGAAAATATATTATAGATAACTTCATCCTCAAAACTTCTCATTTATAGAAAGAACAAGTATCACAAAAATCAAAACAATAATAGGTATTAGCAAAGGGGATAAAACCCAAAACCAAGACCAGGAAATAAAACCAGTTAATTTCAAACCTATAAACAAAATAGTAAGTAAGCCAAGAAAACTAACCCCTCTACTTTGATCACTCCTATTAGTCATAAAACCTCCAAATTATCATTGGTAGTAAAAAACCAAGCAGGTAGTAAATCATTTAATAAGGGATCAATCATTAGAATAAAAATGCTCTAAATTAAACTCAAGAGACAGACATTTACGCTCTGTCTCTTCTTTATCCCAATATTTTATAACTTTCTCAAATTCCTTAGAAAAATCTTTCATTACATATAAATCAAGGACATTCACAACATACTTATAATAATCATCATCGATAGCACATACCTCAAACGATTCTATTTTTTTACCATTAATACTTTCATCTATTAGACTTTTAAAATCTTTAGCCATAAAAACTCCGTAACTAAAAAAAGCACCTCTAACTTCTTACACCTGTAATTAGCTAGTGTGCTTTAATCTAATATTTCTATTTTTTCTATATCATCAAAGGGAATTCTAAAATTACCAAAATCAATATATTTTATATAAGGCTCTTCATCATGGGAATAATAGTCTATACAACTATCATAAACTTCACCATTGGTCACATATATTTTAGCTTGTTGATCCAGATATTCTCCTTTTATAACGTCTTTTTCTAAATCTTCTTTGTAAATAATCATTACTTCCTCAATTCTTTTGCTTTACTTGGATAATCAGGATACATATGCCATCCTTTCTTCTTATTGTATCTAATAGTAACTACATCCGTATTATAAAGTTTATTCTCTATATCGTTAAGCACTCTGCTTTCAAGTATATCACACAACGTTGTCTCTATTACAATATTCTCTTCATTATCCGGTTTTAGTATACCTGTATATTTAATCTTATTGAAAGCTTTTTCAACATCTTCTAACGAATTATTAAAATAAGAAGGAGGAACTCCATTTTTAGTTCTTTGTTTAAACTCATTGGTCCCATAAATATGATTTTTTTGCTTCCCTACATCCATATCTAAATTAAAATCTTTTAATTCATCTGGTATTTCATTAATATTATACCCTGAATCTTCTCTATTACTCTTATTTTCCTCAAAATAAGCCACAGTAGTACACCTACAAAAAGGATGCCATAAGGGAATATTATCACCCTCAACTACATCTTTAAGCTTAACTATATCCCCATCATGAGGAGCACAAGAAGAACAAGCAGTAGGCTCAGTCAAAACCTCAAGAGCCTCATAACCAAACTTTCTATAAGAATCAAGCTGAGTTTGGATCCAAACCCTACCAGACTCAGTATAAGCAAGCCTTTCACTAGCATACCTTGCATTCTTAATATCATTGCTAACAAGATCACTTAACTTCCTAGCAAAATCCTTAGAAGACCTGCCCTGCATAAGAACAGCCTCCACATTCCTCTCTACCCTCCTTTGTAACTCCTTAGTATGCTTCCACACCCTATCAGAAAAATGAGCATCCATATAATCTTGGCCAACAATATACTCAGCCCTCCTCCTAATAGCATCATCAGAAACAAAACTACCGACAATACCAGCCTGTCTCCTATACTCTCCAATAGAACCCTCAATCAGATGATCCCTAAGAGAATCTTCAATCCTAGAACCTGCCTCCAAAGCATGAAGCCTAATAAGCCCACCAATAAACTCAAGCCTATTAACCCTCATAGAAACATTATAAAGCTTCAAAATCCTATTAGCCTCATCAGAAAAATTCTTCTCATCCACATACCTTTTAGCCAAGTCTTCATACTCAGAAACATCAGACTTTTCAATAAGCTTTCTAGCCTTTTCATAAGAAATCTTACCATCAACAGAAAAATTAATAACTTGACTCCTAATCTCCCTATTAATATTGCTCAAAAGCCTATTATAAACCTCAGCAATTTCACCTTTAACAAAAGCCTCATCCCTAGACTTAGACCTTAAGAGGGCCCTAAGCTCCCTTTGCCTCCAATAATCCTTAGACTTCATCTAAATCACTAAAATCCCACTTATCTTGGTGGCCATAGCCAAGACCATCCTCAAACCTATCCTCATCCTTAAGCCTAACAAGCTCATCACGAGCATTATCCACAAAAGAAAGATAAGAAAGCAAAGTCTCATGACTGACAAGACCATTAAGAGAATTCACAACAGAAGCCTCCTCCAAAACATTCTTAGGAGCATTCCTAGTAAACTTATAACTAATCCCCTTATACAAATCAGACTTCCTAGAAGCAACCATCATATCAACTAATTAAACCTCAGACTTTTCTTCAAATATGATCCTTTGTCAAAGCGCGCTTAACCATATTATCTTTCAAAGTAGTCACAAGTATAATTAGATAATCAGAAGCTGACCATGTCCACTCAATAACTCCATCAACCAATAGGTTCCATTCTTTCTAATAGATGGAAGAACCTCATGAGTTACCCAACGCTTGAAGTCTTAGCCTCTTTTTTCTTACTCGCCAGTAGCAAATTGTATAACCCATATTCATTTACAACATTTATAGCTCCTCCTGATAAACCTATAATCTAGACTTCTCATCTTCATATAGTCGCTTCAATGCATCTATAGTATCTTTTATTTCTATCGCCTTACAAATATCACTAGCCACAAACCAATGCTCGATATTCTCGTCTACAACGGTTCTAAGCCCCCAAATTTTTGATTTTTTAAAAATCTTTAAATCGTTCATTATCTCTCCTTTCTGTTGCCTTATTTTCATTTTCTTAAAATCCATTATAATTCACCTAAATACTAATAGTTACGTCATTCATATGCGGTTGCTTAAAGTAACATGCTTAAGTAAAAAAATTTCATCCACCGATTTATTAAACAGAACCACGTATTTTTGCATAATAATTGGAGACGGTACACGCCTTCCATTTTCATATAAAGAAATAACCGCTGGCGTTAAATTAAATATATTCGCTATTTCTTTTTGAGTTCTACCACTATCAATTCTTAGATTTTTTATTTTTTTGCTATATTTCTTTTGATCTATTATTTTTATCACCTCAACTTTATCTATATTATATATTACTTTAAGTAACATGATAAGTGTTTATTTATTTTTTTATTAGTTTGTTTCTAATTGTTACAATTTAGGTGTTTGCAACTTTACTAAAAGTTAATATAATATAATTATAATTACTAATAGTTACGAAAGGAGGGGGCAATATGACAATAGGTGCAAGACTAAAATCACTAAGAGAAAAATCAGAAATAAAACAAGAAAATCTCGCTAATCTATTAGGTGTTAATAGGTCATCTATTAGCTTGTATGAAAGAAATAAGCGAACTCCAAGTCCTGAAATCTTAAAAAAATACTCTAAAATATTCGAAGTATCTATAGACTATATCTTAGGTACCAACACAAATCTAAAATATGGCCAAGACTACATAACTGTAAATATATATGGGTCTATCCCTGCAGGAATCCCCATAGAAGCAATAGAAGACATAACAGATACAGAAGACCTATCTTTAAAAGAATACGACAAAAATAAAACCTACCTAGGCTTAAAAGTATCCGGAGATAGCATGTATCCTAAGTTTCTAGATGGCGATACAATAATCATAGAGCAAACACCCGACTGCGAAAGTGGAACTGATGCTGTCGTATATGTAAATGGTTATGAAGCAACACTAAAAACCCTAATCAAAAATCAAGATGGGACAATAACACTGAAACCCATAAACCCCAACTACTCCCCCAAAACATATGGTCCAGGAGATGACCCTGTAAGCGTGTTAGGAGTAGTCAAAGAAATAAGAAGAAAATTATAAATATTATCCTTTAAAGGGGAAAGATATGGCTAAATTATCTCAAAGATTAAAAAGTTATAGAAAACAAAATGGATACACCCAAGAGGCAATAGCAAATAAATTAGGGTTAACAACGTCAGCATATGGATTTTATGAGCAAGAACGTAATAATCCGCCATTTAAAATGCTAAAAAGATTAGCCGACATCTACAATATAAGCATAAGCGAATTAACAGGCGAACCGCAAACACATTTAGAACTATTAGGAAAAGCAGAAGCTATGGGATCTTATCCTTATATAGAAGACCCGGTAGCCGCCGGAAATCCTTTTGACATAGATGGGAAAAATACTATGCAGAAATTAGACGTGCCAAATTATATCCTAGGTAAATACGCAAATAGCAAAGACGTGTTTTTTATGAGAATAAATGGTGAATCCATGAACAAAATCATACCGAATGACTCTTTAATATCAGTACAAAAAAGGCAAAGTATAAGCGACTTAAAACAAGGTGACATAGTTGTTTTTAGAACATCAGCATTTGAATACTCTGTAAAGCAGTTTTATATAAATGGCGATTACATAATATTCAAACCCTTATCTACGGATAGTAGTTACAAAGATATTATATACAACAAAAATGATGAAATAGAGATAATAGGAAAAGTCATCCTATATTCTGTTATATTATAAAAAAATAAGAAGAAAACTATAGATATTATCCTTATATAAGGATTAATATATAAAAAAAATAAAGGAGAAAAACAATGAAACTAAACAAAATACTAATAAGTGCACTATCCTTAGGACTACTTGTAGGTTGTGGAAACACCACTCCAAAAGAGGAAACAGAAGAAAATCAACAAGTAGAACAAACAGAAGAAGCAACAAAAGAACAACCAGCAGAAGAAACAACCGAAACAGAAGAAAGTCCAACAGAAGAAGATCAAAATGTAGAAGAAGTACAAGAAGAAAGCAAAGAAGATGATGTTCCAAGAGAATATGAAGCCGCTCTAAAAGCAGCAGAAAATTATTTAAGTTTTATGCCGTTTTCAAAAACAGGATTATTTAAACAACTAACATCAGAAGCTGGTGATGGATACCCAGACGAAGCAGCTAATTATGCTTTAGAAAATATTGAAGTCGATTGGAAAGAAAATGCCCTAAAATCCGCTCAAAACTATATTGATAATATGCCAATGTCCAATAACCAACTATACCAACAGTTAACTTCTGACGCAGGAGAAGGCTTTACAGAAGAAGAAGCCCAATACGCTATAGATAATTTAGAATAATAAAAAAGGCAAATTTTGATCTGTGCCTTTCTTACGTGACAAACCAATAAGAAAGGTACAAATCAATCTAGTGAAGTGACTTATATTATTAAACATTTCAGGCCTCACATCTCAGTTATCTATTTTTTCCATCTTCAATCAACAACTATTTATTTTCCTAGTAAGATTATGATAATGAATTTTGTCAAAGAAATTTTCCTTGTGTCTTTATTATATCAACTATTCTTTACTATGTTTAATTTCTTATATTATTTATAAGAATATACTTTCAGTTTATCTTCTGAGCCTTTTGTTATTCTATAAAAAACACGAATTGTTACTTTCTCTAATTTACAGTTAAACAATAAGTGTATATGATTATAAAATAAGCTAATCGTATCTTAAGAAAAAGCAAAGAATGAATGCAGAAAAAATATTGAAATCTTTTAGAAAAAATGCACATAAATCTCAAGATGATTTATCTAAAATACGCAAGTAACAAAACTGCTATAAGCATGTACGAAAAAAGTGAGGGAATCCTTGCCCTGAAATCTTAAAATAACACGAAGAAATATTCGACGTATCTATAGACTATATCCTTGGTACAAACACAAATTTAAAACAAGGAGAAGACTAAATAACTTTAATCATTTATGCCTCTATCACTGCAAGATTCCCTTAGAATCGATAAAAGACATAACTGATACAGAAGACCTGTCCCTAAAAGAATACGACAAAAACAAAACCTACCTAGGCTTAAAAGTATCAAGCGATAGCATGTATCCAAAATACCTGGATGGTGATACAATAATCATCGAGCAAACACCCGACTGTGAAAGCGGGACCGATGCTGTCGTATATGTAAATGGTTATGAAGCAACACTAAAAACCCTAATCAAAAATCAAGATGGGAAAATAACTTTTAAGCCTATAAACCCTAACTACTCACCCAAAACCTATGGTCCAGAAGATGAATCAATCAAAATCCTAGGCATAGTAAAAGAACTAAGAAGAAAAATATAAAAAACTAAAATAGGAGTAAAATTGAACATCTACACCCACGTCACCAAAGACAAACAAGAAAAAAACCTAAACAACTTTATCCAATACATGGACAAAACACAAGCATAAAAAAAAGAGGTCTTAGACCTCTTTTAAATTCAACATCTTTGCCATATATAACTAACTACAAACTAACTACAAACCCATCTGTTTATGTCCCTTTATACCCAGTTACATACAATCTTTATGAATAATTATATTCTTATCCGGCTAAATCAACCGAAACCCCTTGAATTATTTGTATAAAAATAAATTGGTGCGGGATAGAAGACTTGAACTTCCACGACCGATAAATGGGTCACAAGATCCTTAGTCTTGCGCGTCTGCCAATTCCGCCAATCCCGCTTGAGTATTACTTTTATATAATACTCTTATTTTTTATTTTTGTCAACTATAAAACCATAGATAAAAATTGTTTACTTCTTTCTTCTTTAGGATTTGCAAAAAAATCTTCTGGATTATCTGATTTTTCTACAATTTCACCCTTGTCCATAAAGATTAGCTTATTTGATACTTCTCTAGCAAAGCCCATTTCATGGGTTACTACAACCATGGTCATCCCATCTTTGGCGAGTTCTTTCATTAATTCTAACACTTCTCCAACCATCTCAGGGTCTAGGGCACTTGTTGGTTCATCAAATAAGAGAACCTTTGGCTCCATCATCAAGGCTCTTGCTATGGCAATCCTTTGTTTTTGGCCTCCGGATAAACTTTGCGGATAATTATTGACCTTATCTTTTAGGCCTATTCTTTCTAAAAGACCTTGGGCTTTTTGAATACTTTCATTTCTTGTCATCTTCCCTCTCATAATCGGAGCTAGAGTAAGATTTTCTAGGATGGTCATGTTTGAAAATAGGTTGAAGTTTTGAAATACCATCCCTATTTCTTCCCTTAATTTATTTATATCTATATTCTCATCCCTAATATTTTTGCCTTCAAAATACATTTGGCCTGAGTCTGGTTTTTCCAATAGGTTTAGGCAACGAAGGAAGGTTGATTTTCCTGACCCTGAAGGACCTATTATAGATATTACATCTTTTTTTCCTACTTCTAGGTCTAATTTATTTAATACTTTTAAGTCTCCAAAAGACTTTTCAATCTGACTAACCTTAAGCATATAGGTATCCTTTCTCCATTTTCTTAAAGATTTTCTCCATCAACAAGACTATTACTAGATAGATTATAGCTGCTGAAAAATAAGCTGTTGCTGCATCAAAGGTTTGACTTATAACTATTGATGCTCCCCTTGTTAAATCTGCAAGTCCTATAAACCCTGAGATTGATGTCTCCTTAAATAAGGTGATAATTTCATTTCCAAGAGCTGGTAGGGAGTTTTTTATTGCTTGAGGCATTACCAATTTTTTCATCATTTGATAGTATGATAGGCCTAGGCTTCTTGCAGCCTCTTTTTCTCCCTTACTTACTGAGTTAATTCCTCCCCTAAATAACTCTGCCATATAGGCTGATGAGTTTAAGGCAAAGGAAATGATTGCTACTAGTATTAGGTTATCAAGGTTTACTAAGATTACGTTAAACATTATTAATAATTGTATGGTTGAAGGGGTTCCACGGATTATTGATATAAAGATGGCAAATATTTTATCCATCACTTTTAGCAAGATCCCTGAAATTCCGTGAAGTTCTTCTCCTAGCTCAGCATTGGCAGCCCTTACTAAGGCTATGATTAATCCAAGGCTAAAGGATAAGATTAGGGCAAAAAAGGTTACAAGCAAGGTTGTCTTTAGGCCATCAACTAGGTATTTATAGCCTCCATTTTCAATGATATTCGCCTTAAACCTACCTATAATTCCATCAGTTTTTTCAATCTCCTCGCTGCCCTCATACTTAGCCATTATTTGATCTATGGTCCCATCTTCTTTTAGGGCTCCTATAGCTTCATTTAACTTTTCTAACAGGAGGGGATTTTCTTTATTCACTGCTATGGCATATTCTTCTTCAAGATAGGTAGAGTCTAGAAGGTCTAGGTCTTTGCTTGAATCTGCATATGATTGGGCTATTTGTTTATCTACTATTACTGCATCAATCTTGCCACTTTGTAAGGAAAGAATAGCATCTGGGACCTTGATGAAGGCTTGTACATAATCCTCTCCAAAATCATCTGTTGCCAGGGTGTGACCAATAGATCCTAGCTGGGTTCCAATTTTTTTACTATCAGCCAAATCTTCTATATCTTTTATATCAGAATCTTTCTTTACTAAGACTACTTGGCTAGTTTTAGCAAAGGTGTCGGTAAAGTTGACTGATTTTTTCCTCTCTTCTGTTACTGTAAAACCAGCTGCTCCCCCATCAATCTTACCAGATTGAATACTTGCTATAATATTGTTAAAGTCCATATCATGAAGTTTAACTTCAACTCCAAGGTATTCACCTATGGCTTTTACAATATCAGGATCAATTCCTACAATTTCATCTTTCTCATAATATTCATATGGTGGGAAATCTGCACTAGTCCCAAGATCTATTACTCCATCATCTACTAGGTCTTCTTGGCCAAAAGCTAAATTTGGCATAAGAATGAAGATAGAAAGAATAAGAGTAAATAAGTTCAAAGCTTTCTTTTTCATAATTCCTCCCTAGGTGTCCAATAAAAAAAGCCCCCATCCCACAAAGGGACGAGGACTCGTGTTGCCACCCTAATTCATTTATTTTTCACAAAATAAAACTTAATAAGTACATACATACTCTTTGGCTATAACAGGCCTACCTGATCATCATACTAATTTCTGAATGATTGCTCAAAGATTCTCTTCGCTTATCCCTATCCTACCTTCTTCCACTCTACAAGGCTCGCTTGAGGTATCAAGATAAGTTACTTTTCTTATCATCGCTTTACTTTAGTGTTATTATATCATCTTAAATGAGTTTGTCAAATTAAATAAATAAAGAAGCACAGACAACTGAAACTACAGTCATAAGCTTGATTAAAATATTTAGGGATGGACCTGAAGTATCCTTAAATGGATCTCCTACAGTATCTCCTACTACAGAAGCCTTGTGGGCATCTGATCCTTTGCCATCCTCTCCCCCTAAGGTTTCTATATATTTCTTAGCATTATCCCAAGCTCCACCGGCATTTGACATAAAGATTGCCATCAATACGCCAGTAACTAGGGCTCCTGCCAACAATCCTCCTAGGGCATAAGGTCCTAAGATACTTCCAACAAGTAATGGCACAGCTACAGCAAGAACACCTGGGATTATCATCTCTTTAAGAGAAGCTGTTGTGGATATATCAATACACCTTGCATAATCTGGTGCAACTTCTCCCTTAAGAATCCTATCATCTGACCTAAATTGTCTTCTAACTTCCTCAATCATTTGACTTGCAGCCTTACCTACAGAATTCATTGTTAGGGCTGTAAATAAGAAAGGAAGCATAGCTCCTATAAACATACCTGCTACTACAGAAGCATCTAGGATTGAGATTGAGCCAAGATTTAAGCTTTCTGAATATGTTACGAAAAGTGATAGGGCTGTCAAAGCTGCAGAACCTATTGCAAATCCCTTACCAATAGCAGCAGTTGTATTTCCTATAGAGTCAAGCTCATCAGTAATATCCCTAACTTCACTTGGCAAGTAACTCATTTCTGCTATACCACCAGCATTATCAGTGATTGGACCATAGGCATCTACTGTAATTGTTGTAGCTGTTGTTGAAAGCATCCCAACTGCAGATAGAGCTATACCAAATACTCCATTCGCCCAAAAGGCAATAAGGATACCAATAGCTATTAATATAATTGGGAAAACTGTTGAAAGCATACCTGTAGATAAGCCTGCTATAATATTTGTAGCAACGCCAGTCTTTGATTCATTAGCTATATTTCTAACGTGTTTATATTTATCAGAAGTATAATACTCTGTCAATAGACCAATCAAGATTCCAACCACTATACCTACTATTATAGCAATAGCTGCATTCAAACTTTTAAAGTATATAAATGAAAGAAGTAAGGCTGCAATAAGTACAATACCACCAGAAACATATATAGTTTTCATGAGTGATTTTTGTGGATTAGTATGCTTACTTGTCAAAAACATCACTGATGCAAAAATTGATGCCAAAATTCCTATAGTAACTAGGAAAAAGGTAAATTTCATCCCACTTTCTCCACTTGCTATAAGTCCTAGGGTCAAGGCTGAAATTATAGCTCCAGAGTATGATTCAAATAAGTCAGCTCCCATACCCGCAACATCACCTACATTATCGCCTACATTGTCAGCAATAACAGCAGGGTTTCTTGGGTCATCTTCTGGAATTCCCTCTTCTACCTTACCAACTAAGTCTGCTCCTAAGTCTGCAGCCTTAGTGTAAATTCCACCACCTACTCTTGCAAAAAGTGCTACTGATGAAGCTCCTAAGGAATAACCCATTACAATACTTGGATCCTTATAGATTAAATATGAAATCATAATTCCCAAAAATCCTAGTCCTGTTACAGCAAAACCCATAACAGATCCACCAGAAAAGGCAATATTCAAAGCACCATCGCTACCTTTTTCTAAGGCCATATTTGTACATCTAGCATTGGCTTCTGTTGAAACTCTCATTCCAATAAAACCTGCCAGCATAGAAAATACTGAGCCTAGAATATAGCAGATCATAATGCTTACATCAAGGAAAACTGCTATAAGGATAGACACTACAATGACAAAGATTACAATAAATTTGTACTCACGACTAATGAAAGTCATAGCACCATCTTTAATGTGAGATGCAATCTCTGCCATTCTCTTATTACCTGTAGATACAGGCATGATTTTTTTCTTGATTGTAAAAGCCATAAAGGCTAGGGCAAGAATTGCAACAATCAAAGATAAAATTTCTACGAACATATATTCCTCCTATTCTACTTTAATCTTAATATAAAAAAACTTTTATGACAAATATTTTATTAATTAATAAAATATTAACGAAGTTTTTTAGAAGAAAAAGCTAGAAAAGGTAAAGATAAGACTTGCAGCTACTAAATTTCCTATAGCTATAGTAAGAAAGGACTTTCTTTTTCTAAGGGTAAGGATTGAAGCTATAAGTGATCCCATCCAAACTCCTGTCCCTGGCAAGGGTATAGCAGTGAATAAAAACAATCCCCAGTATTGGTATTTTCTAATCCTTTCATCCCTCTTAAAGGCCTTACTCTCAGCCCAAAGGGCAAGTTTTCCAAGTTTTTCATTTTTTTTCATTAAAGAAAAGATAGGCATGATCCACATTAAAATAAAAATTGCAGGTATAGTTGATCCTATAAAAGAAATTCCATAAACTCTTAAAGGATCAAGTCCCATAGCTAGGCCAACTGGTATAGCTCCCTTAACCTCTATTAAAGGAAGCATGCTTATCAAAAGAAGAGCTACTTCATTGGTAAAATTAGCCCTTATTAGGTCTATTAGAGTATTCATAAGTCTCCTTTGGCTTTTATCAATATTATACACTTATCTTTAGCAAATTAGACAATAAAAAAGAATGCCTGGGCACTCTTTAATATTGCTTATTGAAAATTTATATATTAAAAAATTGTCTTAGTTTTCTTCGTATGGTAATAATGCAACTTGTCTAGCTCTTTTGATAGCTCTAGTGATTTCTCTTTGGTGTTTTGCATTAAGACCTGTTACTCTTCTTGGTAGAATCTTACCCCTATCTGTTACGAATCTCCTTAAAGTTTCGATATCCTTATAATCGATTACTTTAGAAGGATCTTTAACAAATGGGTCTACCTTTTTTCTTGGTCTGAATCTTCTTCCTGCCATTTTAAATTCCTTTCTTTATTTAGAATGGAATCCTGCCATCATCTTCTATTTCTGTAAAGTCATCATCGAAAAAGTCATCATCGTTTGAATAACTATCTTGACCCTTATTAGAAGCTTGTCTATTTGGGGCTTGTGAGTAGTTATTATTATATATATCTTGATTGTCGTAGTTATTATTATATGATGGACCAGCATTGTCTGATCTTGATCCTAAAAATTCAACATTATCAGCTACTACATCTGTTGTATAGACTGTCTTGCCTGTTTGGCTATCTTGGTAGCTTCCTGTTTGAATTCTTCCTTCAACTGCGCATTGACTTCCTTTTCTTAGATATGTGCTTGCATTCTCTGCTTGTTTTCCCCAAACTGTTATTCTAGGAAAATCAGCAGTCGGACGATTTTGGGCTTCCATTTCTCTTTTAGTTTCTCTACTAAGTCTCTTATCTACTGCCAATGTAAATGTACATACTGGTTGTTGAGATTGGGTATATCTTAACTCAGGGTCTCTTGTCAACCTACCGATAAGCATAACTTTATTCATCGCTTAGTCCTCTTTTCTTATAACCATGTATCTGATTACAAAATCTGAAAGTCTTAATCTTCTTTCAAATTCTTTGATATGGTCTGGGTTAGATTTGAAGTCTACGATATAATAATAACCTTCTTTTAGGTAATTAATTTCGTAAGCTAGTTTCTTCTTACCCCAATCATCAACGCTAGTTACTTCTCCATCTTGATTGATAACTTCTTTGAATCTATCAAGTAAAGATGTTCTATCACTATCGCTCATATCAGCTTTGAAAATCAATACTGCTTCGTAATTATTCATTTTTTCACCTCCCTGTGGTCTATGACTCCGTTAATTCTCTCACGGAGTAGAGATTACTTATCTATAGTACTTCAAAAGTTTCTGCTGTCAAGATTTTTTTTTACTTTTCCAATGAATAGATCGCATTGGCTATGGCCCTAGCCATTACTTTAGCTCCAAGGGCTCCTACTATAGTGACATCAGCCTTTATTTTATTTGTAGAAATTCCAAAAATACTATCTCCATCAAACATGGTATGGACTGGATTTATAGCTCTTGCAAAGCCATCATGACCCATCTGGCATATTTTTGTAAGCCTTGTCTTATCAAAAGTTGCATTGGTTGCAATTAGTCCAAGGCTTGTATTTTTTGCTTCCAAATCAGCAAAGTTCTTACCAATCTTGTCTATATGATCCATTGTCTTAACCATCTTTCCACCGATGATGGGACCGGCTAGTTGAATAGCTCTTTCACTATCAAAGACATCACCTAGGGCATTTACTATAGCTATGGCTGATACGACAAGTTCTCCAAGTCTAATAGAGGCTTGACCTAGGCCTGATTTTTTAGCATAAGCCATACCAAAGGCTTTTGCACAAGTTGCTCCAGCTCCAGCTCCTACAAGTCCCATTTCTTTGTTATCATAAGATGCATTTTTGTAAGCCTCTATGGCCATCTTTTTACTAGGCCTTGCCAAAGGATCCTTATAGGCTAAATCAAATAAGACTGCTTGGCTTAGGATTGGAACTCTACCAACCCCTACATCAAAACCTAAGCCATCTTTTTCAAAGACTTCCATCAAGTCACTTGCAGCCGATAGTCCATAGGCACTGCCGCCTGAAAGGATTATCGCATTTACGCTTGATACTTGATTGATTGGATTAAGAAGGTCTGTTTCCCTAGTGCCTGGGGCAGACCCTCTTACCTCAACTGCTGCTGTGTTATTAGCATCAGGAATTATTATGCTAAGGCCAGTTCCTCCTATATTATCTTGGGCATGGCCTAGTCTTATGCCCCCTACATCTGTTAGAAAGCCTTGATAAAGTCTAGTCATTTTCACCCATATCCTTATTCCTATAGGCATCCATCATGGAAGCAAAAACTTCTGATGAGGATGGAGCCGTATAAGATATTGCATTGGCTCCTGCCTTTATTGTTTCAAGAATTGATTCAGGTGTTTTGCCCCCTGTTGCTATAATAGGGAATTTATCTCCAATTTTTGACCTAATTTCTCTTACTAAGTCTGCTGTATACTTACCTCCAGATATATTTAGGATCTCAGCTCCTGCCTCGATTTTTCCTATATAATCATCCTCAAAGCTTACTACTGAGGCTATGACTGGTATATCCAAAAACTTAGCTATATCTTTTATATCCTTATTTGGCATTGGAGAATTGACTACTACCCCATAGGCCCCCAAAAGCTCAGCATCTATAGCTATATACTTTGACCTAAGTCCTTGGGTTGTTCCTCCACCAACTCCTACAAAGCAGGGAACATTTGAAACTTCAAGAATGGCTGACATTATTGTTGTTTGCGGAGTATAAGGGTAGACAGCCATAACTGAATCCGCATTCGAATTTCTAATAATAGCAAGGTCTGTGGTAAAAAGTAGGGATTTGATTCTTTTTTCAAAAATCATAATTCCACTAGCCTGGTAAATCTCCTTGGGTACCTTGATAAAGGATTTTCTTAACTTAGAATGAACTTGAGGTATATACTTTTCTTTTTTTTCAGCCATAGGCCCTCCTTATTAATCTCTATTAAAGACGTCTCTACTATAAACTTTACCCTCTACATCTGATAAGTTCTCATCCAGTCTATTTGCTACAATTACATCTACTTGTTTAAAAGTATCTAGGTCATTTACTAGCTTCATTCCTTCAAAGAAATCTTCATTAAGGCTTGGTTCATAGACAATTACTTCTACATTTTCTTCCTTAAGCTTATTAATTACATCAAAAATTGCTGATTTTCTAAAGTTATCAGATCCCTTTTTCATAACCAGCCTATAAATACCAACTGTCTTTGGATTTTTCCTTAATATTCTTGAGCTTACAAAATCTTTCCTAATTTTATTGGAATTTACTATAGCATCAAACATGGCATTTGGTATATCCTTAAAGTTTGCCCTAAGCTCTTTAGAATCTTTTGGCAAGCAATAGCCCCCATAGCCAAAGGAAGGGTTATTATAATGGTCTCCTATCCTAGGGTCACTGCTTACTCCCCTTATTATATCTAAAGAATCTAGGCCCTTAAATTCTGCAAAAGAATCCAATTCATTAAAGAAGGAAACTCTCATTGCAAGATAAGTATTGGCAAATAATTTTACCGCTTCAGCCTCTGTAGATTCCATAAGGATTAGGTCAGGATTGTTTAGTGCTCTTTTTTTAAAAAGATCTGCTATCTTCTTACCAACTTCACCCTTTTTCCCTATTATAATTCTTGAAGGATTTAGGCAATCATAAAGGGCTCTTCCTTCTCTTAGAAATTCAGGTGAAAAGATGATATTATCTGATCCATATTCCTTATTTTTCTTTTCTGTATAGCCTATAGGTATGGTTGATTTAATAAGTATATCTACCTTGTCATTTATACTTTTGATTTCTTCTATTGCCCTATCTAAGTAAGATGTATCAAAGTTTTCAGTCTTTTCATCATAGTTTGTTGGTAGGGCAAGGATAATTAAGTCGCTATCCTTATAGTCCTCTTTAGGGTCTATCTTAGCCCTTAAATTTAAATCTTTATTTTTTAAATATTCTTCAATCTCTCTATCGACAAGAGGGGAAGTCCTCTCGTTAATCTTTCTAACCTTACTTTCATCCACATCAATCCCTATAACTTCATTATCTAGGGCAAGTAAGATTGCATTTGCTAGGCCAACATATCCTAGTCCTACTAGTGTAATTTTCATAATCTCTCCTTTTATCTAGCTATATTCTACAACTTTTATATCTTTTTACAATTCAAATAATTCCCTTGCCTTTGCCTATTTTATGCCATTAGACTCCTAAGATTTCACTAAAACTAAGACCTCATAGGCTCTTAGTAAGAGTAGGTCTACCACCCTTCTTTTTGGATAATTTGACAAAAAAATCGAATAGGAATCATAATTTGCCACATACATGGCCATATTTAATAGAATTTCCTTTTGACTTAAATTGCTAATAATTAGGCTTTTTTCATCCTTAGTATTTCTAATGTAGGAAATTATATCTGCTTCTTTCTTAAAAACTTGGTAGATATTACCAGAATTTAAAGATTTGAAGGATTTTTTTAAATCTATCAAGTTTTTTTGGTAGGCCCTTAAATCTAAAATGTACTCATTATTTTTAATATTAGACCTTAAGTCTTTATTTATGTCTGATTTTTTAATAATTGGTCCCCTAGTTAGGTAGGCTGGGGTAAGTAGGGCTTTTTCTTTTCTTAAAGTAAGCTTATTAGCCTTACTTAAACTATCCACTTTTATAGAAATCCTAGCTCCTTTTTTGGATAAGTCTATAAGTTTATCAAAATTATCCATAACTGACCTATCAGTATAAAGGTAAGTAAAGCTACCCTTAGGATTAGCTTTAGTATAAAGACTAAGCTTTAAGTTAGAAGGTTCAAGGTAGCCTGTAGTTATGAGATTTTCATTAAATGACCTGGCATTTTTATTTAATTCCCTTGATAAGTTAAGGATTTTTGCTGGATTTTTGCTTAAAGATAAGAGTTTAGTAAAGGATAAAAAATCAAAGGCCCTTATCCCTCTTTTTACTAAAAAATTTATAAAAGAATAAAAAGCCTTCCTTAGCTTAGGATTATCCCAAGCCATGGAATCATCCTTAGAATCTAGTAGACTTCTTGTAAGCTTCATAATATCAAATCTAAGCATAAGAATAATCCCCTGCTCTTCTAACCTCTTATTTAAGTCAAAAAGACTTCTAAGATAGGATTTCTTAAGTCTTAGGTCAAGTTCTATAGATAAGATATCCACCCTCATCTTTTTTAAAGATATTATTTTTTCCTTATTTATTTTTCTTGAATTTTCTTCATAAACTAGCCATGAACTTATATCTTTCATTTATACCTCACCTATAAGTGTACTTCTTTTAGTAAGTAAGGTCATTTTTTATGAGGAAGAAAGATTTCTTAATAAATATTTCAATGCAATAAATAAACTTGAGCTTTTATATTAATCTTTTAAAACCTATTGCAGAGTAAATGTGATAAGTGATATACTTATAGAAAGAAAAAATAAGGGAGACTTATATGAAAAATATTTTAGCAATTAACAAAGTCATTAGCTCCATTGTTTGGGGCTGGCCTATGATAATCTTACTATTAACCAGTGGAATATTACTATTTATAATTAGTAAAGCTCTAGTCTTAAGAAAAATAGGATATATTTTTTCAAACACTTTTCTAAAAATGTTTGAAAAAGACAACGGCAAGGAGGGAGACCTTACCCCCTTCCAAGCAGTTTCTACAGCCCTTGCTGCAACTGTAGGAACCGGCAATATAGTTGGTGTTGCTATGGCAATAGCAGTCGGTGGACCTGGTGCAATTTTTTGGCTATGGCTTTCAGCCTTCTTTGGCATGTCAACCAAATTTGCAGAAGTTACCCTTGCTATTGCTTATAGGGAGAAAAATCAAAAGACTGGAGCCTATGTTGGTGGCCCAATGTATTATCTAAAGAATGGTCTAGGTTCAAAGACTCTAGGTTCAATCTTTGCATTTTTTGCAGCCATTTCTGCTTTTGGCATAGGTAATCTTACCCAAGCAAACTCAATAGCTATATCCCTAAATACTTCCTTTGGCCTAGATCCTAAAATCACAGGAGCCATTCTTCTAATCCTAACAGCTGGTGTTATAATGGGTGGAATAAAAAGAATTGGGGAATTTACCTCAAAACTTGTTCCCTTTATGGCTTTATTTTATATTTTAGCTTCACTAGCTATAATTATTACAAACTTTGATAAGGTCCTACCAGCCCTTGCTTCAATCTTTCAAACTGCCTTTAACCCAAGTGCTGCTTTTGGTGGAGTGGTTGGAGCTAGTATGAAGATTGCTATGAAAGAAGGGATTTCAAAGGGATTATTCTCCAATGAAGCAGGCCTTGGTTCAGGACCTATAGCCCATGCTACTGCAAAAACTGACCATCCTGTTAGACAAGGCATGTGGGGAGTCTTTGAAGTTATTGTAGATACTTTCATAATCTGTACCCTTACAGCCCTAGTGATCTTGGTTACAGGACTTTGGGATAGTGGCTTGGGGGGAGCTGCCCTAACTACCCAATCATTTTCAAAGGGATTTTTTGCAGGAGGATATATAGTTTCTATTGGCCTTGCCCTCTTTGCTTTCTCAACCATCCTAGGCTGGTATTATTATGGAGAAAAAAGTACCGAATACCTATTTGGGTCAAAAGTTGCTTCATATTATAAGTTTATCTTTATACCCCTAGTATTTGTAGGATCTGTTGGAGGCCTTGAAGCTATATGGGCTATATCTGATACTATGAATGGTCTAATGGCCCTACCAAACCTTATAGGTTTGATTTTCCTTATACCTACAACCATAGGCCTGTCCAAGGACTTTTTTAAAGATCCTGATAGGATTAGAAAGAGCGATCAAGAATTCGCCCACCTTCTTCAAGGTAAAAATAAGTAGAAAAAAAGATTCCTCCTAGGAGGAATCTCTTTTATTTCCTATACTCTTTTAATAAAAGCAAGACTTTCATAAGGATTTAATGTGATTGTTTTTTCCATATCCTTCTTTCCATAGTTTCCCAAAAGATAGGTAAATTCCTCATAGGAATCTAGGATTTCATCCATCCTAACTTCAACTTTTTTCTCTGAGAAGTTATTTAAGTTTATAAGAACTTCTCCCTCATACTCCCTAATATAGGCAAAGATATGAGGATGGTCTTTAAGGATTGGAAAATAAAGTCCATCTGATATAACTAATTCCTTTTTTCTAAGGTCTATCAATTTCTTATAATAATAAAAAACCGAGTCCTCATCATCAAGGGCATCCTTTGCATTTATCTTCTTGTAGTTATCATTTACCTTAAGCCAAGGACTTACATCAGAAAATCCTGCATAAGAAGATCCATCCCATTGCATAGGAGTTCTTGAATTATCCCTAGATTTTTTAGAAATAATCTTAAAAGCACTTGCCTCACCGACTCCTTTTGCTAAAAGTTCTTCATAGGCATTCTTGCTTTCAATATCCCTATAATAATCCATGGATTCATAGTTAGGGTCAGTCATACCAAGCTCTTCTCCCTGATAGATATAAGGAGTTCCCCTCATCATATGAATAGCCTGGCCTAGCATGGTGGCTGTCTTTTTAGGATAGTTTTTGACATCTCCAAACCTATTATTGGCCCTAGGTTGGTCATGGTTGTTTAAAAACAAGGCATTCCATCCACCATGGCCTTGCATTTCTCTTTGCCAATGATTTAAGATATCTCTTAACTTATCAAAATCATAGGCCTGGTCAGTCCACTTATCTCCATCCTTATAGTCAACCTTAAGGTGGTGGAAGTTAAAGACCATAGAAAGCTCCCTGCCATCAGCATTTGAGTAAAGGGCTGAGTTGTGGACATCAGTCGAACTCATTTCCCCAACTGTAATTATATCATCATACTTGCCAAAGGTATTCTCATTAAGGTCTCTTATCCATTCATGGACTATAGGAGTATCGGTATAAAGCTTCTTCTCTTCTCCTATATCACCTGAAGAATCAATAAATCTTCCATCTTTTCCAATTACATTAAGGACATCAAACCTAAAGCCCTTAATCCCCTTACCTATCCAATAATTTACTATCTTATATAATTCTTCTCTAACATTAGGGTTATGCCAGTTTAGGTCTGCCTGAGTCTTATCATAAAGGCAAAGGTAAAATTTATCAGTATCTCCAAACTTATTCCAGGCAGGTCCACCAAATTTTGATGTCCAATTGTTAGGGTAAGATCCGTCTTTTCCTTCTCTTATATAATAAAAATCTTTATAATACTCATCTCCCTCTAGGGCTTTTTGGAACCATTCATGGGAGGTTGATGTGTGGTTAAAGACCATGTCAAACATCAGCCCTATTCCTGCCTTATCAAAAGTCTTGATTAAGGAAGCTAAATCCTCATCAGTCCCAAATAAGGGATCGACATGGTAATAATCCGCAATGTCATAGCCATTATCATTTTGAGGAGAGACAAAGAAGGGATTTACCCAAACCATGTCTACTCCCAAAGTTTTTAAATAGTCAATCTTCTCCTCTATCCCCTTCAAATCACCAATTCCATTGGATGATGTGTCCTTAAAGGACCTTGGATAGGCCTGGTAGATTACTTTTTTACCTAAGTTCATAAGCTATCCTAGGAGAAGCTTGGAGTCTTAAACTCTATCTTATTTTTGAACAAGGACTTCTTATCAAAAATAACTGTAAGAACTATAGGAACAACAATAGCAATAACCATAGCAATGGCAAAGGTAATATAAGAATCTGACATTATAGAAAGGATGCCAGGAAGTCCTCCTATACCAATATTGTAGGCCATAGTTGATGTAGAAACTGAAAATATTGCTGCTAGGGCAGAACCTATCATACCAGCTATGAATGGGAACCCATACTTGATATTGATACCAAATAAGGCAGGTTCAGTTACACCAAGGTAGGCAGAAATCGCTGCAGGAATTGAAATTTGCTCTTCCTTGCTATCTCCCCTGTGTAGGTAGATTATGGCAACAACTGCTGAAGCTTGGGCAATATTTGATAGGGCAATCATTGGCCAAAGAATTGTACCGCCAAAGTCATTGGCAAGCTGTAAGTCTATGGCATTGGTCATGTGGTGTAAGCCTGTAATAACCAAAGGCGCATAGAAGAAGCCAAATACTGCTGCAAATAGCCAGTTAAAGGCAGAAGTTAGACCACCATAAACTGCATTAGAAATCATACTTCCTAAAGTCCAACCTATAGGTCCTAGGATCAAATGAGCCAAAAGCACAGTTGGCACTAGGGCAAAAAGTGGAACAAAGATCATAGAAATAGCTTGAGGAATGACTTTTTTGAAAAATCTTTCCAAATAAACTAAGAGGAAACCTGCAAGCATAGCTGGGATAACTTGGGCTTGGTAACCAATTCTTTCAATTGTGAAGAAACCAAAATCCCAAATAGGAATCTCTCCGCCACCAGCTACAGCATAAGCATTAGCAAGTAGGTTTGGAGATATTAGGGTAATACCTAAAACAATACCTAAAATTTGGGTAGTTCCCATTTTTCTTGTGATAGACCAGGTAATACCAACAGGTAGGTAATGAAAGATTGCCTCACAGATTAGCCAAAGAAAGTCATTAATTCCATTCCAAAAAACAGAAGTTTGAACTATAGTTTGGCCGCCTAGACTATCAAATTGGATACCTTCCAAGATATTTCTAAAACCTAAAAGCAAACCACCTACAATAATTGCAGGAATCAAAGGAGCAAAAATTTCAGCTAAAACTGAAGATATCCTTTGTAAAACGTTTTGGTTTTTGACAGCATCCTTTTTGACATCAGCCTTAGACCCTTCCTTAGCTGAGGAGGTTTCCATAAAATCATTATAAAATTGGTCAACATCATTTCCAATAATTACTTGAAACTGTCCAGCTTGGGTAAAAGATCCTTTAACAGAATCCAAGTCTTCAATCGCTTCTATATCTGCCTTGCTAGGATCATTTAAAACAAAGCGCATCCTGGTAACGCAGTGGGTAACTGTAGAGATATTCTCATCTCCGCCGACATATTTATTGAGCTTTTTAGCATCATCACTATATTTGCCCATACATCCTCCTTAAATTATTATTTACTGGTATTATACCCAAGTACCATAAAGATTATTGATATATATCTATATTTCTAAAAATTTATAAAAAAAGAAGGCTCAGGGCCTTCAATTTCCTAATCATCACTGTCATTATCGATTTGCTCTTTTGCTCTCTCTTCTGCCTTTTGGGCTATCAACTTATCATCTATTATAGATGATTTAACAAGTTTCTTAAATTTTGAAGCATCTTCCTTGGTATAATCCTTATCTTCATCGAATTTCTTTCTCATATAATGGGTCATGGCAAATCTCTTCTTGCTCTCATGGCTTATGGCTTCTCTTTCTCTAAAATAAGCAAAGACTAAGACAAGTAACATAACCATTCCAATATATCCAATTATAGGATAGAATATTGAAACTAGTTCCTTAAAGCCTGCAAAACTTAAGATAAAGCCTGCAAGAGTCAAGCCGATAAGAATCACCCTAAATCTCTTTTCAGACCCAGAAGAAAACCTACGGGCTAGGGCATAAAATAAGGAAATAGCAGTATTAAAAATCATACCAAAGATAACTACTGACATAATAGTTCCAAGTATTGGGCTAAGTTCTCCTACTATATAAAGCATTGGAATGTCGAGATTTCCAACATCATCTATCCTTATAAAAAGGGTCAAGACTATTAAAACTCCAAGGATACCAACTATAAGTCCCCCTAAAAGCCCTCCCTTGCCTGCTTCTTTAGTATTAATCTCATCTCCACCTAGGACAAAGGCCATTGATATTCCTGTCATAATACACATACCAAAATAATTAACTACTGATAGGCCTATATTATTAAAATTGCTTGGTAGTCTAAGGGCTACACTTTCTAAATCTGTCCAATTTGGATCAAATTTAATAAAGGTATAAATACTTGCAAGGATAGTAAAGGCAATTATCAAAGGAGTAAAGGATCCTATTATTTTGCTTACCTTAGAAAAATCAAGCATACCTATACCTATAACAAGGATTGCACATATCAAGGCTCCCATCCAAGTCTTTGTACCAAAAGCTTGGTTTAAGTTTGATCCTGCCCCTGCTATCATTACAAAGCCTACTACAAAGCAGGTAAAAATTAATGATAAATCTATAAACTTACTAATAAACTTATTTGTAATTTCATCAAAAACATCCGAGTGGTCATTTGCCAAATAATGGCTTCCTAACTGTAAGATAAGACCACCTATTAGCATATGTAAGAGACCAACTACTGCAATTCCAGCAATTCCAGGTAGACCAAGGGATACAAAATATTGTAAAAGCTCTTGACCTGATGCCAGTCCTGCTCCTGTTAGTACTCCTACATAGGCTAGCATTATCGTTATTGTTTTTTTATTCATAAAACCTCCATTTTACATTTTTTATTATACTGGTTATATATCAGGTATCAATAAAGGCATCTATCTTTATATTAGTTATGTAAAATACCCAATATATAAAGTCTAAATAAAAAAACTGACCCTACAAATGTAGAGTCAGCCAAAATTTTAAATTGCTTATTTTATAACCTTTGTTACAACACCAGATGCTACTGTTCTACCACCTTCACG
>JAUNLG010000019.1 GCA_030532385.1 Anaerococcus sp. | reverse complement strand
CTTGCCTCTTCTTCGGCTCTTTTTGCTTCTTCGGCCGCTCTTGCCTCTTCTTCAGCTTTCGCTTCTTCTTCAGCTGCTGATAGGTCTTCTAGTAAGTCTTCAGGATAAGCTTCGCTTAGGAAGTCCTCACTTACGTATCCATCTTCTGTAACCAAAAATCCATCTTCTTGGTAGCCTACTATCTTATCTCCAGCTTCTAATGATGCTATTATATTATTTTCTTCTAAATCTTTAGAACTTCTTACATTTAATAATGGAGTATTGACATACTTAACAACAGGAAGAACTTCTTCTTTTTCTTCTTCCTCTGTTTCTTGTGTATTTTCTATAGGTTCTTCTACTTGCTTTATAGGAGCTTTTTCTTCAACAGGCTCTTGACTAAGATCATCTTTAGCAACTTCTACTTGCTCTATATTATCTTCTGATTCTTCTTCACTTACCTTATCTTCTAATTTACTAGCTTCAATTATTACTTCCCTAGCAGCATCTTCTATTTTCTTATCAAGAATAGCTTCTTCTGCTTGCTTTTCTTCTTCGATGGTTTTACTAGTTTTAGCAATTTTCGTATTTTCTACTTCTTTACTATACTCATACTTAACTAGATCATAGTCTGAATAGGTATCTGTATAATTTGCTTCATTTATAAGTGAATTTGTATTCTGATCTTGGTCAAGGTTATCAAGTGTTGTTGCATAGGCACTAGCTCCTGCAGTAACTGCAGCTATAACTGTAATCATAGCTCCTATATTTTTCTTTTTCATCAAGTCCTCCATCATTTTGTATTTTATCAAAAAAATATTTCCCCTCTGGGGATTTATATAAATTCTTAAATAATTTAGTCGTATAGACTTCTCTTTTAATATGCTTATATTCTATATGATTTTAACAAAATTGTCAAGAAAAAGTTACAAAAAAATTACACTTTTTTTCTATAAGGAGACTAAAAACCTAAGTTTCATCAAAGATTTAGACTCTTTATTAAAAAAGTGTAACAAAATCTACATATTTTTTACAAAATGTATATGTAAGGAGTAAATCTATAAGCCGTGTTCTGTATTCGATAATCATCTGTCTAGGCTTACTGTCGCCAATAAGCTCAAGCGAACAACCATACTGGACCGTGTCGAGCAAACATCCTACTGTCCCTTCGTTCTTGCACCGGATGGGGTTTACATAGCCTATATATCACTATATAGCTGGTGAGCTCTTACCTCGCCATTCCAACCTTACCGCAAAAGCGGCGGTATACTTTCTGTTGCACTTGCCTGAAGATCACTCTTACTTGACGTTATCAAGCATCCTTGCTCTATGGTGCACGGACTTTCCTCGTGATTTAATCCCGCGATTATCCAACTTACTCCATTTTTTATTATACAATAAACTTTCTTGTCTTTCAATCAGAAAATCTTTCTAAAGCTATCTTCCTTAGAATAAGTAAATACCTTGGTATCTACTAGGTTTTTTACTTCTTCCTCTAGCTTATAGGTCACATGGTTTTCACTAGCAAAATGACCCGGGTCCACTATTATTATCCCTTCATTGGCCTTATCCATACCATCATGGTATCTTACATCTGCTGTTACAATCATTTGGCATGACCTATTTATAGCAGCATCAATTAATTCTCCACCCGATCCACCACAAACAGCAACTTTAGATATCTTTTTATCAATATCCCCATAAACTACAAGCCCTTCTGCCTTAAGAGTTTTTTTGATAAAGTTTATATAAGTTTTTGCATCTACTTCTTCTATAAATCCATACCTACCAAGCCCTGGGTCCTCACCTTCTTCTAGCACCCTGGTATTTTTAATATTAAGTATTCTAGCCAAGTTATCATTTAAACCATCATAGGCTATATCTAGGTTGGTGTGGAAGGAATATAGGCTTATATCATTTTTTATAAGTTTTTCTAACCTTTTATAAAAGTGCTTACTTAAATCTATTGATTTTGCAGGAGAAAATAAATAAGGGTGGTGGGTTATAATTAAATTACACCCATTTTCTATAGCCTTATCTACTCCCTCATCTTCAAGGTCTAAAGAAATAAGAATATTTTTTAACTCATTGTTGGGATTTCCTACTTGAAGACCTGAGTTATCCCACGATTCTTGAAGACCTAAGGGGTATTTGTCTGCTAACTTTTCTATTAATTCTCTAATTTCCATATTCTATATATCTCCTCAATAGCTTTTAGCCTTTCTTTTATCCTTAAAAGACCTTGGTCATCTTTTGATTTTAGCCTAATCTGGTTTTCAAAATCCTTGTTTTTTCGATAATCAATCTTAAGCTTATCCTCTAAAATCTTTGTCCTTTTTCTTATATCATCTCTTGGATAATATATTTCTTCTATAGATAAAGAAGGCTCATCTCCATTTGCCACTTTTAATATATCATAATACTTAGAATTTTCATATGATAAAAAGTCTCTTTGGATCATAAAACCCTTCTTATTTAGATAAGTCCTAAGTTTTTCAGTATTTACATTACTAGCCAGTATCAGATAATCAAGTTTTCTTACAAAATCAATAGATTGATCAATAATATCTATTATAGTATTAGCTCCCATACCTGCTATTATTCCTATTTGGTTTTCCTTACTTTCAATACCCAAAAATCCATCTGTCACCTTAGTTTTTATATATTTTCTAAGGTCATCATCCAAGATATTTTCTAATTTTCCTAATGATTTCTCCGAAATGTCTGTAGCTAGAATATCCTTACTGATCTTCTCTTTAGCCAAATATAAAGGAACCAATCCATGATCAGTTCCTACATCTATGACTCTTTTATTTTTATCGACTAAATCAATTATATCTTTTAATCTTTTCTTATCTTCCATTATAAAAAGTCTTTCAATAATTCACTTTTAGTTGGAGACTTTAGCTTTCTTAGGGCCTTAGCCTCTATCTGCCTTATTCTCTCACGGGTTACATCAAATTCCTTGCCAACTTCTTCAAGGGTCCTTGGGGTTCCATCTATTAGGCCAAACCTTAACTGTAATACCCTCTTCTCCCTTGCTCCAAGACAAGATAGCACATCATTTAACTGCTCACGAAGCATGGTATAATTAGCCGCTTCACCAGGGTCTATGGCACTATCATCTTCAATGAAATCTCCAAGGTGGCTATCATCCTCTTCTCCTATTGGAGTTTCTAGTGAAACAGGATCTTGGGAGATCTTTTTGATCTCTTGAACCTTATCAACTTCTATGCCCATCTGTTCAGCAATTTCTTCATTTGATGGATCTCTTCCTAAATCTTGGACTAACTGCCTTTGAATTCTCACTAGCTTATTTATAGTTTCAACCATGTGAACTGGAATTCTAATAGTCCTAGCCTGGTCGGCTATGGCACGGGTTATAGCCTGTCTGATCCACCAGGTAGCATAGGTTGAAAATTTGAAGCCCCTGTTGTAGTCATACTTATCAACAGCTTTCATCAATCCCATATTTCCTTCTTGGATTAGGTCAAGAAAACTCATACCCCTTCCTACATATTTTTTAGCTATGGAAACTACCAACCTAAGGTTGGTTTCAGCTAGGGTTTGTTTGGCCCTTTTTGACCTAAATACAGCTTTCTTTAGGTCTCTTCTATCATCTTCACTTAGGTTTTCATCTAGTAAGATCTTCATTGCCAAATCCCTTGTCCTAACAAATTCATCAAGGTCTAGCATATAATTTTTATCCAAGCTATGGGCTTGGTTTATATCCCTTGCTGCTTTAGATATATTTAATAGGTCTTCTATAATCATCCTATCGTTGGTTTTAAGTTGATCTTTATTGATTGCCTTTGATAGGATATCATTAAAATATTGGTAAACAAGATTTACAAATTCATCTGAATCTGTTATATTTAACATATGGTCGAAGGAGTCAAATAAGTCGCATAGGGAGTTGGCTTGGCTTGGCTTAAGGTCATCTTCCTTTACAGAATTTTCGGCAATAGAGCAAATCATCACCTTAGCCTTTAATTCCTCGATTCCTTCCTTATCCAAATCTTCATTCATAACTCTTTCAAAAAGCTCGCCCATGCTTATTAGGGCTAATATTTCTTTTTGTGAATCTTGATCTAAACTTCCATCTTTTTTTAATTTCCTATCAGCAAGTTCTAATATCCTAGCCATATCTCCAAAAAATATGTCACTAGCTAACTTAGACTTATTTTGCTTGTTAAATTTAAGATCATTAAGTTTTTTTCTAGCAATCTCTCCAATCTCCATCCTACGTGCAAGGATTATCTCCTCTCTTGCTGTAAGAAGTGAGACTTTTCCAATCTCCTTAAGATACATCTTTACTGGGTCATCTACCTTGATCCCAGCTATTATATCTACATTTTTCTTAAGGTCTTCTTCGACTTCCTTTTCATCTATTTCATCATCTTCGCTGATCTCTTCTTCGTCCATATCCTCTTCGATTTCTTCTTCTAAGACTGTTTCTGATTTTTCTACAATTTCTATGCCCAAGGATAGAATTTGATTTAAGATTAACTTCTTACTATCATCTTCCATCTCTTTGAAGTTTTCGAAGGTATATATTTGTGAATAAGTAATCATGCCATCTTGTGATTCACTTATTGTTTGAAATTCCTCTATAATTTCCTTAAGAACATCATCATCAAGCAATTTATTGTCATCACTAGTCATTAATACTCCCCAATCTAAGACTGCCTTTTCCTTAATCTTCTAAGTTCTTTCTTCCTATTATATAAATTAATTTTCTCTTTTAATTCATCGGCCACAATAGGATTGGTATTATCTCTTATATAATCTAGAATATACTTATATTCGCTATCTTCTAGATCAAACTTGCTTACATCCTTATCTTTTAAAAAAGTCCTAACATTGGTAATTTTTTCATTAGTAATTGACCTATCAAAAAAATCCCTGTCTTTTTCGTAATCAGATCTTTGATTAAAAAACAACCTTAGAACTTCCAATTCATTGTTATTAAAATCATTGCTATCTTTTTGAACAATGACTCTTCTTTTTTGTTTTTGTTTATAATTTTTCGTGTCTTTTTTGACATCAGTATTTTTATTATACCTTGATATAGCTTGTTTTAAAGTTGACTTGTCTATGTCAAATAGTTTGCTAACCTTGTTAATAAAAATCTCTCTAGTTAAATCCTGGTTTATTGAAGATAGGAAAGCTAGGAAAAGATTAAGCTTATCATTTTTTTCATTGGCCCCCGCCTTTGAATATAGGTCAAGGATAGATTCATACTCATAATTATAAGAATCACTTGCATCCTCCATTTTCTTTTCAAAAGCTTCTTTACCAAATTCTTTTATAAAATCATCCGGATCATAGCCATCATTTAGAATGATTATTTTAGGATTTATTCCAATTTCTCTAAATACTTCAATTGCCTTACTACTAGCTTTTATACCAGCATTATCCCTATCGTAGCAAATATATACATTCTGACTATATCTTTTAATTAACTTAGCCTGATCTTTTGTCAAAGCCGTTCCTAAGGATGCCACAGCTAGGTCAAGGCCATGGTTATTAAGACCTATTACATCAAGGTAGCCTTCAACCAAAATTAGGTCTGAACTTTTTTGCTTCTTATAGACATTTAAGCCATAGAGATTGAAACGTTTTTTGAAAACATCTGATTCAGGCGAATTCAAATATTTTGGTAGGGTATCTGTTAGTGCCCTTCCTCCAAAGCCTATTATTTTGCCATAATGGTCAATTATAGGAAAAATCAACCTGTCCCTATATTTATCATAGTAATTACCCTTGGATGATTTCTTTATTAGACCAAGAGCTTCCAAGTCTTCATACTTATAGCCTTTTTTCTCTATGTACCTACAAAGATCATCCCAAGAATCCTTGGCATAGCCAAGCATAAAGGTATTAACAACTTTAGATGATAGAGATCTTTTCTTAAGATAAGATATGGCACGCTTGCTAGTAAGAAGATTTTTATAAAAAAACATCATAACATCCCTATTGATATCATAAAGTTTCTTATTCCTTAAATTCTTTTTAGGATCTTCAGTATAATCAATAGAAATCCCCTCTTTTTTAGCTAAAAACTCTAAGGCTTTAGGATAAGATAGACCTTCTTTTTGCATAATAAAAGAAGCAACATCTCCCCCTGCTCCACAACCAAAACAGTGAAATAATTGTTTCTTATCATCAACTGTGAAAGAAGGAGTTTTTTCATTATGAAAAGGACAAAGACCCTTATAGGAAGAGCCTGCTTTTTTTAGGTCAACATATTCACCTATAATATCTACAATATTAGAGCTTTGCAATATTTGATTTATCTTCGCATCAGAAATTAAACTCATTTTATCACCTAGTAAAATTATACTTATCAACCATTTATTTTCAATTTGTACCCATTGACCTAGGTTTTTAATAAATAAGTTTGCATTCTTACATAAAAAACATATGGTTAAGGAACAGGAATTTGAAATTACTATATATTTTATGTTAATATATATATAAAAGACACTAAAGATTGGGGAAAAATATGACTAGTAATGATGAAGGAAACACACTAGAAAAAGGAATATTCAAAGAAGATTTAGAGGTTAAGATTTTAGATTCTAAAGAAACTATCTTAACAAAGGATAAGACTTCTAGGATCCAATTTCATCCTTTTATTTACTTTTACTTTATTGCAGAAGGAAGTGGAACATTTTTTATTGAAAATGATTCAATTAAGGTTAGGCAAAATGATTTGGTCATCATAAATTCCAATATAGGTCATAACCTTTATGTAGATGGAGATGAGTATTCATGTAGGATCTTAGGTTTCGGCCTTGAAAGTATTGGAGTAAGCAAGAAGGCTAGGGATTCTTCAGATGATACAGATATAGACTTAGAAAATTTCTTCCACCTACCCTGCCAAGCAGCTGGAGATTCTGTCTTGTATGCCTTCAATAATATAATAGAAGAGTTTAATTCAGACAAGCCCTTTGCAAGGACTATGGCCAATGCCCTTGCTTCCATATTTATAGTAAACTTTATGAGGTATAATAACCAAGGACTTAAGGTTATAGATGATATAAATGTAAATAGGCAAATTGACTATATAAAGTCATATATTGATAATAACTACGCATCAGATATCAAACTTGAAGACCTATCCTCCATAGCCTATATGAATAAATTTCATATAATTGCTGAGTTTAAGCAATCCTATAGGGTCACACCTATAGAATATCTTATCCTAAAAAGAATCGAGATTTCAAAAGGTCTACTTATATCAACCAACCACTCTATGGATCAAATTGCCGACATAGTTGGTTTTAATTCGCAGTCTTATTTTAACCAAGTATTTAAGAAAAAAGTGGGGATTACACCTTCACAATTTAGAAAAAAACACAGACTATAAAAGCCGCCCACAAGGCGGCCTTTAATTTTCTTCAATTCTTATTCTTTTTATGGTATCATGGTCTATATTTATAATCCTATATACATACTTACCATATACAATAGTAGAATCTTCATGGATCACTTTTACTTTTTCCTTCTCAGCCAGGTCATATATGAGCTCACCAAGGGTATGGGCAAAATCTGGCAGGTCCATATTATAATCCCTATTGATATTTTTTATAGGGGTTGAGGCATCAAAGGTATTGTCTAGTCTAGCAAGCAACTTCTTATCTGATAAGACAAATTTCATCACTACAAAAATTATAGCTACAGATACTGTCCCTATAAGGATATCTGTTAGACCTTGGGAATAAACCAACATTTTTCTTGCTATTACAAAAAGTATTAGAGTTAAAATTGACTCATGACTTCTTGTTAAAATCATAGCAATTAGCTCGATACCAACTATTAGCAAAAGAGCATGTTTTAGAAATTCATTCATCAAAATATATGAATTTGATAAATCATCTGTTCTAAAAAAGTCTAAGATATACTTAGCAAGCTTTGGTATACCTGCTACGACCCCAACTATTACAATCAAACAAATCAAAACTTCTATGACACTTGCCGATCTTTCAATAAACCTATTTGCCTTATTTCTCTTATTCATTAATATTCTACACCCATAGTATAATCAGATGAAGCATTCCAAATCAAAAATTCATCCTGACCAGAATCATATATTGCTTGAATTTGAGCTTCAACAGCTTCTTTATCATATTCCATCCAGTTACCCTCACCAATCCAAGTTGCAGTAAAGTCTTGGATCCAAGGACGGGATTTAGGAGCATGGTCTATATTGGACATATACTCTTGCTCAGCCTCTAAATATCTTTTAACCAAGTCATAAGGATTTAAGTCTGGTTTTTCTATATCAAATGAATAAGGTCCCCAGTGGGATGGATAGATCATAGAGCTCATAATATCAGTTTCATTAGACATTTCTCCAAAGTCTTGGCCTATCCCATCTGCTCTTCCTACTTGAAGGGCATAGCCAAAGACATCTATAGATATTGGAACATTCATTTCCTGAAGTTCTTCTCTAGCCCTTCTAACAAAACCAGTTATGGCAGCTACTCTCTTATCTCCTTCTTCCATATCCTTATCTTCAAACTCACCTCTTGAATAAGATAGGGTATCTCCAAAAGTCTCAAAACCTTCTGCAAATCTGACATAGTCAAATTGGATTTCATCAAAACCAGCCTTGGCTGCAAGTTTTGCTATCTTTAGATCATAATCTTGAACTTCCTTAAGGAAAGGGTTCATGAAAGCTTCTCCTGAGCCATTTTTCCAAAGACTACCATCAGCTAGGGTAAAGCCCCACTCTGGATGTTTTTCTGTAATTATAGAATCTTTAAAAGTTGTTACCCTTCCTATAACATAGATTCCCCTATCGTGCATATCTTCAATAAAACTTTCTGGATCTAGGATATCAATCTTAGAATAATTTATATCCTCATCATCAGTTTCAAAGGCCATAGTAACATTGCCCCAGTCATCTTTGATATCAATAACTACTGCATTAAGCCTAGTTTCCTCTATCATGCCGATAATTTTATCGAAAGTGGCTGGGTCATTTACCGAATAGGTATTAAAGTATAGGCCCTTGACCCCATCTTCTGGATAATACTTACTTTTTTTATCTTCTAAGCTTTTAAGCCTAGAGGTATCAAAATCCATATTATAATCATCAGGGGTTACTCCAAGTTCGTATGGAACACCAATTTCATGGTCTAAGGCCTCTCCTACAAGGTCTTTGCCATCTTCTTTGGATAAATCTTCTTGATCCTGATCTTTTTGCTGGTCATCTTCTTTATCCTCTATGGTTTCTTCTTGGCTTACTTCTGGTTTAGGATCAGACTTAGGTGTGTCATTAGTACATCCTGTAACCACTAAACTTATTAGCAAAATAAAAGTAAGTATAAAACTTTTTTTAGTCATTTTATCTCCTTAAACAACAAGGGCAAGCCCAAAGGCTCGCCCTTAATTTAAATAAGATTAACCTATTTAGAATTTACTTATTTTATAACCTTTGTTACAACACCAGATGCTACTGTTCTACCACCTTCACG
>JAUNLG010000001.1 GCA_030532385.1 Anaerococcus sp. | reverse complement strand
ACTAAATGCGTGATTTAAAATCTTTACTATATTATATATAGTTAAGAATCATTGTACTCAAAGTATTAACTTTGCTGTTGGTTCTATATAATTTTATGATTATCATCTTTCGATGTTAATCTTGGTTCAACGTCGCTTTTATCTTGCGACTCTTATATAATACTACATAACTTTTAACTTGTCAAATATTTTTATCATTTTTTTATGATTTTTTATATTTTCAAGGTTTCTTAGCTATGCCGCATTAATATTAGTATACGCTACAATTTTTGCTTTGTCAAATATTTCTTGTTTTTAATTTGAACTCGCTTTTTGTAACGTGCCTTTACATAATACTATGGCTTTTTTGTTTTGTCAAATATTTTTTTCAATAAAAAAAGACCTTCCTTTAGAAGGCCCTTTTCTTACATTATTGCATCTGTTAAATCTTTTAAGGCTTTTCTTGCCACTTGCATTGCTTGGTTCATCGCATCTTTGTTGGTCATATCTACTCCAGCCTTTTTGAGTACTTCTAGCGGATACTCGCTTTCTCCCGCCTTTAGGTAATCAATATAAGCTTTTCTATCTTCATCACTTCCATGAAGGATCTTTTGGCTTAATGCTACTGCACTCATAAAGCCTGTAGCATATTGGAATACATAGTAGAACATATAAAAGTGTGGTATCCTTGCCCACTCTGCTGATATATATTCGTCTACTTCTATATCTTCTCCAAATAAGTCTTCATTTAATTCTTTATAGATTTCATGAAGTCTTGCTGCAGGTATTGGCTCTTTGTTTTCTACTAGTTTGTTTACCTTATGCTCAAATTCTGCAAACATGCTTTGTCTAAACACTGTTGATTTAAATTGGTTTACAAAATAGTTTAGAAGATAGGCTGTTTCTTCTTTTGATTTTGAATTTTTTAGCATATAGTCAAGGAGCAAGAGCTCATTGGTTGTTGATGCTATTTCTGCTAAAAATATTGAATATGAACCATATTCATAAGGTTGGTTGGTCCTTGTATAATGTGAATGCATGGAGTGACCTAGCTCATGGATTATGGTAAAGAGGTTATCTATAGAGTCGTTGTGGTTTAAAAGGATGTATGGTTGGGTGTCATAGGATCCTGATGAATAGGCTCCACTTCTTTTTCCCTTATTTGGCATTACATCAAACCACCTTGATTCAAATCCCTCTTTTGCTACTTTTACATACTCTTCACCCAAAGGTTTTATAGCTTCTAGGACTATTTCTTTTGCCTCATCAAAGTCTATTTTCCTATCATAGTTTTTTACTAAAGGCATGTAGATGTCATGGAAACCTAGTTTGTCTACCCCCAAAAATTTCTTTCTTAGGCTGGTATAGTCTCTGTGGATGTCTACATTGTCATGGATAACTTCTAGGAGGTTATCATAGATTTCTTCTGGTAAGTTGTTTCTAAACAAGCTCATTTGTCTAGCTGATGAGTAATTTCTAAGCTTAGCCTCTACGTTGTTGGCTGTATACTCCCCATCTAAGGTAGATGCTAGGGTGTTTGAATATTGCCTATATACTGAATAGTACTTTTCATATACTTCACGCCTAAAGTCCCTATCCTTATCTTCTTGAAGGCTTACAAAGTTTGCATCAGTTATTTCTATTTCTTTGCCATCCTTTTCTACACTAGGGAAGGTCATATCTGCATTTGAAAATATCATATAGGTATTTTGTGGGTTGTTGGTCAGTTTTCCAAAGCTTGCTATAATCTCTTCGCTTTTCCTATCTAGGGTATGGTCCTTATACCTTAATTTATCTTCAAAATAGTGGTCTAGGTAAGCTATGTCAGGGTCTTTTAGGTACTCTTTTATCAAGTCTTGGTCGCTTGCTAGAAGCTCAGGGTTTATAAATGATAAAGCTTGTTGGGCAGCTACCGCTGTATTTTCAGCTACTTGGTTCATTTCTTGGTACTTACTTACCCTAGTATCTTCATCCCCTCTTAGGTGGGCGTATACATAGGCTTTTTCTAGTTTTCTTGAAAATTTTTGGTCAAGTTTTAAAAAGTTTTTGAAGCTTTCAAGGTCCTTGGTTATTGATCCTTCATATTTTTTCAATTGGTCTACAAGGTCATTTACTTCTTCTATTTCCTTATAAAATTCTTCATCATCCTTATAGATTAGACTTGTATCCCAAGTTAATCTTTGGTCAATATCTTTTCTTTCCATTTGTTCCTCCTATTTTTTCTCAATATATATTCCTTCTTGGTCTTTTTTTATTTCTAAAATAAGATAGTCTTTCTTTTGATCACAGCTTGCAAGCTTACCTGCCTCTATCTCTTCTTGGTCTAAGTTTATCTTTAATGGTTGACTTTCTAGTCCGTAGGCTTCAAACATGGCCTTAAGCCTAGTTTCTTCTACCTTTATTCTTTTATTTATGGCATCTTTCAAACCGCCACTTTCTTTACTATCTGATACTTCAACTACTTCTCCCATCCTCATTACTGATGGATTTATATCCTTGGTATAATTTCTTATTACAAAAGAGTCCATCTGACTAAGGTACTTATTGTAAAGGTAGTAGGAACTTACTGTTTCATTTTCATAAATCCCTATTATATTTACCATAAGCATAGGACCTGAATCTGACTTATAGGTAAAAATATTTACCAAGGACTCCACAAGGTCCTCTCTACTGATACTTCCAAAATTCTTCCTAAGCTCTTCTTTACTCCCATCTTCTTTTTCTTTAAAGTAGGCTAATTCTAGATTTAAACTGTTAGCCTCTTTATTAAGGATAAAGCCTAGGCCTAGACCTTCTAGGTCCATGACTTTTATTAGACCACTTGCCTTATCTAAGTCCCTCTTATTAGAAAGGTCAGATTTTTTAAAGTCCTTAAACTCTTCAGCCAAGTCTCCCTCACTCTTATATATTAAGCCATCCAGGTCTACCTCTTTGGCCAGGCTATCTTCTTCTTTAACTTCCTTCTTAAGGTCCTTTTCAAAATCCTCCCTAGACTGGTAGGAGCAAGATGCTAAGGCTAAAAGAAAGATTAAACTTACAATGATTTTTCTCATACGCCTACCTTTAGGCTGCTATTGCCAATCCTTACAAAAAGATAAGCCAATATTATAAGGGCTAGGACTGATATTATAACAGTAATGCTTGATAGGGACCTTGCCCTTACAGGAAAAATTCCAGAAAGGATTATCCCTCCAACAAAACCTCCCAAGTGTCCTAGGATACCAATACCTGGAGCCACTAGAGAATAGATTATATTAATAGCAATTGTTGAAAGAAGACTTGCCCCAATACCTCTAAGTACAGGATCATCCCTATAATTTAGCATAATTCCAATGGCAAGACCAAAAATTCCATAAAGGCTAGTAGAAGCCCCAGCTGATATGGTGGTATTTGATCCAAAACCATAGGTGAAAAGATTACCTATAAGGCCTGCCAGTAAGTAAATTATAAGAAATTTCCCCGGCCCATAAAGTCTTTCAAATATTGGTCCAATATTATATAAAAAATACATATTGAATAATAGATGAAATAAACCTATATGGATAAAAGAAGCTGTCAATATCCTCCGCCATCCTCCTTCATAGACTAGAGGCTTAGCCATAGCTCCAAACCTTATTAGGTTATAGGTACTCTCACTTCCCCCACTTAGGGTCATCATTATAAAAACTCCTATATTAATGATCAAAAGTAGGCTTGTCACTTTATACTCTCCAAATCTTTTAAAATTCATATTCATACTTAGGATTATACCTTATTAGGACTTTATTTTTAAGCTTTCGAAAAAATCAGCCTCATTAACTTCCTTGGCTAATTGGTCGATTTTTTCAATAAGGCTAAACCTATCTAGGTCATCTTCTATATCGTATTCATAAATATAGTCAAAAAGACTAAGGTCTATATTCTTCTTATCGTTTTTATCATGAAGAAAGACCAGCTTAATATCTTCATTGTATCTTTTAGCTAACTTGGCAATATTAATAGAAGATATGCCATCAAACTGACCCAGGTCCTCCCCTAATATCATAAAGTCCATATCCTCTATCAACTTTGGAAATCCTATTTCTTTAAGTATATAATCCATAGGCCTACTTATCCTTGTATTAAAATAATTATATAAGGCCCAGGCTACTCCTCCACCAGAACCTAGGGATGGAAAGTCTATTTGGTCACTGCCTAAAAGCTTAGAAGTTTTCTTTATAAAATTCTCACTCCCCCTATATAACCTAGCCACATCTAGGTCGCTGGCCCCTTTTCTGTAGGCCCTGGTTTCTAGAAAGGAATTTTTACCAAAAATACTTAGCTCACTTGATGTCGCAAGTTTAATCTTTGCCCTCTTAAACCTAGTATCTATCTTATCAATCTTAACAAGATTTTGAGCTGAAGGACTTAGGTCATTGGCATTTTCATCATAAAATCTTACTCCTAGGGCATAGAGCATACCCATACCCATGTCATTAACTGCTGAATCACCTACTCCTATATAAAAACTTTTGGCCCCATGGTCTAGAGCGTCTACAAAAACTTCCCCAAGACCTAGGGAAGATGCCTTCATTATATCCAAATCATCCTTATAAATTAGGGAAAGACCTGATGATTCAGCCATCTCTATGGTAGCAAAATCATCCTTTAGTAGGTATTTTGCTGTAATAGCCTCCCCTAGGGGGTTGTGGACATTTACATAATGAAGCTTACCACCTGATATAAACTTCATCGACTCTATAGTCCCCTCTCCTCCATCTAAAAAAGGAATTGGATAGGACTTAAGGTCTAACCTATTTTTAAAAATCTCTCCAATTTTTACGGAATCTTCAAAGTTTTTTATTGTATCTATAGCAATTAGTATATTCATAGTTACTCCTCGTTTTTAATTTATACCCTATTTATGTAAATATATTAGCAAAGATCTAAGTTTTTTGGATGACCTTAACTTTAACTCCTAACAGATTTATCCTTAGAGCTTTACAGATTTACCTTCTCTTGTTATACTAGATTAGAAAGTCTAAGACTTTTACTGTTTAACTCAAGAAATCTTAAGATTTCAACCATTAAGGCCATTACATCTTAGTAATGGTTTTTTTACTGGTTTTTGATAACAATTATCGGTAAACTATATAGTGAAATAATTAGGAGGTAGATTTGTTAAAAAATAAGAAATTTGCAGTTATCTTTTCTATACTTGCTATGCTCTTGTGGGGATCAGCCATCCCTACCATAAAGACCACCTACCTTGAACTAGGTATTGGCGGAGCAGATACAGGTCAAAAGATAGCCCTTGCGGGAATTAGATTCTTTGTAGCAGGGCTTATAACTTTAATATATTTTCTAATCTTTGATAGAAATTTTAAAGACTTTAAGAAGTTGGATTGGAAATTTGTCCTTATCCTAGGACTACTTCAAACAGCCATCCAATATATCTTTTATTATATAGGCCTTTCAAATACCCTAGGAGTTAAGTCTTCTATTATCCAGGCTTCAAACTCCCTTATAGTAGTCATTCTCTCAGCCTTCTTGCTGCCAGAAGATAAAATAAATGCCAAGATGATCATAGCCTTAATTCTTGGTAGTCTTGGTATTATTATAACCAATACAGGCTCTTCTATAGAAGGAGGACTTACCCTTACAGGTGAAGGATTTATTATAATTTCCACCACTATCAATGCCCTATGTACAATCCTTGTTAGAAAGTATGGAAGGGGAGAAAATCCCTACCTACTTACTGGCTTTCAATTTTTGCTAGGGTCAGTATTTATGATCTTGCTTGGAATTAGCCTTGGAGGTTTTACCTTAAACTTTAACCTAAAGGCATCAATCCTTCTAGCCTACGCTGCCTTTATATCAGCGACAGCCTTTACAATTTGGACCATAGTCCTAAAATATCATTCAGCCAATGAATTTGGTATATATAAGTTATTTATCCCAATCTTTGGCTCTCTCTTATCAATCCTATTTTTAGGAGAGCCTTTCGGTCTAAGGCTTGGTATTGGTATGGCCCTAGTTCTTTTCGCCTCATTCTTATTAAATTTAAATAAGACTAAGGCCTAAAGTAAATAAAGAAATTTTAAAAGCCTGCTATTTTGTTATACAAACTAGCAGGCTTTTTCTTAATCAAGTATCTCTTCAACTATTGGTATAGGATCCACCTTCTGATCCTTATAGGTAAAGGTCTTATAGAAATCTTCTATCCATTCATCACTTAAAGGCTCATCATGGTAGACCCTACATAGGATGTGGCCTTTTTTTACATAATCTCCCTTTTTGGCATTCATCTTAAGACCAACACCATAGTTAATCTCATCTTCCTTCTTCTCTCTTCCAGCTCCAAGTTTCATAGCTGCTATTCCCAATCCCATAGAGTGGATATTTTCTATATAGCCTTCTTCCTTAGACTCTAGGTCTGTCTTATACTTAGCTTGGGGTAGGAGGTCTGTATTTCTAATTTGCTCTACATTTCCCCCTTGGTAGATAACCATTTTCTCTAACTTTTCATAGGCTTTGCCAGATTTTATCGCTTCTTCTAACATAGCCCTGGCCTCTTTTTTATTACTTGCCTTATTAGCTTGCATAAGCATTATTTCTCCTGCAGTTAGGCAAAGTTCTGTAAAGTCCTTTGGACCTTCTCCCTTTACTGTTTCTATAGCTTCTTTTACTTCAAGAGCATTGCCTATGGTATTACCCAAAGGTTGGTTCATATCTGTAATCATGGCCATTGTATTTTTGCCAAGTTTTTTTCCTATAGATATCATTGCCCTAGCTAGTTTCTTGGCATCTTCTACAGTGTGCATAAAGGCACCTTCTCCATATTTTACATCCAAAAGAATAGTATCTGATCCAGAAGCTAGTTTTTTAGACATGATTGATGAAGCTATAAGAGGAATAGAATCTACAGTTCCTGTTACATCTCTTAGGGCATAAAGTTTCTTATCAGCTGGAACTAAATCTCCTGTTTGGCCTATAATTGCAAGACCTATTTCTGAAACTTGCTTTTTGAATTCTTCTTCACTTAGGGCAATATTAAAACCTTCTATGGATTCTAACTTATCTAAGGTACCTCCAGTATGGCCAAGTCCCCTACCACTCATCTTAGCAAGCTTAAGGCCACAAGCAGCAACCATAGCTCCTAGGGCAAGGGAGGTCTTATCACCAACTCCCCCTGTTGAATGCTTGTCAGATTTGATCCCTTCTATATCTGATAAGTCTATAACATCGCCAGAATGCATCATAGCCTCAGCAAGTTTTGCTGTCTCATGCTCATCCATCCCATTTAGTCTAATAGCCATAAGTAGGGCAGATATTTGATAATCAGGAATTGATTCGTCAGTTACACCATCTATAAAAAATTGAATCTCTTGATCACTTAGGACTTCTTTGTTTTTCTTTTTTTCAATAATATCTAAAAATCTCATTTTTTACTCCTTAAAATAACAACCAAATACCAACTATTAGAGCTGATAGTAAGCTAACACAAAAACCTGATACCATTGCCCTTAGGGCAAGCTTGGCAAGGGTAGGTCTTTTTTCTGGACATAAAACAGATATACCAGATATACATATACCAATTGAAGATAGGTTCGCAAAGCCTGCCAATGATATAGCCAAGATCAAACCTGTACGTTCTGTCATAGCTGGAAGTAGGGGACCTAGTTTACCAAAGGCAACAAATTCATTAAGGACTAACTTAGACCCTAAAAGCTCTCCTGCTGTAAGTACCTGGCCACCCTCAAGACCCATAAAGTATCCTATAGGGGCAAATAGATATGAAAGTATTGTTTCAAGGGATAAGCCTAGGACAGATAAGATCCCATTAACTAAGGCTACTATAGCTATAATTGCTATAAGGCTTGCTCCTATAGCCATGGCCATATTCATCCCATCTATGGCTCCCGCAGCTAGGGCATCTAGGACATTTTCATTATTACCTTTTCTATCCATTTTAACTTCTCCAACTTCCCTTATTTTCTCCGTTTGAGGAGCTACAATTTTTGATAAAAGGATAGATCCTACAGGAACCATGGTTGAAGCAATTAAGAGTGATTCCATAGGAATACCCAAGGCTACATAACCTGCTATAATCGATACTGACATTGATCCCATGCCTGATACTAACACAAGCATAACCTCACTATCTGTCATTATTTTTAAGTATTTGGCTACAAGGATTGGTGAATCAGTTTGTCCTAGGAACATATTTGCAACTGCAACAAAACTTTCAACCTCTGATGTCTTAAAAATCTTTCCTATAAGTTTACCAATCTTTGAAACTACAAAACCTAAAACCCCAGTATAAAATAAAACAGCTACAAGGGCTGAGATAAATATTATATTAGTCAAGGTTTGAAAGGCAAAGATAAAACCTGTTGGACCTGTAGGATCTCCCAAAGATCCAAAAACAAATTGAATTCCTTCACTACCATAGGATAGGATCTTTTCAACCGCCCCGCTTACCTTTTGGATTACATATCTTCCTTGGGGTAGTTTGACTAAAATACCTGCTATAATAAACTGGCCTACTAGGGCTCTTAGGGTATTTTTGAAATTAACCGCCTTCCTATTCATTGATATAAGGTAGGTAAATCCTATTACTAGACAAATACCCAAAATATTTAAAATAAGTTTCATTAGTCCCTACTTTCTTACTTGTTGATAAAAACTTTGACCTGGAAGGTCATTAGCGATAGCAAAAATATCTCCAATGGACTTACCTATATCTGCAAAAGTCGACCTAGTCTTAAGGTCATATCCTCGCTTTATTCCATGACCATAAATTAACATAGGGACATACTCCCTAGAATGGTCTGTAGATGGGGTGGATGGGTCACAGCCATGGTCAGCTGTTATCATTAAAATGTCATCTTCTCTTAATTTATCAATCATAAGACCCAATTGATCGTCAAATTCACTAAGGGCCTTAGCGTATCCGTCAACATCATTCCTATGGCCATAAACCATATCAAAATCTACCAAGTTTACAAAACATAGGCCTTGGAAATCCTTATCCATAAGTTCTAAGGTCTTATTCATTCCATCGGTATTATTTATAGTCCTTATTGGCCCATCTATAGACTTTCCAGCAAAAATATCATAGATTTTGCCTACACCTATACTAGAAAGATTATTTTCTTTTAAATAATCCATTATAGTCTTAGACCTTGGTTTGATAGCAAAGTCGTGTCTATCGCTAGTCCTTGTAAAATTACCATCTTCTCCAACAAAAGGTCTAGCTATGACCCTGCCTACTCCAAGATCCCCTACCAGCATATCCCTTGCTATTTGGCATATCCTATAAAGCTCATCAAGACTAACTACATCAGTGTGGGCTGCTATTTGAAAGACTGAATCTGCTGAAGTATAGACTATTAAATCTCCACTTTCCATATGGGCCTTCCCATAATCATTAATGACCTCAGTGCCTGAATAAGCCTTATTTAGCATAAGACCCCTGCCTATCTTTTTAGAAAACTCATCTAGAAACTCTTTAGGAAAGCCTTGGGGAAAGGTTGGAAATGGTTTTTCTGAAATAATTCCTGCCATCTCCCAATGACCTGTAGTAGTATCCTTACCCTTGCTGGCCTCCATAAGCCTTGCAAAAGATCCCTTAGGATCCTTATGACAAGCTTTGACAGATACACCTTCTATATTGAAAAGTCCTAATTTTCTAAGATTAGGTGTATTATAGTACCTGCTCTTATAGACAGCTTTAAGAGTATCACTTCCCTCATCTTTATAGTCTTTGGCATCTGGCATTTCTCCTATACCAAAAGAATCCAAGACTATTAGAAATACTCTTTTACCCATCAATATTCCCCCTCCTTTATCTGACCATTTAGCATCTTGATAGCAGAAGATGTCCCAATCCTATCACAACCTGCCTTTATGAAAGCTACTAGGTCATCCTTGCTCCTTACTCCACCTGCAGCCTTGATTTTAACATCCTTTCCTATATGGTCTTTAAACAATAAAACATCTTCCATTTTTGCACCCTCTGGGGCAAAACCAGTTGAAGTTTTGATATAATCAGCCTTAGCATTTGTAACAGCCTTACACATGGCTATCTTCTCTTCTTCATTTAGATAGAAGGTTTCGATAATTACCTTAAGAATCTTCTCACCAACAATTTCCTTTATGGCTCTAATCTCTCTTTCTACCTTATCATAATCGCCATTTTTGACATCTGATATATTAATTACCATATCAATCTCACTAGCCCCATCTTCTAAGGCATTTTTAACTTCCATAAATTTTGATTGACTAGAATTATAACCTAAAGGAAAACCTACAACAGTACATATTGTAAGATCATCCTGATACTTTTCCTTAACCCTCTTTATGTAGGTTTGTGGTATGCATACTGACGCTGTCTTATAAGAAATAGCCTCTTGGCAGAGTTTATCTATATCAGCCCAGCTTGCATAGGCCTTAAGTAAGGTGTGGTCGATGTGGCTAAATATTTCTTCTTTATTCATACTTCCTCCTTGGTTTGTAAAAGTTTTCCTAAAATTTATTCGCTGTTAATTTTTTATCTATGACCATAATACATGATTTATGTTATAATGTCAACATAATAGTGTTATATTTTTACCATTTTATCGAAAATTAACTTGTTTCCCCTGGAAGTTTATGGGAAACTTGGGGATTTTTTACCTAAAAAATCGCTTTTATGGTACAATGACCTTAGGATTAGGAGTTGTTATGGCAAATAAAAAACAAAGAATAAATAAATTAACCAATATAATAAAATCTAGGAACGGATCATCAATTAAGGACTTGGCCAAGGAGCTGTCAGTTTCTGAGATGACTATAAGAAGAGATATAAAGATTCTAGAGGAGAATAATATAATAGAAGTCTTTCATGGGTCGGTTGTCTACAATCCATCTCCAACTAACCCAACAGCCACCAATGATGAGTATAAATTAGAAGAAAACTTAGGGCTTATGTATAAGCAAAAGGACCTTATTGGAAGGCTTGCGGCAGGACTAGTCAAAAAAGATGATATGATCATTATAGATACTGGTACTACTACTGACAAACTAAGCTACCACCTGGATGCTAACAAAGAGTGTACAGCCCTAGTATTTTCTTCAAATAACTTTTTTAATTTAACCAAAAAAGAAAAGGTTAAGATCTTACTTGCTGGAGGTCTTTTTCATAAGGAATCTATGATGTTTGAATCCCAAGAAAGTCTTAGGATGATTGAAAATATAAGGGCCAACAAGGTATTTCTATCAGCAGCCGGCCTGCATAAGGACCTTGGTATAACTTGTGCTAACACTTATGAGCTTGCTACAAAGAAAACTATAATCAAAAATTCCATGGAGGTAATCCTCCTAATAGACTCATCAAAATTTGGCCAGGTAAAATCGGTCCATTTTGCTGACCTTAGAGATATAGATACTATTATTACAGATGAAAACCTAGATAGTAAGTGGAAAGATTACCTGGAGACCATGGATATAAATCTTGTAATTGCAAAAAGAACCTAATTAGGTTCTTTTTTATATGCCATCTATATAGGTATCTGAAAATACTATAATTATATCAAGGCCTTGGCCTTTTATAGATAGGATCCCCTCTTCTACTAGGTAGACTTCTGGATTATCCTTATATCTTTTATCCTTGCTACCATCCTTGTTAGCGTGCCTATATGTTTTTGATATTTCTTTGGCATCTTTAGGATAATTTTCATCTTCTATAAAGATATCAGCTGAAAGATCCATATCAAGGTCTTGATAGGTTAGGGCTCTTAGGTCTGATCCTTTCTTTATTAGAAGACTATCAGGCAAAAAACTTAGGCTAAGGCCTGCTCCTACTAGGCTTACTATTTTAGCATTGGTCCTAAGACCTTGGGGAAGGTCGTGGCTTAATTTTAAGGTCATTTTATCTACTACATATAGGCCTTCTTCTTCTATAGAAAGACTTTCAAGTAAATAAGTTTCATCACTTTCCAAAATCCCCTCAAGCAGTTTTTTGCTAAGGGCATATTCTTTATCCGCCTCTTCTTTAAAGTCATATTCTATAAATACTTCTTCTTTTTTCCTATAAAAATAAAGAAAGGCTCCTGGCAAAAGTCCTAGGATAAATAAAATATTTTTCATAGCTAAAAATACAGATATCAAAGATATTATTAACCCTAGTAGTTTGTAGGGCTTTTTACCCTCAAGCTCTTCTAGGATATCTATAAGTCCAGTAGATTTAATATTTGTAAGGTCTAGGTCATATCTTTGTACCTTATCTTCTTTATAGGTCTTAACTTCTTTGGCTGCTTTTGGATTTTTGATAGCTTTCTTAAAAGTATCCTGGGTTTTTTTACTCTTTAGGGGATTTTTAAATTCCTTTTGGTAGGATAGGCCTGTTCCTGGGATGCTTGCTGTTGTTCTTATATTGCCACCAGCTGTCCTTGTTAGTCTAAAGCCCTTGCCTCCCCAAGAAAATCCTGGCCCAGTCTTGCTTAAATTTATCCTAAAGCCCTTACCCAGGTTGATTGATTTTCTAAATCTTACTCCCATAAGATCCTCCTTTGTAAATAAAAAGGGCCCTAGGGCCCAACTTATTATTTTAATGTCGCATACATGATTGCTTTTATAGTGTGCATCCTATTTTCTGCTTCATCAAAGACCTTTGATTGGCTTGAAGAAAATACTTCCTCGCTTACTTCCATACCATTTAGGTCATAGTCCTTACCAAACTTATCATTGATTTCCTTACCTATACTTGTCTTTAGGTCGTGGAAGGATGGTAGGCAGTGCATGAAGATTGCGCTATCCTTGGCATTTGCCATTACTTTTTTGTTAACTTGGTAAGGGTGGAGAAGTTTTATTCTCTCTTGCCATACTTCTTCAGGCTCTCCCATAGATACCCAAATATCTGTATAGATTACATCAGCATCCTTTGTCGCATAGGACACATCTTCGCTAAATTCAACGCTTGAAGAATTTTCTTTGGCAAATTCTTGGGCTAATTCTCTTACATCTTCTTCAGGCCAAAGGGATTTAGGTCCACAGCCTACAAAGTCAATGCCTAGCTTAGCACAGGTTACAGCTAAGGAATTTCCCATATTGTTCCTACAATCTCCCATGTAGACAAATTTTAGACCCTTTAATCTACCAAAATTTTCTTTTATTGTAAGCATATCTGCTATCATTTGGGTTGGATGCCACTTATCTGTTAGGCCATTCCAAACTGGAACTCCAGCATTTTCTGCTAATTCTTCTACTAGGTCTTGCTTAAAGCCCCTATATTCGATTCCATCATAAAACCTTCCCAAAACCTTGGCTGTATCTGCTATGGATTCCTTCTTACCCATCTGACTTGATCCTGGATCAAGGTAGGTTACACCCATGCCTAGGTCCATGCCTGCTACTTCAAAAGAGCACCTGGTCCTTGTTGAAGTCTTTTCAAATAGGAGGACTATGTTTTTTCCTCTCAAATAATCATGAGGACTGCCACTTAGCTTTAAATTTTTAAATTGTTCTGATAGTCTTATTAGGTAAAGAATTTCATCTTGGGTGAAATCTTTTATTGCCAACAAATTTCTTCCTCTTAGGTTTACTCCCATTTTTATCTCCTTTATTTCTCTAGACCCTTGTCTATGTTTTGTACGAAATCTTGTGAATTAGTTACTAGGCTTTTGGCTGTTAGGGTTCCCCTATCAGCTAGTTTGTTTACTGCAAATTCTTGTATGTCTACTGTATAGATAAAGATTGGCCTAATCTTTCCATTTACCATATTGTAAGATGGGGTCATATTTCCTGTTGCTATAGTAAATAGGATGGCAGATGACATGATTAGGGTAGATGATTTTTTGACAATAGCCCTCATAGCATCTTGGGCTTCGTAGACATTATTGTAGGTGTCAGGGAAGGTTAGCCTATCCCTTATGGTTCCTGCTATTACTATTTTAACATTTTCTCTAATAGCTGCTGCAACAAAGCCTTTTTTTATGTCATTTTCTTCAACAAAGGCCTTGATAGACCCTGCCTCATTTACCCCATTTATAATTTCATAATAATTTTGCCTTTGGTTTAGGTCTTCTCTATAATCTTCTTGACCACCAATAGACCCATACAAGGCAAGCTCTAGGTCATAGGCAATAGCTGCAGTTCCACAAAAGATAGCATTTATATAGCCCTTGTTTACTAAGTTTTCTAGGGCCTTATCGCTAGCCTTATCAAGGGAGGTAGCTGTTCCTAAAACCCAAGTTACAAAACCCTTATTTTCTTTTTCATATCTTAAAATCTCATAAAGTTCATCGTAATCTTTAGAAAAAGCAGTCTCCCTAGACCTTCCTTCCCTAAAGCCAAAGACAGCTTCTTCCTTATCATCTATTTGGCTAAAGCCTTGGGTGTAGATATAGATACCCTCAGACCCATCTTCACTCCTACCTACTACAACCTTATCTCCTTTTTTAAGATTTCTAAACTCAACTATATCAAGGCTTTCTTCCCCTTCTTTATCATGAGCAACAGCCACTGTATCCATCCTTGAGTTAAGGGCAAGGATCCACTTGCCGTTTATCTTAAAGTATTCTGGAAAGACAGATAGGGCATGGTAGCCTTCAGGACTTATCCCGTCTTCCTTAACTTCAACCAACCTAGCATTTGGGTAGGAGTCAAAAAGTTCATTATCAAAATCTTTTGGAATAAATTCAGCCATGTGAAATTTATTAGTCATTCTTAGCTCCTTCCTCATCTATAAGCTCTTTTTCTAGCTTGACTACAAAATCTTGGACATTGGTTACAAGACCTCTAACAGCGACATTATCCCTAGCTGCAAGGACCTTTCTTACAGCATTTTCTGTAACATCAACTGAGAAGAAAAATACTGGGAAAACTTCTCCCTTAGGTCCCATCTTATAGGATGGAGCAGTTTCTGCAGTTGAAACTGAATGGAGAGTGGTCGCAAGACCTATGATAAGGTCACTTTTTTCAGTAATCTCTTTAACATTATCCAAAGACTCATAGCAAGATCCTGTAACCTCTGGAAGAGGACCATCATCTCTTATAGATCCAGCAAGGACTATAGGAACATCAAGGCTCTTTAAAGTTTTGATAAAACCATCAGCTACATGGCCTTCTTCTATAAACTTATCAATAGACCCAACCCTTCTTATAGCATTTAGGGTATCTAGGTGGTTATAGTGGCCTAGGGGGTCTGACACTTGAGTGTAAATATCTTGACCTAGGGCTGTATTTAGGTAGCCACCTTCAAGGTCGTGAGTTGCCATGGCATTGCCACCCAAAAGGGCATTTACAAAACCTGCCTTAGCAAGCCTAGACAAAGCCTTTCTAGTATCATAGTCAAAGACAACAGCAGGACCTAAGACCCAGGTAATAGTTCCTTCTTTTTCTCTTATATCCCTAAGGAGGTCAAAAAGAAGCTTATAGGAAGAAGCATTAGAACTTTCTACAAAATCTCCTCCCCTAGCAAGAACTGGGTAAGAAAAACCTTCTTCATACCTGTAGATCCCATCTGTCCCGTCAAAGGTCCTTCCAAGGACTACCCTATCCCCCTTTTTAAGATTTCTAAACTCTCTTATGTGGACGCCACCATTTTCTATAACAGCTAGGCAATCCTGGCTAGAAGTCCTTGGCATAAGCCAAGATCCTGCTACCTTATAATAGGTAGGAAGGTGACTGGTTAGGTAAAAACCTGATGGAGCCACCCCATCTTTAATAACTTCCTTTGTGGTAACGCTTTTTGCCTGCCTAAACTTTTCCAAAGAAAAATCAGGCGGATTAAAATCTAATCTCTCTAACATATAACCTCCTAACATTCTCACCTACTATAATATAGGGATAAAAAGATTTAGTCAATGGATATTTTTAGGTCAAATCTATCTTCAATAAACTTAACTTTTGAATTGATAATGTTAATTGAAATTCATGTATTTTTAAGTATAATTAATATATAAATTAATCAAGAAAGAGGAGATAATTTGAATAAATTACTTAAGATAAAAAATTTTATACCAAACTACTTAAGGGCAATGGGGGATAAAAATACCCCCGTGACTGCCAAAATCTTAGGACTTGTAGCAATAGCCTATGCTATCCTACCAAGCGATATGATTCCAGATATAATTCCCTTCCTAGGAATCCTAGATGATGCCATTGTCCTTCCATTTTTAATATATGTAACTAGTAAAATGATAGATTCTAAAAATATAAATAATAAGGAAAACAAAGAACTTTCCTAAACTAATAGCCAGGGCGAACCTGGCTATTAATCTATTTAGGCCAAGCAAGATAAATTGCAAATCCAATAAGACCTAGACCCAAAAGACTTATAATATTTTTCAAAAATTCTTTTTCCTTAAAATTTATCCTAGCAAGGGCTAGAAGAAATATTCCTCCAAGAAAAGACCCTAACATTATAAAAAATCCCACCTAAGACCTCCTTAAAATCTCAACTACTCTCCCATGATTATTAGCTATATCCATATCATGAGTCACTGTAATTACCGTTACATTTTTTTCTTTATTCATCTTTAGTAATAAGTCCATAATAAGCTTAGAATTATAAGGATCCAGGGATGCTGTCGGTTCATCACATAATATAAGTGATGGATTCATTATTATAGCTCTTGCAAAAATAGCACGGGACTTCTCTCCACCAGAGCATTCTAGGGGCTTCTTTTTTAAGATTGGTCTAAGCCCGATCCTTTCTAAGATCTTATCAAAAGCTTTTTTATCAAAGGTAAAATCCTTACTGGCATAAAGGAGGGGTAATTTTATATTATCCTCCATGCTAATAGAATTAATTAGGGCAGATTCTTGAAGGACAAAGCCGATCTTGCTATTTCTTAACCTTGCCATATCTTTTGATTTCATATCAGAAGTTTCTCTATCAAAAATCCTATAAGAGCCTTCAAAATCTTTATCCAAAAGACCCAATATATTAAGAAGACTGGTCTTTCCTGCCCCAGATTTTCCTATGACAGCAAGCATTTCTCCTTTCTTTACCCTAAGGTTAAAATTCTCAAGAACTCTAACAACTTCTTTCTTATTCCTATAAACTTTTTCTTTTATTCTTAAATCTATAATATCATTCATTGTAAGACTCCTAATGAAATAGGGATTTTTTTGATCCTTGCCATAGAAATTTCAACAATTACAAGGCACATTATTAGGTTAAACAAGACCACCAGTCCAAAGGCCATCCAATCAATACTTGTAAGAGATAAAAAGCCAAAGGTTGCTGACAAAATCTCTTTTCTTAACCAAGACCCATACCTAGAAATACTAACAAAGGCATATAGGCCTAGTAAGTTTAAGGCGAAAAGACCTAGAAAAAACTTATAAAATATTTTGCGCAAGCCTTCAAGGCTTAGGCCAGCAAATAGATTTATGGTCAAATCTTTTATCATCATATTAAGGCCTGATATAGATAAGTAGATATTAATAAAACTTAAAATTAAGGCAATAATCCCACTTACAAGAAGAATAAGTTTTAGGGCATCAAGGTAATATTCCTTAAAATTAGCAGAAATTTCCTCTTGTGTTAAAAAATTAAAGTCAAAATTTAACTTATCCTTTATGTAGGCCTTAAGCTCAGCAATCTCCTTTTCGTTAGTATCAAGAAGGATCAAATCAGATAGGCCCTGGGCCTTTAAGGCTAGGTTGGCCTTTTCAATATAACTATCATTGATAGGAAGAATTACTGAAAAATTGTTGTATTGCTTAGAATTAAGGACATAAATATTGGTACGGTAATCATCCTTATTTAAGATTCCAACAACCCTAAGCCTAACATCATCAAGTAAGCCATACTCAAATAGGTCAATCTTAGAGCCTATTGGATAGTTTTCACTTAGGCCATGGCCTATAAGAACTGGAATTTCATCATTTTTCTTAAGATCATAGTCAAAGCTTATATTTTCACCCTTGGCTATATCGAAGCTATTAATCTTATCATAAGTTTCATTAAGGTAGGCGAAAGAAACTTCCATATCATAAGGATTATCAAGATTTGCAACAACACCATCTGTATAAAAGCCATAGGTAAAATTTTCCCCTAAATAATCATAGACCTCTTTAATTTCTTCTTCACTTATATCATTTAGATCATAAGGGCTAGAGGGATCAAGGTTAGCTACAAAGCTATTATCCTTTTTAAGATAAGATACTTCTTTATAACCTAGGAGGGTTGAAATAGAAGACCTAGTTGCTGTAAATACCAAGTAATTTGCCATAAAGGCCAGCAAAAAAACTCCTATAATAAATAATATCCTCTTAAAAAATATTTCTTTTACAAAAAATTTAAAAATTTTCATAATTTCTTACCTTCCACCAGCTAACAAGGGTATAAATCAATAAAAAAAGGGCCAAATATATATTAGTAATAAGGCTAAGAGAAAGAAAGCCTGCCACAAGTTCTGCAAGGAAAAGAGATATAAGTAGGATAAAAAAAGACTCCACCCCATATCTTAAGCCAAGGGCTTTCAAGTAATCGCCCACAAGGAACCTACAATATATCTCTTTTTCCTTCTTATCCAATACTTTTAAGTGAAAAAGAAGGACGATTATGGTAAAGACCCCCACAATGTAGACCTTATAGTCTAGAAATTGGCTTAAAAAAATTTCTAAAAGTAAAGAATCCATTGGCTTTGATTTTAAATAATCTAAAAAAATATTTAAGGCAAAGCAAAGCAAATAAGAAAAAAACAGGATTAACTTTTCATCAATTCTCAATAAAGACTTCTTCATTTATCCCCTCTTTGTTCTAAAATTTATCTAAAATATAAAACTTTTTTCTCAATCTCTTTAATGTAATTACACTTATAGGCAAATTTTTTTAACTTGTCTTTTATTGTTTGGTATACAGCAATATTACTATAATTTCTTGCTAAAATAAGTGTGTTTTTTAAGCATAATTTATATCCTGGGTCGTTTTTCTTATATAGATTCCAAAATTTATTATAATTTAGGTAAACCAAAGCATCTAATGAGACGGCATTATCTTTGTTACGTATCGCTTTCTCGAGTGCTTCTAAAGCATTACGATAATTATTTCGCTCGTAGTAGGCAGTAGCCAAGCTATTAGATGATACTGCAAGTAAAGTCGGTGTGTTTGCCTGACAAGTACAAGACTTCAATATTTTTACTCTTGAAACTCCCAAGTATGACTCCGACTCGGAACAAATATCGGACAGTAATCTTAACTCAATAGGGGTATAGACATTTGTTAAAATATTTTTATTATTGATTCGATTCCTTGTTATAAATCTAAATTTCTCTCCAAGATCATAACTTGAGTCATTTTTATTTCTTATCGAATCAATAAATAATTTTAAAAGCTCTAGTTCATAGCCCTTATTTCTTAATTCATAATCATTCTCAATCATTCCTATGCGCCTATCAATCTCTTCTAATTTCCTTTTACTTAAAAGATGAGCATTTACATCTAAGTCTTTTTTAATATCAGCAAGTACTTGAAGGCTTGTATAGATAGTTGCTATAAATAGATCTACAAGGTTGTAAGCATATACTTTTGAAAGTTCTACTAAGTAATCGATCGAGGGATGGCCTTGTTTGCCATTTTCTATTCTTGAGATCGATTTTTTTGAAATAAAAGATAAGGCTTCCACATCGCTTTGACTAAGCCCCCTAGCCTTTCTAATTTCTCTTACTTTCTGACCAAACTCTTTTAATTTATCCATCCAACAAAACTCCTTTTCTTCTTATTGGATTATACTTTATTTTAAGATTTATGATATTTTTTAATATTAAAAATATCATTTACAATAAAAAGCATAAAGGAGCCTTAACTTATTTACTCAAATTGTAAAAATGTGAGCATATTAGGGCTAGATAGTTGCTTAAAAATCTTTATTATAATAACAAATTTTCTAAATTTCTAATTTGAATTATATTATCTTTCAAATTCACCCTCCTTTTTTTGTTCTAGTATTCTTAAAAGTCGATGTCTGTTGATTTTTCTATAAACATAGGTCTATGATAATACAAAAGATTTTTTCTAACAAGGGACAAATTTGTCCATATTTTTATAATATACATTTAAATAAGCCCATACAAAAAAAGACTCCTTAGAGTCTTTTATGCTTATCCTAGGCTACTAACAGATGATTTGAGGAAAGATATATGCTAGCCTAGTTTAAATTTTCATTTGCCTTTTTAAGGCTTTAGGGGAATTTTCTTATAAAAAAAGCCCCTCATCAGGGACTTAAAATTTCTAAATCTAATTAGACAATTTCCTCTTCCATCCAGACTATACTGTCGGTACCAGAATTTCACTGATTCAGCTTGCGCTCGCGGACTTTACCGCCGGTGGAGAATTTCACTCCGCCCTGAAGAATTGTAATATTTATTACACCCTAAGTATATAGGAAAATTAAACTTCTGTCAAGACCTTTTATTAGCCCCTAAAAAGAAACCTGAGTTATAAGTTCTATCCTAAGGTCTTTACTTAGTTTAACTTATACTCAGGTTTTTTACTAGAAAGCTAGTAATTTTTATTATAGGGTCTTTAAGAAATGCCTCTACATTTCTTTTTTAAAAGTCTCTAATTTTATGCTTCTATATTAGAATTGCAAAGAGGAAGAGGGGGGATAGTAAAAGTAGGACCCATGGCAGGAAGGTCTTCATAGCTGCCAAAAACATGGCGAGTCTATCTCCACTTTCAAGCCTGTCCTTATCTATAAGACTTTCTTTCTCATAAATGTATTTTCTATCTTTGCCCTTAAACCTATCTATAGGTGCTTTCATAGGGCACTCATCTTCTCTAATTCTTCATCCATTTTTTCTTGTTTGGATTTATTTTTTGCATAGGCCTTAGCCTTTTCTTCTTCAGATACATCCATTAGGTGGCAGGCTACAAAGTGTCCATCTTCTACAGCCTTTAGCTCTGGCTCAAATTGTGAACATATGTCCATTGCATATTCACACCTAGTGTGGAACCTACATCCCTTTGGTGGTTTTACTGCTGATGGTATATCACCTTCTATGGTTTGTAATTCTTGACCTTGGTCTACATCTGTCCTTGGTATAGCTTGTAGGAGGGCTCTTGTGTAAGGGTGGAGTGGGTTTTCAAAGATTCTTTCTGATTCAGAAAGTTCTACTAAAACACCTAAATACATTACTCCTATCCTATCTGATATATATTTTACAACTGATAAGTCGTGGGTTATGAAAAGGTAGGTTAGGTTGTTTTGATCTTTTAGGTCTTGGAGTAGGTTTATAATTTGTGATTGGATTGATACGTCAAGGGCTGATACTGCCTCATCACATACTATAAACTTTGGTTTTAGGGCAAGAGCTCTTGCTATTCCTATTCTTTGCCTTTGTCCACCTGAGAATTGGTGAGGGTACCTATGGAGGAAGTATGGGGCAAGGCCGCATTTTTCCATAGTTTCTCTTATATATTCGTTATAGCCTTTTTCATTCCTATTTTTAAATAGATTATGACCTAAGACTCCCTCTCCTATTATATTTCCTACTGTCATTTTTGTATCCAAGGATCCATAAGGGTCTTGGAAGATCATTTGTAGATCTTTACGAAGGCTTCTCATCTCTTCGTTTGTTAATTCTGATAGGTCTATTCCATCATCTTTTAGATCTTCTAGGTCTTTGAAGTTTTCTTTATTTTCTAGGGTTTTTCTATATTCTTCTATGGCCCTATCTTTTTCTTCAATTTTTTTGCTTAGAGAAGCTTTCTTCTCTTCTAATTCCTTATATTTAGGGTCAGCGTCCAAGAAATTATGGTATTCTTCCCAGCTTCTTGACCTCATTTGGGTCTTATCTTCAAGCTCTTCTATTAAGCTTAAGATTTTTGCCCTTTGCTTTAGGACTTCATACTTATCTTTAAGCATTGTTGATACCTTGCCTAGGTCATCACTTGCTAGTAGTCCTCCAGCTATTCTTACCATATTTAGGTAATCTTCTTCTATTTCTCTACGTTTGAACATGGCCTTCTCGTTTAATTCTGCACGAGCTTGATCATCTTCTGCCTTTTCTAAGTCCTCATAGATCTTATTTAATTCTTCTAATTCCTTATTATAGTTAGGGAATTTTGATGGGATTCTTTTGATCATCTCAAGCATATATTCTGGAGCCATGTCATCTACAGTTTTTCCATAATATAATGTTGTGCCTTCTGTTTGATCATAAATTTGAAGAAGGGTCCTACCAAAGGTTGACTTACCACATCCAGATTCTCCTACAAGGCCTAGGGTCTCACCTTGGTAGATATCTAGGCTTATAGATTCATTGGCGTGGACATAGTCATTGGCTCCCTTATCAAATATAGATTTTTTCTTAAGAGGGAAGTATTTTTTTAGGTTTCTAACTTTAAATAGGACCTTTTTATTTTCTCTATTTTCCACTTTGCTCCCTCTCCTTTCTATTTGGATAATGACACCTAATCATTTGGTTTTCATTTATAGGTCTAAGTTCTGGCATTTGATCTATACATTTTTGTGTTGCATACTTACACCTATCTGCAAACTTACATCCTTTTGGTAGGTTAAGTGGGTGAGGAACTGATCCTGGTATTATATCTAGCCTTTCATTCCTATCTGATGTTATTGATGGGATTGAGTTTAGGAGGGCTACTGTATATGGGTGGTTGTAGTCTGTAATATCATGTTTGAAGATATATTCTACAGGAGATTGCTCTACGATTTGTCCACAATACATAACTGCTACTTCATCTGCCATTTGATTTATTACACCAAGGTCATGGGTTATAAATAAGATACTTGTTCCAGCTTTTTCCTTCAGCTCATTCATAAGTTTTAAGATTTGGGCTTGGATTGTTACATCAAGGGCTGTGGTTGGCTCATCTGCTATTAGTAATTTTGGTTCGCAGGCTAGGGCCATGGCTATCATTACCCTTTGGTTCATTCCACCTGATAGTTCAAAAGGATATTGTTTGGCTACTATATGAGGGTTTGGAATCTTTACTGCTGCAAGAAGCTCTTCGCATCTTTTGGCAGCTTCTTTTTTATTCATCCCCCTATGAAGCATGAGTACTTCTGATATTTGTTTTTCTACAGTAAATACTGGGTTTAGGGAACTCATTGGCTCTTGGAAGATCATAGAGATATTGTTACCTCTTATTTCATCCATTTGGCTTGTATTATATTCAGAGATTTTTTCTCCATCAAAGATTATCTCTCCACCATAGATCTTTTGGTTTTTTTCAAACAGTTGAAGGACACTCATAGCTGTTTGGCTTTTTCCTGATCCACTTTCTCCAACAAGACCTAGGGTCTTTCCTGCATCAATGGTAAATGATACATCATTTACAGCCTTGATTAGACCACGTCTTGTTTCAAAGTAGGTGTGCAGATTCTTTATTTCTAATAAACTCATTATTTTCACCTATCTCTCATTTGCTCTTGGATCTATTGCATCTCTTAGTGCATCACCAATAAGGTTTACTGAAAATGATGTTAAAAATACTGCAAGTGCTGGGAATACCCATCTCCACCAGTAGGTATTTAATACATCTGATGATTGAGCTGCTGTTAGCATATTACCCCATGAAGGTGTTGGCTCTTGGACACCAAATCCTAGGAAGGATAAACCAGATTCTGTTAGTAGGTTTCCAGCATAGCCTATAGTAGCATTTACTATTACTATTGATAGGATATTTGGTAGGATGTGCTTAATCATTATTGACCAGTTTTTTACACCCAAGGCCCTAGCAGCTGTTATATAATCTCTTTCTCTTTCTGCTAATATTTGTCCACGGACTAGACGAGCAAGACCTGTCCAACCTAGTAATCCTAGAAGGATCATTACCATGGTAATTCTCTCTTCTTGGCTTGCGCCTGGAGGTAGGAGGGCTGATAGGGATATTAGCATTGGATAGAATGGGAAGGAGGCAACAATTTCTGAAAATCTCATTAAGACATTGTCTACTTTTCCGCCCACAAATCCTGAAACCATACCAATTAGTACACCTAGGACTATTTGGATTACAGTTGAGATTAGAGAGATTATCATAGTCATTTTACCACCGTGGATAAGTCTTGTGAATATATCACGACCTTGATCATCTGAACCAAACCTAAAGCCATTTAGGCCCCAAGTTTCAATCTCTCCACTTTCATTTCTAACAGCATAGTTGTTAAAATATGATGAATAAATTTGTTCAAATTCACCCTCTGGTGTTGATAATTCTCCATAGTTATCCTTACCCCATTGGTAGATTTTACCATTGGCATCAAGGGCTGTAAGAACTGTGTCACTTGCTGCTATATCAACAAGGTCAGCTTCAAATTCTGGTATATTTTCCCCAGCTAGGTTATCCCTAGATGGTCCCCATACGTAAAGTTTGCCATCTTCACTTAGGGCTGCACCTGATGATGAAGTTAAAGCTACTTTTTTTACTTTAACAGATCCATCCTTAAGCTCTTCTGGCATTTGGGTATCAAGCTCTGATCCCATTACACCAAGAAGCCTAATGGATCCATCTTTTTGGATGGCTAAGATATTAATTGGATTTGTAGCAAAGTCTACTACATTTCCATTTATGTCAGAAGGAAGGAGGTTTAGCCTTGAAGCAAGGGTTGATCCCCATACTACTAGGTTATTAGCCTTGGTCAATACTACTGAATATTGGACACCGCCGCCTAATTTTGCTATTCCTTCTTCTTTTATTTTAGCTTCCTCCATTGCTGGAGAGTCTGCTTGGTTAAAGGAGTTATTTCCCCAACCATAGATTTCATTATCACTTGTTGCAACTATGATATGCCTATCTCCTGCTGCAACATCTATGATTTCTTTTTCATTTAGATTTTTTTTGATTTCATTTGGTATATTTAGGACATTATCTTCATTGTCTGATCCCCAGACATAAAGGTTATTTTCCTTACCTAGACCTACTGAGAAAGTATTTCCTATAGAAATCTTACTAACTCCCTCATCTTCAAACTCTTTTGGATAATTCATGTAGGCTCCACCTGGGGCTACATTGGTTAGGTTACCTTGGGAGTAGTATTGGTCAAAAGGTAGGACTCTTGAGCCTACAAATATTACCAAAACTATAGCTACAAAAAGTATTAGTCCTATTATTCCTAGAGGATTCCTAAAGTAATTTCTTAGGGCAACCCTACCTGGACTCATGATAGCTTCTTCTTTTAGCTTATCATTTTCATCATCCTTTGATGGACCCATATCTACATTTTGCTTATTCTTATTGATCAATTCATCTTCATTGATAGGTTGATCATTATTTGTATTTAGGTTGTTTTCTTCAAATTCATATCCCTTGGAAAAAGTAAAGGCTCTTAAGAGAAATGATTTCAAAAAGTTACCATATGATTGTAAAGATTTTTTAAAAGTCTGATTCATCCTAAGCCTCCAACTTAACTCTAGGATCTACAAGAGCATAAGCTAGATCCATTATCAAATTTCCAAGCAAGGTCAATATTGCATAAAACATTGATAGAGCTAATATTACATTATAATCTTGGGCCATAACCGCAGCTATAAGCTCATTTCCTATTCCTCTATATGAGAAGATCCTCTCAGTTATAGCAGAACCTGAAAACATTCCAAGAACTGCCCAGGTTAGGGCTGTTACTACTGGAATTAGGGCATTTCTAAAGGCGTGAGAATAAATAACAGTCTTTTCCTTTAATCCCTTACTTCTTGCAGTTCTAATATAATCTTGATCTAGTGCATCAAGCATGGAGTTTCTTACATACCTTGATAAGGATGCAAGGGAACCAATAGTTAGGGTTGCTGTAGGTAAAACTAAGTACCTTACCCATTCAGTAAAGGTATTTTCCCTAGGCATACCATTTGCAGGAAACCATCCTAATCTAAAGGCAAAGATAAAGATTAAAATCAAGCCTATAAAAAATACTGGTATTGATAGACCAACCAAGGTTAAAGTCTGGAAGGTCTTATCAAAAATTCCTCCCTTATGCGTGGCTGATCTAATTCCTATCAATATCGAAAGAACAAAGGATAGGATTGTGGCACCTATATTTAAGAATATGGTGTTTTTTAATGGCTCAGATAGGTACTCACTTACAGGTCTTCTAACTCTTGTAGATTCTCCCAAGTCTCCCTTTAGGGTTCTACCAAGCCATCTTACATACTGTTCTGGTAGACTCTTATCTAGTCCATATCTTGCTTGAAGAGTTTGGTAAAGTTCCTCTTGTTGGGCCTTGGTCATCCTACCTGTGGTAGGCATCATTGCCTTGATAGGATCTCCAGGCATTGCTTTTGAGAAAGCAAAAAGCATTATGGATATAATAAGAGCTACTGGTATTAAATTTAAAATTCTTTTTACTGTATAGCGAAACATATATTCCTTCCTATTTTAACAAGGGAATCTATAGGTCTATAATTTCCATCATATAATATGTATTAATTTTAAAAAATAGATATAAAATTCCAAGTTAATAATTTTTATTAGTATTATATTAATATACAAAAGTGTTTTTGTCAAATATAATTTATCAACGACCGAATTTAGGCAAGAGGCCTAGATATTTTTATAAAGTCAAACCTTATATTTATACATTTATACCTTATTGAATTTCAAACCAATTTCTTATTAATCCTAAGCGAATAAGCTTTTACTAGATAAGAAAGTGACCAAAAGGCCCACTTAGCGTGAGCCCTTTAGGTCAAATTTTAAAGATTTCTTATTCACCTAAGGTCATAGCATTGATTTGATATTCTGATGACCAAACTGGTGTAGCAAGGTCATAGCCCTTAACCCTATTGGTATATCCTGAGTGGTATTGGTTAGAATAAAGTGGGATTTCTGGTAGGTAGTCGTTATACCATACTTGGAATTCTTCCCAAGCATCTAGGTAACCTTCCCTATCTTCAGGATCTGTATTACGCATCTTCACTGTAGTCTCATCTGCTATAGGATCATTTGTCTTTGTATAGTTAAATGGTCCTTCAGAGTGGTATTGGTACCATGGATCGAAGGCTTCAGCAAGGCCTGTACCCATGTTAAAGACTGTATATTCTGGATTCTCATCTGGGAAATAATAGTAGTCTAGAAGGGTTGCAAAGGATCCTGCTGTTACGTTATATTCCATACCAACTTGCTTAGCATTGTTTGGTACTTGGTTAGAAATTAAGGTTGTAATTGGTGATTCATCTGAACCGTATTGGTTAACTACAAGCTTATTTCCATTCTCATCATACCTATAGTAGTCAAAGCCTTCTGGATCTGCTGCAAATTCTTCATCAGCCTTTGCCTTATCCCAAGGTGTTGATCCATCTGCTTCAAACTTATATGGAGTTTGGTCAAGTAGGCTACTTGCAGCTTCAAGGTTTAGTTGGTAGTTATTTAACTTAGCCTCAAGGTCTGCTCCTCTTTCCTTATACATCCATTGGCTTGTACCATACATACCATTGGTTACTACTCCATAACCTCCTGCATAAGATTGAACGAAGGTATTCCTATCCATTAGTTGGGCTATAGCTTGTCTTACTTCCTTATATTGGGTTGTTCCCCTATCTGTTAGGAAGGTCATATTACCATAACCATTTCTCTCATAGGTATTGTAGCCGCCAATTATTCCAGCTTCTGCAGCCTCCCTCATTTGATCGATTGGGCCACCTTCTACCTCATTATCCCAAATATCTATATCACCATTTTCAAGTAGGTCTACTGCTATTTTTGTATTTACAGTTTGAAGGATAATATTTGGTATGCTAGCCTTTTCACCTTTAAAGTTTCCTGCATAGTTTTCATTTAGGCTAAGTTTCACCATATTATTTGAGAATGATTCAAATTTGTATGGACCAGATACTACTGATGGAGCAATCCTATACTCATTAACTTGCCTTAACATAGCTTCTTCTATAAGTTGTTGGCTCGGGTCTACTTCGCCATTTTTACGGTCTTCAAGGTCTTTGATTTGAGCGTCAAACTCTGCCTTATATTCTTCATAAGAAGCCTTCTCTTCATCACTTGCCTCTGCACCTGGCTCAGGGTTATTTTCCTCAAAGTCTTCGGTCAAAGCTTGGATTTGGGTATCAAGGCCTTCTATATAGGCGTTTTTATCTTCTTCAGTTATTTCATAGCCTTCTTTTGCAACTAGTTTATTTCCTTCTGGTGAAACTGTTAGGTTTTCTGTAACAGCATGCATTGGGAATGGAATTGCAGCTCCTAGGTAATTTTCTAGGTAGTAAGGTAGGAAAGAGGCATCAATTGTCATCTTAAATGTATAATCATCGATCTTTTCTAGACCTTCAAAAGTATCACTTTCTCCACTATAATAAGCATCATAGCCCTTTAGAGAATCAGAACCTGTGTTGGTTGATCCTGTCAATGGTATATAGTCAGGGTGACTTTCAAGTAAGGATACAAATAGGTAGTCATCTGCAGTTACAGGTTCTCCATCTGACCATTTTAAGTCTTCCTTTAATTTATAAGTGAAAGTTTTTGATCCATCCTCATTATCTTCTACTATAGGATCTTCCTTAAGAACGGTTGGATTGGTTACCCACTCCCCATTTTCATCAAGGACAACTGTCATATATGAGTTAGTTCCTTCTATTCCCATGAATTTTCTAACCTTTACATCGCTTGCATTGTTAGTCCATCCACCATAGAAGTCTCCATTTAGCTCTTCTATACCCACTACTAGGGCATCATCTGAAGCTTGTGATTCGAAGTTATCAACTTCTTCGGTTGAACCTTCTTCTGTGGTTTCACCCTCATTTTGATCTTCTGTTTGACCCTCTTCATTTGTAGAAGGTTCTTCATTTGCGTTTTCATCAACATTGGTAGTGCTATCTCCGCCAGAACCGCATGCAACTAAGGTTGATGCTAGGCCTAGGGCCATTAGTGACGAAAAAACTCTTTTTAACTTCATCGGTTTCCCCCTTAAAAAATTAAATAACATTTATACTTATTAATTTTAACTGAATAAACAAATTTTGTCAAGGTGTCTATTCTTTTTTATTCATAATACAGTATTTTTATTCTTTATTTACCCACCAAATAAAGTTTTTTATATTTTATTTGTATTTTATTCCAATTTAAAGGAATAGCTTAAAGTGCTAGTAGGCTAAAATATAAGGATTTAAGAGGGATATGAAAAACCTTTGCCTTCTTGGTTGGATTTTTTATTGTATTATTATTTTTAATAAATTTTAATTTTTAATAGGGTTTTGTTAATTTTTTTAAGATTTAGCCAGCAAAAAGTAGGTGGAAATTAATCCACCTACTTTGTCTTGATTATTACTAAGCCAAGTCTTATTCTTCAAGGCTCATTGCATTGATTTGATATTCAGATTCCCAAACTGGTGTAGCTAGGTCATAGCCTTTTACCCTATTTGTATAACCTGAGTGGTATTGGTTAGCATATAATGGGATTTCTGGTAGGTAGTCGTTATACCATACTTGGAATTCTTCCCAAGTATCTAGGTAACCTTCTTGGTCATCTGGATTTGTCTTACGAAGTTTTACTGTTATCTCATCTGCTGTTGGATCATTGGTCTTTGTGTAGTTGTATGGAGCTTCAGAGTTGTATTGGTACCATGGATCAAATGGTGTACCGAAGTTTGATCCCATGTTAAATGCTGTATACTCTGGATTCTCATCTGGATAATAGTAGTAGTCTAGCAAGGTTGCAAAGGATCCTGCTGTTACGTTATATTCCATACCAACTTGCTTAGCATTGTTTGGTACTTGGTTAGAGATTAGAGTTGTTATCTCTGATTCATCTGAACCATATTGGTTAACTACAAGCTTATTTCCATTTTCATCATACCTATAGTAGTCATAACCATCTGGGTTTGCCGCAAATTCTTCTTCAGCCTTTGCCTTATCCCAAGGTGTTGATCCGTCTGATTCAAACTTATATGGAGTTTGGTCAAGTAGGGAATTTGCTTGGTCTAGGTTTAGTTGGTAGTTGGTTAGTTTACTTTCTAGATCAGCTCCTCTTTCCTTATACATCCATTGGCTTGAACCATACATACCATTGGTTACTACTCCATAGCCTCCTGCGAAAGATTGAACGAAAGTATTTCTATCCATTAGGTTAGCTATGGCTTGTCTTACTTCTTTATATTGGGTTGTTCCCCTATCTGTTAGGAAGGTTAGGTTTCCATAACCATTTCTATCATAAGTGTTATAGCCACCGATTGTTCCAGCTTCTGCTGCAGCCCTCATTTGATCGATTGGACCACCCTCAGCTTCTCCATCCCAGATATCTATATCGCCATTTTCAAGTAGGTCTACTGCTATCTTAGCGTTTACAGTTTGAAGTATTACATTTGGTATGCTAGCTTTTTCACCTCTAAAGTTTCCAGCGTAGTTTTCGTTTAGGTTAAGTTTTACCATGTTATTTGAGAATGATTCAAACTTATATGGACCTGATACTACTGATGGATTTAACCTATACTCATTAACTTGCCTTAGCATAGCTTCTTCTATAAGTTGTTGAGTAGGGTCTACATCTCCATTTTTACGATCTTCAAGATCTTTTATTTGAGCGTCAAATTCTGCCTTAGCTTCATCGTAGTAAGCTTTTTCTTCATCACTTGCATTTTCTGCTGGAGCTGGGTTATTGTCTTCAAAATCAGCTGTTAGAGCTTGGATTTGTGTATCAAGACCTTCTATATAGGCATTTTTATCTTCTTCAGTTATTTCGTAGCCTTCTTTTGCCACAAGTTTATTTCCTTCAGGCGAAAGTGCTAGATTTTCTGTAATAGCATGCATTGGGAAAGGACCTACTGCTGATAAAGAAGCCTCTTCATAGTAAGGTAGGAAGGATGAGTCAACTGTAATCTTAAAGCTATAGTCATCTAGTTTTTCAAGTCCTTCAAAAATATCACTTTCTCCGCCTATATAAGCTTCATAGCCTTTAACAGCATCTGCTCCTGGGTTGGTTGATCCTGTCAATGGTATATAGTCAGGATGTGTCTCTAGAAGGATACCAAATAGGTAGTCATCAGCATTTACCCCTTCTCCATCTGACCATTTTAGGTCATCTTTGATCTTAAAGGTAAAGGTCTTTGATCCATCTTCATTATCTTCGCTTATTGGATCTTCTGCTAATACTGTAGAGTTATTTACCCATTGGCCTGTTTCATCTTGAACAACTGTAGAATAACCGTTATTTCCTTCTATACCCATGAATCTTCTAACCTTTACATCACTTGCATTGTTAGTCCATCCACCATAGAAGTCTCCATTTAATTCTCCAATACCAACTACTAGGCTATCACCTGAAGCTTGGGATTCAAATTCTTCTTCTCCTTCTTCTGTAGCATCGCCTGTATCTTCTGTTTGTGTATCTTCTTCTCCAGTATCTTCTGTAGTTTCTTCTGCGTTTTCCTGAGCATTTGTATCTGATGCTTGGTCAGTATTAGTTTCACTAGTATCTTCTCCTCCACCACAAGCAACTAAGGTAGATGCTAGGCCTAGGGCCATTAGTGAAGAAAAAACTCTTTTCATTTTCATAAGATTTCCCCCTAAAAAATTAAGTAACATTATTTTTATTTATTTTAACTTAATAAATTGCTTTTGTCAAGTAAAATCTTTTTTTATTATTCACTTATAGGTATTTTTATTTTTAAATTTCCTATTATCATAGGAAATAAGTTTTTTTATTGTATATTATTCCATTATTTTAAAGCATGGTAATACGCTATTAGGCTAAATTCTAACGTTTTCAAAGCCAGGCTAAAGACCATGAGTATCAAATTATTCTTTTATACTAAATTTATAAGTTTTACTCTTAAGAAGTAGAAAAGCAGGCCATAAGCCTGCCCTCCTACAATGTTATTTAATTTCCTATTCTCCTAAGGTCATTGCGTTTATTTGATATTCTGATGACCAAACTGGTGTAGCTAGGTCATAGCCTTTTACCCTCTTTGTATAACCTGAGTGATATTGGTTAGAGTAAAGTGGGATTTCTGGTAGGTAGTCATTGTACCAAAGTTGGAATTCCTCCCAAGCATCTAGGTAGCCTTCCTTATCATCAGGATCTGTCCTACGCATTTTTTCAGTTGTTTCATCCGCTTTTGGATCATTTGTCTTTGTGTAGTTGTATGGTCCTTCAGAAGCGTATGAATACCATGGATCAAATGGTGCCTCAAAGCCTAGGCCCATGTTGAATACTGTATATTCTGCATTTTCATCTGGATAGTAGTAGTAATCAAGTAATGTTGCAAAAGAACCTGCTGTTACGTTATATTCCATACCAACTTGCTTAGCATTGTTTGGTACTTGGTTAGAAACAAGGGTTGTTATTGGTGATTCATCTGAACCAAATTGGTTTACAACTAGCTTATTTCCATTTTCATCATACCTATAGTAGTCGAATCCTTCTGGATCCTTTTCGAATAATTCATCAGCTTTAGCCTTATCCCAAGCTGTTGATCCATCTGCTTCAAACTTATATGGAGTTTGGTCAAGTAGGGAATTTGCTTGGTCTAGGTTTAATTGATAGTTGGTTAGTTTACTTTCTAGATCAGCTCCTCTTTCCTTATACATCCATTGGCTTGAACCATACATACCATTGGTTACTACTCCATAACCTCCTGCAAAGGATTGAACGAAGGTGTTCCTATCCATTAGGTGGGCTATTGCTTGCCTTACTTCCTTATATTGAGTTGCACTTCTGTCTGTAATAAAGGTCATATTACCATAACCATTCCTCTCAAAGGTGTTGTAACCTCCAATTTTACCAGAATCAGCAGCCTCCCTCATTTGATCTATTAATGGTCCTTCAGACTCTTCATCCCATATATCTATATCGCCATTTTCAAGTAGGTCTATAGCTATTTTTGAGTTTACATATTGAACTATAACCTTTGGAATTGATGCTCTTTCTCCTCTAAAGTTTCCAGCATAATATTCATTTAGGCTTAGTTTTACCATGTTATTTTCAAAAGAATCAAACTTATATGGACCAGATACTACTGATGGGTTGATCCTATATTCGTTTACTTGTCTTAACATGGCTTCTTCTATAAGCTGTTGGGTTGGATCTACATCCCCGCTCTTACGGTCTTCAAGATCTTTTATTTGTGCTTCATGAGCCGCCTTAGCTTCATCATATGAAGCCTTCTCTTCATCACTTGCATCATCAGCTGGTGCTGGATTGTTTGCTTCAAAATCTTCTTTTAGTTTGTTTATCTGGGTATCAAGGCCTTCTATATAGGCATTTTTATCTTCTTCAGTTATTTCATAACCTTCTTTTGCAACAAGTTTGTTTCCTTCAGCTGCTATAGCCAAGTTATCTGATATAGCATGCATTGGGAATGGAAGGACCGCTGCAAGATAGCTTTCTTCATAATATGGCAAGAAGGATGAATCGATTGTAACCTTGAAGGAATAATCATCTATCTTTTCAAGGCCTTCAAAGGTATCACTTTCTCCGCCTATATAAGCTTCATAGCCCTTAACTGCGTCTGCTCCTGGGTTGGTTGATCCTGTCAATGGTATATAATTTGGCAAGGATTCAAGAAGAGGTTTAAATAAGTAATCATCTGCTGTTACAGGCTGACCATCTGACCATTTTAGGTCATCTTTAATCTTAAAGGTGAAGGTCTTTGATCCATCTTCATTATCTTCACTTGTTGGATCTTCAGCTAAAACAGCCATATTATTTTGCCATTCGCCCGCCTCATCAAGGACAAGAGTTTGGTAGGAGTTGGTATCTTGAGTTCCTAAGAACCTTCTAACCTTAACATCATAAGAGTTGTTAGTCCAACCCATATAGAAGTCTCCACTCATCTCACTTGTACCTACTACGATGGTATCATCTGAAGTTTGAGAATCAAAGTCTTCATTTGCCGCTTGATCATCAGTTTCTTCTGCTTGATCATCAGTTTGATCTTTTTCATTAGCGTCAGTCTCTTCTGCGCTATCTTCTGTTTGATCATCTACTTGGTCATTTTCTGCTGGCTTTGTTTCATTTTGGTTTTCATTATTTTGACTATCTTCTCCTCCACCACAAGCAACTAAGGTAGATGCTAGGCCTAGGGCCATTAGTGAAGAAAAAATTCTTTTCATTTTCATTAGTTTCCCCCTAAAATATTAAGTAACTTTTATATTTATATATTTTATCCTGTTAAACTGGTATTGTCAAGGGGTAAACATATTTTTTATACACTTATCTTAATCTTTATGAAATTTATCCCCTTGTTACTAAGATTTATATATCAGAAATTGTATATTTTTCCTTATATTTATACTATAGTAAAGCATTAAATAGCTGAATCTAAACCTTATGACTTTCCCAATTTGCATTTATACCTTTTTTTCGGATACAAAAAAAGAACCTACCCTAGGTAAGTTCTTAAATATTTCAAATTATTTTTGATTGATATAAATATTATTATTTACTCCACCTACTAGCCTATAATACCTTACTGGTAGGCCACTTGAATCTCCCATGTAGCCTTTCCTTGGAGTTACTGCTACCCCATTTTTACCATAGGACATGTGGATTATTGTATCTTCCTTTTCATTTAGGATAAATCCTGTATGGCCTGCTGCTCCAAGAGATCCTCCTGGATTTCCTGCTACAAAGATATCCCCGTATTTAATGTCTGATTCATCTATTTGATACATTACTTGGCCTTCAGCCCCTAGTTTAAAGAGGGTTTCTGTATTTCCTATAGCAGATCCCTTATCTAGAAATCCTCCATAGATTAGGGCCCTATATACAGCTGATGAGCAGTCTGCTGCTGTTTGAGAATTTCTTCCAGACCAACTCATATCATAGGTTAAGCCTGCTTTTCTTGCTGTAAACATCCACTCTATAACCTTATCTAGGTTCTTCTTGCTAGTTACTATTGGGCTTGCTATGCCATTTGCATCAACCTTATAGTCTATGCCCTTTTGGCTTACTAGTTTATTGCCTGTTAGCCCATCCTTGGTAAAGTAATAAAGCTTTCCATCTATATTCCAAATTCCCTCTTGGATGTAGCCATTGGCATTGGTGTGGTATTTCTTGCCTTCATAATCTACCCAAGCATTTTTAGGGTTTGTTGCAAGGCCCTTATTATTTACTTGATAGTACCTTCCAGCTGTCATAAGATTTTTATTTTGAACCATTACCCCATCTTTTTCAAAGATATAGGTGTTGTTGTTTACATTTTGGATTCCCTTAAGGATTGATCCTTCAGCTCCTGTCCTGTAGGTCTTTCCTCCTATGGCAAACCAGAAGTTTTTAGGGTTACTTACCTTACCTTCCTTATCAGCCATTAGAAGTTTATCCTCTTTTATGACTTTTAGGCTAGGGTCGATGGCGCCTTTTTGGTCAAAGTTATAATAGTCATCTCCAACCTTTTTTATGCCCTTTAGAAGTTTTCCGTCTTTGTCAGTCCTATAGGTCTTATCTTCTACCTTAACCCAAGAATCTTTCTTGGTGTGTAAGATGCCCTTACTATCGCTTTCATAGTAGGTATCATCTGTAACAATTTTCGTATTTGTTTGAAGCTTGCCATTGTTATCAAAAAGATATTTGGTCCCATCTATTTCTGTAATGCCTTTATTTACTACAAGTTCTTGGGGCTTTGGGGTATTTTCTACTTTGTTTTCCTCTAGATTTCCCATTTCCTTAAGTTCTTCTAGGTCATCTGAAAATTCTTCATCTAGGTTATAAGTATCATAGTAAACTACTTGGTCCTCTTCTTCTACTGACCTTGTAGTTTTCTCTGGTTCTTCTTCATTGTCTAGGTCTTTGTTCTCATCAAGACTAGGGTCTTTTTCTACTTGGTCTTTAAGATCTTCATCACTTGATGGTTTTTCACTAGCCTTTGTATCTTCTCTAACTTCGCTTAGGTCTATTGTTTGTGGATAAGCTTCTTCTTTGTCTGATAAAGCTTTTTCTTCTGGATAAGCTTCTTCTTCGACTTCTAGGGCTTTTTGGTCAAGAGAGTAACTTTGGTAGGTTGATAGGTCTTCTAGCTTGCTAGTAGAACCTTCTTCCTTGACTAGGTTTTCTTCTGTGTTGATACCTGCATCTTCCCCTTCCTTGTCTGCGTAAACCTCATTTCCTATGAAGCTTGATGATATTAGTAGGGTTGATGCAAGTAGGAGGGTCTTGTTTACCTTTTTCATTCTTTCCTCTTTCGATATAATTACAATACAATTACAATTTCATTCTGATTCTTTATATTTCAAGTCTATTATAGACTATTTGCCTAGAAATTGCAACAAAAAGGTTACAGTTTTTTGCAATTTTTTCTAATTTACTTAATTTTTTGCCAAAAAAAGAAGTTAGGTCCTAGCCTAACTTCCTTATCTCCTATTTACCAGGATACATGGTTGATGAACCTGGATACATTTTTGCAAGCTCATTTATTACAAGACCTATATCTCCAAAGCCTGTTTCAGCAAGTTTCGCATGGGCTCTGGTATTGGCTAGGTCTATATCCTTATTTGGTATTGTATCTACTACTGCTTGGTCAAATTCATAGATTTCTACAAGTTCTTTCTTGAACCTATCGTAGTCTTGTTGACTTTGGCCAAATTTTATTAGGTCTTCTTCTTTTGACTCAGGCTCTTTTACTTCTCCAAAAAGGTCTAGGCCTACCATCTTGATATAATCATTATATAGGCCTTTAGGATTTTCTTCATAGGCCTTATCAAAGCTTTCTTCTAAGCTCTTATCATCTACCTTATCTATTTCTTCTCGAACATAACCCATGTCAGTTAGAAGCTTTCTTTCATATGAGTACTTGTCTGTAAGTTTATTCTCACTAGCTGGCCATGAATACTTAGCCTCCACACTATCTAGAGGAAACTTATAGGATAGGTCAGGATAGGCCTTGGCTATTTCTTGGAAGATAAAGTCTTTTACATCCCAATATCCAGTCTCTTGGCTGGCTTTTTGGGCTTTTAGGTAATAATCTGCCAAGTCTTCTTTACTTAGATAATCTAGGATAGCTGGGTCAAATTCTCCAATTTCTACTAGATAGTCTTGGATTTTCTCATAGTCAAGGTCTAGATTTGCTAGAGTTTCATCTACTTCTTCTTCTTGGCTAGAATCTTCCTTATCTTCTTCTTGGCTAGAAGCTTCTTTTTCTTCTTCTACAGGCTCATTAGCTTCTTCTAAATTTTCTTCTTTTGAAAGTGCATCTTCGATTGTTTGATCAGATATTTTACTTTGGTCAGCAGGTTGATTTTCACAAGCGCCTAGGCTGAGTGCTAGGGCAAGGGCCATTATTATTTTTCTACTTTTCATACATCCTCCTATGTCCTAAGCCTATTATTTCATTTTGGATAATTCTAGGCTAAATTTCTGTAGGATCTTTTTTTCTATTCTAGATACAGTCATTTGGCTTATATCTAGGGTTTTTGCTATATCAACTTGGGTTCTTCCCTCATAATACCTTAAGTCTAAGATTTCTTTTTCCAGGTCATTTAATCTCTCTTTTGACTTATCTATGAGGTCTTTTAACTCTATCGAATCAAAGTTTTTATCTTCTTCTCCTATCATATCAGCAAGGTCTATGGAGTTTTCTCCCTTTTGAACCTGGTATTTCATATCCAAGGATTGGGGAGCATAGACTCTTGATGCCTCCATTGCTTCAAGGATACTTTCCTCATCTACTTCTAAGTAATCTGCTATATCCTTTACTGTTGGAGTTCTTTGCAGCTCTTGGGGTAGGACCTTTTTGGCATTGTTGATCTTTTTATAAAGGTTTTGGATCCTTCTAGGAACTTTTATTACCCAGCCTTTATCCCTAAAGTATCTTTTTAGCTCACCCATTATAGTTGGGGTAGCAAAGGATGAGAAAGCGTAGCCTTTTTCTGGGTCAAATCTTTCTATAGCATAGATTAGACCAAGGCTTGCCACTTGGTAGAGGTCATCTTTTTCTATCCCCTTGCCTACATACTTGTTTGATAGGATATCGACTATATACATATGCTCTTCAATAAGCTCATCTCTAAGCTTTATATCACGAGTCTTGTAATAGTCCATGAATTTTTCTTTGATAAGATCATTTTTTTCTTGTTTTTTTGACTTAGACATTACTTAGTCCTTAGGCTTAGGTCTATCTTATCATCTGATATTTGACACTTATCACTTAATTCTTCTAGGATTAAATCCCTCATTTGTAGGGCCCTTTTGTCAAGGTCCCTATCCTTTCCTATAACTTCTATCCTGAGTTCTTTTTCTCCTACATAAAAATTTATTTTTATATCTTCTCCACCCAGCTTATAGTTTAAGGCTTCTGATATTACCACCCTGGCATCTTCAACCTTTTCTATATCAAAACCTAAGTCTGATGCTAGGGAGGCTGAAAACAGCCTTATTGACTTGATATAGATTGAATTTGCTGGTATTTGTATACTAATTTTTTCCATCTTCCACCATCTTAAATAGACCTGTTAGGTCTGTTATCTTAAAAAGTTTTAGGATATTATCCTTAGGATTTATAATTCTTACAGACTTATCAGCCTTTTTCTTATCATTATAGATCTTCATAAACATACCAAGTCCTGTCGAATCTAGGTAGTCTAGGTCTTTAAGGTCTATAAGAACATCCTTTTGTTTGCTAGTAAGGTTCTCTTCAATGAAGTCTCTAAATTCATCTTCTGAGTAAACATCAAGGTCTCCTTGAAGGTTTACTAATATTTGATTATCTTTCTCTTCCACATTAGCTTTAAACATCTTCTTCCTCTTCTCCTAAGTTGCTATACTTAGTAACTGATACAATCCTATCCTTATCACTTGATAGGTTCTTTAGTTTAACTCCGACTGTGTTTCTACCTGTTGTAGATATATCACGAACATTTAACCTTATCATATCACCTGATAATGATACCATCATTATATCATTATCTAGGTCTACTGGTAAAGTATCGACTACTTTTCCAGTCTTTTCTGTAACCTTATGGCACTTGACTCCCTTGCCTCCCCTATTTTGATTTTTGAAATTGTTAAAGGAGGTCTTTTTGCCATAGCCATTTTCTGTAACAACTAGTAGGTAGGTTTCTTCTCCCTTGATATTCATGGATACTACTTGGTCACCCTTATCTAGTTTTATAGCCTTAACTCCTTGGGCAACTCTTCCCATAGACCTTATGTCCTCGGTGTTAAATTGGATGGTCATTCCGTTTTGGGTGGATATTATTATCTCTTCATCCTTATCTATTTGCCTTACAGATATCAACCTATCCTCATCCTTTAAGGATATGGCTATTATTCCATTTTTCCTAATATTAGTGAAATTTTCTGCATCAGTTTTTTTGATTCTTCCATTTCTTGTTTCAAGGACAATTTGGCTATCCTTCTTTAGGTCAGATAGGGCCATCATCTCTGTTATTCTTTCTCCTGAATCAAGTTTTAGGATATTTATTATAGCAACTCCCCTAGATTGGCGGCTTCCTTCAGGAATCTCATAGCCTTTTAGGGAGTAAACTTTTCCTAAAGAGGTAAAGAAGAGTAGGTCCTCGTGGGTGTTGGTTGTCTTTATCTTTTTGATAAAGTCCCCTTCCTTGGTATTGCCTGCTGCAATCCCCTTGCCTCCCCTATTTTGAACCTTATAGGTATCTATAGGTAGCCTTTTTATATAACCATCATTGGTTAGGGTAAGAAGAACATCTTCTTTTTCTATAAGCTCTTCTATATCAAAGTCTCCCTCATCTGGGATTATCTTTGTTCTTCTATCATCTTGGTATTTTTCTTTAATCTCTTCTAATTCTTCGATTATTAGGTCTATTAGACTAGCTTCTGAATCAAGAATTTGTTGAAGGTAGGATATTTTTTCTTCAAGTTCTATATTTTCAGCATTTAATTTGTCAATTTCAAGGCCTGATAGTCTTTTAAGTTGCATATCTAAGATGGCTTGAGATTGCTTGTCACTTAGAGAAAATCTTTCATAAAATATCTTCTTAATCTCATCATTATCATAAGAGCTTCTGATTATTTTTATGATCTCATCTATATGGTCTATGGCAATTATTAAGCCTTCAACTATGTGCTTTCTAGCACGGGCCTTGGATAGGTCAAAGTTAGTCCTTCTTGTAACTACCTCTTTTTGAAATTCTATATAATTTTCTAAAATTTCTTTTAGGTTTAAAACCTTTGGAACCCCATCAACTAAGGCTAGGTTTATAATACCAAAGGTTGTTTCAAGTTGGGTGTACTTATAGAGGTTATTAAGGAGGATATTAGGGTTAGAGTCTCTTTTTACCTCAATTACTATCCTCATTCCCTTCCTATCTGACTCATCTCTTATATCTGATATGCCATCAATTCTTTTTTCTTTTACAAGATTTGCAATCTTTTCTATAAGTCTTGATTTATTAACTTGGTAGGGAATCTCTGATATGATTATTCTTTGCCTATTTTTCTTAAAAGGTTCAATCCTTGCTACCGCACGAAGCTTTACCTTACCCCTACCAGTCCTATAGGCTTCCTTTATTCCTGACTTTCCAAGGATATTGGCCCCCGTAGGAAAATCTGGCCCTGGTATGATCTTCATCAAATCATCAACTGACATAGAAGGATTTTTCATTAGGGCAACACAAGCCTTGATTGACTCTGCTAAGTTGTGGGGAGCCATATTGGTAGCCATACCTACAGCTATACCATTTGACCCATTTACCAAAAGGTTTGGAAATCTTGAAGGAAGGACTGAAGGTTCCATCTCTTCTTCATCAAAGTTTGGGATAAAGTCTACTGTATCCTTGCCAATATCCCTTAGCATTTCCTTGGCAATCTTACTCATCCTAACTTCTGTATAACGCATGGCTGCAGCATCATCCCCATCGATTGAACCAAAGTTACCTTGGCCTTGGGCTAAAGGATACCTTGTTGAAAAATCTTGGGCTAATCTTACTAGGGCATCATAGATGGCTGAGTCTCCGTGAGGATGGTACTTACCCATTACATCACCTACAACCCTAGCTGACTTTCTAGTTGGCTTGCTAGGGTCAAGTCCTAATTCTTGCATGCCATAAAGGATCCTCCTATGGACAGGCTTTAGTCCATCTCTTACATCAGGAAGAGCCCTTGATACTATAACGCTCATTGAGTATTCAAGGTAGGAATCCTTCATCTTCTCTTCTAAATCTACATTTATAATATTGTTATATTCTGTCATTTTGCCTCCTATACGTCAATATTTGATACGTACTTGGCGTTTTCTTGGATAAAGTTACGTCTTGGTTCAACTTTTTCGCCCATAAGTAGGGAGAAGGTATCATCTGTACTTGTTGAATCTAAATCTTCTACAACCCTTAAAAGGACCCTGTTATCTGGATCCATGGTTGTCTCCCAAAGTTGGTCAGCATTCATCTCACCTAGACCCTTATACCTATTTATCTTATAATTTTCACCCTTTAAATCCTTAAGAACCTTATCTCTTTCAGCATCTGTATAAACATATCTTTGGCTTCTACCATGGCTTATCTTATATAAAGGTGGTTGGGCTACATAGACATGGCCCTCATCTATTAATGGCTTCATATACCTATAGAGGAAGGTAAGAAGAAGGGTTCTTATATGGGCACCGTCAACATCGGCATCGGTCATGATTATTATTTTTCCATAACGAAGTTTTGATATATCAAACTCCTTGCCAATACCTGTTCCAAAGGCTGTAATCATAGCCTTGATCTCTTCTGAATTAAGGATCCTATCTAAATTAGCCTTCTCTACATTCATTATTTTTCCACGTAAAGGTAGGATGGCTTGGATCCTATTATCCCTACCTCCCTTGGCAGATCCTCCAGCAGAATTACCCTCTACTATAAAGATTTCATTTTCACTTATATCTGTAGATTGGCAGTCAGCTAGCTTTCCAGGAAGGGTAGTTGAATCTAGGATTGATCTTTTTCTAGTAAGGTCTCTTGCCTTTCTTGCAGCCTCCCTTGCCCTTCTTGATGCTGTGGCTTTTTCTATTATAGCCTTGGCAGGCTTAGGATTTTCTTCTAAAAAGGCTGATAACTTTTGGGAAAAGATGGTATCAACAGCTCCCCTTACTTCTGAGTTACCAAGCTTAGCCTTGGTTTGTCCCTCAAATTGTGGGTCTGATATCTTTACAGAAACTACCGCACTTATTCCCTCTCTTATATCCTCTCCTTGAAGGTTATCTTCGTTTTCTTTTATAAGGTTAAATTTTCTAGCATAATCATTTACACTCCTAGTTAAGGCTGACCTAAAACCTGATAGGTGGGTTCCTCCCTCAGGAGTTCTTATATTATTGGCATAGGTTAGGATGTTTTCACTATAGCCATCTGTATACTGAAAACTTACTTCTACCTCTACATCTTCTTGTAGGCCTTCAAAGTGTGGGACTTGCTCCATTATAGGGTTCTTATTCCTATTAAGGTAGGATACAAATTCTTTGATTCCTCCCTCATACTTAAAACTTTCCCTATAATCTTCTCTCTCATCTTCTAGGATTATCTCAACTCCCTTGTTTAAGAAGGCCATTTCTCTAAACCTATTTTCTAAAACCTTCCTATCAAAGACAGTTGTTTCAAAAATTTCCCTATCTGGCTTAAAGCTTATTATTGTTCCGCTTTCCTTACTTTCTCCAATTACTTCAAGCTTACTTGTAGCCTTTCCTCTTGAAAAAGTCATCCTATATATGTGGCCATCTCTTTTTACAACAGCTTCTAGGTACTCGCTTAGGGCATTTACTACAGAAACTCCCACTCCATGAAGTCCTCCTGAAAATTGGTAGGCTGAGTCATCAAACTTACCCCCTGCATGAAGGACTGTAAGTACTGTTTCAAGGGTTGACTTATGGGTTGTTGGGTGCTCTTTTACAGGAATACCTGACCCATCATCTTCTACCCTTATTTCATTGTCCTTAGAAACTGTAACCTTTATATAATCACACCTACCAGCAAGGGCCTCATCTACTGAGTTATCTACCACTTCATAAACTAGGTGGTGAAGTCCCTTGCTACTAGTTGATCCTATATACATACCAGGTCTTAGTCTAACAGGTTCAAGCCCTTCTAAGACCTTGATATTACCGGCATCATACGTATTTTCTTGCATACTATTCCTTTCTAATACTTCCATTTTTGATATATGAAATCTTAGACCTACTAACCTTCTCCAGACTTTTGGTATTGGTTGCTGTAATTATAGTCTGGTAACCTTTAAGGTTTTCTAGCAAAAAGCTGGATCTTTTCTCATCTAATTCAGAGAAAACATCATCAAATAAAATGACAGCCTTATCGCCTGTCACTTCCTTAATTAGCTTAACCTCGGCAAGCCTAATATTTAAAATGGCTGACCTTTGCTGGCCTTGGGAGGCAAAAGACTTGCTATCTTTCCCATTAATCCTTATTTCTATATCATCCTTATGGATTCCTCTTTGACTTATTTTACTCTTTAAATCATCACTTCTACTTTGCCTAAAAATATTTATATAATCCTCTAGGTCCCTTGCCTTAATATCTGCCTTGTAAGTTAAAGTAAGCTCTTCCCTATTGGCGCTTAGGGTCTTATGGTAGTCTTTGGCAAAGTCTCCTATAAATTTAATAAACTTTAATCTTTGCTTATAAATTCTAAAGCCAAGCTTGCTAAGGCTTTGATCAAAAGCAGATAATTGGTCCTTAAAGTAGGAAGATGATTGGCTTTTTAAAAGCTTGTTCCTCTGGTATAAGATCTTTCCATAATCTTTTTTCACTTGCTTATAGGAAGGGTCGATTCCTTGGATTATCTTATCTATAAGGTCTCTTCTAAGATTAGGCCCCTCCTTTATTATGGCAAGGTCTTCTGGAGTAAATAAGACTATCTTAAAAAGCGACCTAAGGTCCTTGTTCCTATCATATTTTACTCCATTTACAAAAATACTCTTATCCTTATCCAAAAGATCTATCTTTACAAGCTTAAAAGACCTTCCCTTCCTGATTGTGCCTGAAAGACTCATAGAAGATTGGTTAAACCTTATAAGGTCCTTATCCCTAATGTTTTTAAAACTTTTGGCATTGGCCAGGTAATAGACACTTTCAAGTAGGTTGGTCTTACCCTGGGCATTATCCCCCAGAAAAATATTTATATCTTCATTAAATTCAACTTGCTGGTAAAAATAATTCCTAAAATTAACTAACTTTAAATCTTTAATCCACATTATATGATAGTAATTTCAAATCCATCAAAGTCTAACCTATCTCCCTTATACATTTTCTTGCCTGGGCTATGGCAGATTTCTCCATTTAAAATTACCCCCTCTTCCCTTACAATGTTTTTGGCCATCCCTCCTGTTGGAAGAATGTTGGTTGCCTTAAGAAGGTCTTTTACACTGATCATTTCACTTTCAAATTCTATTTTTTCCATAATAACCTCAATCGGCAAGCCTTACCGGTAAAACTAGGTAGGTAAAATCTTCATCCTCGTAGGTAGAATCTTCTGGGTAAATTAAGCAAGGGTTAAGAGATGACTTAAAGTTAAGCTTGATTTTACTAGAATCACTAGCCTTGACCCCCTCTTGCATGTATCTTGCATTAAAGGCAATCTTAAGGTCTTCTCCCTTTTGGTCAACATCTATAACTTCCCTGACATTTCCTATCTCAGAATTTGACATGATTATCATCTTTGATTCAGCAATTTCTATCTTTATAAGATTAGCCCTGGCAGAATCTGCCAAAACTTGGGCACGGTCTAGGGAATTAATCAGGTCTTTCTTATCCACAATAACAGTAGTTTCTGCTATATCATTTATTATATTCCTATAGTCTATGAAGTTTTTATCTATTACCTTGCATTGCATACTAGTGTCTCCACTTACAAAAACCAGGTCATTATCCTTCCTATAAAGGTCAGTTTTCATATCATCTTCTATAATCCTTGACCATTCTATAAGAGATCTTCTAGGAATTATATACTCGCTAGCTTCATAGGCTGATGGGTATTGAAGGTTAATCTTCTTAAGTGAAACCCTATAACCATCAAGGGCTACCATATTTAGCTTAGAATCTTTTAATTCGAACAAGATTCCAGTAAGGGCAAGTTTGGTTTCATCCATGCTAGTAGCAAATTCTGTTTGGCTAATTGACCTTTTTAAAACATCATTTCCTATGGTAATTGGTCTAAGGTCAGGAATACTTAGGTCATTTTTTTCAAAATAATCAAAGGCTATAAGGTTAAAGTCTGATAATTTACATCTTATATTGATCTTGCCCTCTTTAACTTCTATAATAACAGGTTCATTAGGCAACTTTCTTATTATATTAGCTATAAGACTCGCCTTTACAGCCATTTGACCTTCTTCTTCTACCAAGGCTTCTTTGCTTGTCTTTATTGATATTTCTCCATCAAAAGCCCTAAGGGTAAGGGAGTCTTGGTAGGCTTCAAAGTATATTAATTCGTGTATCTGGATATTGGTACTTTTTGACACAGCCTTACTTGCTATGTTTATAGCATCCATAAGTTCTTGTTGGTTTATTTTTAATTTCATGCTTGCTCCTTAACATTTATATAAACTTAGTAGTAGCAGTAGTAGGGGGTGTATATATGTGGATAACTTTAGATAATATTAGTAAATAGCCAAAAGACCATGTTGATTTCTTGTGGGTAAAAAATGGATAAGGTCTCTAGTTTTCCACATTATCCACAAGGGTTTTTTCCTAAAAATTAAGCTAGGACTTATAAACATACTTATCCACAGGCTTATTAACAAATTACTCCTTTATCTCCTTAAGGAGGTTTTCTACTTCTTCTTTAAATTCCTTATCTTCTTCTATTTGCTTAGAGATTTTTTCTATCCCATGCATTATAGTTGTATGGTCCCTATCAAAAGCATTGGAGATAGTAACTAGGGAATCATCCAAAAGCTCTCTTGATAAAAACATGGCTATTTGTCTTGGGTTTACAATTTCTTTTTTGCGGCTTTTTCCCTTAAGTTCAGATAGTTTTAACCCATACTTATCAGCTACGTGTTTTTGTATTTCTTCTATACTAAGCTTTCTTCTAAAAGTCTTAGCCCTAGTTCCAACTCCTTTTATGGCATCTTCCATATTTACTAGGTCCCTACCGTCAGATTTTGCATAGGCTATAGCTGTAGAAAGGGCACCTTCCAGGTCCCTTATATTTGTATCTATATTTTCTGCTATATAAAAGAGAATGTCATTGTCTATATAGGCTCCTAATTGGTCAAGCTTTTTTTGTAGGATTGCTACCCTAGTTTCAAAATCAGGTTTTCCAATATCTACTATAATTCCCCAAGAAAACCTTGAAACCAACCTATCTTCAAGCTCTTTGATCTCCTTTGGTGGCCTATCTGATGAAATAACTATTTGCTTACCCTTATTATATAATTCATTGAAAGTATTGAAAAATTCCTCCTGGGTTCCCTCCTTACCAGCTATAAATTGGATATCATCAATAAGGAGGATATCTACAGACCTGTATTTTTCTCTAAATTTAGCATTACTAGACCTACCAATTGATGAGATCATCTCATTGGTAAATTTTTCACTAGATAAGTACATAACATAGACATCATCCCTCTTATTTAGGATCTCATGGGCTATAGCTTGCATGAGGTGGGTCTTACCCAAGCCACTTTCTCCATAGATAAAGAGAGGATTATAAAGTCTTTGTTGGTCTTCATTTGAGATATTTTCTGCAACTGCCATGGAAACCCCTAGGGCATATTGGTTGGACTTACCCTTTACAAAATTTTCAAAGATATTTTGGTCTTCTAATAGGGGTCTAGGGTATGAATGTACCTGCTTAAGTTTCATTTGCCCATCACTGTCATAATTTTTACCCAGGGTTAAAATTTGAGTATAATTATCAGAATCTTTGGCAACTACCTCAACCTTTAGCTTTTGGCCAATTTTATCGCTTATGGCATCTAGGGCTGCTTGAAGCTGGGGAGTCCAAATCTTTTCAAAGATAAAAAGGGTTTCTTTTTTTGGGATTTCAAGATAGAGGGTTTTATTGTAGAGGTTTAGGGGCTTTAAGATATTAATCCAAGTATCAAATTGGTTAGCATCACTTACATACATCTTCATTTCATTTTTTAATTCACTCGTAATGTATTCTAAATTCGTCATCACTTAACCTTCCTTTAAAAGTTGTCCACATGCTAAAAAGCTTTAAATATTAAAATTCTTAGGCTTATAGGAGACTTATCCCCAAAAATTGGATAACTTGTGGATAACTTTCCTGTTGATAAGTCTATCCTTTAGAATTAGGAGGTTTTGGGGAGAAAAATTTTAGATTTTCTTAGAAAAAATAATTTTATCCACAAAATCACCTGGAAAACTTTAGGAAAATAGACTTTTACATATACTTTTACACATGTGATTATACTACTACCAAGCGATTTAGGCAACTTATCCACAAGATTTCAAGAATCCATGGGAAAACTTTTAAGGACTAACAAAAACTCTTGGTGGATATGTGGATAAGTCTGTGTATTTATTTAGAAGACCTTATATTTTTAGTTAAAAATCCTATAATTTAGGTTTTGATGAAAAATAATTTGCGGATAAGTAAAAAATTATTCATAAAATTATCTTGTATAAAACTTGTGGGTAAGTTTTTAATCCACCAAGATATCCACATTGAAATATTATTCTATAAATCCTAAAAATATGAATAAATAATCTGATCAAATTCTAAAGGTTCTTTTATCCTTATAAAATTTTTATCAGACCTTGGATTTTTCTTGACAGATTAGCTTTATTTCAATATAATATTAAGAGTCAAAAAAAGAGTAGGAGGTGTAAGCATGAAAAGAACTTATCAACCAAACAGAAGAAAAAGATCAAAAGATCATGGCTTTAGAAAAAGAATGTCAAGCCCAGGCGGTAGAAGAGTACTAAAAGCTAGAAGAAGAAAAAATAGAAAAAGATTATCTGCCTAAGGATAAATATTAGGAATTTACTTTAAGATATAGGGCCTTTTTATAAGGCTCTTTTGAGATAATCTTTTTTCTTTTCGACTATTAAGAAGTATTAAATGGAAAAAAGAATTAGTTTAAGAAAAAAAACAGACTTCCAAAGAGTTTATAGAAAAAACAAGGCTTTCTATAATAGGGATTTTACTATTCTAATCAAGGGTAATTCTAATGACAATCCCAGGTTTGGTTTTTCAATTTCCAAAAAGGTCGGCAAGGCCAATGAGAGAAACGCCCTAAAAAGAAAGCTAAGAGAGATTATTAGGTTAAATTATTATAATATTAACAATGTAGATATTATTATAATTCCCAAAAGCCACACTAAAAATTTTACTTATGATAAATTAAAAAAATCTTTGGGTCATGTTTTAAGCAAAGCATTCAATAAGAAGATGATTTTTTATGTTAAATAAAATTTTCATTAAGATAATTAGGTTTTATCAATTATTTATTTCTCCACAATTAGGACAGTCAAAGTGCAAGTATTATCCAACTTGTTCCCACTATGCAATAGATGCTTTTAGGAAACATGGATTTTTGAAAGCCTTTTTTATGTCGGTGTGGAGAATTTTAAGATGTAATCCATTCTCCAAGGGTGGATATGACCCTGTAAAATAGTTTAGTCTAATTTTACCCTAGATATTACAAAGATATAAGAGATATTAGAATTTACCGGAGTTTATATGTTTAACTTTTTAGCAAGTATTTTAGGAAAGCTGATGAGGTTTATCTATGATAGCTTAAATCAAAGCTTTGCAGAGCCTACAAATATCAGTTTTTATGCTATTTCCATTATCATTATGACCTTGCTTGTAAGTCTTATGATAATACCAATGACCATCAGTCAACAAAAACAAGCGGAAAGAACAGCTATCTTTAAGCCAAAGATGGCAGAGATTGAGAAAAAATATGGCTATGACCAACAGATTATGCAACAAAAGATGCAAGAATTGTATAAAGAAGAGGGGGTAACCCCAGGCCTATCAGGTTGTCTGGTTATGATTGTTCAAGTTCTTGTACTTTTTGGACTCTTTAGGATGATGAATGATACTACCAAGTACGTTTTCCCAGAGGGACTTGATAATATAAGGACTAACTTCCTATGGGTTCCTAACTTAATCGAAAGAGACCCTTATTGGTTTGGTCTTCCTTTACTTACAAGTTTATCCCAATTTGCAGTTCAACTTTTCTCAATGAAGACAAACCCACAAATGCAACAAGCTGGTGGGGCCATGGGTAATATGAATACCATGTTCTTATTTATGCCCCTAATATATTTCTTCGTCTTTAGAGGATTGCCAGCAGGTTTGCCACTTTACTACACCCTAAGTTCAGTATTTAGACTTATAATTATGGTAATCATGCACTTTTACATGAGATCTAATAAAACGGAGTTAAAGAATGAAAAAGTCAATTATAAAGACAGCAAAAACTAAAGATCAAGCAATAAAATTAGCCCTAGAAGAGATTGGAAAGAGTAAAGATGAAGTTACAATAGAGGTTTTGGAAGAAGAATCTCAAGGGTTTTTTGGCCTTATAGGCTCTAAAGATGCAGTTGTTAGGGTAAGTTATGAAGAAGATATTAAACAAGCCCTAGAAGACCTTGAAAATGAGGTTAGAAATACTCCTTCCTTTACTTCAGATTCTTTAGATGAAAAAATAGACCAAGAACCTATTAGGCAAGATAAGGCTAAAAAGGAGCCTAGAGAAGAAGTTGTAAAAGAGGCTGAGCCTTTGGATGATAAACCTATTGATAAGCCTGTTGATGATAAGAAACAAGCTATTAAGGATAAGCAAAGGTCAGATATAGATAAGTATTATGAGGCCAAGGAGTTTTTTGAAAATATCCTTAAGGCCATGCATTTTGACAATGTTTCAGTTATTGGAAACCTTGAAGATAATATAATCAAATTAGAGGCTAAGGTTGATGAAAATGATACAGGTATTGCTATAGGCAAGGGTGGATCTACTCTTGAAGCTATAGAGCTTATTATTAGAAAGGCCATTGATTCTAGAAGAAGTAGGCTTAGGGTTAATATAGATATCAACTCATATAAAAAACGTAGGGATGAAAAAATAGTAGACCTTGCTAGGGATACTGCAAGAAAGGTTTATAAGAGTAAAAAATCTTGGAACTTAAGGTATATGAATTCCTATGAGAGAAGGTTAGCCCATGAGGAAATTGCTAAGCATAAGAATGTTACTAGTCATTCTGAGGGCATGGAGCCTAGAAGGTATGTTGTTGTTGATTATGTAGAAGATTAAATAAAACCGGCTAAGTGGATTTTTACCACTTGCCGGTTTTTTCTTAGTCAAATTTACCATGGGGTTCTGTATGGATTTTTATAGGATCTGTTGTAAGCCTTGCTATATTGTAGGCATGGTCTCCCATTCTTTCCATTGTTGATATTATATCATTGAAGACATAAGATGCCATAGATGTCATGTCTACCCCATCTTGTAGTCTCTTATAGTGGGACTTTCTTAGGCTAGACTCCATAAGGTCAAGGGCTCCCTCGTCTTCTCCAAGTTTTCTAAATTCTATTTGATCGTGTTTGTCAAAGACTTCCACACTTCTTATAAAGTTATTTATTACCATATCAAACATATCTTCAAGATCTGATAGGGCTTCTCCTGTGTAGGATGATTCTGATTCATAAATTTCTTCAAAATACTCACCTAGGTTTTGGGCAAGGTCTGAAATTCTTTCTACATTTATTTGGATTTGTAGGTAGTTTTGAACTTCTCCTTCAAGATCTGCCGAATTGGAATTTTTGGCAATCTCTAATAAGTAGGCCTGGATCTTTGTGTCCATCTCGTTTACTATAGCCTCAGCCTGGTTAGAATTTTCTAAGGCCTTTTTATCCTTATTCATTAGGTATAATTTTGCTTGTTTTATTGTCTCAAGAGCTACCTTAGATTCTTTTAGGATAGCATCCTTAATTTGATCTAGGGCTGCTGCAGGAAAGGCTTCTATTAGTTTTTCATCAAGTTCTATATCAGGTAAGTCGGTAAAGATTGAATCTCTGCCAGGTATGATCTTTCTAAGAATCCTTGCTGATAGCTTATTAAATGGTAGAAAGATTATCATTCCTAGGAAGTTATAGATAAAGTGACCTATAGCTATAGTCATTAACTTATTTGCAGATAGGCTATCTGCTAGATAAGAAATTAGACTTTCATAAGGGTTTAGGAAGATTAAAAATACTACCGATACTGATAGGTTAAATAGGATATGAAAGAGTGAAGCTCTTTTTGCAGATAGACTTCCTCCAACAGATGCTAATAAGGCTGTTATACAGGTTCCTATATTGGCACCAAACATTAATCCTAAGGCTACATTTAGGTCTATGGCCCCTGAAGCAAACAAGGATTGGGTTATTCCTATAAAAGCAGATGATGATTGGATAAGGGCTGTAAGTATTGCTCCTGTTATTACAGCAAGGATTGGGTTTCTTGCCATAGATGCTACAAAGTTATCAAAACTTTCTATATTTTTAAGTTCAGATAAGCTTCCTCCCATCATCTCAAGTCCTATAAAAAGTAAACCGAAACCGATTAAGATTTCACCAAAATACTTATTTTTTCTCCTAGAAGAGAAGGTAAAGAGTATAACTCCAATAAGTGTAATAAAATAAGATAAGTACTCTAGGTTGAAACCTATAAGTATAGATGTTACAGTCGTACCAATATTAGCACCTAGTATAACCCCTATGGCCTGTTCAAGACTCATAACTCCAGCTCTTACAAAGCTTATGGTTATAACAGTAGTTGCTGATGATGATTGGATTAGACCGGTTATTACTATACCAACTAAAACTCCCATCAAAGGATTGGAAGTGTACTTCTCTACATAGCCTCTTAACTTTGGACCTGCAAAATTTGTTAGGGCATTTCCCATAAGAGAGATACCAAACAAGAAGATTGCAAGGCCTCCTGCTATAAGGTTCCATTGTAGAGAGCTTAATGATTGTAATTGCATAATCCCTCCATATTTGTATGATTACATATAGTACTAATATATCATATATCAATGTCTGGTAAAAGCAGTTTTGTTAAAGTTTTTTAATATCCTTGGGGTAAAATAAGGATAAAGATTGACAAATTGCGATTTTCTATTATAATTTCTATGTTACAAACCACTAGTCAAAGTAGTGGATATTTTAATATCATACTAAGGAGTAAAAATGGAAGAAAGAACAATAGCAGCGATCTCAACTCCATCCGGGACTGGTGGTATATCCATAGTTAGGATGAGTGGATCTAGATCACTTGAAATTATTAACCAAATTTTTAATCCCCTAAAAGGATCCCCTTCTATAGACAAGGATAGGGATAATAGGAGGATGCGCTATGGCAATATTATAGGAGATGATGGGGCTGTAATTGATGAAGTTATGGTAAACTTTATGAAAGGTCCTTATACCTATACTAGGGAAGATATCTGTGAGATAAATTGCCATGGGTCTTTTATCTCAGTTAAAAAAATTTTGAACCTTCTTTTAGATAAGGGATGTGACCTTGCAGAAAGAGGAGAATTTACAAAAAGAGCCTTCCTAAATGGAAGAATTGACCTATCTCAAGCTGAGGCAGTCCTTGATATAATCAATGCTAGTAATGACCTAAGCCAGCAAGAAGGGGTCAACCAACTTAAGGGTTCCTTAAAAAGAAAGATAGGGGAGATAAGAAATAGCCTACTAGAAGCCTTATCAAGGCTTGAATATTCTATAAACTTTACAGAAGATGGGGAGGACCTATCCAATGAAGATATCTTATTTTTCATGGACCAAGCAAAAGAGATGATCGATAAGCTCCTTACTACTTCTAATAAGGGAAAGATCCTAAAGGATGGGATTAATACAAGTATTATCGGTAAGCCTAATGTTGGTAAGTCATCCTTATTAAATATCCTTTTAGATGAAAACCGTGCCATAGTAACTGATATACCAGGCACTACCAGGGACTTGATAACAGAGTATATTTCTTTCGGAGACTTCACCCTAAAGATCAATGATACAGCAGGTATTAGGGATACAGATGACCTAGTAGAAAAAATTGGAGTTGACAAGTCAATTAGCCTAATAGACCAGTCAGATTTGATTATAGGAATCTTTGACCAGTCTAGAGATTTTTCAGATGAAGACAGGAAGATCCTAGACTTAATAAGGGGTAAAAACGCAATCATAATCCTAAATAAGACTGACCTTGACCCTAAGTTTGATGAAAGTTTCTTTGATGGAAACTTTCCTATAATAAAAACATCTATGGTCAAAGAAGAGGGGATTGATGAGCTTGAAAGAATTATAACCCATATGTTTAATACCAAAGACCTAAAAAGAGAGTCAGTTTTGATAACCAATACCCGCCATGAAAGGCTCTTATCAACAGCTAAGGCTAAGCTAGCCTCTGCTATAAAAGATATAAAAAGAGGTATTCCAATAGATGCCCTAGAGGTAGACCTTAGGGGAGCCTATGAAGACTTAGGATTAATAATTGGTCAAGCAGTATCAGATGAAATAATGGATAAAGTATTTAAGGAGTTTTGTGTTGGAAAATAATTATAAGTATAAGGCAGGTTCCTATGATGTAGTAGTAGTAGGAGCAGGCCATGCAGGGTGTGAAGCAGGTCTAGCCTCAGCAAGGATGGGCCTTAAGACTTTGATCCTAACTACATCTATGGAATCAGTAGCTGATATGCCTTGCAATCCTAATATAGGAGGGACAGGCAAGGGCCATATAGTAAGAGAAGTTGATGCCCTAGGTGGACAAATGGCTATCAATATAGATAAGACCTTCATCCAGTCAAGAATGCTAAATACATCAAAGGGGCCTGCAGTTCACTCACTTCGTGTACAGGCTGACAAGGTCAAATACCACCAAGTTATGAAAAAGACCCTAGAAGACCAGGAAAATCTTGACCTTTTTGAACAAGAAGTTGATAAGATAAATTACAAGGATGGAAAAATTGTTTCATGTGAAACAATCCAAGGAGCAATTTTTGATACCAAGGCCCTAATCATTGCTACTGGAACCTACCTTAATGGAAAGATCCTTATAGGAGAATTTGAAAAAACTTCAGGCCCTCACGGTCTACAAGCTGCAACCTACCTATCTGATAGTTTAGAGGAGATGGGCTTTAAATTAAGACGCTTTAAGACAGGAACTCCAGCAAGGATTGATAGGAAATCTGTCCACTTTGATAAAACCGAGGTTCAAAAAGGAGATAGGGAAGTGATTCCTTTCTCTTTCCTAAATGAAGGGGAAGATTTTTCCCATATCAAGCAAGAAAATTGCTATCTAACCTATACTAGTGAAAAGACTAAGGAAATAATAATGGACAACCTAGATAGGTCACCTATCTATGGAGGCTTTATCAAAGGAGTTGGTCCAAGGTATTGCCCATCTATTGAAGATAAGATGGTTAGGTTTCCTGATAGGGACATCCACCAAGTATTTATAGAGCCTGAGAGTCTAAGTACCGATGAAATGTATGTCCAAGGAGTTTCTTCATCCCTACCTCAAGAAGTACAAATGGACTTTTATAAGACAATTCTAGGCCTTGAAGATGTAAAGATTATAAGACCTGCCTATGCTATTGAATATGACATGATAGATACAAGAAAGTTATATAGGACCCTAGAGTCTAAGGACTATGAAGGTTTATATTTTGCAGGACAAATAAATGGATCATCAGGCTATGAGGAAGCTGCCGGCCAAGGTCTTATTGCAGGTATCAATGCTGGCCTTAAGATTAAGGGAGAAGATCCATTAATCCTTGATAGGTCAGATGCCTATATAGGAGTCCTAATAGATGACCTAACTACCAAGGGAACTAAGGAACCTTACAGGATGATGACTTCAAGGTGTGAGTATAGGCTTACCATGCGTCAAGATAATGCTGACCTTAGACTTACAGAAAAAGGCTATAGGGTAGGGCTTGTAAGCAAGGAAAGATATGAAAAAACGCTTGGCAAAAAAGAGGCTATAGAAAATGAAATCCAAAGGCTAAAGAATATAATTCTAACTCCAAAGGATGAAACCAACAAGGTCCTAGAAGAGCTTGGAACAAGTCCATTAAAAAATGCCCTAAGCCTCTATGACCTTATAAAAAGACCTGAGCTGACCTATGAAAGTCTTAGGATCTTTGATGAAAATAGGCCAGACCTACCAAGATTTCAACAAATTCAAGTTCAAACTGAAATCAAGTATGAGGGCTATATCAGAAAACAAATGGCTGATATAGACAAGTTTAAGAAGCTAGAAGAGCATAAATTACCTAAAAATTATGATTATAGTAAGATTTTGGGACTGAAAAAAGAATCTGTTGAAAAGCTAAATGAAATAAAACCTGAATCAGTAGGTCAAGCTTCAAGAATTTCAGGAGTTTCACCAGCGGATATAAATGTCCTTTTAATAAGGTTAAAGACAGGAGAGCTTGATGGATAAAAAAGACATGTACAAAATATATATGGATTATTTACTAGAAGTAAATTCCCATACTAACCTAACTGCTATTACAGATATTGAGGAAATTAAGACAAAACACTTTGAGGATTCTCTAAGTGTCCTAGATTATATAAACCCTAATGATAGGGTCCTAGATATAGGGGCAGGTCCTGGTTTTCCTGGCCTTCCTTTAAGGATAGAGAAGAACTTTGACCTAACTTTGATTGATTCTGTCAATAAAAAAGTTAAGTTTATGAATGAGCTTATAGAGATGCTTGGCTTAGAGACCACTAGGGCCATCCATACTAGGGCAGAAGATTTTGCCAAAGATAATAGGGAGGCCTTTGATCTTGTAGTTTCAAGAGCTGTAGCTAATATGGCTACCCTAGCTGAATATGCCTTGCCTTTTCTTAAAATTGGGGGTGTTTTTATAGCCCTTAAGGGGCCTAGGGCAAGAGAGGAACTAAAAGAGGCTCAAAATGCCCTAAAGATTCTTGGCGGTGAACTTATAAAACTTGATGAATTTGACCTAGATGGCAATAAAAGAGTGAATGTAGTAATAAAAAAGGTAAGAAAAAACAAGAAGATTTATCCTAGGGGTAAAAATCTTCCCAAGAAAAGTCCCCTTTAGGAGCAAGCCATGAAATATATAAAATCACTAGCTTTTACCCTAGGATTCATATTAGCCCTAAGCCTCTTTCAACTCCTAGTAGCAGGAGTCCTAACTAGGTTTGTAACTAGGTCCATAGGGCTAATACTTTTAGGCCAGTATGCCCTACAGGCGTTAATCTTATACCTAATTATTCAAAAAAGAACCAAGACCTATAAAGAAGTCCACGAAAAAGCTTATATTTATAATAGGCCCCTAGATCAAAATTCCTATAAAGCCTTTATAATAGGTTTAGGTTTTGCAGGCTTTGGAGTAATTTTAATAAATCTAATCTTAAGCTTATTTGGACAAAGTTCCTTGGTTACTGACTCTATAGAGTTTATAGAAGGGGTCTTTGCCAGCAATGGTTTTTTAGATCAAATCTTTTTATTTATAGCGGCAGTATTGGTAGGCCCGATTATAGAGGAATTTACCCTGAGAGGTATATATTTTGGAGAGGTTAAAAGATACTTATCTATAAGAGCAAGTATTTTTCTAACTGCCTTTACCTTTGCACTTATTCATCTTAACCTTGTGCAAGGTATCAACGCTTTCTTTTTAGGCCTAGGCCTTGCCTATGTATATTATTATAGGAGGAGTATCAAGGAAGCAATCCTAGTCCATATAGCCAATAACCTGGTAGCTTTCTCAGGAGATTTAGGAAATTTTATAGGAACTTTTATCCTTATAATAAGTTTTATATCAATGGTTCTGGCAATAAAGTATCTTATAGCAATGAGAAGAGATCCCCTTACTTACTAGGGGGTCTTTTTTTAATATATAGATCCTTATAAAACTTCCATAAATCATAAAATACTAGTATACTATATAAGACTAAGTTGTGTTTCACGTGAAACAAGAGGAGTTTAAATGCAAGCTTTAATAATAACAGTAGGAACTGAAATTCTTTTGGGAAATATCCTAGATACTAACTCAAAGTACCTGGCTACAAGGCTTAAAGACCTAGGAATTGACCTTTATAAAATCATCAGCGTAGGAGATAATCTACCAAGGCTTTCGACAGTCCTTAAAGAAGCTGATGGAGTCTATGATTATGTCTTTATGACAGGAGGTCTTGGACCTACAGAAGATGATATTAGCAAAGAAGTTTTGATGGACCTAATAGGAGAGAAAGACCTTATATTGGATAAAGATGCCTATGATAATCTAAAAACTTATTTTAAGAATGATAAAAGAGCCCTTGAAATCAATAAGGGCCAGGCTGTTTTTCCCAAATCTGCTATAGTTTTACAAAATGAAAAAGGAACTGCGCCTGGGGCTATAATGAGATCCTTAAAGAATACAAGTTTTGTTCTTATGCCAGGCCCTCCTAGTGAAATGATACCTATGTTTGAGAAAAAAGTATTAACCTATCTTCCCAAAAAGGCTGTGATTAAGAACCTAATTGTTAGGACCGCACTTTTAGCTGAGTGGGACATGGCAGAAAGAGTTGATTTATCTTCATCTAATCCTACCATAAGTCCTTATGTCACAGACCATGGACCAATTCTTAGGATAAGCGCTAAAGCAGCTGATGAAAAAAAAGCTGATGACTTAATCAACCAAGCCTTAGTTAAGGTTAAATCAAGTTTGGGAAAATATATAATTTCTTCTGACGGCAGGTCAAGGTATGAACTTATAATTGATATGTTAAGACAAAGAGGAGAATATGTTGCCTGCGGTGAATCCATTACCGGTGGGTTAATAGCTTCATCTTTAATAGATATAAGTGGGGCAAGTGATGTTTTAAAAGAATCTTTGGTTACCTATTCTAATGAGGCCAAGGAAAAATATTTAAATGTTTCACATGAAACAATACGAAACTTTGGAGTAGTAAGCAAAGAGGTTGGCAAGGAAATGCTAGATGGGCTAAGAAACCTGACAGGGGCTGATCTTTGCCTAGCTACTACAGGCTATGCCCACCAAGGAAGAGTTTTCTTGGCAGTTTTATATAAGGATAAGTATTTGATAAAAGAGTTAAATATTAAGGGAGATAGGAATAGGGTAAGAAGGATTAGCAAAAACCACATCCTAGACCTAGCGATTTTACTAATGAGGGGAGATTATGAGAGCAATATCGATTTTTAATCAAAAAGGAGGAGTAGGCAAGACTACAACGGTTGTCAATCTTGCAGTTGGCCTTAAGAGTCAAGGATCTAAAGTCTTGGTCCTTGATATGGATCCTCAATCTAATACAACAACAGGTCTTGGCTTTGATAAGTATAATGTAGGTGCTTCTATCTATGATCTTTTTTATGAAAAAGGTATGGTAGGAGACCTGGTAGATAAGAAAGAAGAATCGTTAGAAAAAGATGATAAGGACCAAGAATTACTAACTAAAGAAGGTCAAGAAAGAAAAATAGAAGAAAAGAGTATAGATTTTTCTAAGTATATAAAAGAAGGAAAGTCAGGGGTTGGCCTAATTCCATCTGAAAGTTCCTTATCAGGGCTTGAAGTTGAGCTTGTTAGCCTAGATCCCTTGGACAGGGTTAGGCTCTTAAAGAAAATTGTGGAGGGATTGAAAGATCAGATGGACTATGATTATCTCCTGATTGACTGTCCACCTTCCTTGGGCTTATTATCAGTTAATGCCCTAGTGGCTTCTGATTCTATAATTATCCCTATACAAACAGAATACTACGCCTTAGAGGGAGTAAGTGAGCTAATGAATACATATTCTTTAGTCAAAGAATCGCTTAATAAAGACCTTGAAATTGAAGGAGTCTTATTGACCATGTTTGATAAGAAAAATAAACTATCTTATGAGGTTGTAGAAGAGGTCAAGGCTTATTTTAAGGAAAAAGTGTTCAAGGTAATGATACCAAGGAATGTAAAGCTAGCAGAAGCTCCATCTTATGGCAAGTCTATTTTGGAATATGAGGCAAAATCTAAGGGGGCAAGGGCCTATAGGATCCTGGCTAGTGAACTTATGGAGGCAAAGACAGATGGCAAATAGGAAGAGTCTAGGGAGAGGACTTCAAGCCCTCATACCTGAAAATAAGAATGGACAAAAAGATTTGGTAAAAGAGACTGTTAAAGCTATTGAAATTGATAAAATTAAGGCTAGAGATGACCAACCTAGGAAAAACTTCGATAAAAATGCTATAGAAGGCTTAGCCCAATCAATAAAGGAATATGGCTTATTAAATCCTATTGTTTTAACAAAAAAACCTGGGAGTGACTCATACGAAATCCTTGCAGGTGAAAGAAGATTTAGGGCAAGCAAGCTTTTGGGTCTTAAAGAAATAGATGCAATAATAAGGGACTACAGTAAAAAGGATGTTGATATCTTATCCTTGATGGAAAATATTCAAAGAGAGGACCTATCTGCCTTAGAAGAGGCAAGGGCCTATAAAAAATTAGTAGATGAATTTGCTATGACCCAAGAAGAAATTGCAAAGTCCATGGGAAAATCAAGGTCATATATAGGAAATACTCTAAGGCTTTTGGGTCTTAATGATAGGGAAAAAAAGGCCCTTAATGAAAAGCTAATTTCACCCTCCCAAGCCAGGACCCTTCTTTCTATAAAGGATGAAGAAAAAAGAGCCCAAAGTCTAGATGGTTTTATAAATAAGGAAATGAACATAAGGGATGCTGAAAAATTAAAAAGATCAGGATCTAAAAAGTCACCATCCCCTAAAACCAAGAAAACTGGCCTGTCAGATATAGATAAAATTCTCCTAGAAGATTATGAGGAGAAGTTTATGGAAAAGTTAGGGTCAAAGGTTACTATAGACAAGGAAGATAAGACCTATAAGCTTATTATAGATTGCTTTACCGTAGAGGATATAGAAAATATCTATTGGAGGTTAAAAGATGAAAATTCTTGATATGAAAACCTCCTACCTACTTGACCAGATCAAAAAGCCAACAGCCAATCCTGGTGGTGGGTCCCTAGTCATCCTTGTAGGTCTTATGGGACTTAAGCTATTGAGGATGATGGATAAGAAAAATTATGAGGCCTTAGAAGATCAGGCTGTTGTTTCACGTGAAACATTAGATGGGTATGAAGAGGAACTTGCTCTATTAGTAGAAGAAGATATAGCAAGGACTAAGGACCTAATAGTGGCCTATAAAAGTGGGGCAAAAATAGAAGAGGACCTGTATATAAAAGCAGCTAGTCCCCAAATAAAGGCAGTAGATATCCTAACCCATGCCCTAAAGGCTAGCCAATTTATCCTTAAATATGGCAAAAAAACAACCCTATCAGATGGGATAATTGCCAATAATTTGATGGTGGAGGCAGTTAGGTCAGCTCTTCCTACCATTGAAATAAATTTAAAAAATACCCAAAGGTCTTATGATTATAAGGGTGTTTTGGCCTTGGCAAAAACCTTAGGCGAAGAGAATGAAAAGATAATAGAAGGAAGGAAATAATGGTTGGAGTATATATAATTTTAGTAATCCTTGCTGTACTTGTAATAGTAGAGTTGGGATTGATAAAGTCAATGAATGATAGGATTAGAAGGCAAAAACAAAGGTATGACCATCTCTTAAGGGGTAACAGCCCCGATTTGAACCTAGAAGAGCTTTTGCTAAGTCTGAATGATCAGATAGAGCAATCTAATAGGGACCTTAGGTTAGTTGACCAAAGGTCCTTGGATGCAAAAGATACAACTATGGGAGCAGTAAGTCATATGGCTATAGTCCACTTTGATGCCTTTGAAGGACAAACTTCAGGCCTATCTTTCTCCCTTTGCCTATTAGATAATTTCCATAATGGAATTATTTTAACTAGTCTTTTTACCAATGATGGGTCAAGCGTCTATGTAAAAGAGATTATAAATGGATCAAGCGACAAAGACCTATCAGCAAGTGAAGTAGAAGTCTTAAATAAAGCAAAGAGTTAAAAAAATATCAAAAGTTAACCTTTTATCTTAATTGGGTATAGTAAAGATGACATACAAAAGAAGTAAAGTCAACAAGGAGGATAAAATGCCACAAGGTATATTAGAAAATGCAAAAGAAGCGATATCAGGTAAGGGATTAAAAATTGTCCTACCAGAAGGAAATGATCCAAGAATCTTAGAAGCTGCTCTAAGACATAAGGAAGAAGGATTATTAACACCAATTGTCCTAGGTGACCAAGGAGAAATCCAAAAGGTAGCTGATAAAAATGGTCTAAAACTAGGAGACCTAAAAATTATCAATCCAGCATATTATGAAGAATTTGACAAATTAGTTGAAGACTTTGTAGAAGCTAGAAAGGGTAAGACAAGCAAGGAAGAGGCAGAATTTTTACTTAAGACCAATGTAAACTACTTTGGTGTAATGCTTGTAAAAACAGGTCTTGTAGATGGAATGGTATCAGGTGCAGTTCATACTACAGGCGATACTATCAGACCTGCCCTACAAATTATAAAGACAAAACCTGGAGTTAAGAGAGTATCAGGAATCATGGTAATGATAAGCCCAGAAGGTAAGCAATTATTATTTGCTGATACAGCAGTAAATATCACCCTTCAATCAGATGAACTAGCTGATGTAGCTGTAGAGACTGCAAAATCTGCTAAATCATTTGGAATGGATCCTTATGTTGCCCTACTATCATTCTCAACCCACGGTTCAGCTAAGCATGATCTAGCAACCAAGGTAGCTAGAGCAAAAGAGATTGCCCTTGAACTTGATCCAGAGATAAAAGTTGAAGGAGAAATCCAATTTGACGCTGCAATAGATCCAGAAACTGCCAAACAAAAGGCACCAAACTCAGAAGTTGCTGGCAAGGCAAATGTATTTATCTTCCCTGACCTACAAGCTGGAAATATAGGCTACAAGATAGCTCAAAGACTTGGTGGATACAAGGCATTAGGCCCAATCCTTCAAGGATTAAACGCTCCAGTAAATGACCTATCAAGAGGTTGTTCAGCTCAAGATGTTTATGAGATTTCAATAATCACAGCATCCCAAGCCCTATAAATTAGATTGAAGGCTATTGCAAAAAATAAGGTTAATCCTTAGAAGAGCTTTGCAAGAGCCTTCTTTTATTAACTAAGATAGTTAATTTTAATCAAAGATTTAAGATTTGATTTAATAATTTGAAATAGGGTATAGTATTAAAAGAAATTTGTAAAAAGAATAGGAGAGAATATGAAAGAATTAAACTCAAATGAATTTAGAAAAGAAGTAGAAAGCGGAGAAGGCTTAAGCCTTGTAGATTTCTCAGCTACTTGGTGTGGACCTTGCCAAATGCAAGCACCAATTTTAGAAGAATTATCTAGTCAAGTAGACTTTAATATTTTTGGTATAGATGTTGACCAATCACCTGACATTGCAGGTCAATACAATGTAAATGCAGTACCATCTCTAATGATCTTTAAGGATGGAGTCCTAAAAGAAACCCTTGTAGGATTTCACTCAAAAGAAGCTTTACTAGAGGCTGTGGAAAAATTCCAATGAGATATGATCTAGCAATAATCGGCGCTGGTCCTGGTGGACTTAGCGCCGCTTTAAATGCAAAAATTAGAAATAAGTCAGTAATTATCTTTGGGGAAGATTCAAAAGCCCTAAGTAAGTCTAAGTCAATTAAAAACTACCTAGGATTTAAAGACTTGTCAGGATCTGACCTAAACGAGAAATTTAAAGAATCTTTAACTTCCTATGACATCAAATTTTCCAAAGAAAGAATCCAAACAGTATATGCTATGGGCTCATACTTTGCCCTAGAACTTAAGGATAAGTCAATGGTTGAAGCGACATCAGTCATAGTTGCAAGTGGAATAGATTTAGGCAAGGGCTTAAAGGGTGAAGATAAGTTTTTTGCCAATGGGGTAAACTATTGTGCAACCTGTGATGCAGCCTTATATAGGGGAAAGGATGTCGTTGTAATTGGCTATAATGAAGAAAGTGTAGAGGAAGCAAACTTTACATCAGAAATAGTCGGTTCTTTAACCTATGTCAATATGTACAAAAAAGACCTTGACCTAAATGAAAATATTAAGCTTATAGAAGGAGAGATCCCCTTAGCCTTTAAGGGAGAAAAGAAGGCAGAAAGTCTAGTCTTTAAGTCAGGAAAAGAAATAAGTGCCGATGGATTTTTTATAATAAGGGATTCATCAAAGCCTGAAAGACTCATACCATCTGTAAAACTAGAAGATGGCCATATAAAAGTAGATAGGTTGATGCAGACAAGTATCAAGGGTCTATATGCCTGTGGTGATATAGTAGGAAAGCCATATCAGATAATGAAGGCAGTAGGTGAGGGTCAAATAGCAGGGCTTGAAGCTAGTAAGTATATAAGCAAGGTCCAAAGAGAAAATAAAGAAAAAGATAAAAAATAGTGAATTTTCTTAAAGAAAAAGTAGAATATACTAATCAGCTAGATTAATAGCCTAATACTTAAATTATATATAGTTTACATTGAAAAAAAATAAATTATATGTAAGATAGTATTATAGTATAATTATTTCTAGGAGGAAGTATGACAGAAAGACATATTGATTTTTTTGAATTTAACAATTCTATTTTTTCTATGATAAGAGAAATTTCACATAAAATTGATTTCTTGTTACAAGATACAGCAAATGATTTGGATATAACCCCCCTCCAACTTAAGATGATAATAACCCTATATGCTAATAAGGATAAGATGATGTCCATAGGTAAGCTTGGTAGGGCTATTGGCATAACAGGAGGTAATATCTCAAATATTTGTAAAAGACTTGAAAAACAAGGATTTGTAAACAGAATAAGAAGTGAAGAAGACGAGAGAGTAGTAAATGTTATCTTAACTAGCCCTGGAGTAGATGCAGCCCGTAGGGTCAATGATTATTTCCAACACCTTGGGGCAGACCTACCTGAAGAGGCAATAAATCTTAACTTAAAGACAATAATAGATGAGCTAACAAGCCTAGATTTACTACTTGATAAGTATATTTCTAGGAGCGGTTTATAAGATGAATAAGAGAAATCAAGGTAAAAAGCCCTTTCTCTACTATTGGATAGTGGCAATCCTTATCTTTGTGATAATTCACTTTGCCCTAAACCCTATAGCAGGAGAAGAAGCAGCCAAAGAAGTATCCTACAGCCAGTTTGTAGATATGATAGAAAATGACCAGGTAACAGAAGTATCAAGAGATGATCAAAGGTATACCTTCAAGGCTAAGGTAGACAATGATGAAAATGTCTACCAAACAGGTCTATGGTTTGACTCTGACATAACAGATAGGCTCTTAAGGGCTAAAGAGAGAAACGACAAACTAATATTTTCCCAAGAGATAGAAACAAGGATGAACCCTTACCTATCCCTATTTATAACAAGTATCCTACCTTTAGCCTTAATCTGGGTAATCTTCTATTTTGCATCTAGGTCTTTGACAAAGACCATGGGTGGTCGTGGAGGATCTGACTTCATGAACTTTGGAAAAAGTAACGCCAAGGTTTATGTAGAAAATAAGACAGGAAAAACCTTTAAGGATGTAGCAGGCCAAGAAGAAGCTAAAGACTCCCTAAATGAGATCGTAGACTTCCTTCATACACCAGGCAAATATAAGGAGATAGGTGCAAAAGTACCAAAGGGAATCCTCCTAGTAGGACCTCCAGGAACTGGAAAAACTTTACTTGCAAAAGCCGTAGCAGGAGAAGCTAAAGTTCCGTTCTTTTCAATATCAGGATCAGAATTTGTTGAAATGTTTGTAGGAATGGGAGCAAGCAAGGTTCGTGATCTTTTTAAACAAGCAAAAGAAAAATCACCTTGTATAGTCTTCATAGATGAGATAGACGCAATAGGTAAAAAGCGTGATGTATCAGGCTATTCTGGAAATGATGAGCGTGAACAAACCCTAAACCAACTTCTAAATGAGATGGATGGATTTGATGCAACAGAAGGAGTAGTACTCCTAGCTGCAACCAACAGGCCAGAGATCCTTGACCCTGCCCTAACAAGACCAGGACGTTTTGATAGGCAAGTTCAAGTAGAACTACCAGACCTAAGAGGACGTGAAGATATCCTAAAAGTCCATGCCAAAAATATCAAACGTGAAGATGATATAGACTATGAAGAAATAGCAAAAAGAACAGCAGGAACATCAGGAGCAGACCTTGCAAACATTGTAAATGAGGGAGCCCTTCGTGCTGTAAGAGAGGGTAGAAATAAACTAAGCCAAGAGGACTTAGAAGAATCTATAGAAACAGTAATAGCAGGTCAACAAAAGAAAAATGCGGTAATAAGTGATGATCAAAAAAGAATCATTGCCTACCATGAGGTTGGCCATGCCCTAGTAGCAGCTATCCAAACCCAAAAGACACCAGTAACCAAGATAACTATAGTTCCAAGAACAGGCGGAGCCCTAGGCTATACCATGACTGTTGATAAGGATGAAAAATATATCATGACCAAGCAAGAACTATTTGATGAAATAGTTACCTTTGCGGGAGGTAGGTCTGCAGAAGAGATAATCTTTAACACAAAGACCACAGGAGCCTCAAATGATATAGAAAGAGCCACAGCTATGGCGAGAAATATGGTGACAATCTATGGTATGGACGATGACTTTGACTTTATGCAATTAGAACAAATCCAAGGAAGATATCTAGGTGGCCAAAGGGCTATGATAGTAAGTGATGGAACAGGCAACAAAATAGACATCAAGGTAGCCCAAATTATAGGCAAAGCCCACCTTAGGGCAGTAGAAATCCTAAAAGAGAACCTGGATAAACTCCATGAAATCTCTGACTTCTTATTAAAAGAAGAAACCATAACAGGAGAACAATTTATGGAAATTCTAAATAGGGGCAAGGAAGAGCCTATAGACCAAGACCTAGCCGATGATGAAGAAGTAAATAAAAGAGAAATCCCACCAAGGGAAGAAAATAATACAGAAGAATAAAAAATTGACCCTATAGGATGTCCTTATAGGGTCATTTTTATTTTAAACAATCTAATATTAAGAAAAATATTGTAATTTATCTATAAGAAGCTTATATAAAGAAGGATCACTTTCCCTAGCCAAGTCTAAAGCCTTATTTAAACATTCTCTAAAGGGCTGACCTATGGCTTCTAGTATCATAGCCTTAGTATAGACCATAATAGGAGATGGGGGATTCTTTGTATTTATACAAAGTGCCTTATCTATATAGAAAAGAGCCTTTGTATCATCGGCAAGGGTGAAATAAAAGGTGCTGATATTTTGATATAAGACAGCAAGGAGGTTTTCATCATCTAAATTTCTAGATTCTATAAACTTACATATCCTAAGCTTCTCTTTAGGATCATCGAGGGTTAGAGAATAATTCATCAATATCCTATAGTCTATATCATCGTAGTAGTTATCATTAAGGTCTTCTAAGTTAAAATTGGCCCCTGTATTTAGGGCTCTAATGAGGCGATCTTTTCTTAAGTCCTTATCTTTTAGCTCAATACTTTTAAAATATAGGATTAACTTTTCACATTTTGACTTAAGCACAGATCTGGTAGTTTTTTCCTTAATTTTTTGAAGATTTTCAATTTCACTTGATTGAGAAGAACCATTGACTCGATCTTTCGAATTTAGAGAATTGATAAGTGAGGAAATTGACCTAGAATCTTCATAGATAATCTCAAAGTATTTTTTTATAAGATCAACTTTTAGGATAGATGATAGACTTTCTAATTTATCTAAAAATGATACAATATTTAGGAAAATTGATAAAATTAAAAATTTGGAAAAGGATATAGAGGGCATAAGCAAATTTACTTTTGATAAAGAAATTTTGTTTAATGATATTGATCTAAATTTTTCATCTAAGGAAATTTTCAAAAATCTTAATTTAAGAATAGAAAAGGGCAAGAAGTATGCTCTTATGGGAGAGTCTGGTTCAGGTAAATCAAACCTTCTAAGGCTTATAAGGGGAGATCTTGAGCCTTCTAGGGGTGAGGTTTTAATAGATAATATAAGGGTAGTTGATCTTAATAGAGACTCTAAGGCTAAAATTTTTCAAAATCTAGGTCAAGATGTCTTCATCTTCAAGGAAACAATTAGGAAAAACATTTTTCTCTATGATGATTTTTCTAAAAAACAGTTAGAAGAAGCCCTAAAAAAGGCTAATATCTACACAAAAATTGAAAGCTTAAAGGATAAAGATTTGACTGTGATTGCTAGTGGTGGTTTCGATTTATCCGGAGGAGAAAGACAAAGGATATCACTTGCTAGAGGACTTATTAGGAATAAGGAAATATTCCTTTTTGATGAAGATACAGCAAATCTAGATGCTTATAATGCAGGTTTTATAGAGGAGAGTATTAGAAAAATGGATAAGACAGTAATAGCTATAAGACACAGGATTGATGGTAGTCTAAAGGACTATGATAAGATCATTTACCTTGATTCTAAAAAAGCTCATGTATTAACTTATGAAGATTTTATAAGTAAATTTTCTAAAAAAGACTAGGTTTAAGATATTTTTTATAACAATCTTTAAGCTAGGTCCTATCTTTCCTATAAGAATTTACTTTAACAAACATTTTCCTATAAACAATTGACTAGTTTTGATTTTAAGTATATTATTAAATTAGCTTATTAAGTAGAAAAATTCTTAATAAATTGTAAGCTTAGGAGATAGTATGCAAGTTAAGTATAAGAAGAATATAAGTTTGGAAAACTTTGTCTTTATTTTTGTTTTTTTTACATTTTTTACTTATTTAGCCTTGGTTATGGGTCCCAGCAATATGCTACAGACTTTGATGAAGACAGCCTATGATCTTTTGATCAATACCTGCCTTTACATAATGGCTATTTCGGTCCTTGCTGGAGCTCTTTCTGCCCTTTTTTCTGAGTTTGGCTTTATAGCCCTAGTAGACCTCTTGCTTTCTAAGATTATGAAGCCCTTATATAACCTGCCAGGGGCTTCTTCTTTGGGCATATTAAATTGCTACTTGTCAGATAATCCTGCTATCTTGACCCTGGCTGATGAGGATAATTTTAAGAAGTATTTTAAGAGATTTCAGCTGCCAGCCCTTTGCAACCTTGGTACAAGCTTTGGTATGGGTCTTATAGTTACGACTTCTATGTTTGCCCTTCCAGTAGAAGGAGCCTTTAAGGCGGGCCTTGTTGGCAATCTTGGAGCTTTTGTTGGGTCTATTGTTTCGGTTAGGATTATGCTTATTTTTACTAAAAAAGCCTATGGAAGTCAGCTTATGGTTGAGGTAAAAAGTGCAGGGTCTATCCCAGCTGGATCTAGGGTTATTAGGTCTGGATCTTTTGGATCAAGGATGATTGAGGCTATCCTTGATGGGGGTAAGAGTGGGGTAGATATGGGCCTTGCCATAATTCCTGGAGTTCTTACAATATGTACCTTAGTTATGGTTTTGACTAATGGTAGGCCTCCAGAAGGCTATAGTGGGTCACTGGGTGAGGGGGTTGGTCTTCTTCCCTTGGTAGGTGAAAAATTATCCTTTATCCTAAGCCCTCTTTTTGGCTTTTCTAATGATGCCTTTATTGCAGTTCCTATTACAGCCCTAGGTTCTGCAGGTGCTGCCCTTGGACTTGTGGGAGACTTTGCAAATTCTGTGGGTCTTAGGGCCAATGACCTTGCTGTATTTACGGCTATGTGCATGTGCTGGTCAGGCTACCTATCCACCCATATAGCAATGATGGATGCCTTAGGTACTAAGGAGATGACCCCTTATGCCATCTTATCCCATACCTTTGGGGGCCTTGCTGCAGGAGTGGCCGCCCATATTTTTGCTATGATTTTAATTTAGTTGGTAAAATATATCATTCTATTCTTTTCAAAGTCCTTTATGATAGTATGCATTTCAAAGACATCCATAAAGGACTTTTGGCTTAGGACTTCCTTGGGACTTCCTTTTTTATATATTTTTTTATTGTCTATTAGGATAATCTCGTCCGCAAATCTTTCTATAAGGCCAATTTGATGGAGGCTTATCAGGCAGGTAAGCTTAAGTTTTTTTGTAAGGTCTTTTATAGTTTTCATTATTTCATATTGGTTTTTTAGGTCCAGGGCTGATACTGGCTCATCTAAGAGCAAGATATCAGGCTTTTTTACTAGGGCTTGGCCAATAAAGACCTTCTGGACTTCTCCTCCGCTTAGCTGGTTGATATACTTATCCCTATAGCTACTAAGGTCAAGGAGGTTAATTATGTCCTCAACATCTTTTATATCTTCTTTTTTTATCCTTATAGATAACCTGTCTACCTTGCCAAGCAAGATAGTATCGAAGACAGTAAATTTTAGCTTGGAATTTATATTTTGATTAAGGTATGAGATTGTTCCCTTAGTTTCTATCTTTCCATCATATTTTTTGACCCCTCCTATGGCATTTAGGATGGTTGATTTACCAGACCCATTCCTGCCCATAAGAATGGTTACATCTCCTGGTTCTACTTTAAAACTTATTTGATCTATCACAGGTTTATCATAAGAGATGGTTAGCTTGTTTACTTTAATCATAAGACCTCCTTATCAGAAAGGCTAGGATCAAGGGTAGGCCCAAAAGTGATGAAATTATCCCTATAGGAAGGATAGTTCCAGGCCTTAGGACTTTTGATAAGATTGACGAAAAGACCAGTAGGTTTGAGCCAAAAAGACTTGATCCTAGTAGAAAATATCTTTGTTCTTCTCCAAAAACCAACCTGGCTAAGTGGGGGCCAATGATACCAATAAAGCCTATAACTCCTGCAAAGGATACAGCTAGGGAGGCAAGGATTGATACTAGGATAAAGGATTTTATCTTAAGATAGCTTGTATCAATCCCCATGGCCCTTGCCCTATCTTCCCCAAACCTTAGGGCTGTTAGTTTATGGCTATCTTTCATTATAAGGGCTAGGCTTATAAAAAATAAGGCTAGGAGGATAAATACTTGCCTAGGTGAGGTGGTTGATAGGGAGCCAAAAAGCCAAAAAATTATGGATGAGAGGGTTTCATCTGTAGAAATGTATTGGCTTAGACTTGTAAGGGAGTCAAAGAAAAATTTTATTGCAATGCCAGCAAGGATCATAGCTGATGTTTCGGCCATATTTTTCTTTGAAAAAAAGTAAACAAAAACCAGGGCAATAAGGGAGAAGGCTAAGGCTGCTAGGGGGATAAAGCTTATGGAAAAACCTAATAGTAGGAAAAGGGCAGCTCCAAAGCCTGCAGCAGAAGAGATCCCTAGGGTAAAGGGGCTGGCTAGGGGATTATCAAGGATAGTTTGCATCAAACCACCACTTAGGCCAAGGATAAGGCCAATACTAAGGCCTGTTCCCATTTCTGGCAGCCTTATTTTAAATAATATTATTCTTTGTAGGTCAGTTAGATTTTTAAGATCAAGGATTCCAAGTTCACCCGTGCCTACAAAAAGGTCAAGGAAGGCTAGGATAAGGCTAGCAAGGCCTAGGAGTATTAGTTTAGCTTTCTTATTCATAAGAAACAAACCAGGTCCCTTCGTAGGCTATAGGCATAAACTTATCATAAAATTCTTTCATATCTTTTTCAGGATCAAGGTCCTCAAAGACTTGAGGATGGAAGGTCTTTGCCAGGTATTGGTAGGCAGAAAAGTCGGACATATCCCTAGATAGGTTGTGGCCTATGGCATAAATTTTGTTGTTTTTTATTGCAGAAAGCTTATCCCAACCAGTTCTTTGCCTATACTTATCAAGCTTAGCCCTAACTTCATCTTTGCTAGTCTCAAATCCCATGTGGAGGGAATCTTTTTTATCAAGCCAGCTAGAGCCTGTAAGTATTATCATATCAGGGTCCTTGCTTAGGAGAAATTCTTCTGCTATAGGGTTTGCCCCCTCATCACCTAGGACTTCCCCGCTTATGTTATAGCCCCCGCTATCATTTATCATCTTCCCCCACATTTTTTGATCCCCATAAGAATTACCATAGAGAATTTCCCCATCATAGCCTTGTTCAAGGTAAACACTTGGCTTAGAATCAAGGTCTTTGACCTTATCTAGGATATAGGAAGTTTTTTCCTTATAAAAGCTAGATAAGAGGTCAAGGTTTTTATCAAGTCCTGTAGCCTTGGCTATGATTTCTGTTGACCTTAGGTGGTCGTCAAAGTCTTGGTTGTGGTAGTTGATGTATATTATTGGGATATCAAGCTTATCTTCTATAGAATCAAGCTGGGCCTTATAGGAAATTGGAACAATTATCCCATCTGCGTCTAGGCTAAGGATTTCTTCTAGAGAAAAGTCATTTTTAGAAAAGTCACTGATTCTTTTTATATCATCAAGGGCAGGGATTTCCTTTACCATCCTCTTATAAAGGTCATTTCTATGGGCCCTTAGTCCATCATCCATGCCAGCGATTTTCTTATAAAAATTGTCATTGTCTAAATAGACCATAGTCATAAGAGGACCACCAGAGCCAGATCCTTGGATAAGGACCCTATCCAAGGGCTCATCTAGGATTATTTCTCTTTCAAGTATATCTACTATCCTAATACCATCTTCCTTGCCTAGGCTTTGCTCTTGTTTATTAGTGCAAGAACTTAGGGCAAGAAGGATGATTAGGATAAGGCTAATTTTTCTTTTCATAAATTTCTTCATATACCTCATCTAATTTTTTGTAGGCTTCTTTTAAGGGTAGGTTTAGGAGTTTAGCAAGGTCTAGGGCTGACTTATATTCTCCATAGACATAGGTCTTATCCTTATGGTTTACAAGCTTATAGTGAAGGTCTATACCCTTATAAGAAATCTTTGTAGTTTTTCTATCTAAGATTTTTCTTTCTACCGGAAATTTTCTTATCCCTATAGAAGTTGAATTAGCAAAGATTATATCCTCAACCTCATCAATCTTATCACTATCTGCTAGAACAGATAGCTTATAGGCTGGCCTATTTTTTTTCATATAAATAGGGGTGTAGTAAACATCTCTAGCAACTTCCATAAGCTTATCCATAAGAAAACCCAAAATTTCACCTGTAGAATCGTCAATATTAGTTTCCGCTAGGGTTAAAGTTTTTTTTTAGTCTTTACTTCCATTACCCTTAGGATATTGGTAGACTTTTTAAAATCCTTGTTTCCTGCTCCTAGGCCTATTTTTCCTATACTAAAATCTTCTAGGCTTTCACCTGTTGAAAAATACTTAACTATGGCCATACCTGTTGGGGTAATATGTTCTCCTTCTTCATCGATTATAGAAAGGCTTAAGGAAGAATCTTTTAGGATATTGGCAACAGCAGGAACTGGAACTGGCATATAGCCGTGGGCACACTCTTGCCTACCCATTCCTTCATATAATTTTGAAAAATAGATCTTATCTACTCCCAGGTCTTCTAGGAGGATAGAAAGTCCAACTATATCTATAATTGAATCTATAGCACCAACCTCATGAAAGTGGACCTCGTTTATGTCAATCCCATGGGCCCTTGCTTCAGCTTGTCCAATTATTTCAAAAATTCCCAAGGAATCTTTTTTTACCCTATCTGATAGGCTAGAAGAGTTAATAAGGTTTTTAATATCCTCAAGGTTTCTATGGTGGTGGTCATGGTGGTGACCATGTCCATGGTGGTGGCTGTGGCGGCAAGTATCTTCTTTATGATGACCATGGTCGCAAGTATGGTCTTCATGGTGGTGGCTATGACAGCATTTACTTTCTTCATGATGGTTATGGTGGCATTTACCTTTTCCATGATTATGGTGGCCCTTGCCATGACAATGACCATCTTCCCCATGGCTAGCCTTATCCGTAGAAGAGTCTTCTTTATGACCATAAGACTTAGCTTCTAAGTTTACATCAAAATCATAGGCGTCTATGCCATTTTTTTTAACCCTAGCAAAGCTTAAGTCATAGCCTTCAAGACCAAGGGCTTTGATACCTTCTACTAGCTTCTCCTTGCTTGCTCCAAGGTCTAGGAGGGCTCCTATAGCCATATCTCCTGCGATTCCTGAATACATTTCAAAATATAAGTCCATTATTTTTCCTCCATTAATCTATTTATTTGGCAGGCAGCATAGGCTGCCCCGTAGCCATTATCAATATTTACTACAGATATGCCCTCAGCACAGGTTGAAAGCATGGTCAAAAGGGCAGAGATACCACCAAGGCTTACCCCATAGCCTACAGAAGTTGGGACAGCTATAATTGGCTTATCTACAAGTCCTGCTATTACTGTAGCAAGGGCTCCCTCCATACCAGCTATGGCAATTATCACATTGGCTTGTCTGATTGATTCTATCTTATTTATTAGCCTGTGAAGGCCACTTACTCCAACATCATAGAACCTATCAACCCTTGCCCCAAAAAACTCTGCTGTAAGGGCTGCTTCTTCTGCTACAAAAAGGTCTGCACTACCTCCGGTACAGATGGCAATTTTCCCAATAGGGTCTTTTTTTTCAAAAGAAAGGCTGATAATCCTGGCTAATTTATTGTAGCTAAGGTTTGGGATTTTTTCTTTAAGCATCTTATATTGGTCAAGGCTTGCCCTAGTCCCTAGTACTGACTGGCCCCTGTCATAAAAGGCCCCAAAGATTTCTACTAGGGTTTGATCATCCTTGCCCTGGCAAAAAATGGTTTCTGGAAATCCCCTTCTTTGTTCCCTTTGAAAATCAAGCTTAGCTACACCCAAATCCTTAAAGTTATAATCTTTAAGATAAGCTAGACCCTCATCTATGGATATGGATCCATTTTTAATTTTTTCTAAAAATTCTCTATCTTTCATCTTTTAACCGGGGATTTAATATCTCCTTATCCTTTCTACTAAGATTTTCATCCATTGATCCTGACCTAAACCCATCTAGGTCAAGGCTTAGGTGGATGAAGCCTAAATCCTTTAACTTTCTTTTGATATCCTCTAGATTTTCAAAAATAAGAGGAAAATCCTCCCTATCAACCTCTATCCTAACTCCATCACCTTCAACCCTAAGCCTAACATTGGTAATTCCCAGGCTTTTGATGAAATTTTCCCCTCCATCAAGTAAGTCAAACTTACTAATATCTAGGGGAGTATTGTAGGGAAACCTTGTAGCTAGGCAGGGAGCTGATGGTCTTTTGTGGACTGATATGGCTAAGTCTTTGGCCAAAGCCCTTACCATATCCTTGGTAAAATTAGACTCTTTTAAGACAGACCTTACCTTCTTATCATCAAGAGCCCTAAGACCTGGCCTAAAGACCTTGTAATCATCAAGGTTAGACCCATCCACAAGGTGGCCATATCCTAGGTCTTCTTTTAATTGTAGGGCCTTTGAAAACAAGAGAGATTTACAATGATAGCACCTATCTATGGGATTAGCCAAGATAGTCTTATTATCAAAAATACTTATATCTTCAACAAAAAGTTTGACATCCATTTTTTTTGCCAAGGCCTTGGCATTAGCTAGGTCATCCTTTGGGCTTGCTTCAGTTTTAAAATATATAGCAACTATATCATCCTTATTTTCCCTTAACATGGACCCAAGCTTAAGGATTAGGGCGGAATCAACCCCGCCTGAGAAGGCAAGAACTATCTTATCTTCCAAAAGCCTTTTCATAAGTCCTAGTAACTTATCTTTATTTATATCAAAATTTTCCATACCTATCTCCTAAAAATTGGCATACAAAAAGGCTTGCCAAATAATCATCCTAGACCTAGGCTAAAATGATTGATCTCTAACAAACCTTCATGGTTACGACTTTAGCTTCATGCTAATAAATTTATATTACCATATAAAAAAAATAAGGTCAATAAGGCTAATGTATGTTAAAATAAGAGATAAGGAGAGGATATGAAAATCGTAGTAGTAGATGGCCAAGGCGGGTCAATTGGGGCAAGCCTTGTAGGAAAAATCAAAAAGAGACTGGATGGGGCCCAAGTTTGTGGAATAGGGGTAAATTATTTTGCAAGTAAGCTTATGAAAAAGGCAGGAAGTGACCTAATGGCAACTGGTGAAAATGCTATCAAGGTCAATGTAGCTGATGCTGATTTTATCCTTGGAACCAGCGGAATTGTCATAGCCAACTCCCTTCAAGGTGAGATCAGCCCTAAAATATCTAAGGCTATAGGAAAGTCAAGGGCCATAAAAATCTTGATCCCTTTTGACTGCTCAAACACCTATATTATAGGAAGTTCCGATAAAAGCCTTGAAGAAAATATCGAAAGAGCTGTCGATAAGCTTATAGAAATTATCGAAAAATAAAATGGGCCTTATAAAAAAGGTCCCATTATGTAACAAGCTCCCAGGGGAGCTTAACATAAACAATGTATCTAAGTGTTAACGATACTTGTAATGTAAAATTATTGTACTTAAACTTTTGGAAAAAGCAATCCTAAGGAGGGAAAATGAAAAAGAATGCCAAAAGATGGATAGCTCTAGCTATTACCATTGTAGTAGTCTTGCTAGCAGCCTTTACAGGCGATAGGGTAAATCAAAATACTGATAAACTTAAAGATAAGTACCTTGATTCATTTATGGCCTATCCAGGCTATAGGGAATCGGTTCTTAGGGGAAGTAACAGTAAGGAGAAGATAAAAATTGTAAATGTCAATGGAATTATCCTATCAGATGGGGCCAATGATTTTGCTGTTAATGAATTAAAAGAGGCTGCTGAAGATCCTTCTATAGCAGGAGTAATCTTAAATGTAGATTCACCAGGTGGGTCTGTCTATGCCTCAGAAAGAATTGCCAATGAGGTTGAGGGCCTAAAAGAGGCCAACAAACCTGTATACGCTGTAATGGGAGAGATGGCAGCAAGTGGTGGCTATTATATATCAGCTCCTACTGATAAAATCTATGCTTCTAATGAAACTTGGACTGGATCAATTGGCGTAATTATTCAAAGCTATTCCCTAGAAGGACTTTTTGATAAGCATGGAATAAAAGAGCAAAATATAACAACAGGTGCCATGAAGGATGCAGGAAGCTATGGGTCTGATATGACTGATGAAGAGAAAGAATACTTCCAAGGCCTAGTAGACTCAGCCTTTGATAGGTTTGTTAGCCTAGTAGCAAAGGGTAGGAATATGAGCGAGAGAGAAGTTAGAAAACTTGCTGATGGTAGGGTCTATGATGGAAGTCAAGCCCTAGAAAATGGCCTAATAGATGAAATAGGCGATATTGATAAGGCGATTGCTGATATGACCCTTAAAAATAACCTAAGTGACCCTATGATTATAATGAATGAAAATATAATGGGACCTTTTGCCAATATTTTTTCTATGGTCAAGGATCTTAGAAAAGAATCTAGGTCAGACCTAGCTATCCTTAACGACTTTATGGATGGGAATGACCTAAGGCCAATGTATTTGTTTGGAGGCCATAATGACTGATAAAAGTCTTTATATAAGAGAAGAGAGGGACTATAGGTTTGCCTATGGGGGATTTTTTATAAGACTTATCGCCTACCTAATAGATTCTTTAGTCATCGGGTCGATTTTTGCTATAATAAGGGCATATGTTGATCTTGACTTAAGTTTTTTCTCCTTTAGCCTTGATAGCCTTATAAGGATTTTAATTACCCTTTCCTACTTTTTCCTAATGACCCTCTTAACAGAAGGCAGGACCCTTGGAAAGATGTTGACAGGCCTTAGGGTTGTATCTTTGACAGGGGAAAAATTAAGCCTAAGTCAGATCTTCTTAAGAGAAGTTTGTGGTAGGTATGTACAAAATAAGATCTTAATCCTTTATATTTTTGTAGGATTTACTCCAAAAAAACAAAGTGTTTTTGATATCTTACTTGATACTACAGTAGTCAAGGAAGAAATTTTCGATAGCCTATACGGGGATAAGATTTAGCTATATATATAAATTTATATAAAAATTAAGTGAAAATAGGATCAAAAAGCTAAAAATAGCGGATGAATCCTATTTTCTTTTTTCTTTTAAAAACCACAATATATGGTATGATACAAACTATAAGACAGAGCGGACCACTACATATAGTAGTGGCCTAAAGGAGTTCGAATGGAAATAATTAAAAGAGATGGAAAAAAAGTTGAATTTGAAAAGTCTAAGATAGAAAGGGCCATCTATAAGGCTTTTGACTCAGTTGGTTCACAAATAAGTAAGGAAAAACTAGAAGAAATATCTGAAAAGATTGTAAAAACCATTAGAAATAAGTATCCAGCTGACCACATAGTTAGCGTAGAAGAGGTCCAAGACCTAGTAGAGTTAACCCTGATAGATGAAAAATACTATAGGGAGGTCAAATCCTTCATCCTCTACCGTGCCAAGCACACCATGGATAGGAAGGTCTTAGCAGATTTTTCAAAATATATTACAGATAAGAAAACTTTGGAGATAATAGGCAGCATCCAAACCGAATTTGACAACCAAAGATACCCCATAGAATCCCTTCTTTTTAAGTTTGAATCCTTCCTTAAAAAGAATATGGCAGAAGAAGAGATGCTAACTGCCCTAACTAGGGCTGCATCTGAGCTAACCAGCAAGGAAGCGCCTGATTGGGAGATAATTGCAGCAAGATTTCTAATGCTTGAAATAGATAAGGAAATTAGGATGAATGAAGAAAGATTTGAACTTTTCGACTTTAAGTCAAAGATCAAATTTCTTACAGAAAATGACCTTTATGGGTCCTACATCCTAGAAAATTACACAAATGAAGATATAGATGAGTTAGAATCCTATATGGATTATTCCAGAAATAGGATCTTTACCTACTCAGGCCTTGATTTAGTTAGGAAAAGGTACCTGATCAAAAACCACAAGGGTGAACTTTTTGAAAGAGTCCAAGAGATGTTTATGGGCATAGCCATGCACCTTGCCCTACCAGAAAAGGATAGGGTAGGCTTTGCAAAAAGGCTATATGACATCCTATCAACCTTAAAGGCAACCATGGCAACCCCAACCATGACCAATGCAAGAAAGCCCTTTAACCAACTATCTTCATGCTTTGTAGATACAGTACCTGACACCCTCAAGGGAATATATAGGTCTATAACAAACTTTGCAGAAGTGAGTAAACATGGAGGAGGCATGGGCCTATACTTTGGTAAGGTAAGGGCCAATGGTTCAGATATTAGAGGCTTTGAAGGAGTAGCTGGGGGAGTTATTCGTTGGATAAGGCTTGCCAATGATACAGCAGTAGCAGTAGACCAACTAGGAGTAAGGCAGGGAGCTGTAGCAGTCTATTTGGATATTTGGCATAAGGATATACCAGAGTTTCTAGCCCTAAGGACCAACAACGGAGATGATAGGATGAAGGCCCACGATGTCTTTCCTGCCCTATCTATCCCTGACCTTTTCTGGAGACTAACAAGAGATGATATCAATGCCAATTGGTATATGTTTGACCCTCATGAAGTCCTCAAAAAATATGGCAGGAGCCTAGAGGATACCTATGGGGAAGAATTTGAAGAATTTTACCATACCCTAGTAGAAGATAAGTCTGTATCAAAAAGAGTAATGAGTGTAAAGGATATGGTAAGGCTTATGATTAAGTCCTTTACAGAAACAGGGACCCCTTTTGTCTTTAATAGGGATGCTGTAAATAAAATGAATCCAAACAAGCACAAGGGCATGATATACTCATCAAACCTTTGTACAGAAATAGCTCAAAACATGAGCCCATCAGAAACCATATCAACAGAAATAGTAGATGAAGATGGACAAAAGGTAATAGTAACAAAAACCAAGCCAGGAGACTTTGTAGAATGTAACCTAGCAAGCCTAACTCTAGGAAAGCTAGATGTCAATGACAAAGAAGACCTAGAAGAGACAGTAAGGACAATAGTAAGGGCCTTAGACAATGTAATTGACCTAAACTATTACCCAACTCCTTACGCTAAGGTAACCAATAAGGAATATAGGGCCATAGGCCTTGGAACAAGTGGCTACCACCATATGTTAGTTAAAAACAACATCAAATGGCAAGATGAAAAAGCCCATGCAGAATTTGTAGATAGGGTATATGAAGATATAAACTATTATGCCATCAAAGAATCTTTAGAGATTGCCAAAGAGAAGGGATCCTATGACTACTTTGAAGGCAGCGATTGGCAAACTGGCGACTACTTTGACCTAAGGGATTATAAGTCAGATAGGTGGAATAAATTAAGAAAAGAAGTCTCAGAAAATGGACTAAGAAATGGCTACCTTATGGCCATAGCACCTACAGGATCAACCTCAATTATATCAGGAACCTCTGCAGGAGTTGACCCAATCATGAGTAGGTATTTTATAGAAGAAAAGAAGGGGGCTATAGTACCAAGAGTTGCCCCAGGCCTTACAACAAAAACCTTCTGGCTATATGAAAATGCCCATGACATAGACCAAAATATATCTATGAGAATGGCTGGAGTTAGACAAAGGCACATAGACCAAGCCCAATCAGTAAATATCTATATAACAACAGAATATACAATGAGACAATTATTAAATATCTATATAACAGCTTGGCAGTCAGGAGTTAAATCAATCTATTATGTAAGGGGCAAATCCCTAGAAGTAAGTGAATGCGACTCTTGTGCAAGCTAGGAGATAGGGTTTTTAATAAAAAAGATTAGAAGCTATAAGAAAACTATTATAATACCAGGACTATCATAAGGAAGGTCCTGGTATTTTCTATACAAAAAAGCTCTTATTCTATAAAAGATTGTCAAAATTTTAAAAATCTTGTTTGTAGGTGAATTATTAATATAGTATAGGTAAAAGTACATAAAGGAGGACTTATGGAAAATAGTAAAAATAGAGAAGTTTCTAAGCGCGGAATTTTCAATGAAAATGGAGATATTGACTTAAGTAAAAGAAAGATCATCCAAGGAAACCCAACCAACCTTAATGATTTTAACAACTTAAAATATACCTGGACTAGCGATTGGTATAGGCAAGCTATGAATAACTTTTGGATACCAGAAGAGGTAAACTTAAATCAAGATATTAAAGATTATAGAAAGCTTGATAAGTATGAGAAAAAGGCCTACGATAGGATCCTTTCCTTCCTAACCTACCTTGATTCTATCCAAACTGCCAACCTGCCTAACCTACAAACCTACATTACTGCAAATGAGATTAACCTTTGTTTGTCTATTCAAACCTACCAAGAGTCAATCCATTCCCAATCCTATTCCTATATCCTAGATACCATCTGCTCACCAGAAGAGAGAACTAGGATCTTATACCTTTGGAAGGAAGATGACCATCTTTTAAAGAGAAACGAGTTTATTGGCAACCAATACAATGAATTTTTGGAAAATGACGATGAGTTTAGGCTAATGAAGGTCCTTATAGCAAATTATATCCTTGAGGGTATATATTTTTATTCAGGTTTCTCCTTCTTCTATAACCTAGGAAGAAATGGCAAGATGCCTGGTACAGTCCAAGAGATAAGATATATAAATAGGGATGAGAATACCCACCTATGGCTCTTTAGGTCCTTGATCAATGACCTTAGGGAAGAAAGGGAAGATCTTTTTACAGATGACCACCTAGAATACTACAGGAGTATGCTAAAAGAGGGAGTAGAACAAGAGATAGCCTGGGGTAAGTATGCTATAGGCAATGATATAGCAGGTCTTAATGAGAAGATGATCGAAGATTATATCAAGTACCTAGGAAACCTTAGGGCCAAGGGCCTAGGCCTTAAGCCTTTATATGAAGGCTACACTGAAATTCCAGAATCAATGAAGTGGGTTGATGAGTATTCAGATCCAAACCAAGTTAAAACTGATTTCTTTGAAGCAAAAGTTACAGCTTATTCCAAATCTTCAATCATTGAAGATGACCTATAAGATGTTTCACATGAAACAAAAACAAAAGACGGGATTAACCGTCTTTTTGTTTTGTAAGTCTTTATTTGCTTGCTTCAAAGATAATTGCAAGGATTATAGAGATTAGAAAGGCTAGAGGCCAGATCAACCATGATATTGACCATAGGTTAAAAACAAAGGATATTAGAAAATAAGTTCCTGTAACACCAATCCAAAAGATGGCAAAGATTTTATCATTTCTCTTATTTTTCTTTAAGGTTAGGAGGTCTTCATTTTCTATTATTTTCTTATAGGAGGACTTTCTTGTGGATGTATAGGTCAAAAGTCCTGATCCTAAGGCTATCATAAAAAGCATAAGACCTACCAGTAGGCCATCTAAGTTTTCTGGGATGTTTTCTCTATATATTCCATCAAATACTAGGTAAGGGATCATGGAGACTAAAATAAGGGCAACCCCAAGGATTAGATTTTTGCTATGCCTACGAGCAAAGGCTTCTTCTTCGTTTTCAATAAGGCCCCTTACCCCATAGCTAAGTTCATAATCCTCTTCTTCTATAAGATCATACTTAGAAATATTTGTAATAGCCTTAATGCAAATAACAACTCCAAGGCTAATAAAGGCTAGGAGGAAGGGGCTTGCTAGGATATTAAAAATTCTTTGATTAAGGGATTCTAGGATGGAATAAAGGCTTACTCCAAAGATAAATACAAAGACAGCAAGACCAATATTTTTAGCAAACTTATTGTAGGCTATTAGGTAGTTGTTGGCAAAGTCCATATCTAACTTTTTTCCTTGAAAGCTATCAGTGTATTGGCCTTTTAAATCCTCAATTTCCATCTTATCATTTAAAAGAAAGTCTGTTGTTATCGAAAATATTTCTGAAAGCTTGATTATCCTTTCAAGCTCTGGGACAGACATGGATGATTCCCACTTAGAAATAGCTTGTCTTGATACACCCATTTTATAGGCTAGGTCTTCTTGGGTCATGTTGAAAGATTTTCTTAGATATATAAGTTTATCTGCAAGTATCATTTTGCTCCTCCTTAGGTTTTATTACCTATATCATAGCCTTAAGTTAAGTTGCCTACCACCAATAGGGCTTGGTATTTAGGCAACTTATGGTTGCTTTTATTTAAAATCTAGTTTCTTACCAACTTTTTATAAAAATTTTCTAAGTCCTTGGCAGTTTCTTTTATATTAAAGCCTGCCTTAGAAATTATATCTGTCATATCTTCTCTCTTATAAGGGCCGGTATTTTTTATAGCATCAAGCCAAGGTTTACTGCCCTTATCTATGGGAATAAATTCTACTAGGTTACTTATTTTAGAATTCTTATCTATAGTATCAGCTAGGAGGGTTTTTACCCCTGAAGCCTGGGCTTCTATGGTAGATACTGCAAGTCCTTCATAGAGGGAGGGGAGGATAAAAATATCTATGGCAGATAACAGTTCATTGACATAAGAGATAGACCCTAAGAAGATCACTTTTTCTGAAAGCCCCAAGTCTTCAACCTTCTTTTTGATTGGCTCCATCAACTCTCCTTCTCCTGCCAAAATAAGGATATGGTTGGGATCATCGTCCACCAGGTCTTTAAAAATATCAATCAAAAACTTGTGGTTTTTTTGCTCATTAAACCTTGCTATGTGGCCAAGGACTTTTTGATTTGTAATTCCTAGCCTAGCCCTGATTCTTTCTCTAGCTTTTTTGTTGAAGGTGAACTTATCAATTTCTATACCATTATTGATAACTTCAAAATCCTTATTGACTCCATACATCCACCTTCCCGCATCCTTAGAGCAGGCAAAGTGGTAGGAGGCTTTTTGGTAAGTATTCTTATTTAAAATATCCATGATCCTTCCCTTATAGCCTGGTATATTTTGGGTATTGTGGCTGTGGGCTATGGCAATTCTTCCATGGTTTCTTGCATAGGTCATTACAGGAGCTATTATAGATTCTTTATGGCAGTGGATAATTTTTAACTCCTTATGGTCACTTAAGAGCCTATCCCAGGCTTTTTTGTAGGATAGGTGGTTGATAAGTTTGTAGGAGGGGATCCTAAAGACCCTAGCTCCCAAAGATTTGGCCTCGCTTTCATAGGCACCCTCTTCTTGGTGGTGGACTAGGAAGTCAAATTGAATTTGATCCCTGTCGATATTCCTATAGATATTCATAATAAGGGTTTCGGCTCCACCCCTATTTAAGGTTCCAAATACATGTAAGATTCTAATTTTCATAAATCCTCAATCTTTCTTTATACTTCTTATGATAGATGTTGTCATAAGGTTGGTTTGACTGACATTTTCTAAAGGGCCTAGGATAAAAAGGCTTATATAGGAGCTATCACTTGCTATAACTAACTTATCTCCATCAAGGCTTAAGCTTGGATGATAAAGCCTGGCCCTTGACCTTATATAAGGGAAGTCTGAATTCTCATAGGAAAGTCTTGAACTTGTTACCAGGTTAGCAGGATAAACAATTTTGCTATAAGGATCATTAAATACACTTCTAATATCCCTACCATCCTTTTTTTGTATAATTCCTATTATTTCACTTACCACCTGGCCATCTTCCTTGTGGACAAAGGTCATAAGATTTTCTGATTTTTGGTCTAAGAGGAAGTTATCAGGGATTTTAAAATTAATATCCCCCATGTGAACTTCTTTACTTACAAAGACGGATATAAGGTCGGCATAGGATTTAAAAGACTTATTTACTTCAAGAGGATCATCATCTAGCCTAAAAATCCCCATGACTAAATCACTCATTATAGCAGAAGATGCATGGCTAAGGCTGATATCTTCAACTATCCTAAAATAAATTATTGTATCTGGAGCCTTTATTAGAAGATGGGTGGTTCTTGTATGATCTTTTTGTGTTATAAAATACCCACTTGTTAGGTTAGACAGGTCATTTTTAGCAAATTTGGATATAAGTCTTTCGCTAGTTACTAGGTCCTTATATATAAGTTTACTAGCTTCTTCTAAGGATAGGTCCTTGCCAGGATCAAATTCTTCTAAAGTAAAATATATGCTATAAGAAGGAGAGTAGGGCAAGTCTATATAGTAGGTATCCATATTTGAAAAAACCTTAGATTTTTTTGGAATCCTAATATACATATTAGCAAAATTGATGGTCTTTCCATAATCAAGATTTTCCAGGTCTTTTCTCTTGTAAGGCTCATTTTCATCAGCCTTAATCCTTGAAGGAAAATCCAATCCATCCATAGAGGTTTTTAAGGAATCATCTTCTTTTAGAGAGGATATTGCTGATAACGGGTATAATAAAGATGAATCGTTATTTTTTTGTTGACCTTGGTCAGGATTTCCTTGGCAAGCGGTCAATAGAAAACCTAAAATTATTATCAAAAATTTTTTGAACATATTTAATCCTTTTGGCTTTAAATTTTGTAATTTAAACGGTTCTTACTAGAATACTATATCATATATAAATATTTTATGATATAATTTTAATATGGCAAATAGGGGGTGAAAGATGGCTAGTGATGTATTATTAAGAGTCCAAGAAGCCGAGCTTAAGGCTAAAGAGACTGTTGATAAAGCAAAGATTAAGGCTCGTGACCTGATAGATAAGGCTAAGTCTGATTCTGATGAGGAATATGAGCAAATAATTTTAAAGGCAAATAAGAAGGCAAAAAAGATTCTTATGGATGCCAATGACCTTGCAAGCAAAGAAAAAGAGCCAACCATCAAACAGGCAAGGGATGAGGCAAGTGAGATTAAGAATCAAGATAAAGAAGTAATTGAGAAGATTATAAGATCTCTAAAGGAAGGAATTATAGAAAATGGCAATAGTTAAAATGAATAAGTTTAACTTGCTAGCTTTTAAATCCGATAGGGATGAGCTTTTAGAAAGACTTCAAGCCTTTAACTATGTTCATTTCAATGACCTAGACTTAGCTGATGACGAAGATAAGCTTACAGAGGTTATAAACACTGAAAGACTTTCAAGAATTGATTCGGACTTGGCCAAAATAGATTATGTAATCGATATTATAGAAGGAGCCATGAAGAAAGAGGGTCTAAAATTAGACCAATCTTTTAGTGAATTTAGCCTAGCTGATGTAAAAAAGAAGGGCGAGAACTTTAAATTTAACCTAATATATAAAAATATTAAGGATTTAATTTTAAAAAAAGACCAAGCCCTATCTTTAAGAAATGAGCTTGATAACAAGTTAGATAGCCTAAGGCCTTGGAAGGATATAAGAGCTGACCTAGATAGGCTTTATGAGTCTAAGAGAGTTTTTCTAGAAACTGGATTAATATCAAGCCAATTCTATGAAGATTTAAAAAAGGCCTTAGTTGAAAGGAATCTTGAAGAATCTTTGGTGGTGAAATTAAATGAGGTAGACAAAAATACCTATATAATTGGACTATCATCAATTAAGGATAAAGAAGCTTTCATAGAAGTTCTAAGAGAATATGGTTTTAGCAAGGTAAAAGTTCATGCAGATGGCAATATCAAGGATAATATAAAGGCCCTGGCTGATAAGAAAAAGGCCAATGAAAGTGACCTAAAAGGGATAGATAAAGATATCCTAGCTTATGAAAAATACTTAAAAGACTTATATATCTATAAGGCTTGTATGGTCAACCGTAGAAAAAAGGAAGAATCCAGTGAATTTTTCCTAGCAACCGACCTTATGAACCTAATAGAAGGCTATATTCCAGCTGATAAAAGTCAAAGTTTCATAGATGATCTAAATGAAGTCTTGGATAAAAAATATATCCTAGAAATGGATCCTGCTAGCAAGGAGGACCCAAAAGTTCCAATAATACTAGAGAATAATAAGTTGGTAGATCCTTATGAAGAGGTTGTAAAAACTTATTCTCTACCAAAATATAGTGAGATGGATCCGTCATCTCTAGTAGCAATATTTTATACAATATTTACAGGTTTCATGATAGGAGACTTAGGCTATGGCCTACTTGCAGTTATTGCAATCCTAGGCTTACTTAAATTTAAGAAGTTTCCTAATTCTACCAAAAAGATGCTAAGGTTATTTTTAAGAATATCCATATCAGCATCAGTCTTTGGTATAATATTTGGATCTGTATTTGGAGGAATAATAGAAGTTCCTTTTGGATGGGTTGACACCCAAACTGATATAGACACTCTTATAACCATGTCCTTAATCATAGGTGGTATTTCCTTATTTACTGCCCTAGGAGCAAAGGCTTACATGCAAATAAGAGATGGAAAGCCAGTAGATGCATTTTTAGATGTTGGCTTTATGTATATGGCAGTAGGAGGGGCTGTAGTACTTGCCCTAAACTCATCAAGGATTGCCCTTTGGCTAATGATAATAGGCATAATTGGCATCTTCCTATTTTCTGGAAGAGATGCTAAGAGTATTGGAGGAAGGCTTGGATCAGGAGCTTATGAAGTATATGGTCTAACCTCCTGGATAGGAGATTTCGTATCCTTCCTTAGGCTAATGGCCCTAGTCTTATCTGGAGGCTTTGTAGCTTACTCAGTAAATATTATAGTAAGAATGCTATTTGATGGAGGACTTGTAGGAATTGTTGGAGGGATCATAGTCTTTATAATCTTCCAACTATTTAATATGTTCCTATCCTACCTATCAGCCTATGTCCATGGCTTAAGGCTAATATATGTAGAGATGTTTAATAAATTTTATGAAGGTGGCGGAATTAAGTTCCGTGAGATGGTAGAAGATACCAAATTTGTCAAAATATTAAGAGGAGGAGACAATGAGTAATTTCTTTATTGAAAATGGTGGTATGATTTTTGCGGTTTTAGCTGCAGCAATAGCAACTTTAGTAGCAGGTATGGGATCTGCTAAAGGAACAGGTATGACAGGTGAGGCTACAGCAGCCCTAACAGTAGAAGAGCCAGAAAAGTTTGGTAAGGCACTAATCCTACAACTTCTTCCTGGTACCCAAGGTCTATATGGCTTTGTAATCGGATTTTTTATCTATAACCAAGTAACAGCAGGTGATATTGACTTTGCAAAGGGACTTTACCTACTAATGGCAGCCCTTCCAGTAGCAATAGTGGGCTACTTTTCAGCAGTAAGACAAGCAAGAGTAGCAGTAGCAGGTGTAAATATATTAGCTAAAAACGAAGGCGAATTTATCAAGGGTGTAGTTTACTCAGTAATGGTTGAGTTATATGCAATTCTTGGCTTTGTTATATCACTTTTACTTGTACTAAATGCTTAGTTTAGGAAAAGATTATGAATAATCTTGATTTAATCTTAGAAAGTATTATAGGAAAGGGAAAAGAAGAAGAGGCAGAAATCCTAAAAAAAGCCCAAGATCAAGCTTCAAAGATTAAAGAAGAAAGTCTAAAAGAAGCAAATGAAAGGGCTAAAAATATAATAGAAGATGCAAACAAAGAGAGCACATCTATCATAGAAAATGAGAAAGTCTCAGCCCAAAGACAGGCAAGAGATATAAAAATTGCAGCAAAAAATGACCTTATAGATGAGCTTATAGAAAGATTAATCGAAGAATTAAAAGAAATGGATGAAAATTCTTATAAGAAATTTATAAGAAATTCCCTAGAAAACTACGGGGATATCAAGGGACTTCTAATCCTTCAACATGATATGAAGGCTGCTATAAGTCCAAGTGATATTACAAATCCAAAGATTAAAATTTCTGAAGAAGGCATAGATGAGGGTTTTATCATAAAAGATGGAGATGTCATTTATGATAATAGGTTCTCTTCTTTAATCAGATACAATATAGACGATATTAAAAAACAAATATCAGATAGCTTATTTAAGTGAGGTGGTTAAATGAGGAAAGATGACTATATAGGTGCATCTATTTCAACTAGAATTTATGAAAAAAATCTCCTTACTAGGACTGAACTTGAAAGGCTAAATGACTTTGATAGCCTAAAGGATATACTAGCACAGCTAAATGATTCAATCTATAGGGATCCTATCGAGTCTTTAGTTAGGCCAGAAGAGTATGAGAAAATCCTAAAGGCTGAATTAAAGAGAGTCTATGAGTTGATAGAAGATTTTTCACCAGATGAAAATATCCTAAAGTATATGAGGGAGAAATACCACTTTCATAACCTAAAACTTATAGTAAAAGAAGTAATCCAAGATAAGGATTATAAGGAACTTTACCTTGATATGGGTGAGCTTGACCTTGCCTTTATCAAGAAAAACCTAATCAAAGAAGATCATAAGGATAAGCCTTTTATAAGTGTTGATGACCTTAACCTTAAGAATGAAGAGAAAGTAAAAAAAGATGAAGAAGTCTATCTAGACTTTGCTAAAAAAGCCATAGAAATCTTTGAAAAAACCAAAGATCCTCAAGATATAGACCTATACTTAGATAAGGTTAACTATCAAATGAAATTGGAGGATGCAAAAAATCTTGGCCTAGAAGAACTAATAGACTTTACTAGGGAGGATATAGACCTAATAAACCTAAAGACCCTCCTTAGGGTAAAAAGCCAGGATGAATCTATAGACCTTCTAGAAGAATCCCTAATTGAAGGGGGATTTATAGAAGAAGATAAGTTTAAGGAATATTTCTCTATGGATTTACCAAGATTAAAGGCAAGTCTAGCAAAGAGCAGGATAAGTAAGTATGTTGATGGCCTACTTAAGGAATCAAGGGACCTTGATGATATAATTCTTGACCTTGAAAAGGCAATCGATGCTCATATGACAGACTTTACTATTGATGCAAAGATTGTAACATTCGGACCGGAGGTCTTATTAAACTTCCTTATTTCAAAAGAAATTGAGATAAAGAACCTAAGAATTCTCTTTGTATCAAAGATGAATGGTCTAGATAGGGACCTTACTTTAGAAAGGTTAAGGAAGTCTTATGTATGAAGTAGCAGTAATAGGAGATAAGGACTCAATCCTTGCATTTAAGGCATTGGGTGTAAAAGTATATACAGCGATAGATGGGGAAGATGCAAAAAAGATAATAGAAGATTTAGCAAAAAAACAAGTTGGAATAATCTTTATAACAGAAGCCTTTGCCAAAGAAATCCCATCTACGATTGACAAATATAGAGAAGAGATGACTCCAGCTATTATCCTAATCCCATCCAACAAGGGATCTATGGGTATAGGCCTTGCTGATATAAACAAGTCAGTAGAAAAGGCAGTTGGAGCAAATATTCTAGATTAAAGGAGCTTAATTTGAATAAAGGTAAAATTACTAAAGTATCAGGCCCATTGATAGAGGCAGAAGGGCTTTCTGATGCCAATATCTATGATGTGGTCGAGGTATCAAAAGATAAGCTCATCGGCGAAATAATTGAGATGAGAGGTGATGTGGCTAGTATCCAAGTATATGAGGAGACTACAGGCATCGGCCCTGGGGATGAAGTTGTAACAACAGGCCATCCTCTATCAGTAGAGCTTGGACCAGGCATGCTTGAAAGAATGTATGATGGTATCCAAAGACCACTAGAAAAACTAGAAGACTTAGCTGGAGAATTCCTAGAAAGAGGAGTAACATCTCCTGCCCTAAATAGGGAGAAACTTTGGGAATTTAAACCTCTAATGGAAGAAGGCGATGAGGTTGTTGGTGGAGATATCTTAGGAGAAGTTGAAGAGACAACAGTAATCACCCACAAGATCATGGTCCCAGTAGGAATTTCTGGCAAGATAAAAGAAATAAAAGCTGGTGAATTTACAGTAGATCAAACCATAGCTATAATAGCAGGCGAAGATGGGGATAAGGAAGTGTCAATGCTTCAAAGATGGCCAGTTAGACAAGCTCGTCCATCAAAAAGAAAAATTGACCCAGTAGAACCACTAGTGACAGGCCAAAGGGTTATAGATACCTTCTTTCCTGTAGCCAAGGGTGGTACAGCAGCTATTCCAGGACCTTTTGGGTCAGGAAAAACAGTTATCCAACACCAAATAGCAAAATATGCCGATGCTGACATAGTAATCTATGTAGGATGTGGCGAGCGTGGTAACGAGATGACTGACGTATTAAATGAATTCCCTGAACTAGTAGACCCAAAAACTGGCGAATCTATAATGAAAAGAACAGTTCTTATAGCAAATACATCAAACATGCCAGTAGCAGCTAGAGAGGCAAGTATCTATACAGGAGTGACTCTTGCAGAATACTTCAGGGACATGGGTTATAATGTAGCAATGATGGCTGATTCAACATCAAGATGGGCAGAAGCCCTTCGTGAAATGAGTGGTCGTCTAGAAGAGATGCCTGGTGATGAAGGATACCCTGCCTACCTTGCAAGTAGGATTGCAGACTTTTATGAAAGAGCAGGTATTGTTGAAGTTTTAGGAAATAGAGAGGATATAGGATCCTTATCCCTAATAGGAGCAGTATCTCCTCCAGGAGGAGACCTATCAGAGCCTGTAACCCAAGCAACCCTTCGTATAGTTAAGGTATTCTGGGGCTTAGACTATGACCTATCCTACCAAAGACACTTCCCTGCTATAAACTGGCTATCTTCATATTCCCTCTATCAAACAAAGATGGATGAGTATATAGATGAGTCTGTAGATGAACAATTCTCACAAAAGAGAAAAAGATCAATGAGTCTTCTTCAACAAGAACAGGGTTTGCAAGAAGTAGTTAGACTTGTAGGACGTGATGCCCTATCAGATGATGATAAACTAAAATTAAATGTAACAAGGTCTCTAAGAGAAGACTTCCTTCAACAAAATGCCTTTCATGACATAGATGCTTACTGTTCATTAGAAAAACAAGAGAAGATGCTATCAATAATTCTTTATAACTATGATAAGTCACTAAAGGCCCTAAATGAGGGAGTAGAGCTTGAGAAAATAGAAAAACTTCCAGTAAAAGAAAGAATAACAAGACTTAAACTAATAAGTGAAGAAGAACTTTCCAAAATGGAAGAAATAAAAGAAGAAATAGATAAGCAAATTGATGAGCTAATAAGGGAGGCATAATGTTAAAAGAATATAAAACAGTATCTGAAGTAGTTGGACCTCTCATGCTTGTAGAAGGAGTTGAGGGAGTTAACTTTGATGAACTTGTAGATATAAAGATGCAAACAGGCGAACGCCGCCGTGGCCGTGTAATTGAAATTGACCAGGATAGGGCTATGGTACAAATCTTTGAAGGATCTACAGGTATAAACTTAGAAGAAACCTCAGTGAGATTTCTGGGTAGACCCCTTGAACTAGGAGTAAGTGAAGATATGATAGGGAGGGCCTTTAATGGCCTAGGTGAGCCTATAGATGATGGTCCTAGTATAATTCCTGAAGAAAAAAGAGATGTAAATGGAGTTGCAATAAATCCTGTATCAAGAGATTATCCATCAGAATTTATCCAAACAGGAATATCAACAATAGATGGACTAAATACCCTAGTACGTGGACAAAAACTTCCTATCTTTTCAGGAAATGGACTACCACACAACCAAGTAGCAGCACAAATTGCAAGACAGGCAAGAGTTTTATCAGATGATGAAGGCTTTGCTGTAGTATTTGCAGCCATAGGAATAACCTTTGAAGAAGCCCAATTCTTCATGAAGGACTTTAAAAAGACAGGGGCCCTAGACCGTTCAGTCTTATTTATGAACCTAGCAGATGACCCTGCTATAGAGCGTCTATCAACACCAAAAATGGCCCTAACAGCAGCAGAATTCCTAGCTTTTGAAAAGGGTATGCAAGTTTTAGTTATAATGACAGATATGACAAATTATGCAGAAGCCCTCCGTGAGGTATCAGCTGCCCGTAAGGAAGTACCAGGAAGACGTGGTTACCCAGGCTACCTTTATACAGACCTTTCAACAATCTATGAAAGAGCTGGAAAACTTAGGGGCAAACCTGGAACAATAACCCAAATTCCAATCCTATCCATGCCAGAAGATGATATAACCCACCCAATCCCAGATTTAACAGGCTATATAACAGAAGGACAAATTATCCTAGATAGGAGCCTATATAACCAAGGAGTAGAGCCTCCTGTAGCAATCCTTCCATCTTTATCAAGACTTAAAGATAAGGGTATAGGCAAGGGTAAGACTAGGGAAGACCATGCTGATACCATGAACCAAATCTATGCAGCCTATGCATCAGGTGTTGATGCAAGAGAGCTACAAAAGATCCTTGGAGATTCAGCCCTATCAGAAGCAGACCTAGCCTATGCAGAATTTGCCAAAGAATTTGAAGAAAAATATATAAACCAAGGTTACTACACCAACAGGACTATAGAAGAAACTTTAAATCTAGGTTGGGAGTTACTAAAAATCATTCCTAAAAACGAACTTAAGAGAATTGATGATAAGCTGATAGAAAAATATTTAGATTAGGAGCATTTTATGGCAAGATTAAAAGTAACGCCAACAAGGATGAACCTAAATACTTTAAAAGAAAGGCTTGCGACAAGCAAACGTGGCTATAAGCTACTAAAAGATAAGCAAGATGAGTTGATGAGACAATTCTTAGACCTTATCAGGGAAAATAAAAGACTAAGGGAAGAAGTTGAAGGAGAATTATCCAAATCCTTCAAGGACTTTCTTTTAGCAAGTGCTTTTATGAGCCCAGAATTCTTGGAAGAAGCAGTAAGCTTTCCAACCCAAAAGCTTGGCGTTGATATAAGTATAAAAAATGTCATGAGTGTAAGAATTCCTAAGATGGAATTTAAGGTAGAAGAAAATGAAAATGCCTCAATGTTTCCTTATGGCTATGCCCAAACATCAGCAGGGCTAGATAAGGCAATAAAGGGGCTAAACCAAGTTATGAATGACCTACTAAAATTGGCAGAACTTGAAAAAACCACCCAGCTTATGGCAGATGAGATAGAATCAACAAGAAGAAGAGTAAATGCCTTAGAATATAGGACTATACCAGACCTTGAAGAAACCATAAAATATATCAGAAGTAAGCTAGAAGAAAACGAGAGAGCAACCATATCTAGACTTATGAAGGTAAAAGATATTATCTCACAAGAAGATAGTAAGTCTAAGGCAAAAGACCTATTTGTATAAAGGAGCATACATGGACCAGGGGCCCTACCATAGTTTAATAACAGGACTTGTAATAATCTTATTGCTAGTAGTAAATGGAATATTTACAGCAATCCATACAGGTCTAATTACAATAAATACATCAAAATTAAAAGAAGATAATAAGTCGAAAGAAGACAGTCAAACAATTCTAAGACTCTTATCTGACCAAGATAGGCTAAACCAATCCTTTGATATAATAAATATAAGCCTATCCTTATTCACCATTGCCTATTTTGCAAAGAGGATAAGGGAAGTTGAGCTATTTGGAGCTCTTTCCATAAGGTCCCTTACCCTAATAGCAATTTTAATCTATACTATCTTGAAGGTAATTTTTGTAGATAAGATTCCCCAAAGGATAGGGGTAAGGTATCCTCTAGAAATATCTAGGACTTTCCTAGGCCTAAGTAGGTTTATCCTCTTTGTAACCAAGCCCTTGGTTAAGCTAACAACAGGAGTGACCAACCTATTTATGAAGGCCTTTGGTATAGAGGCTAAGAGGATAGAAAAACAGGTAACAGGTGAGCAGATTAAATCTATAATCCAAATAGGTGAAGACCAAGGTATCCTAAGACCTATGGAATCAAAGATGATCCACTCGATTATGGGCTTTGATGACCTTTTGGCAGAAGAAATAATGACTGCAAGAACCGATGTCTTTATGATTGATATAAATGATAAGGACAAGGAATTTTTAGATGAATTTATAAAAATTAAACATGCAAGAATCCCTGTCTATGAAGATGAAGTAGACAATATCCTAGGAATAATCTACACCAAAGACTACCTACTAGAAGCGGTAGGCAAGGGTCTAAAGAATGTAGATATCAAAAAAATCCTAAGACCTGCCTACTTTGCGCCAGATATGATAGAAGCTGACAAGCTTTTTTCAGACCTACAAAAAAACCACATCCATATGGCAATCTTGATAGATGAGTATGGGGGATTTTCTGGAGTAGTAACTGTAGAAGATCTGATAGAAGAAATAGTAGGAGAGATTGACGATTCTTTCGACAATGATATACCTGAAATAAGGGAAAATGGAAGAGACGTCTTTGTAGTAAAGGCTTCAGTATCAATAAAAGACCTAAATGAAAAGATAAATATTGATATAGATGAAGACAATGAAAACTACGATTCCCTAGGAGGCTTTATCATAGATAGGCTAGGCTATATACCAGAAGAAGGATCAAAGGTTAGCCTAACCTACAATGGCTATGAGATAAAAATCCTTTATATAGAGGATAACAGGATCAAGGCTGTCAGACTTAGGAAATTGAAGGATAAAAACACAAAAGAATCTTAACAAAAAAGCCTTACAGAAAATTCTGTAAGGCTATATTTTAGTTAAAGTTTTATCTTTTATTATATAATTTTTGAAAGTAGGGTCTATAAAACTAGGTTTTTCATGAAAAGATAATATTAAAATTTTGTTTTCGTAATGGTCTAGCAAAAAAGACATTATTTTTTTTGTCATTTTTAAATCTAAGGCTGAAAAAGGCTCATCTGCTATAAATATATTAGAATTGCGAACCATAGCTCTTGCAAGGGCTACTCTTTGCCTTTGACCACCTGATAAAAGACCTACTTTATTTTTAAGTAAATCATTTATTTCCAAGAATTTTGTTATTTTGTTAATTTTTGTATCAATATTCTTTTTGCTAAGATTTGTGTAGGTTAAGCCTAGGGATATATTTTCATAAACACTCTCATTTTCTAAAAGTCCGTATTCTTGGAAGACATAGGAGATATTCTTTCTAAGTTCTGCTAAGTCTTTGCTATTTATTTTTCTTATATTTTTTTCATCTAATAAATAATCCCCTTTAAATGACCTATCTATTAGGGCTAGGATTTTAAGCAAGGTTGTCTTCCCACTGCCAGAAGGCCCAGTTATAATCGCTCTTTCATTATCTTTTAAAGACAAGCTCACATTTTTAAAAACTGGACCTTTAAACCTCTGATATTTTTTACTAATATTATTACATTCTATATTCATTAGATCTTCCTTACCTTAACTTGTTAAGCTCAAACTTTAAAGATAAAAGTTCAATAATAAGAAGTATAGTCGGTATCATTAGAAAGTACACATCGAGTGTATTTAAAAGAAAACCAAAAACTATAATTATAATATAAATTAAACCATAAAAACTTATTATTAATTTTCTTATATAATTCTTCTCCTCACCACTATATTCTAAAATCTTAAGCCGCTTAATCATATTTTTCACTTGATCTTTACAAGCATAAGTATAGCCTATGGTAAAAACGATAATGATTGATAAATAAAAAGGGTAAAGATAGGTTAAAATTATAAAGTTATTGGATCCTATTGGTTTACTTATTATAGTATCAACCAAAGATTTTGTAGATAGGTCAAATATAAATGCTAAAGGAGTGATGATCAATAAAGATATTATAAATAGAGATTTATACCTATTTAAAAATCTTAGAAAACTTAACCTATTCACAAGATCTCCTCCTTTTTGCTTCCTATCAAAGATCTATAAATCATGATATAGAAAATCATAAAACTTCCTATAAAGATAGATAAATGCATGAGTGTAAGTATAAAAATAGATTTTACATATAAACTTAAACTCAAAAATCCACCGTGATAAGTAATAATGAATATGGATAAGGCTAAGGCTAAGAAAAGTCCTAGAACAATCGATCCTACAAATTCAACTAAAAGTTTTTTGCATATTTTTCTAGTACTACCACCTAGATAATCACTAAGTATGATAAATTTACCTTTACTTTTTACATAATAGTAAATTGACAATATTGCCATAAAATAGGTAGCTATCCCTAATATCGCAATAAAAAAGTACCTACTTGTAAATATATTTGAATTGTTTTTTATCAAATTAAAAATACTGTTAGAAGTCTTATAAGATTTATACCCGTGAGAAGTTAGGGTTTTAGATATGTTATCTATTTGATCTAGATTATTCCCATCAGTGTAGATGAACTTTGGTAAGTTGGATATTGAAGTAAGGTTTTTATATGCCTTGATGTCCTTATGGTATAAATCAGTTTGAGGTGAAACTTGATAAAATTGATGAGGCTGATCTAAATCAACAAATATATCATTTCTTATTCCAAGGCTCACATCCTTTTTTTCCCTATAATCCTCTTTATTAAAATACCTGCCCCTATCATTGGTGTTCTCTAGTTGGTATAAATAAAAGTTAGAAGGATCAAAAATATATAAGATCTTCTCCTTATCATCAAGGCCTAAAACTAGTAGATCATTTATATCTGGATCAATTACTTCATCTACACTCAACTTATTGGTATCATCTCTTGCAAAAAATGTATAATTATAGGATAGTCCAAAGGGATTTTCTACGTTGTTCAACATATATATGTACAAATAGAAAAATCCTAAAAGACTAGCCATAAGCATTGCAAATGACAAAACCATCATTACAATGTTTATTTTGATTCTAGTATTCATCATTTACAGAACTGATGGTAGCGTTTGCTTGACTTGTGGCGATAAATCCATAAACTTCTGTTTTAGGTCCAAAATCCCAATCATCTTTAAATGTAACTTGTCGAGTTCTTACCTTTGTATCAGATTCGCCTTGACTATGAATTTTATAGCGGTTGGCTATACCATCTTTAACATAGGTGATTCTAGAATAGTTAGGATATGAAGAACCGTTTGTACCATACCTATCTGCGCCTCTTATTGAAAGATAACCCGTATAAGTATCTGCAGTAAAATTATCAGGATGGTAGCTTCTGACGTAAGTGTAATTAGACTTCCAAGCTAGAGTAAGGGTTTTGGCGTAAGTAAGACCTGTACTTAGAATAAAAATACACATCATTGATAATAAGATAACTATTTTTTTCTTTTGAATTTTCATGTTTACCTCCTAATACTTTCGATAATTATATCATAAAAATTATAATAAATCAAGAAAAAGTTTTCCAGATAATTATCAAAAAGAAAATGAAATAATTTGATTCTTTATTATTACAGTATATAACAATATAAAGGAGTTAATATACGATATTAAAATTCTTCAAATTTACTGATAAAAATTCTATCATAAAACTTTTACTTGTTAGGCTTGTAGTTATTGCATTATCTCTAATAAACCTCCTTGTTGTTCCAGGAGCGATAGATTTTGCGGTTAGTAGAAATTATAAAAGAGCTTTTAACTATGCTGGTATTTCTATTTATATAGGCTCTTTGTGGGATCCCTTACTTAATATATTTAATAATTGAAAATTGTATCAAAACAGATGCGTCGTTTTATATTTTTGATGAGCCTAAAAAAATAAGGCTTTTTATCTTATTTTGATAAAAAGCCATACAAGAAATATTTTATCTATCTTCTATCATATCTAAATCCATTAGGTCATTATATTTTTTGAAGAAAAATAGGGAACCTGATAGGGCATAGACATTTTTTATCCCCAAATTATCTAAGACCTTGATAGAATTGGCAGAAACTTTACCATTTTCGTCATAGAAGACTATCTTTTTATCCCTAGGAAGCTTATCGTAATCTTTCCTTGGGTTAAAGCCATGAAGGGACTTGGCCCCTCTTATATGGCCCTTTTTATAGGAAGCCTCATCTCTTAGGTCATAGACTTCAAAATCTCCTATATTACTAGCAAATTCATCCAAGGAGATTTCCCTTACCCTTCCTTCTATTTTATTTATACCAGCCTTAGCTAGAAGGTTTGTAGCATCTTCTACGGTTGAATAGAAGGGTTGGTAGGCTAGTTCTAGGTCATAAAGGTCATAGATACTAGCCTTAAGCTTAATTGCACTTGCTATTACATCAATTCTCTTATCAACTACCCCGTAGCCTAGAGCCTGGGCCCCATAGATTTGTCCACTTGTTTTATTAAAGAGGATCTTTAGGTAGATTTTCTTAGAATTATTCATGTTTGATACTGCATCAGTATGGGTTAGGAGGGCAAAGTCATAGTCATAGGCTAAATCTTTTAGACTTTTTTCATTAAGGCCAACTGCTGCTACATTTAGGTCAAAGACCTTGATGGCAAAGGTTCCAATGAAGGAAGGTGGCTTAAGATTTTCTCCTAAAAGATAGGAAGCCAAAAATTTTGCCTGTCTGTGGGCAGGCCAGGCTAGGTTTAGCTTAGATTTCTCTCCTGTAATGAAATTTTTTGGATTGATAACATCGCCTATGGCAAAGATATTTGGGTCAGAAGTCCTAAAATTATCATCAACATCAATAGACCCATCTTTTAGTAGATTTAGACCAGCATCCCTTGCAAGCTTAGATTGAGGTCTAACTCCAAGGGAGCTTATTACTAGATCTGCCCTCATCTTAGTTCCATCGTCAAAGAAAACTTCATCTTCGCCAATCTTACTAAGGGATTTACCTGAAATTATATTTATATTTTTATTTATTAGCTCTTCTTTAATAAAGCCCTTTAGGTCAAGGTCAATTTGTCCTAGAAGGGAAGTTGACTTTCTTATGAGCATGGAAATATTTAGCCCACCAAGCTCACTTAGGGCATGGGCTGCCTCTAAGGCAACAAAACCAGCTCCTCCTATAAAGACCTCTTTTACATCATTTTTTTCAATAAAGGCCTTGATATTTTCGACATCGACCACATTTTTTACAGCAAAAACATGGTCATGGTCAAAGCCCTCTATAGATTTTGGCATATTTTCATAAGTTCCAGGGGCAAGAACTAGGTAGTCATAAGATTCTTTAAAACTTTTATTATTTATCTTATCAAGGACAGTCACATATTTTTCTTCTCTATTTATAGAAGTAACTAGGTGAAAGTTTCTAGCCTTGATATTTAGCTTATTTACATAATCATCTACACTTCTGTTGATTAGTTCCTTAGAATCAGCAATTTCACCAGATAGGTAGTAGGGGATTTCACAGTTACCAAAGGATAGGTCCCTGTCTTTTTCAAACATAACAATCTCAACATTTTCATCAAGTCTTCTTAGGTTACTAGCAAAAGTTGCACCACCTGCAACCCCGCCAACTACAACAACTTTCATAAATACTCCTTCCTATTTGTATATATCTACCCTAAATATAAATATATTATAGGAGATATTAAATAAGTTTTAGCCTATAGGAATTTTGTCATAAAAAAAAGACCTAGATTTATAATCTAAGTCTAATATCCTATAATAATTTATCCTCATCTACTGGCTTATCATTAGGAAGGGTTCTTATGTCAAAGGATATGCCCTTATCAGCTAATTTGTTAAAGTATAGCCTATCTTCACTTCCTATATAGACATTAGGGTTTATTTCTTCCTTGCTATCAAGTTTTCTCATATTGCCCACGTTTATTGTGCTTACATCAAGGCCATTTTCAACAAGCTTGTAGGCTTCTTTTGGACTTGCTATAAGGATTAGGGCCTTCCTGTCTTCATTGTCCTTAAGTCTTTCTACTAGGTCATCTACTTTTACAAAAAGACTATCAGCAAAAAGTGGGGTTGCTATATTCATTAGCTTTTGATCTTTAGGATCTTCTGCAATCTTATCATTGCCTACAGCTATTAGGTCAGCTCCCTCGCTTTTGACCCATTCCCTGCCTACTTGGCCATGCAAGAGCCTATCATCTATTCTTACAAATACTATATCTGCCATTTTTTCTCCTTTCATTTAGATTTTCCTAAATTTTTTCTTCAAATTACTTCTTGTATTATAGTATGAATCTAGCTTTTGTCAACAAGAAAACTTAGAGAATTTGCCTGAAATTAGCCCTTATTTGCCATAATAAACTATGGAATCTTTTGCATAGGAAGTAAGTTTCTCTAGGTAGCTATCTAGGTCATCATCTAACAGACTTAGGGCTTGATAGACCATTTCAAAGTTGGCACCTGAGAAGAAATGCACATTATCCTTATCCCTTAGGCAAATATTTGCCCTATAAAAGGGAGTTGCCCCCAAAAGATCTGTAAGGATTATAACATTTTCATAAGATTTGAGGCTTTCATAGGCTTCTAGGATTTTTTTATCTAAACTTTCGTAAGTATCTTTCTCTTCAAAGTCACAAACCCTTAGGTTATCAAAGTCTCCTGCGACCATTTTTATAGACGATGCAAGGCCTTTAGCAAAGATACCATGGCCTGTTAGTATTACTCCTTTTTTCATAAAACCCCCTTTTTGTTAATATTATAGGCCTTGGCTTACTTCTGGTCAAACCTATACTTTATTTAACTTAAGTAATTGAAAAATTTTAAATTTATGGTAACATAATTTTATATTAAATATTTGACCAAGATGGGGACGCTTGATTTTTTCTATAGGTACAGAGAGAAACGGATGCTGAGAAGTTTTACTAGGTAAATCAAAGCCACCACCCCGGAGTTTTTCAATAATTTGAAACGTATGAGTGCGATAAACTTACTAATGAGAAAAAAATTAGGTGGAACCACGAGATGTATCGTCCTATAGCAAGGCTAGGGCATACATCTTTTTTTAATGAAATTAAAGGAGGAATTATGATAAAAATTACACTACCAGATGGTTCAGTAAAAGAATATGACAAGGGAGTTCTCGTAGGTGATGTTACTAAGGATATCTCTATGGGGTTATACAGGGCAGCCCTAGGAGCTGTTGTCAATGGAGAAGTTAAGGGCTACCAAGAGCCTATCAATGAAGATGCTAGCTTTAAGGTTGTTAAGTTTGAGGATAAGGAAGGTAAGGAAATCTTCTGGCATACATCAAGCCACCTAATGGCTGCGGCGATCAAAGAACTTTTCCCTGGGACTAAGTTTGCTATAGGTCCTGCAGTTAATGATGGTTTCTACTATGATATGGACCTTGACCATAGGTTTGTACCGGAAGATTTAGAAAAAATTGAAGAAAAAATGCTAGAACTAGCAAAAAAGGACCTTCCTCTTGAAAGAATTGAGATTTCAAGAAAAGAAGCCCTAGACTTATTCAAAGAAGAAGGCCAAGACTATAAGGTTGAACTTATAAATGACCTAGGTGAAGAAGAAGTAATTACCCTTTATAAGATGGGAGATTATTTCCTAGACCTTTGTAGGGGACCCCACTTACTTTCTACAAAGGCTATCAAGGCTGTTAAGCTTAAATCTATAGCAGGAGCCTACTGGAGGGGAGATTCTAATAGGCAAATGCTCCAAAGGATTTATGGGATTTCCTTTGAAAAAGCTAAGCAATTAGAGGAGTATGAGACCTTACAAAAAGAGATTGAAAAAAGAGATCATAGAAAAATAGGTAGTCAAATGGATCTTTTTGCCTTCCATGAAGAAGGACCAGGCTTCCCATTCTTCCATCCAAATGGCATGACCTTGATGAATGAGCTTTTAGATTGGTGGAGAGGGATCTTAAATGAAAGAGGCTATGGTGAGATTAAAACTCCTCTTATCCTAAATGAAGACCTATGGCACAGGTCAGGCCACTGGGATCATTATAAGGAAAATATGTATTTTACCAAGATAGATGATGAAGCTTATGCTATTAAGCCAATGAACTGTCCAGGTTCAGTACTAACTTATGGGTCTAGCCAACACTCTTATAGGGACCTACCAGTAAGGCTTGCAGAATTTGGTCAAGTCCACAGGCATGAGCTATCAGGAACCCTTCATGGACTCTTTAGGGTAAGGACCTTTACCCAAGATGATGCCCATGTTTATTGCCTCCCTAGTCAAATTAAGGATGAGGTTTACAAGATGATAGACCTTGCAGATCTTTTATATAAGACCTTTGGCTTTAAATATTCTATAGAATTATCAACAAGACCAGATGATTATATGGGAGAATTAAAGGATTGGGATTTTGCAGAAGACCAACTTAAAAAAGCCCTTGAAGAAAGAGGAATCTCTTATGAATTAAATCCTGGTGATGGTGCCTTTTATGGTCCAAAAATAGACTTTCACCTAGAGGATGCAGCAAAAAGAACCTGGCAATGTGGAACAATCCAACTAGACTTCCAACTTCCACAAAACTTTGACCTAACCTATGTAGATGAAGATGGGGAGAAGAAACGTCCTGTAATGCTTCATAGGGCCCTACTTGGATCTGTAGAAAGATTTATAGGAGTTTTGACAGAGCACTTTGCAGGAAGGTTCCCACTATGGCTAAACCCAAAACAAGTTCAAATAATCCCTGTATCAGATAAGTACATGGACTTTGCCTATGACCTTAAGGAAAGAATCAAAAAGGCAGGCTTTAGGGTTGAAGTAGATAGTAGAAATGAGGGAGTTGGCTATAAGATAAGGTCAGCCCAACTTATGAGAACAAACTATATGCTTGTAGTAGGAGAAAGAGAAGAAGAATCCGGCAAGCTTACTGTAAGAAATAGGGATGGAGAAGAATCCTCAGGTATCCTAATAGAAGACTTTATAGAAAAAATTTCTCTAGAAAGAGATAACAAGGATACAAATCCTAGCTACTAAGATGAACTTTAACGCTATAATATTAGGTACAGACCACAACAGCTACTCTGTCGCTAGAAGCTTTTATGAGGCCTATGGGAAAAAGCCAATAGTGGTAGGGGCTGGGGTCCTAGTACCCTTTTACAAAAGTAAAATTGCAGATATTTACACAAAAAAAGGATTTTCATCTGATGAAAATATTTTTATAAGCTTTTTAAACCAAGTGGTAGAAGCAAGGGAAGAAGATGACTTTGTATTTTTTGCTCCTACAGAAAAATATGTAGACCTGCTAGTCAACAACCAAGATGGTTTTACCTTCTCCTACCACATACCCTATCCTGAAAAGGACTTTGCCAAAAGGTTGATCAAAAAATCATCCTTTTATGAGTATTTAGAAGAAATAGGGGTAAGGTATCCTAGGACAAAAATTATAGGAAGAGATAATATAAAAGACCTAGACTTTGATGGTAAGGTATTTTTGAAGGCTGATGACTATGATAAATTTATAAGTTCATCTGCTAAAAATATCCAAAAGGGTTATAAACTTGACTCAAGCAAGAAGGCTAGAGAAGTCTTAGAGAAAGCCTATGATTCAAACTATGAGGGTAGGTTTATAGGTCAAGAATATATAGAAGGTGGCCAGGGAAGCGAATATTCCCTAAATGGCTATAGGAGTAGGGATGGAAAAGTATCCTTTGTCCTAGCTAGAAACCTCCTATCAGACCTAAGACCCATGTGGATAGGCAACCACCTTGTCCAAGTGGACCATGATGATAAGCAGATGTATGCCATATCCAAAAAAATTGTAGACTCTCTTGACTACCATGGTCTTTTTAACCTTGACTTTAAGAAGGATAGTGTAAGTGGGGAAGTTTTCGTCCTTGAGATGAATATAAGACAAGGAAGGACCTTCTATTACTCAACCCTTGCAGGCCTTAACCTAATAGACCTTGCCATAAAAGATCTAATCTTTGACAAAAGCTATGAGAAAATTGGCCAAAAGCCCTTTAGGCTCCAAGCCATAAGTAGAAAAAAATCTTATGAAAAGGTGGAAGATTCCCTAAAAAAGGAGTTTAATAAGAAAGGTCGAGAAGAAAACTCAGCTATCCACATAAAAGCTTCCTATGATGATAATATCCTAAGGAAGATTAAAGTTAACGAATCAATAAGAGCACAAGAAAAAGAATTATTTGACTAACATGAGGTACCGACTTCCGGTATCTTTTGTATTGTAGAAAAAGGAGAGTGTATGGAAAAAAAGATTATAAAAGAAGAAAATATAATGGGAACCATGCCCATAGGACCCCTACTCTTAAAAATGAGCCTACCTATGATAATATCAATGCTAGTTCAATCTATCTATAATGTAGTAGACTCAATCTTTGTATCAAGACTATCAGAAGAGGCCCTTACAGCAGTATCCCTAGCCTTTCCTGTCCAAAATATCATGCTAGCCTTCTCCATAGGCATAGGAGTGGGAGCAGGAGCCCTTTTAAGCAGGTATCTAGGAATGAAGGATAAAAAAAGAGTTGGCTATGTAGCCATGCACGGCTTTATCCTTGCAGGCATAACCTATATAATCTTTGCCATCCTAGGGCTTTTATTCTCCCAAAGCTTTGCCAAAGGTCAGACCCAATCTCCCCTAGTCTACGCTTACACCAAGGACTATTTAACCATAGTTACAGTATTTTCTGTTGGTATATTTTTTCAAGTCCTAACAGAAAAGCTCCTCCAGTCAACCTCCCTTACCTTCTATACTATGGTAGTACAGGTAACAGGAGCCCTAGTCAACCTAATCCTTGACCCTATACTAATTTTTGGACTTTTTGGCTTTCCAAGGCTTGAAGTAAAAGGAGCTGCCCTAGCTACAATCATAGGCCAGATAGCAGGAGCCATCCTAGGACTTATCCTAAATAAGGTAAAAAATAAAGAAATAGAAATAGACTTTAAGAAATTTAAACTCCATGGAGATATCCTAAAGCAAATCTTTTGGATTGGCCTTCCATCAATAGTTATGACATCAGTATCATCTGTGGTAATCTTTGTCATAAACTCAATCCTTCAAAGCTTCGGCCAATCAGCTATAGCAGCCTATGGGGTAATGTTTAAACTTCAATCCTTTGCCTTTTTGCCGGTAATAGGCCTATCCAATGCTATAGTTTCTATAGTCTCCTACAACTATGGGGCCAGGTATAAAAAAAGAATCAAAAAATCTATCAAGCTTGCCCTAATATCTGGACTTATCCTAGTAGCTATAGCAGCAAGTATCCTTTGGTCTATACCCAACCAGCTTTTAGATATCTTCCAAGCTACAGATAAGATGAGAAGAATAGGAGTTCCTATGATAAGGACTGTATCCTTATCCTTGGTAGTAGCAGCCATATCCATAGTATCAGTTGGAGTTTTCCAAGCCTTGGGCAACTGGAAGAGTGCCATCCTCCAATCAATCCTAAGGCAGGTTATAATAATCCTTCCAGTCTTTTACTTCTTATCCCTATCAGGGAATATAGACTTGGTATGGTGGGCCTTTCTTATAGCAGAAATTATAAATGCCCTAGTCTGTGCTATACTTTTAAAAAGAGATATTAGGTTAAAAATAGATACCCTATAAAAATCCAGCCATATTGGCTGGATTTTTAGTTTATTCCAATAAGAGGATAGTTTAAAAACTTTAATCTTAACCTATATAAGACTTCACCTACAATATAAGTAGCTAGTAGGCCTATGATTAGGATAGGAATTTCCCTAGCTAATAGCAAAGCCTTAGTGAGGATTAGAATACTTGGGAAAAGATAAAGGTAGCTAAGGATTAGTACATTTACTAGACTATAGTTATCATCAAATCCTAGGCTCTTTAGGAGGATATAGACTAAGGGGAAAAATCCTAAGAGAAACCCTAAGTTTATCTTAAAATATAAGCTAAGGAAAACCTCTCCCATAAGGATCACCAAGCCCAAAATATAAAGGTAGGGTCTTATAGACCTAGCTCTTTTTACCCTAGTTGCCATAATAAAGATCCCAAGATAAAGTAAAAGTTCCCTATATCTTGAAAAGCTTGCCAGTTTACTGATATAATCAAATAAAAAGAAGCTTAGGATTAGCAAGAGTCCTAGGTAGCCTGTAAACTTAGACCCAAAAATCTTAGTCAAAAGTAGGTCTATAAGAAAATATAGGCCTACTAGGCTAATAAGATCAAAAAGGTTTACAAGGACATGGTAGCTATCATAAACTAGGGTCTTATTAAGTCTAACTTTACCCTGGTTTATTATAAAGACTATAAGTAAGCAATTTATAATAAGGGGCAGGAAGAATAAGAAGACCTTCCTAGTTTCCATAAAGGAAAGAAGGTAGGCAAGATAGGCTATGATAAAACCATTGATGAGCCTAAAGATAGGCTGGCTATGTAATTTTATTGAGCTAGGCCAAAGAGGGGTAAGTAGACTTATAAGTAAAAAGATAAGGCTAATTAAACCTGGCAGGTTGGAAGTTATTTTTTTCATACACTAATCATATCACAAAAGCTAAAAAATATTAACAAAAGAGGGAAAAAATGGATGGGAGAAGAAAAAGCACAAGAGATTATCATAAAGAATTAGACCTTGACCAAAGGGCCCGTGCCCGTGCCAAAAGAAGGATGGAGAGAAGAAAGAGGGAGAAGAGACTAAGGATAGGAGGCCTTTTGCTTATTCTTATCCTAATTCTTACTCTTATCCTAAGCCTTAGGTCAAAAAGTAAAAGTCAAGTAGATAAGTTTACTAAGGCCATAAAGGGCTATGATATAAATTATTTGGAAGATAAGTCTGACAGGATGGCCCTTATCATGGATGTCTTGGGGAAATCTTATTCTAATGATGAAGCTAAGGCCAAAGAATTTATAGCAAGTAACTTCACTAACCTTACTGTAGAGTATGTGGGAGAAGAGAAAAAAGATGGGGGTAAGGAAGTAAGCCTTGATATATCTAATGTCAACTATATAGATGTCTATGACTCCCTTGATATTAACAAAAACCATGAGGATTATATGGAAAGACTTAAAGATGAGAAAAGTCCTAGGGCCAATGCCAAGGTTACAATCTTTATAAAAAATTCCCTCTTTGGCTATGAAATCTTTGAGTCAAGGGCCTTTGTAAATGCCATCCTAGGGGGAGCCCTAGATTATGTCAAAGAATAGGATAAGTTTTAGGGCAAATGGGCCTATAAGCTTAAGTAGAAAGTTAGTAAAAGAAGAAAATCCCTTTCTACTAATTATAAAGCTCTTATCCATCTCCTACCTACCCCAGTTGCTGGTAGTTCTTAGCCTAAATATTTTTAATAAAAATATAGATGCTGAAAATCTTACCCTTATAAGCCTTTATATGACAAGTATCTCTTCACTTTTAATCTTTCTTTATGCAAGAAAGAGCCTTGGTTTTAGCAAAAAAGCCCTAGGATTAAGGGCAGGTAAAAATTTTAAAAATTACTTACTAGGCCTTATCCTAGGGGGAGGTCTATTAAGCCTTAGTCTAATTATTGGCCTTATCTTTGATATTTATGATATAAGGATAAATATAGGGTCTATCAATCCACTTATCTTTCTAGCCTTTCTTATAGGTTGGATATTCCAAGGCTTTCATGAAGAACTTATGGTGAGGGGGATTCTTATGACCTATTTTGCTAGCCATAGGTCAGTGGGCCTGGGTCTTTTAGTAAATTCACTGATTTTTTCAACCCTTCACTTAGGAAATACATCCTTTGGTCTTATAGCTTGTATCAATATATTTCTACTAGGCTTAATTTTTTCTTTTATTTATTACCTAGGAGAATCTCTTTACCTAGCAGGGGCAGCCCATAGCTTCTGGAACTTTTTTCAAGCCAATATCTTTGGCATAAGGGTAAGTGGGATAGTTTATAATAAGAATTCTATCTTTATAACAGAATCTAGGGGCCAAGACATCTTAAGTGGGGGAGCTTTTGGCATAGAAGGCTCCCTAATAGTAACAATCCTAGGGCTTTTGGCCTTGTTATCCTTATACAAACTAGGCAAAGATAAAGGCTTCATTAGCAAGTAAATACTTTATGAATTAACATAGAAAAACCAGCAGTCTTGCTGGTTTTTAGTTGCTATTCTTTATTATTTAGGATTTTTCTATCGATTATTTTACCATTTTTCATCATAAATACTTGATCAGCACATTCTTCGATGATTTCTTTTTCGTGGCTAGCTAGAAGAACTATGGTTCCCTTATTTTTTTCCTCTTTGATTATCTTCTTTAGGACCTCAATGCCCTCCTCATCAATAGCATTTGTTGGTTCATCAAGCATTAGGATCTTAGGATATTCCATTATGGCCTGACCTATGGCAAGCCTTTGTTTCATACCGAGAGAATATTTTCCAAATTCCTTATCCCTAGCCTCATAGAGGCCTACAAGCTTAAGAATTTCATATATCCTATCTTTGTCAATTATATTTCTAATAGCTGCAATCATTGAAAGATTTTTATATCCACTAAGGTTAGGAAGAAAAGAAGGATTTTCTAATAGTAGACCTACATCCTTGGCAAAATATTTATTATCAAGCTTTAGGTCATTTACTATGACTTCTCCCTTATCTATGCCAATTAATCCAGTGATAGCCCTAAAGAGCATAGTTTTGCCAGACCCATTCCTTCCTTGAAATCCATAAACCCTACCCTCAAGAAGCTTAAGGCTGATATCTTCTAGAATACTTACTCCATTTATACTTTTTGCAATATTATTTACTTCAATCATAACTACTCCCATAAAAATCATAGGACCTAAATATCTTATAAGCTATTAATGAAAGAGCTATAAGATAGATAGACCAAACTAATATATTATCAAAAAAACTTATATATCCACCCATGACATCTTGCTTAAAAGCAAGGGTCTGTTGACCTAAAAATCCCTTAAAATTAGTAGCCATAGATAAGGTTAAGGAAATTAGAATACTTGCTACTCCAAACTTATATCCATATTTTATGGATAGAATAAAGGAGAGAAAATATAGGAGAAATTGACTTATTATATAAGAGATGACTAATCTTAAATATATTAAGGCAAAACTCCTATCATAAAAGCTAACTAGAATATTATCAGCTACTACTAGTAGAGCGGTAAATAAGTGAATTATCCCAAGGGCTATTAGTCCTGCTAGGATTTTTGATCCAAAGTACACCATCCTAGACCTTGTCTTTAGTAAAATATAAGAAGCATTATCGACATGGTCTTGATATGATATAAAAGATATGATAAAGGTGGGGATAAGCTGGAACAATAACCAGATAAAAGGTGGGCTAAAGTTAGCTAGGCTATGGATATAGCCCTGGTCAGCCAAAAGTCCTATAAAAAGTTCCATGGAATTATAATCTCCATTTGGCAAGATATAAAACTGGGTTAAAATTAGTAGGAAGGCATAAAGTATCATAAGCCTCTTTGACCTATCTATTATATAAAAAAGATCTCTTTTCAATAACTTAATCATATTTCCCACCCCTTTTAGCCAATTTTATAAAGTAGATCAAACTTGGTAGCAAGAATACAAGGCCAACAAGAAGAGTCATAAAGTCTGGCTTTATTATAGAATAGAATACAGCAAAAAATGAGTACTGAAAATTTGTTGGCAAAAAACCTGCACTTACTGCAATTATTGTATCTATTATATATGTCACCATAAGACCTAGATACCTATTATTAAATTTTGTGTTTATAAAGATTGCAAAACTTGCTATAATTCCACTAAGGAAAAATATCTTCAAAAAATGCAAGAAGAAAAATAAAACTTTACTTTTCAAAAATATATCAACAAATAAATCACTTTGGGCCATATTCATGATATTAAAATGGACTAGAGGCACATTTGGCCTTACAGCAAACCAAAGAATCAAATTTATTAGGCTAGGTAGGATTGCAAAAATACCTGCTATTATAAAATTAAAAATTAGGGATTTAACCAGGTAGGTCTTATAGGTAGTTTTGGTCATAACTATATTTTTAAGGCCAGTTTTATCATCAACTACCAAAGCATCAGCATAGATAAATCCTGAAATTATAAAAATATAGATCCCATTCAAAAAAGAGGCTGACCCAGTATTAACTAAGATATTTTCAGTCCATGGGATTGAAGCATCATCTTATCGAAGTTATTTTTTATAGGATATGCTGTAAAAGAGAAAAAGTTAATTACAAGCAAAAAGAATAGGACCAAGGCCATCTTATTTTTTGTAAATGCTCTTGTTGTAAAAAATTTCATTTGCTAGCTCCTAAGTCTATTATTTCATAATAAAAAATTCCCTTATCCAAATATTCAAGATACTTATCCCAATAAAGGCTATTAGAAAAAACAAGGTTAAGTGGTCTTTCATTAGTAAAATAATCTTTACTTATAATATAATAAATTGAAACATCCTTACTTTCATTAGGGTCAAGAATAAAGTCTTCATCGTCATAATAGATATCAAAATATTCATTTAGCATCTCTTTGGGAAAATCTCCAGGAGGGATAAAATTTTGACCGACTGAATTTTCTAAGCCATGAAAAAGGGTAATTGAGTATAGATAAGTACTAGCATCACGATTCTCATCAAACTTATTGGTCAAAGTATAGGTAACTTTAAGTGCCATAGATGATCCAAGATCAACAGGCTCATAATTTTTTGCCTTAATTCCTAAATTATCATAAATCACCTCTTCATTTAACTTATAAGAATTTATCTTTATATCTCTAGGACTGTCCTTATTTTGCCAAAAAATGGCAAAAATTAAAAGAATTAAAAGGACAGGTCCTAGGTAAAATTTTAATTTTTTCATATTTACTCCTAAAAAAGGGGCTTTTTAAATTGGCCCCTTTTATAATTTATATCATCATTTTGGAGAAACTAGGTTGATAGAATCTACCTGGCTGAAAGATTCTATAAGCCCCATATACTCCTTATAATATTTGTCAAAATCAGGATCATAATTTACTAATCTTTCAATATAAGGTTCTCCTGATGACCTTGATTGTCTTTCTAACAAGATTCCATCAGAATCAAAGAAGGTGGAAAATATAGAATTTTTGACTATATATCCATTATCATTCTTACTAATAATCAAATCTGGGTATAGGCTGCCAGAAGGATCGATAAAACTTGATAGGGAAAAATGGTTGATTGTTTCATTGGCTATATTTTTTCCTATCTCTTCTTTATAATAAGTCTTTCTTTCTCTAGAAGCCAAGTAATCAAATTTGCCATCTGAAAGATTAAAAATATCTTCTTCTCTATCAGATATCTTTCTTTCATCCTTTGATACAAAAATGAAAAACCTTGATGTATCTTCTCCTATAAGGCTTTGATACTCATAGGCTCCTGCAGGATAGCTAGTAGCCTCTAACTTATCAAGGATGGCTTTCTCATCATCACTTATAAATTCTTCTAGGCTAGCTGAAACAGGTTCTATCTTTTGGCTAGGATTCTTATTTTTTATAAAAAATATTAGAAAAATTAAGATGATTAGCCCTAGACCAAGGATGATTTTATTTATGTTAGAGTTTTTATTATTTGCCATTATCTAATATAACCTAATAATATTTGGATCTTTATTACTTTTAGTAGGTTCCTCCTTTTTTTAAAATTATAGCATACGTTTTTTTTTTTTTTTCAAAAAAATTAAGAATTGATGGAGGTATAATTAAAAAGTTCTTATTCAAATGATGATATTTAACCATTAGAAATTTAAAGTTATCTCTATAATAAAAAATAATTATTTATAGAAAAGCTTATTTTACTATCTGCTTATAAAAATATATATTCTCATATGATTGTATAGAAACTCTTAAATACTTCTCATGATTTTTTATAACTTTGTTTTTATTTGCAACTGCCTTCCCATAAGCTAGGTGTTGGGACAAGCTGGGAAGTGGAGGACACTAGCAAGTGATGTACATCTATACTTAAAACCATCATTTTTATAGACCAAGTTAAGTAAAAAAACCACAATAAGGCTAACCTTACTGTGGTTTTCAAATTATTTAACCATATTTAAAATGGTCTTAGTTTGGTATTTTAATATCCAGGTTTTCCTAGTAGTTTAAACATTTGTTTTTTGTACTCTTCTACTCCAGGTTGGTTAAATGGATTTACTCCTAGCATATAGCCTGATACTCCTACAGCTATTTCAAAGAAGTAGAAGAGTTCGCTTAGGCTTTTGGCATCTACTTTTTCTATTTTTATTCTTATATTAGGAACTCCTCCTCCTACATGGGCTATGGTTGTTCCCTCCATGGCTTGTTTGTTGACAAAACTCATGGTCTTTCCAGCTAGGTAGTTTAGGCCATCTAGGTTGTCAGGATCTTCTTTTATAGTAATATCCTTATCATTTTCTTCAATTTCTATTACACTTTCAAAGATATTTCTCTTACCATCTTGGATCATTTGGCCTAGGGAGTGAAGGTCTGTTGTGTTATTTACAGATACTGGGAAGATTCCCTTGCCATCTTTTCCTTCTGATTCAGCAAAAAGTTGCTTCCACCATTCAGCTATATACCTTAGCTTTGGCTCATAATTTACTAAAACTTCAATATCTTTGCCATTTTCATAAAGCATATTTCTAACAGCGGCATATTTTATAGCAGGATTGTCAAAGGAATTTTTTGTATAAGTTTCTTGGCCTTGTTTAAAGCCTGCCATAAATTCATCTATATCCACTCCAGCAGCGGCAAGTGGTAGAAGGCCTACAGCTGATATTACTGAAAATCTTCCGCCTATATCATCTGGAACTACAAAGGTCTCATAGCCCTTGGCATCTGCTAGGTCTTTTAGGGCTCCCTTTTTCCTATCAGTTGTTGCAAAGATCCTCTTTTTAGCTTCTTTCTTACCATATTTTTCCTCTAAGGCTTCTTTTAGGAACCTAAAGGCTATGGCAGGTTCTGTTGTTGTCCCTGATTTTGATATTACATTTAGGCTATAGTCCTTATCTTTAAGGTAGGCTAGCAGCTCTTTTAGGTATTGGCCAGAAAGTTGGTGGCCAGCATAAATTAGCTTAAGTGACCTATCTGAGTCAAAATAATTATCAAGAGCAACATCGACAGCCTTTATTCCAAGGTAGGATCCACCTATACCTATGGATACAAGTACATCAGAAGATTCTCTTATTCTTTGGCCTGCTTTTTTGATTCTTTCAAATTCTTCCTTATCATAATCGCTTGGCCTGTCAATCCATCCTAAAAAGTCATTTCCTAAACCATCTTTTTTCATAAGGCTATCAAAGGCCTTCATTGCTTTTTTCTCATAATTATCTAAGTTTTCTAGGTTAACATTAGTAAAATCTATTTTCATTATTTCCTCCTATTCTTAAAAATATTATACCCCTAATAGCCTAAGTCCTTACTTTAAATATAGCCATAGTTAAAAATTTATCCATCAGAATATTGATAATGATTATACATATCACAATTAGAATGATAAAAACATTAGAATGATTCTTGACATTTATCAAAAACCATACTATAATAGGATTATAAGAGAATAGAACATAATAACAAAAGGAGATTATACATATGCAACTAAAAGGAACAAAGACAGCACAAAACCTTATTACATCATTTGCAGGTGAAAGCCAAGCTACAATGAGATATAGATATGCAGCAAAGATTGCTGATAAAGAAGGTTACAAACAAATCGCAAGCATTTTTGAAGAAACTGCTAAAAATGAAATCGAACATGCTGAAAGATTCTACAAATTCTTAAAAGAAGAATTTAAATTAGATGCAATTGAATTAAACCCAGAATATACAGCATTCCCAGTTGTTTTCCATGATACTCTAACAAACCTACAAGGTGCTATCGATGGAGAAAATGAAGAATGTGAAGATATGTATCCATCATTTGCAGAAGTTGCAAAAGAAGAAGGATTTGATGAAATAGCTAGAGCTTTCACAAATATCGCTAAGGTTGAGGGAGCTCATAGAGATAGATACCAAAAACTACATGACAATGTTGAAAATGGAACAGTATTTGAAAAAGAGGAAGCTGTTATCTGGAAATGTGGAAACTGTGGTTTCTTATATGAAGGTAAGAAAGCTCCAATGATTTGTCCAGCTTGCCAACACAAACAAGAATATTTCGAAATTGCAAGCTTCAACTATTAATTAAAAGCAAAATCTTCAAGGCCTAGGTCTTGAAGATTTTTTTGTCTTTATTTTCTTAACCTGTATAATTTTATTAGAGAATATAAAGGAGTTAATATGAATATTATAGTATGTAAAGATTATGATGATATGAGCGGGAAGGCTGCTGATCTAGTGATAAGCAATATCAAGGAAAAGCCACAAATAAAACTTGGTCTTGCTACAGGATCTAGTCCTATTGGCCTTTATAAAAACCTTGTTAAGGCAAGTGATGAGGGAGAGATCAGCTTCAGGTATGCAAAAAGTGTCAACCTAGATGAGTATGTTGGTATTGATCCTAATAACGACCAATCCTACCAATATTTTATGAAGGATAACTTATTTGACCATGTAAGTTTCAATAAAGGAGCTACAAAACTTCCTTTTGCACCAGAGGCTGACGAAAAATATTGTAAGGAATATGATAAATATCTAGATGATTTTGGTCAAAGGGATATTCAAATCCTAGGTATAGGTGAAAATGGCCACCTAGCCTTCAACGAACCTAGTGATAAGCTTAATAGGAGAACTTCTATTATCAAATTATCAGATGATACAATCAAGGCTAATTCAAGGTTTTTTGAAAGTGAAAAAGATGTACCAACCCACGCTATCTCAATGGGTATGGCGGATGTCTTTAATGCAAAGACCTTAATCTTACTTGCTAGTGGCAAGAATAAACATGAGGCTATAAGAAGGTTGGTGGAAGAAGATACTATCTATCCTGAACTTCCAGCAAGTTTTCTAACCCTACATCCAAATGTATATGTATTTGTAGATGAGGATGCTTATAGGGGATAAAAAAGCGGTGGATTAAATCCACCACTTTTTTTGTTTAAAAGGCCCAGTTTCCATCGACAAAGATCTTAAATTCTCTATCATCTTTATAAGCACTTATTTGCAAGTCTTTTGCTCCTACCATAAAGTCCTCATGGATTAGGGAGTCATTTAGACCTATTTCTCTTATCTTTTCATCAGCCACTTCAGCTCCGCCTTTTACAGTTGTTGGATATGCCTTGCCTAGGGCAAAGTGACAGGAGGCATTTTCATCAAAGAGGGTGTTGTAAAAGAGGATATTTGAATTTGATATTGGAGAATCATATGGAACTAGGGCTATCTCTCCTAGATACCTTGATCCTTCATCGCTATCTAGCATCTTGGCTAGGGTGTCTTTTCCTTTTTTTGCATCAAAGTCTACTACTTTTCCATCTTCAAAGATAAAGTAAAATTCATCAATTACCACTCCGTTATAAACCAAAGGCTTAGTAGCTACTAATTTTCCATCTACCTTGTTATACAAAGGTGATGTAAACACTTCTTCTGTTGGGATATTTGGTATGAACCTATCTCCCTTGGCATTGGTTGAGCCTGCTGACATCCATATATGATCCTTAGGTAGGCCAATCCAAAGGTCTGTTCCATTTGATGATTTATAATGAACTTTATCAAATTGGTGGCTATTTAGGTATTCTGCCTTTGAGTCTAGGCTTTCTAGGTGGTTTTGCCAATTATTCTTTGTCTCTTCCCAAGATTCTGATACTCTTGATACATCAAGAATTACCTGCCAAAGTTTTTCTACTGCTTCTTCTTCTCCTAGGTCAGGAAATACCTTCTTTGCCCATTTTTTGTTAGGCACTGATATTACAAGCCAGGATACTATATCATTCATGGTATATTTTACAAAGTCTTTGGTTTGGCTAGACCTAGACTTTATGGCTTTTGCTATTTTTTCATGGTCAAGACCGCTTAGTAGGTCTGGGTCTTCTGATGAGATTGAGATCCTATTTGATTTCTTGTCAGCTATTTGATATTGTAATTTTTCTATTTGCCATTTAGGAACTTCTTCAAGTCTTTGGCTTGACTTATGCTTATAGTTAAGTCTTGTTAGTTCATCATCTCTAAAGTCAACTTCTACATTGGCTGCTCCCTTTTCATAAGAAGCCTTAGCCATTAGTCTTGCAAGTTCTGGGCTTTCTACTGGGGTATTGATTAGGACATCTTCCCCTTCTTTGACATTTACACCAAACTCAACAGCAAGTTTGGCAAAATTTTCTATTCTTTTATCCATTATTTCCTCCTTTTTTTATAACTATACTTTAGCTTTAAATTTTATTAAAGATTTTGCTTTTATATACTAAATTAGTAAAATAATAATATCTAAGATACTTAAGGAGGTTTAAGTGAAAAAGAGAAGCGAAGTTGATATAAGAGAAACTTGGAAGATTGAGGATATGTATAAGGATGATGAGGCCTTCTATAATGATATAAAAGATCTTTGGGAGAAAGCTAGTGATTTTGCTAGTAAGTATACAAAAATAGATAGTAAAGAAAGTCTTTATCAGTCTTTGGAAGATTTTTCAGATATTTATGGGCAAATAGGCAACCTTTCTACCTTTGCAGGAATCTCAATGGAGGTTGATACTACAGATACTTCTATGAGTAAGAGGGATTCTTTTTTAAGAAATGAGCTTGCTAAGATTGGTTCGAAACTTTCTTTTTATGAACCAGCCCTAGCTAGGCTAGATGAGGATTTATTAAAGGAAGTAGCCAAGGAGTATAAGGAATTTTCTTATCCAATAGAACAAATCCTAAGCAAAAAGGACCACCTCCTATCAGATGAGACAGAAAAGGTTCTTGCAAGCCTTGCCCCAACCCTACAAGCCCCATACAAAAACTACAATGACATGCGCTATGGGGATATGGAATTTGAAAATTTCACCTATGAGGGAGAAGAGATTATCCTAAACCACAATACCTTTGAGGAATACCTAGAGGCTGATCCTAGGACAGACCTTAGGAGAAAGGCCTTCAAGGACTACCATGATGGGCTAAGAAACTACCAAGAAGCCAATGCTTCTATCTATAATACCCAAGTAGCCAATGAAAAAAGACTTGCAGATATTAGAGGCTATGAGTCAGTCTTTCATTATCTTTTGGCAAGGCAAGATGTAGACTTTGATATTTATGAAAACCAATTAGATACAATTATGGAAAAGCTAGCCCCTCATATGAGAAAATATGCTAGGATTCTCAAAGACCACTACGGCTTAGATAAGATGACCTATGCAGATCTTAAGCTTGGAATCGATACTGACTATGAGGAAAGTCTTCCTATAGAAAAGGCCCGTGACTACATCCTAGATGGCCTATCACCTTTGGGAGAAGAATATATAGGCTATATAAGAAAGGCCTTTGATGAAAGATGGATTGACTATGCCCAAAATATAGGTAAGAGGACTGGTGCTTTTTGTGCATCTCCTTACAATTCCCACCCTTTCATTATGACAACCTACAATGAAAAGATGAGCCAAGTTATGACCCTAGCCCACGAGCTAGGCCATGCCCTCCAAGGTATTTATTCCAATGCCAACCAAAAGGCCCTAGCAGCTGATATGAGTATGTATTTTGTAGAATCTCCATCAACTGCCCATGAGATCACCATGGAAAGGTACCTACTTAATAAGGCTAAGGATAAGAGGGAGAAGCTTTGGGTTCTTACAACTATGATTGGAAAGACCTACTACCATAACTTTGTAACTCATTTTCTTGAAGCAAGCTTCCAAAGGGATGTATATAGGGCGGTTGAAAGAGGAGAAAGCCTAACAGCCTTAGACCTAAATGAGATCTTTATGGATAACCTAAAGAAATTCTGGGGGGATAGTGTAGACCTTGTAGAAGGGGCTGAGTTGACATGGATGAGGCAACCTCACTATTATATGGGACTTTATCCTTACACCTATTCAGCAGGCCTAACTATTGGAACAATAATATCTGATAAAATTGTAAATGGAGATGATGAGGATAGAAAAAGATGGCTAGATGTCCTAAAATTAGGTGGGTCTATGGGACCAATTGATTTAGCCAAGGCTGCTGGAGTTGATATGAGTAAGAGTGAGCCAATAGAGAAAGCCATAGACTTTATAGGATCAATAATCGATCAAATAGATGAGCTTTTAAAAGACCTTGATATGTATAAGTAGAAAAAAAGACGGAGATTTTTCTTCGTCTTTTTTCTTTTTAAAGATATAGTATAGGAGAATTTATCTTTATTAGGAGGTTTTAATGAAGGAGTTTTTTGAGAAAAAGGGAGTAGACATTTCCTTTAAGAGGTATTTTATAGATGCCTTGGGGGCAATGGCCTTTGGACTTTTTGCCTCACTTTTGGTCGGCACCATCCTAAATACCATAGGAAGTCAATTTTCTATAAGTTTTTTGACAGAAAGAATCTGGCCCTTAGTGGCTCAAGCGACAGGTCCTGCCATAGCAGTAGCTATAGCAAAAAGCCTAGGAGCACCCAACCTAGTCTTATTTGCAACAACCATAGTAGGCCTAGGGTCTTATGAACTTGGTGGGCCTGTTGGAGTCTACATAGCAAGTATAGTATCGGTTGAACTAGGAAAATTAATATCAAAGGAAAGTAAGCTAGACATAATATTAACCCCAAGCCTTACAATCCTTGTAGGAGTTTTTGTGGGAGATATGATAGGACCAAGAGTTTCAGACTTTATGACCCTGATAGGATCTTTGATAATGAAATCTACTGAACTACAACCTATCCTTATGGGAATTATAGTTTCAGTCTTGGTAGGAGTGGCCCTAACCCTACCCATATCATCAGCTGCAATTTGTATGATGCTATCTTTATCAGGCCTTGCAGGAGGAGCGGCTACAGTAGGATGCGCAAGTCAAATGATTGGCTTTGCTATAATTTCCTATAAGGATAATGGTTTTGAGGGACTTTTGGCCCAAGGTCTTGGAACAAGTATGCTTCAAATCCCAAATACAATCAAAAATCCTTGGATTTGGCTACCTCCAACCTTGGCAGGAGCTATCCTAGGACCAGTCTCTACAAGTATCTTTCATATGGAAAATTCGCCTATAGGGTCAGGTATGGGAACTTGTGGCCTAGTTGGGCAAATATCCATGCTAACAGAAATGGGCTATTCACTAAGTCTACTTGGTCAAATCCTAATCCTTCACTTTATCCTACCAGGTCTACTTTCCTACCTAATCTATAGGCTAATGAAAAATAAGGGCCTAATCAAGGATGGAGATATGAAATTAGACTTGGTAAAAAATTAATATGGTCAAAATCCCCTAGGTCCTAGGGGATTTTTATTAAAAAACCTATGGACAAATTTGTCCACTTTAAAGGATTTTTTAAAAAAGTATAATAAAAAGATAAATCTAATGAGAAAATAAACTTAGGAGATGGTAAATATGAATGAAAAAAACAAAGCCTTTAGTAAAAATCTCCCTAGGAATTTACTTGGTATTATTTTTGCTTATAATGATATCTTCTCTAACCATAGGGGATGAGAATAAGCTTGCCCTAATAGGCCTTGGATGTAGATTTTGGGCCTTGGCTAATATCGACCTTTCTAGTCTAAAAAGACCATCTTTTAAGAAGGATAAAAAAATTTTTATATTTTAATCCTAATGATTTTTATTAGTTACTTGATAAAGTATCTAGGGATAGGATAAAACTTTAGCCCCTACTTACACCATAAGTGGGGCTTTTACTTTCCCATAAACTTATGCTAAAGGCTAGAATTTTTAAGAATATAATAAATTTACCTAAAAAAAGCTTTTGTAATTAAGGAAAATATGGTATTATGGTCTTAGCAGTTGATAATGATTTTTATTCGAAGATAGTGTTATATGTTTAACAAATAGAATGATATTCATTTTCAGCTACTGTGGTATAATATTTATATAAACACAAAATTTTTAAAAGCTTTGGCCTAGAAAAGTAAGCCTGGCTTTTTATATAAAGGAGTGATGATGATGACTTTAAAGGATGTTCCGGTAGGAGAGTTTGCTCTTATCAAAAAAGTTGGTGGCAAGGGAGCTACCAAAAGAAGGATTATGGAGATGGGAGTTACTAGAGGAACAGAAGTTATGGTTAGGAAAAAGGCCCCCCTCGGAGACCCCCTCCAACTATCCCTAAGAGGCTTTGAGCTAACCATAAGAAAGGCTGATGCAGAAAAGATCTTGGTGGAAGAAAGATGAGTTTTTCTATAGCCCTAGCAGGTAACCCCAATTCAGGAAAGACAACCCTCTTTAATGCCCTTACAGGCAGCAATCAAAAGGTTGGCAACTGGCCTGGGGTTACTGTAGATAAAAAGGAAGGAAAGTTAAAGGGTCATAAGGATATTATTATAGAAGACCTACCTGGTATCTACTCTTTATCTCCTTATACCATGGAGGAGGTAGTAAGTAGGCGCTATCTTATTAAGGAAAAACCTGACCTTATTGTAAACCTAGTTGATGGGTCAAACCTGATTAGAAATCTTTACCTAACAAGCCAGCTTTTAGAGCTAGGAATTCCTACGATCATTGCCTTAAATATGATGGATATAGTTAAGGCCAATGGCGATTATGTTGATAGAAGAAGGCTCTCTGAGCTTTTGGGTGTTGAGGTTGTTGAGATTATTGCCAATAGGGAGGATGGCTTAGATGATTTAAAAAAGGCCATACTCAAGGCAAAAGATGTTAAATCCTACCCTCATCCCCTACACTTTTCTCCTGATATGGAAAGAGGTCTTAGTGAGATTAGGACACTTTTTTCTGATTCAATTAATGAAGATTTTGCAAGATTTTACTCAATCAAGGCCTTTGAAGATGATAAGGAAATGATAAAAGACCTAGACTTATCAGAAAAAGACCTAGGAGAGCTTGAAAAAATCAGACAGAAGTTTAGGGACCTTAATGATGATGATGTGGAATCAATTATAACAACTGAAAGATATGATGCCCTTTCAAATATTGAGGAAAATGTCCTAAAAAGAAAGCCCTTTAAGCGGACTAGGACTGATAAGATAGATGATATTGTTACAAGCAAGTATCTGGGTCTTCCAATCTTTGCCCTAGTCATGTTTGTAATCTACTACCTATCCATAGCCACAGTTGGGACCTTTGCAACTGATGCAGTAAATGGATTTTTTGAAGAGACTTTTGCTCCTTTTGTGGGAGAACTTTTGGCATCTATTGATGTAAATGAGGCTGTTATTGGTCTAGTAACAGATGGAATTATCGGAGGAGTGGGAGCTGTTTTAGGGTTTTTACCTCAAATGGTAGTTCTTTTCACCCTTCTAAGTTTACTTGAAGATATTGGTTATATGTCAAGGGTGGCCTTTGTTATGGATAAGGTCTTTAGAAGCTTTGGCCTATCAGGTAAGAGCTTTATTCCTATTATGATTTCTACAGGTTGTGGAGTGCCTGGTATCCAGGCATCAAGAACTATAGAAAATGATAGGGATAGGAGAATTACCATAATGACTGCAACCTTTATGCCTTGCTCAGCCAAGCTTCCTGTTATAGCTATGATTTCAGGTGCCTTTTTTGCAAGTAACCAAGCCCTAATTACTTTTTCCTTTTATATGATAGGAATAGCCTCAGTTATTGTATCAGGTCTTATCCTAAAGAAGTTTAAGACCTTTGCATCAAAGCCAGCTCCCTTTGTAATGGAGCTACCAGAATACCATATGCCAAGACCTAAGTCTGTTATAAGGGATGTCTATAGCGAAGCAGAATCATATGTAAAAAGAGCTGGATCAATAATCCTTCTTTCTACAGTTATAATATGGTTCTTATCAAACTTTAGCTTTAGCCTTCAAATGGTAGGAGGTAGGCCAGAAGATTCAATTCTTGCTAAGCTTGGATCCCTCTTAGCCCTAGTCTTTAGGCCCTTAGGCTTTGGATCATGGCAGGCAAGTGTGGCAACTATATCAGGTTTTGTTGCCAAGGAAAATGTAGTATCAACCCTTGGAGTTTTACTAAACACCAGTATAGACCAGGCAAGTTCAACCAGTTTATTAGGAGGCTTTAACTTAATTATTGGAGATAGCCTTGCTGGCTATTCCTTCCTACTCTTTAATATGCTCTGTATGCCTTGTTTTGCAGCTGTTGGAGCAATAAAGACTGAGATGAATGATATGAAATGGACCCTTGCAACTGTTGGCTACCAAATGGGCTTTGCCTATGTCCTAAGCCTTATCGTTTATAATTTGGGAAGATTTTTCCAATATGGATCTATGGATCTTATGGTAGTCTTTGGCTTTATAATGCTTATTGTTATGGTCTATCTAATATTTAGGAAGGATCATTATAAAATGGAAGAAGCCTACAGTTTAACTTAAGGAGAGATTATGAATTTACAATCATGGATAATATTGATAGCAATCTTAGCTATCTGCTCATATATAGTATATAACTCTTATATCAAGGATGGAGGAGAGGGGGCAGCTTGCAAAAATTGCTCCCAAGCTAAGAAATTTAAGAGAAAATAGCTTGACAAACTTGATTTTTGGAGTATTTTATAGTAAAATATAAATAAGATTATGATAGAGGGGAGTGTTATGCACTCCCTTTACTTATTTTTCTACTTATAAAAAAATAGAAAATAATATATAATAGAAATGTAATGTTGAAGAATTTAAGGAGAAATTAATGACTGATGTTAGAGTAAGATTTGCACCATCACCAACAGGCTACCTTCACATAGGTGGACTTAGGACAGCCCTATTTAACTACCTATACGCAAGGCATACTGGTGGGGATATGCTTTTAAGAATTGAAGATACAGATAGGACTCGTTTTGTAGAAGGAGCCCTTGAAAATTTACTTAAGGCCCTAAAGTGGTCAGGCATAGAAATCGATGAGGGTGTTATGCTTGATGAAGATGGAGAAGTTACCCAAAAGGGAGACTTTGGACCATACATCCAATCTGAAAGAGTAGAAAAAGGAATATATGATGAGCATATCAAGACCCTTATTGACGAGGATAAGGCTTACTATTGCTTCTGCTCCCAAGAAAGAATTGATAAATTGAGGGACCAACAAAAGGCTGATGGCCTTACCCCAAAATATGATGGCTTGTGCCGTTCTATCCCTAAAGAAGAAGCAGCAGAAAGGGTTAAAAATGGAGAGGCCCATACTGTCAGGCTAAAACTTCCTCATGATACTGAAATATCCTTTGAAGATAGGGTTAAGGGAAAGATCACCTTCAACACAGATGACCAAGACGACCAAGTTCTTATAAAAAGAGATGGGTTCCCAACCTACCACTTTGCAGTAGTAGTAGATGACCACCTAATGGGTATTACCCATGTTGTTCGTGGAGATGAGTGGATTTCATCAACCCCAAAACATGTCTACCTCTACCAAGCCTTTGGTTGGCAAGCTCCAGAATATATCCACCTACCAACCGTTCTAAATAAGGACCATAAGAAATATTCTAAGAGAAATGGAGATGGAATGGTTGAAGACTTCATTGAAGAAGGATATATGCCAGAAGGACTTATAAACTTCCTAGCCCTCTTAGGATGGTCACCAGATAGTGAAGAAGAGATCTTTTCAATGAAAGAATTGGCTGACCAATTTGATTTTGATAGGGTAAATAAAACAGGTGCTGTTTTTGATAAGAAAAAACTTGACTGGGTCAATGGCCATTATGTAAGAGACCTAAGTGAAGAGGACCTTGCTAGAGAAATCAAACCTTATATGGTTAAGGCAGGACTAATAGGTAAAGATTATCCAGATGAAAAGTTAAACCTACTAGCAGCAACCTGGCAATCAGCAATAGATAAGTTCTCAGATGCTCCAAGCCTTTCCAAAAACTACTTTTTAGAAGATAAGGACCTTAAGTGGGATGAGGAGGCAGTTGAAGCTATAAAAACAGATGATGCCAAGGTCTTATTTGATTCCTTCCTAGCCCACCTAGAAGAAGTGGAAGAAGTAGATGAAGAATTTGCAAAGACAATAATGAAGAAAATCCAAAAAGAAACTGGCATAAAAGGAAAGAACCTATGGTTCCCAGTTAGGGCAGCCTTGACAGGGTCAGTTCATGGACCGGAATTATCCAATGCCTTCATAATCATGGGCAAGGATAAGCTTGTGGAAAGACTAAAGTATGTAAAGGAAAACTTTTAATGAAAATTCATAACACGCTTACTAGACAAAAAGAAGACTTTATCCCCCTAAACGATGGCAGGGTTAAAATGTATGTCTGTGGGCCTACTGTTTATGATTATATGCATATTGGTAATGCCAGACCCCTGGTAGTTTTTGATACCCTAAGAAGGTATCTAACCTACAGGGGCTATGAGGTATCTTATGTGGTAAACTTTACTGATGTAGATGATAAGATAATCAATAAGTCAATTGAGGAAAATCTTACTACCAGAGAAGTATCTGATAAGTATATAAAAGCCTATATGGATGATGCCAAAGACTTAAATATTGATGAAGAAAATACCATCCACCCAAGGGCTACAGAACTTATGGATGATATAATAGCCTTCATAAAAGCTCTTTTAGATAAGGGCATAGCCTACCAGTCAGCCGGAGATGTCTATTTTGATATATCAAAGGCCAAGGACTATGGCAAGCTTTCTGGCAAAAATATCGATGATTTGATAAGCGGGGCAAGCAAGAGGGTAGATGAGAAAGATTCCTTTAAGAAAAAATCCCCTGTAGACTTTGCCCTTTGGAAGAAAACTAAGCTTGATGGGGAAGTTAGCTGGAAGGCCCCTTGGGGAGAGGGTAGGCCAGGTTGGCATATAGAATGTTCAACCATGTGTAAGAAAATCCTTGGAGATACAATAGATATCCATGCTGGAGGAGAAGATTTGGAATTTCCCCACCATGAAAATGAGATAGCCCAATCAGAAGGACTTAATGAAAAGACCTTTGCCAACTACTGGATGCACAATGGCATGATCCAAGTAGATGGGACAAAGATGAGTAAGTCCTTGGGCAACTTCTTTACCCTAAGGGATATAAAAAAAGACTATGACCTAATGGTAATAAGATTTTGGCTACTTACAACTTCCTACAGGCAACCTATAAACTTTACAAGAGAGATCATAGACCAGGCTAAGGCCTCCCTCCAAAGACTAACCAATGCCTACTTTAGCATAGAAGATTTGCTTAAAAAAACCCAAGACAAAGACCTAAGTGAAAAAGAGAAAGACTTAGAAAAAGACCTCATTGCCTTTGAAGATAACTTTGTTAGGGTAATGGATGATGACCTAAATACAGCAGATGCCATAACGGTTTTATTTGATATGGCCAAATTTATCAACACCAAACTTGATTCTTCAATGAGTAGAAAATTTGTGGAAAAAGTTTATCAAACTTATGATAGGTTATTTAAGGTTCTTGGCCTTAAGGCAGAAAAAAAAGAAAACTTAGATATAGACCTAAAAGAAGTAGAAAACTTGATAGAGCTAAGGAATGAGGCTAAGAAAAACAAAGACTATGCCAAGGCAGATGAGCTTAGGGATAGGCTTAAGGAAATGGGAGTTTTAATCAAGGATACCAGAGATGGGGTCAAGTGGGAGTTAATATAATGGATAAGATATACGGAAGAAAACCAATCCTAGATGCCCTAGATACTGATATGAAAGTCTATAAGGCTTATATACAAAAATCTAAGTCAAGGGTACTTGATGACTTGATTGCTAAGCTAAATAAAAAAAATATTGAAATATCCTTTGTAGATAAGAGATTTTTTGATAAGATAGATATAAACCACCAGGGGGTTATGGTGGAGGTAGAAGCTTTTAAGTATGAAGACTTGGCTAAGTTAGAAGCTACCAGCCGCCTTATAATCCTAGATAAGATAGAAGACCCCCACAACTTAGGCGCTATAATAAGGTCAGCTGAAGCCTTTGGCTTTGATGGAGTAATAATACCTGAAAGAAGGTCAGCTAGTGTAAATGCCACAGTATTTAAGACTTCTGCAGGAGCCATAAGCAATATCAAAGTCTTTAGGGTAAAAAACCTTACAAGGACAATAAAAGATCTTAAAGAAATGGGCTTTTGGATCTATGGACTTGCAGGAGAAGCTGATACCAGCCTTCAAAAGGTAGACTTAACTGGCAAAGTTGGCCTAGTAGTAGGCAATGAGGGAAGTGGTATCTCTAGACTTGTAAGAGAGAATTGTGATATGCTTATAAATATACCTATGCAAGGTAGGGTAAATAGCCTTAATGCCTCAGTAGCTGCTGCAATCTCAATCTATGAGGTCTTAAGACAAAATGGCTTTAACTAGGAGAAATATAACCTTTATAGATGGTTATAATGTAATAAACAAGTGGCCTAAACTAAAAGAGCTTGCCAAAAAAAATCTAAGCCATGCAAGAGATGAGCTTATAGAAGAGCTTGCTGAATACAAGTCCCTATCTGGAGAAGAGTTAATAATAGTATTTGATGCCTATAACCTAGATAGGCTAAAAGAATCAATTTTTGAAAAATATGGGATGAAGGTTGTCTACACCAAGAGGTTTCAAACAGCAGATTCCTATATAGAAAGGCAGCTGGTAAAAATTCAAAGCCACCATCATGTCAAAGTAGTCACAGATGATGGAGCTATCCAAACTCAAGTTTCAGGTAAGGGGGCTATAAGGGTAACCTCTATGGAACTAAAGGTTGACCTTGATAGGCTAAGGGGAAAGATAAAAAGAGCAAAGAGAAATGACTTTAACCAAAACCGCAAGAATTTTCCTATATCAAGCGAACTATCCCTAACCTTAGATAAGATAGCAAAAAGTATAGAAGAAGATGAGCACAAGTAGGTAAATAAATTCAAAAATGGGTGATAAAATGGATAAAATAAATTTAAAAGATGAGCAAACAATTGAAAAATTGAAAGAATACTTAAACTCAGATGACTTGAGCGAAGAGGAAATCTCATCAATCTTGGAAGCCTTGTCGGATGAAGAAAGAGAAGAGATAATTGATGCTATAAGCGATGATGAGGAAGACTTTGACCAAGCTCCTAAAAGGGCAGGCAATACTTCAATTAAGCCTATCAAACGTCGTGATATGATGAAATTATCTGATTTGACCAATGAGCAGATAGTTGAGCAATTCCAAATAGGCAATCAAAATGCCCTAGCAGCCCTTGTAGATAAAAACCAGGGTCTTGTTAGAAGTAGGGCCTCTTACTTTTTTAGGTCCCACGGCAACGACCTGGACCTAGAAGACCTAGTTCAATCAGGTATGCTCGGCATGATAAGGGCTGCTGAAAAATTTGACCTAACCTTAGGTTATAAGTTTACAACCTATGCCTATAAGTGGATAGATAAGGCCATCAGAAAGGCCATCAACAAAGAAGGCCACACTATAAGGATACCAGCAGGCAAATACCTTAAGCTTAATAAGTTAAAGCAAATCCTTAAGGCAAATCCTGAGGCAAGTGATGAGGAACTTTATAAGATCTTAGAAAATGAGGGGATAGACAAAAAGCAAGCTGATGACCTATTTTTAATAAATAGGAACCAAGTGAACTCAACATCTCTAAACATCAACCTTGATAGTGAAGATTCCACAGGCGATGAGCTAATGGATATGGTTGGAGATGAATCAACTCCTGTAGATATGCTAATTCTTGAAAAAGATATGGAAAACTTCTTAATAAAGGCCCTAGACCAACTTACAGATAGGGAAAAGCAAATAATTATCTATAGGTATGGTCTTGATAATGAGAAGCCAAAAACCCTTGAGGAAATTGGTAAAATCTATGACCTATCCAGGGAAAGGATAAGGCAAATAGAAAACCAAGCCTTGGGCAAGCTTAAGGATTTCTCTGAGATGGAAGGCTAATAGACTTATAAAATAAATTGGACTTTATAATGGGAACTTTTATAAAAAGCTTCTAGGATAAAGTCTTAATTTTTACCCTCTAAGCTTAGACTTTATGGCTTTAGTAGCCAATTACATAAGGAAGGTTTTAATGAATATACTTATAACTTTAGATAGAAATTACCTAGGTCCTTTAAGGATAATGTTAGCTTCTATGTTTATAAATAATCCTAACAAAACATTTGACATCTACCTAATAGCAGATGGATTTTTGGATGCTGATTATCAAATGCTTGATAAACTTACAGGAAGATTTGATTCTAGAATAAAAATAGTAGACTTTGATAAGTCTATCTTTGGCCAAGCCCCATCCCTAAGGTATTACTCAAGGGCTATGTACTACAGGCTTTTGGCAGCTGATCTTTTGCCAAAGAACCTAGATAGGATCCTCTACCTTGACCCTGATATTCTTCTTATCAATAAGATAGATAGGCTATATAATATTGATTTTTCTGACAATCTTTTTGCAGGAGCAAGCCATACTGATAGTCTTGGCATAATAGATACGGTTAATAAGATTAGATTGTCAAATTATAATGCAGAATCCTATTTCAATTCTGGAGTCTTGATGATGAACCTTAAGATGATGAGAAAATTGGTAGAAAAAGAAGATGTCTTTGCCTATATTAAAGATAAGGGCAAGGGACTTTTGCTGCCTGACCAAGATGCCCTGAATGCCCTTTATGGCCATAAGATTTTGGCTGTAGATGATTCGATTTATAATTATGATACCAGGCATTTTAGAAAGCACTTGCTTAATAGTAAGGGGGTCAAAAACTTTGATTGGATAAGCAAAAATACAGTTATCCTCCACTATTGTGGCAAAAATAAACCTTGGCATGAGGATTATATTGGGTATTTTGCCCTAATTTATAAGCACTACCAAAAACTTGTGGACTTATACCTAGCTTAGGAGTTTGTATGAATTTGTTTTTTATAATAGAATTTTTTATAGGCATTTTATTTTGCTTTTATGGAAGAAGGTTTATCCATGTCTTAATGGCCCTAAGCCTTGGAGCTTTCCTAGCTTCTTATATATTCCCAAGATATGGTCAAAGTCCTCAAAGCTATTTATTTTTGTTAGGATCTGTGGTTTTGATAGGCTTTATATTTAGGTCTTTTTCAAGGCTGGGACTTTTCTTTTTGGGTATTTTTCTAGGAATTTATTTACTAAAACTGGTCGGTCCTAGGATTAATATGAACCACTTTAGGAATTCTAGGATTCTTTTAGTCCTCTTATTTGCTATTCTAGTAAGTTTTGCTAGTGGCAAGATTCTTATGGCCCTTACAGGCCTTTTTGGAGGGTTTTTGATAGTAAGTGGTCTTATAGGAATCTTTCATCAAATAGACCTTGTTATGGGAAGTAGGATTTTTTCAGAATTAAATTATATGTTAAGGGCCAATGACCTTTATAGGTCTATACCAGCTTATATTTTGGCAATTTTGGGCTTTATTAGACAAAATAATGGGAGTAAGAGATAGGAGGATTTATGCACGAAATATTTTTTAGTATCTTAGCTTATGTGGGCCTATTTATTGAAATGATAGGCTTTGGAATAATTGTTGTATCTGTTATCAAAAGTTTTTATAAACTAGCCTTTGAAATGAAATTTGACCTGGTTAAGTCCCATAAGGATATTAGCCTTTCTACTGGTCTTTCTGTTGCCCTTGAATTTTTCCTAGCAGCAGAGATTATTAAAACCATAACCTTAAGAGACCAGTCAGAGCTAATTTATATAGGAGTTCTTATAATGATAAGGATCCTTATGACCCTAGTTATCCATTGGGAGCTTAAACAAAAGGAAAGGGAAGAGAAGTTAGAAGAAAAAGAATGATTAAGAATCTAAACTTATTAATAAAACCAAGTTCAGCTTCTTGTAACCTAGCCTGTACCTATTGTTTTTATAGGTCTTCTAGCAAAAGGAGGTCCAAAAAAGACCAAGAACTTATGGATGATGAGACTTTAGAGCTTCTAATAACTAGGGCCTTTGAGTCTAGGGCAGAAACTATATCCTTCTTATTTCAAGGAGGAGAGCCCTTGCTTATGGGCCTTAATTTTTTTGAGAAATTCCATGACCTTCTTGCTAAGAAGGATAGGGGGATAAAACAAGTAGACTTTGCCATCCAAACTAATGGACTTTTGCTTGATGAAGATTCTGTAAGGTTTTTTAGGGACCATGGTTATCTTGTAGGCATCTCCCTAGATGGGATAAGAGAAACCCATGATAGGTCGAGGGTGTTTGAAGATAAAAGTCCAAGCTTTGATAGGGTCTTAGAGAAAATCCTTCTTCTTAAAAAATACCATGTAAACTTTAATGTCCTAACAGTAGTTAGTGAAGATATAGTTGTTCATATAGAAGAAATTTATGAACTTTATAAGAGCCTAGACCTTAGGAACCTACAATTTATTCCAAGGATTAGAAACCAAGAGACAGACTACCTTAGTCCCTTAGCCTATGGGGTATTTTTAGATAAGGTCTTTAAACTTTGGTATGAGGACCTTAAAGACGGCCGCCTTGTAGGAGAAAGATTTTTTGAAAATATCCTCCTAAGACTTTTAGGAAGGCCTGTAGAATCCTGTCAAATGCTTGGCCACTGCACCATAAATCCAGTAATTGAGGCAGATGGCAGTGTCTATGCCTGTGATTTTTTTGTGAAAGATTCCCTTAAGCTTGGCCATATAAAAACAAGGTCTCTAGACGATTTGCTCTTATCAAAAAAGGCCTATGATTTTGTAAGACCATCTTTTAGCCTAAGTTTATCGTGTAGGAAGTGTCCTTACCTAGACCTTTGTAGGGGTTGGTGTTTTGCCTATAGAAAAGATAAGAGCATTTATTGTGAGTCTTTTAAATATTTTTATTCTAGGAACTTAGGTAAACTAATAGAAATTAGAGATTATATTATAGATAAAAATGTCTAGTAGTTGGCTAGGATAAGCCTTATTTGTAAGCTTTTACAAAAAACGTTTGCATTTTTTAAGAAAGCAAGTAATATATAGATAGACTATAAGAAAAGGAGGTACCTATGTACGAACAAAAAGTAAGGCTTTCTAATGAGATAGGTTTACATGCTAGGCCAGCGTCTATCTTTATCAGACAAGCTGTCAAGTTCCCATGTGATATAACTGTGGAGAAAGCTGGCAGAAGTTATAACGCTAAATCTATCATGTCAGTTCTTAGCATGAGTGCTTCTAAAGGCGATGAGATAGTAGTAAGAGCAGATGGCCAAGAAGAAATAGAAGCTGTCGAATCTCTAATCGACCTAATAGAAAACAAACTTAATGATTATTAATAAATAATCTTTATATAATTTTGCTTACAATTAAAAATTTCTTACATAAAACGAACTAAATCTTAGCTCGTTTTTTTGTTTTTAATGTGGTAAACTGAATAATGTAGGGGTTTACTAATCCCTAGTAAAAGAGTATACTTTAAATAGACTTTAGAAAATTTAGAAAAGAAGAAGAGGTTAAGATGGATAACTTATTAAAGATTGAAAATCTCCATGTAAACGCAGGAGAAAAGGAGATTTTAAAAGGCATAGATTTAAAGATAAATAAGGGAGAGGTCCATGTAATAATGGGCTCAAATGGTTCAGGAAAATCAACCCTAATGAATACCATAATGGCCAACCCTATTTATGAAGTTAGCGAGGGAAAAATCTTTTTTGAAGGAGAAGATATAACAGATGAGAGTGTTGATAAGAGAGCAAGAAGAGGAATTTTCATGTCCTTCCAACACCCAGATGAGATCCCTGGAGTTAAGCTAAATGACTTTTTAAGAATATCAAGAGAAGAAAAAGAAGGAAAGAAGCCTTCAATCCTTGCCTTTAACAAGGAGCTTGATAAGAAGATGAAAGACCTAAAACTTGCCCCAGATTATGCTAGTAGGTATGTAAACGTTGGTTTTTCAGGAGGAGAGAGAAAGAAGTCAGAGATCCTACAAATGAAGATGTTAGATCCAAAGCTTGCCCTTCTAGATGAAACAGATTCAGGACTTGATGTAGATGCTGTAAGGATTGTAAGCGAGGGTATAAGAGACTTCCTAAAAGATGAAGAGAAGTCTGTTATAATCATAACCCACCATAGGGAATTGCTTGCCAATATCAAGGCTGACTATGTCCATATCCTAAAGGATGGAAAGATTCTTCAAACTGGTGATGATAAGCTAATGGATAAGATTGAAAAAGAAGGATACGAGTGGGTAAAAGATGAAAGAAATTAATATAGAAGATCAATTAAAGGAGCTTGACCGAGGTTATTATGACTTCTTTAATGCGTTTGAATATGCAGATATTACTGATAAGGGAATAAATGCAGATATAGTTAATGAAATTTCTGATAAGAAAAATGAGCCTGACTGGATGAGAAGAAGAAGGCTAAAGTCCCTAGCTCTTTATGAAAAGATAGATAATCCAAGTTGGGGACCAGACCTATCAGAACTAGATATGAATGACATAACAACCTATGTTAAGCCAAAGACTGATAAGAAATCAAATTGGCAGGCCCTACCAGAAGAGATCAAGGATACTTTCGATAGACTAGGTATCCCTCAGGCTGAACAAGAGTCTCTAGCAGGGGTTGGGGCCCAATATGATAGTGAGGAAGTATATCATTCAATCCAACAACACTTGAAAGACCAAGGGGTAATCTTTGTAGATTTTTCAACAGCTGTAAGAGAACATGAAGATATAGTAAAGGCATATTTTCAAAAAGCTATCCCACCTACCCTTCATAAGTATGCAGCCTTACATGGGGCAGTTTGGTCAGGAGGATCTTTGATCTATGTTCCTGAAGGAGTTGAAGTAGATATACCTCTTCAATCCTACTACAGGTTAAATGCACCAGGAGCAGGCCAATTTGAGCATACCATGATAATAGCTGAAGATAACGCCAAGGTTCACTTTATAGAAGGCTGTTCTGCGCCAAGATATAATGTGGTAAACCTTCATGCGGGAAGTGTAGAGATCTTTGTAGGAAAGAATGCTGAAGTAAGATTTTCAACTATAGAAAACTGGTCAAGAAATATGTATAACCTTAATACCAAAAGAGCCATTGTCCAAGAAGGCGGCAAGGTTATTTGGGTATCAGGATCCTTTGGATCAAAGGTGTCAATGCTTTATCCTACCTCAGTTTTAGTGGGTGAGGGAGCAAGTGCAGAATATACAGGAATTACCTTCGCATCAAATGGCCAATATATAGACAATGGTTGTTCAATGATCCACCTTGCACCAAATACTTATTCGACAGCCCTAACTAAGTCAATTACTGCAGGAAGCGGTAAGTCAATGACAAGGTCCTTGGTACAAATTAAAAAGAAGGCAGCAGGATCCAAATCTACAGTAGATTGTGAAAACTTAATGATTTCTGAAGAATCTCAATCAGATACCATACCAGTTTTAGATATAAGAAATGACGATGTAGACTGTGGCCATGAGGCTAAGATAGGCTCTATTGACCAAGGTCAAATTTTTTATCTAATGAGCAGGGGAATACCAGAAGATGAAGCAAAATCAATGATAGTAAGAGGCTTTGCTGAGCCTATTTCTAGGGAACTTCCTTTGGAGTATGCTGTTGAGATGAATAGGCTTATAGATATGGAATTGGAAGGAGCAAATGGCTGATGGGAAGAATTAATGAAATGAGGATGCCTACCTGGGCAACCCTTGGACTAAATTACCTAGATGACCAAGAATTTGATATAAAAAACCAAGCCTACTTCAAGCAATCCCATGGTAAAGAGATAGAAGAAGTAGCTAAGGCCCTAGGGGCTTATAAACTTGGTCTATCAGAAAAAATCAATAAGGAAAATAAGGATTATAGGAACTTCTCCCTTGCCTATGAAGTAAGTGGAAAAGAAGAGCTAAAAAAGATAGACCTTAACTTAAAAGAAGACTATAAAACCCTGGTATCAAACATTGATATTAAGGCAAATAAGGATAGTAAGTCTTCCTTTATAATATCAATCTTTGATGATAATAAGGATTCTTTTATAAACTCAAGGATCAGGCTATTACTTGAAGAAGGGTCTTACCTTAAGTTAACCCTAGTTACCAACCTATCAGAAGGATCAGTCAACCTAAATTCTCTAGCAAGCCTTATAAAAGAAAATGCGACCTTGGATTTAACCTATATAGAGGTTGGAGCAAGCAAGTCTTTGGTAAATATAGACAATATTCTAAAAGAAGAAGGCGCAAGGTTAATCCTAGATGGAGCCTACTTTAAAGAAGGCGATGACTTTTTAGATCTTTATGTCACAAATGAGCATTATGGCAATAATACTGACTCCTCTGCTTACTTTAATGGAGCCCTTAAGGATAGGGCAGAAAAGAACTTTAAGGGTGTGGTAGACCTAAGGAGAGGCTGCCATAAGGCTGATGGTAAGATTGGAGATTATTCAATGATGCTATCAGACCAAGTGATCAATAAGTCAGCTCCAGTCCTTCTAAATGAAGAAAAGGAAGTAGCCGGCAACCACGCTGCAAGTGTGGGAAGACTTAATAAGGACATGCTATTTTATATAATGTCTAGGGGCTTTAGCAAAAAGCAAGCCTATGCTATGATGCTTGAGGCAAACTTTGCTCCAGCAGTAGATAAGATAGAAGATGATGACCTAAGGGCAAAAATCAAGGCTAAGGTTCATCAAATGAATAGTAGGGACTAAAATGGATATAGAAAAGATAAGAAAAGACTTTGCCTACCTAGATAAAGAAAAGCTAGGTAGGGATATAATCTACCTAGACACAGCAGCAACTAGCCAAAAGCCAGCCTATGTTATAGATAAGCTGGCTAACTATTATAGGTATGAAAATGCCAACCCTCACAGGGGAGCCCACTACCTATCATGGAAGGCTACTGAAGAATATGAAAATACTCGTGAAGTTATCAAAGACTTTATTGGGGCAAAAAGAGCAAGCGAGATAGTTTATACCAAAAATTCTACAGAATCCCTTAACCTTTTGGCCTACTCCTATGGACTAGACAATTTAAAAGAGGGCGATGAGATCCTAATAACCATCCTAGAACACCATGCTAACCTTGTTCCTTGGCAGATGGTTGCCAAAAAAACTGGGGCAAGGCTTGTTTATGCCTACCTAAATGATGACTATTCCCTAGACTATGATGACTTATCCAAAAAATTGACTGATAAGACAAAAATAGTTTCCATAACTGGGGCATCTAATGTTACAGGAGAGATGATAGACCTAAAAAAAGTTATTAACTTAGCCCATGATAAGGGGGCTATCGCCATAGTAGATGGGGCTCAATTAGTTCCTCATACCAAGGTAGATGTAGTTGACCTTGATTGTGATTTCTTGGTGTTTTCAGGCCATAAGATGTACTCTCCAATGGGCATAGGAGTCCTATATGGTAAGTATGACCTATTAGATAAGCTAAGTCCCTTTAACTTTGGAGGGGATATGATAGAGTATGTTTATGAAAAAGATTCGACCTTCCAAGCCCCACCCCTTAAGTTTGAGGCAGGAACTCCCAATGTAGGAGGAGTTATTGGCCTAAGGGCAGCTATTGAGTATGTAGAAGCCATAGGCATGGATGATATCTATAAATATGAAAATGACCTAACAACTTATGCCTACGACTTGGTAAAGGATATAGAAAATATAAGGATCTTTTATCCAAAGGATAAAAAGACAGGATCAGTCCTATCCTTTAACTTCACAGATATCCACCCTCATGACATTGCATCAATTCTTGATAGCAAGGGGATAGGGGTAAGAAGTGGCCACCATTGTGCTATGCCCTTACATACGTACTTGGGCATAAGTTCAACAGCAAGGGCCTCATTTTCCATCTATAATACCAAAGAAGAAGTAGAAAAATTTGCAGAAGAATTGAAGAAAGTAAGAAAGGTGATGGGCCTATAATGAATATGGAAGAAATTTATAGCCAAATAATCCTAGATAATTCTAGAAACCAGGCTAACAAACATGAACTAGAAAATCCAGATATAAGCGAACCAGGACACAACCCATCTTGTGGGGATGAGATTGTTCTTCAACTAAAAATGGATGGAGATATAATAAAAGAAGCTGCCTTTACAGGAGAAGGATGCGCTATAAGCCAGGCTGCAACATCTGTAATGTGTGATATTATAGTTGGAAAAACCAAAGAAGAAGCAAAAAAACTTGCAGACATCTATATAAGGATGATAAAAAGAGAAGAAGTATCCGACGAAGAATTAGACCTTTTAGAAGATGCAGTAGCCTTTAAAAACATTCAAAATATGCCCCAAAGGGTAAAATGTGCCCTCCTATCCTGGAAAACCCTAGACCAAACAATCTAATATGAAAAAGAAAAACTTTGATGGCCTAGAATTTATAACTAGCCTAACAACAACAATACTCTTATTCATCCTAGGAGTTTTGCAAATAAAAAAGGGCAATAGCTTCGCCTTTTTGATAATCCTTGCAAGCATCCTAATGGCAGCCAATGCCTATGTAAAATATAAAAAATACAAAAATTAATAGAGAGCTAGTAGACCTACCTCTCTATTTCTTTGTCCATTATGCTGACTTTAAAACTCCTATTGAGCTTAAGAAAATCAAAACCATGGCTATTGGTACTATATACTTTAGGAAAAAGTAGTAGACCTTAAAGAATTTTAGCTCGATGGTTTTGTGGTTGGTTAGCTCATCTTCTATATATTCCTTCTTATAAAACCAACCTAAGAAAATTATCTCTATAAAACTTGCTATAGTAAGCATGTAATTGGCAGTTAACTTATCCAAAAAGTCAAAGAATGACAAGGACCCTATATGGATGGCAAAGCTTGACCCATTTGATAAGGATGAGAGGATAGATAAGAGGAAAATTCCCCCACTAGCCAAAATAGCTGCCTTATTCCTGGTAAGCTTAAGCGAATCTACCCCAAAGGCAACAGAAGTCTCCAAAAGAGAAATCGTAGAAGTTAGGGCCGCTAGGGCTAAAAGCAAGAAGAATGCTATACCAAATAAGTATCCTCCAGGCATAAGAGGAAAAACATTTGGCAAGGTAACAAAAACAAGCCCTGCCCCCTGGCCTGGATTTAGACCAAAGGTAAATACTGATGTAAAGATTGCAATTCCTGCAAGAAGGGCAATTATAGTATCAAAAAGGGCTATAAGAAGGGCGGATTTTACTATATTTTCATCATCCCTAACATAAGACCCATAAGTTGTCATAATAGCCATACCCAAAGATAGGGTAAAAAATGAGTGACCTAAGGCTGCTAGGAAACCTTCCATAGTAAAATTAGAAAAGTCAGGGTAAAATAAGAACCTTAGCCCCTCCATACCGCCAGCAAGACTAAGACCCCTTAGGCCAAGCAAAACTACAATAACAAATAAGATAGGGATAGCAAACTTAGAAACCTTCTCTATACCACTAGCAACTCCAGATTTAACAATAAGCAAAGTCAAAAATAAAAATACCAAGGTCCATACTATAGGTTTTATAGGAGAGGAGATAAAGGATACAAAAAGATTCTCTATAGCCTCAGGGCTTTTGCCAGCAAATTCATTGGCAAAACTTTTAACTAGGTACTCTAAAGACCAGCCTGCTACAACTGCATAAAAACTTAAAATCAAAAAGGAGGCAATAACCGCTATAAGACCTGAAATATACCACTTTTTGCCAGGGGCAAGTTTTTTAAAAGAATCTACACTGTCACTTTTTGCCCTACGACCTATAAGAATTTCGCTAATCAAAATAGGAACTCCTATGACAATACAAATTAAAACATAGACTAATAGAAAAGCTCCCCCTCCATTAGTCCCAACAATATATGGAAATCTCCATATATTTCCAAGGCCTACAGCAGAACCTACTGCAGCCATTATCATACCAAAGCTTGAATTAAAGCCTCGTCTTTCCATAAATCCTCCTTAAAGCTAACAATTAAAAATAATAAATTTTATTTTATTAATATACATGTGATTATACCATGAAAAAGTAAATAAGTAAACAAAAAAAGACCCTCAGAAGCTGAGAGTCAAGTAAAAGAAATTATAATTTAGAAAAATCTATCTCACACATTCCCCTATCTTGGTCAATATCATATAGGTAGTCCACCTCTTTGCCACCAATAACCTTAGAAGGAATGCCCACATCACCTAAGTCCCTTGCCTTATCAAAACCATCAAGCTTATCCCTATAGGCTAAAAATCTTCTCAAATTATCCATAGAATCACTTATATTAACAAAATCAACACCCTCAAAATCTTGGGGGTTTTTCTTATAATCTTCCATGATTTCCTTACTATCAGAACACTTATCACTAACAAAAATTTCTATCTTTTCATTCATTTTTCCCTCCTATAATAAACATACTTAAAATAAATACCATCTTCTTCATAAGGGTCTGACTCTTTATAAATCCTAAAATTATCATCCTCATCAAAGTTGTGAAGGTAGGTATCAGCGGGTTTTTCTCCATCAATCTTAGTAATTATTGCCTCATCAACTAGGGGTAAAAGCAAGCTTACTATCTGAGATCCCCCTATAAGAAAAACTTCCTTACCTATACTTTTAGTATAAGAAATTATCTCATCTACATCATTAAAAACCCTGGCTCCATCGATCTTTAAGGACTTATCACGACTTAGGATAAGATTTTCTCTACCCTTAAGGGGACTTCCTATAGAATCAAAGGTCTTTTTACCCATAAGGCAAGCTGCTCCCATAGTAGTTTCCTTAAAGTGGGCTAGATCCTTCTTAATATTATAAATCATGGCCCCATCCTTGCCTATGCCCCGATTTCTATCGACTGCTAAAATAACTTTCATATTCACCTCTATTATAACTATACTCGCTTATAAACTTATAAAAACTCATTAAAATGGAAAACATTATTATTATGAAAAGATAGAAAAATCAAAGATTTTTGAAAATGTTTGAAAAAGTTCTTAAATGACTATTGACAAAAACTCCTATAAGTTATATATTTAGTCATAGGAAAGCCAATTGGTTAAAAAACTAGGCTTTGGCACACGATTTTCAAAAAAATCATATAAAGTTAGGAAATCGTTTATGGTAATATTCAATAGGAGGCAATTATGGATATTAAAAAAATTGGTAAATACGCTCTAATAGCAGCCCTATCCTTAGGACTTACAGCTTGTGGTGGTGGAGAAAGCAATACTGACGCCCCAGCAGATGACCAAGCTGACACTAACACAGAGGCTCCAGCAGAAGAAAATACTGATGAATCATCAAGTTCTGATAGCAAAAAAATAGCTGTTCTTTTATACAATGGATCAGATACTTATATAGCATCTGTTCGTCAACAACTTGAAAAGCTTGATGAAGAAGATGACTCTATAGAATTAGTTTTCCAAGATGGTCAAAATAACCAAGGAACTCAAACTGACCAAATCAACAATATCACAGCTCAAGGTGTTGATGGAATTTTCTTAAATATAGTAGATATATCTGCTGCACCAACAGCTATGGAAACTATAAAGGCTAGTGGTATTCCAACTACATTCTTCAATAGAGATATGACAGCTTCTCTAAGTGAAGAAGACCTTAGTGACTTTATATTTATAGGAACCAATGCACCAGAAGCAGGAGTTCTTCAAGGTGAAATCCTAAAAGACTTATGGGAAAAAGGTGACATGGATAGAAATGGCAACGGAGTCCTAGATTATGTAATGCTAAATGGTGGACTTGATAACCCAGAAGCTCAAGCTCGTACAGAATATTCTGTAAAAACTATAGAAGATGCAGGTATAGAAGTAAATGAAGTAGCCTTCCAAGATGCTAAGTGGAATACAGACCAAGCTAAAACTGCTATGGATACTTGGCTACAAACCAACCAAGATGATATAGATGCTGTTATATCAAATAACGATGATATGGCAATAGGAGCAATATCAGCCCTCCAAGCTGTTGGAATGAACACAGGTTCTTCAGAAGATAACATGGTTGTAGTAGGTGTTGATGCAACAGACCTTGCAGTAGCAGAAATTGATAAGGGAACTATGTCAGGTACTGTAAAACAAGATGCTGAAGGTATGGCTAAAGCCTTAGTTGAAACAATGAAAAATAAGTTAGAAAATGGCGACTTTGTTGAAGGTGCCAACTACCAACTTGCAGAAGATAACAAATCTATAAGAATTAATTACCAAAAATACACAGGTAAATAAAACCATATAGGAAAAAATAATAGGGACTTTACCATAAGCTAACAAAGTTTTTGTCAAAGTCCCTTAAAATTTAAAAGAGGATCTTTATGAACAATTTATTAGAGATGAGGGCCATAACCAAGACATTCCCTGGAGTAAAGGCGCTAGATAAGGTGGACTTTACCCTAAAGAAAGGTACTGTCCATGCCCTAATGGGGGAAAATGGTGCAGGCAAGTCAACTCTTATGAAATGCCTCTTTGGTATTTATAAGCAAGATAGCGGGGACATATATATAGATGGAGAAAAAGTCTCTTATAAGGATACCAAAGATGCCCTAGATTCTGGAGTAGCCATGGTTCACCAGGAGCTAAACCAGGTTTCAATGAGAAGTGTGGCAGAAAATATAATGCTAGGCCGTTTTCCAAGTAAACATGGAATGGTTGATAGCAAGAAGATGTATAAGCAAACCCAAGATCTTTTTGATAGGCTAGGACTTGACTTTGACCCTAAAAAAATAATAGGAAAATATTCAGTAGCAGAAAGACAACTTATAGAGATAGCTAAGGCTGTATCCTATGATGCAAAAATCTTAGTATTAGATGAGCCAACAAGCTCACTTACCGAAGCAGAAGTAGACAAACTATTTGAAATTATAAACAAGCTAAGGGACCAAGGAGTAGGAATTATTTACATATCCCATAAGATGGAAGAAATCCTATCCATATCCGATTATGTAACTATCATGCGTGATGGTAAATTCATAAGTGAAAAATCTGCAGCAGACCTTACCACAGATGAGATAATAAGGCTTATGGTAGGAAGGGAGTTAGGAGATGATAACTTCCATACAGATAAGTATATAAGAGATGAAATAATGTTAGAAGTAAAAAATCTAACAGGAAGATACCAACCAACCATAAAAGATGTAAGCTTTAAGGTAAAAAAAGGTGAAGTCCTTGGTATAGCAGGCCTAGTAGGATCAAGAAGAACTGAATTAGTTGAAACAATCTTTGGTCTAAGAGAGAAAGAAAGTGGACAAGTCTTTGTAGATGGCAAAGAAGTAGATAATAAAAATCCTAGAGAAGCCATAAAAAATGGCTTTGCCCTAGTGACAGAAGAAAGAAGAGCTACAGGCATTATCCCTTATGGGGATATAAGATTTAATTCAACCATAGCAAACCTTAGAAACTATTCCAGTAAGGGTGTAGTAAATGATAGGGCCCTTAAGGAAAATACCGACAAGGTAATAGAGGCAATGAAGGTAAAAACGCCAAGCCAACATACAAAAATAATGAACCTATCAGGTGGAAACCAACAAAAGGTAATCATAGGCCGCTGGCTTTTGACAGACCCATCAATCCTACTTTTAGATGAACCAACCCGTGGTATAGACGTAGGGGCAAAATATGAGATCTACAAACTTATAACAGAACTTGCATCAACAGGCAAGTCAGTCCTCTTTATATCATCTGAGATGGCTGAATTACAAATGGTATGTAACAGAATCATGGTAATGAGCAACGGTAGACTAGCAGGGATAGAAGAGAATAATGAAAGTCTAACCCAAGAGAAGATCATGGCCTTACAAGCCAAATATGTATAGGTGAAAAAATGGAAACAACAAGTAATAAAAAATCATTCGATTTTAAAGAATTTATATTAAATAATGCTTTGGTCATAATAATAGCAGCCTTAATTATAGGTATTATTATTGTAGACCCAACATTTATAACAAACCCAAGAAATATAATCAATATATTATCACAAACATCAACAAGGCTATTTATAGCCTTAGGAACAGGAGGTCTATTGATCCTTGCAGGAACAGACCTATCAGCAGGAAGGATAGTAGGATTTACAGCAGCAGTAGCAGGAGCCCTACTTCAATCACCAGACTTTGCCCAAAAATTCTTCCCAGGCATCCAAAATCCATCAATCATAACAGGATTATTGGCAGCCATAGCCATAGGAGGTATCTGTGGAGCAATAAACGGATTTGGAGTAGCATATCTTAAACTTCATGCCTTCATAGCATCCTTAGGTGTCCAACTTGCAATCTTTGGTATCCTCCAACTATTCATAGCATCAAACCCATTTGGTCCACAACCAATAGGTGGTTTTGATGATAAATATGCAAGAATAGTAAGAGGAGGCTTTACCATACCAGGAACAGACCTACAATTTCCTTACCTAATAATATATGCAGCCATAGCCTCAGTAATTATGTGGTTTATCTGGAATAAAACTGTCTTAGGTAAAAATATGTTTGCTGTAGGTGGCAACCAAGAAGCGGCAGAAGTATCAGGAATCAATGTAACAAAAACAATCATGATAGTCTTTATAATATCAGGAATCATGTATGGCCTATCAGGATTTTTGGAAGGACCAAGACTAGGATCAGTAACATCAACAACAGGAGAAGGCTATGACCTAGATGCCATAGAAGCCTGCCTAATAGGTGGTGTATCCTTCTCAGGCGGAATAGGAACAATACCTGGTATAGTTTTAGGATCAATAATCCTTCAAGTAATAAACTACGGACTCTTATACATAGGATTAAACTCATATGTACAAATAATAATCAAAGGAATACTAATAATTTTAACAGTAGCCCTTGATACAAGAAAGAGAATAAAGAAAAAATAAGGGGAAAGCATGCAAAAAAACATATACTTAGGAGTAGATGGCGGGGGAACCAAGACCGCCTTCTTATTGGAAGTAGATGGAAAAAGATATGAATCCAAACAAAAAACCATCCACCCTAAACAAGTAAGTAAAGAAGAATTCTTTGAAACTATGAAAGAAGGAGTCAAAGAAGTAACAGAAAAAGCAGGCGTTAAGCCAGAAGATATAGCCTTTACCTTTGTAGCCTCCCCTGGCTATGGTCAATACCCAGCGACAGAAGCCTATATAGATGAGGGGATAAGAAAAGCCCTAGGGTCTGATAGGTTTAAGGTAGCCAATGATTGTGTAAATGGTTGGGCAGGATCCTTAAATGCCAAGGCTGGAATAAACCTAGTCCTTGGAACAGGACAAATAGGCTATGGAGTAGATGAACAAGGCTCTTCCATGCGTTCAGGTGGCTGGGGTCCCCTCCTTGGAGATGAGGGAAGTGGCTATGATATTGGCCTAAAGCTTTTAAATATCTTCACAAAAATGAGCGATGGAAGATATGAAAAAACCGACCTTTATGGGATGATCAAAGAAAGATTAGAAATATCAGATGATATGCAAGTAATCGATTTGGCAGAAAATATGAAAAGAGATCAAATAGCTGACCTATCAAAACTTTTAGGCGAGGGCCTAAAAAGAGAAGAGAAATACTCAACTATGATCTTAGAAGATATAGCAAAAGAAGCAGCCCTAGTCATAGACTCAATTATAAGAGGACTAAACTTTAAGGGCGAGGTAGACGTATCATATTCAGGTGGAGTCTTTAACCTGGGTGATAGTCTAATAAAAAAAATAGAAAAAAATTCCTCCTATAATATAAAAATAAAAGACCCATACACAAACCCATCCGAAGGATCCTTGATCCTTGCTAGGAAGTTTGATAAAGAGTAAGGGTGAAAAAAAGATCCTCGGTTGGGGATCTTTTTTAATCTTAAGGGAAGCATAAATTTATTTAGGAATAATATTTAATAAATTATTTACTAGATGTGATAAAATAGTAATAGAGGAAACTATTTCTATTAAGACATTCTAGAAATTTTGTGTAAAGAAAGGAGTTTACTATGAAATTTTTCTTAGATACTGCAAACGTTAGTGAGATCAAAAGGATTAATGATCTTGGTCTTTGTGATGGGGTTACTACCAACCCATCACTTATCAAAAAAGAGGGTAGGGACTTTAAGGAGGTTGTTTCTGAGATAGCTTCTTTTGTAGAAGGTCCTATTTCTGCTGAAGTAACAGCCTATGACTATGAGGGTATGATAGATCAAGCAAGAGATCTTGCCAAGTGGGCTTCTAATATTGTAGTCAAAATTCCAATGACTGAAGATGGGCTTAAGGCCATCAATACCCTATCTAAAGAAGGAATTAAGACCAACTGTACCCTAATTTTTTCTGCCTCCCAAGGGCTTATGGCTATGAAGGCTGGAGCAAGCTTTATCTCACCATTTATGGGAAGAATTGATGATATGGGAGAAGATGGAGCTAAGCTTATTAGAGACCTTAGGGATATTATAGACATCTACGGCTATGATAGTGAAATTATAGCAGCTTCTATTAGAAATATAAGAAACTTAGAAGATGCAGCCCTAGCAGGAGCTCATATAGCAACAATTCCAGGCAACTTATTTGAAAAACTTTGGACCCACCCACTTACAAGCCAAGGAATCGATAGGTTCATCAAAGACTGGGAATCTTTTGAAAATAAATAAGAAATAAAGGTCTGTAGTCTAGGCTATGGATCTTTTTTCCTTAAAAAATAAGGTATTTATAGTAAAGTATAAGTAGAAGTACTTAAAAAGGAGATTTAATGTTTACTAAAAATGATCAACTAGCAGTAAATGCTATAAGGGCCCTATCTATTGCCCAAATAGAAAAGGCTAATTCAGGACACCCAGGCCTACCAATGGGAGCAGCTCCTATGGCCTATGTTTTATTTAACAAAATCCTTAAGGCAAACCCAGAAAATCCTGACTGGTTTGATAGGGATAGGTTCATCCTATCAGCAGGCCATGGATCATCCATGCTTTATTCCCTCTTGCATCTTTCAGGCTATGACCTAAATATAGATGACTTAAAGGAATTTAGGCAAACAGGATCCAAGACTCCAGGTCACCCAGAAAGAGGACATACTAAAGGAGTTGAAGTTACTACAGGACCTTTAGGCCAAGGTATAGGCCAAGCTGTAGGTGAAGCTATGGCAGAAAAACACCTAGCTGGTACCTACAATAAGGATGATAAAAACCTAATAGACCATTATACCTACGCTCTTTGCGGAGATGGGGACCTTATGGAAGGAATTTCCTATGAGGCTATGAGCCTTGCAGGCCACCTTAACTTAAATAAGTTAATCCTCCTATATGATTCAAATGATATTTCCCTAGATGGAAAGTTAAATGAGTCCTTCTCTGAAGATGTTGAAACAAGGGCTAAGGCACTTAACTGGAATTATATTAAGGTTAGCGATGGCAACGACCTTGCTAGTATCTATGAGGCTATCCTAAAGGCTAAGGAGAATAAGAAGGGCCCAACTATCATTGAGATAAAAACAATCATTGGCTATGGTTCAGAAAACCAAGGAACCAACAAGGTCCATGGCGCTCCAATTGGCGCTGATGACTTTAAGGCTGCCAAAAAAGTTTATGGTTGGGATTATGAAGACTTTGAAATCCCAGATGAAGTTTATGATACCTTTAACCAAGGAATTTCTGCCAGGGGAAAAGAAGCAGAAGAAGCTTGGAATGAGCTTTTAGCTTCTTACAAAAACCTTTATCCAAGTGATTATGAAGAATTTATGAGAGGTCTAAATAGAGAACTTCCAGAAAATTATATGGATAATGTTAGAAAATATGATTCTTCCATGAAAGATATTGCAACAAGGTCATCTAGCGGAGAGATCATCCAAGACCTTGCCAAAGTTAGCAAGAACTTCTGGGGCGGCTCAGCTGACCTTTTCTCATCAAACAAGACCAATATAAAAGACACATCTGCCTTCTCTGATGAAAATCCTCAAGGTAGAAATGTTTATTATGGAGTTCGTGAGTTTGCAATGGCAGCCATAGGCAATGGTATTATAGCTCATGGAGGAAGCTTCCACCATGTATCAACCTTCTTTGTCTTTACTGACTACTTGAAGGCTGCAATAAGGCTATCAGCCATATCAAAACTTCCACTAACCTATGCTATGACCCATGATTCAATAGCAGTAGGTGAGGATGGTCCAACCCATGAGCCTATTGAACAACTAGCTATGCTTAGGGCAATACCAAATACCATAGTCCTAAGACCAAGTGATGGTAACGAAACAAGACTTGCTTGGAAGATAGCCCTAGAGAGCAAAGAAAGTCCAGTTATCCTTGCCCTAACTCGTCAAAATGTTAGAAATCTTAGAGAAACAGAAGGTCTAGAGACAATCGATAAGGGTGCCTACATCATAAAAGATGCCCAAAATCCTGACCTAATCCTAATAGCAACAGGTTCAGAAGTGGCCCTAGCCCTAGATACTGCAAAAGCCCTAGAAGAAGATGGTAGAAAGATTAGGGTAGTATCAATGCCATCAATGGAACTATTTAGGAACCAAGAAGACTCCTACAAGGAAGAAATCTTGCCAAAAGATGTAAGGAAAGTTTCTATAGAAATGGGATCTACCTTTGGATGGGCAGAATTTACAGGCCTTGATGGCTTAAACATCGGAGTAGATAGGTTTGGCCTATCTGGCAAATCAGATGAAGTCGTAAAAGAACTTGGCTTTAGCCTAGAAGATATAAAAGAAAAAATAGATAAGAAGTTTTTTAAATAAAATTTCCAAGCAAAAAAGCTGGCTAGACCAGCTTTTTTTTTTACTCTTATTTAACTTTTGCCCTAAGGGACTTATAGGTGTGAGGGGTCAATAGTAAAAGCATTGGGAATATTTCTAATCTTCCCATTAGCATGGCTAGGATTATGGCGATTTTCGATAGCTTGCCTATGGTTGCAAAGTTATTGATTGGTCCATATTCTCCTATGCTTGGCCCAACATTGTTGAAGGTCCCTGCTACTGTTGTAAAGGCTGATTGGAAGTTATCTACATCTATAGCTACTATAAATATAAGGATGATAAAGATTAGGACAAAGAGGGCGAAGTATTTTCCTACTGAGGCTTCTGTTTCCTTATCTATCATCTTTTTATCAAGCCTATTCATGGTTATTCTTTTAGGGTTTTGAGATTGCCTTACTTGGTTGATGGCCCTTTTTACAAGTATTATTATCCTTGATACCTTAAGGCCTCCTGCTGTCGATCCTGCACATCCGCCTATAAACATCAAAAGCATTATTACTAGCCTTGAAAACAAAGGCCAGGTTCCAAAGTCTGCTGATACAAAGCCTGTTGTGGTTATAATTGATGTTGTTGCAAAAAAGGCGTTTGATAGGGCATAGCCTTTGTCAGTATAGGTGGTAAATATATTTATAAAGATCAAAAGGCTTGAAGCTAGGATTATGCCAAGGTAGACCCTTAGCTCTTCTGAGTCTGATCCTTGGCGGATTGACCTAAAGATTGAGTAGTAGTAGACGTTGAAGTTTACTCCAAAGGCTAACATGGCGATTCCTAGGATGACTTCTATATATCTTGAATCATAATAGCCTATGGATAGGTTCCTATTTGAAAATCCGCCTGTTCCAGCAGTGGACATAGCATGGATTAGGGCATCAAATAAATTCATTCCTCCAAAGAGCAAAAAGACTGTTGTAATTAGGGTCATTACCAAATATATGGTATAAAGAGCCCTTGCTGTATCTGATAGCTTGGAGGTTATCTTACCAAAGGTTGGCCCTGGAACTTCTGCTTGCATGATTAAAGATGAGTGCCTATTGGTCTTAGGTAGGATGGCTAGGGTAAAGACAAGGATTCCCATGCCGCCTACCAGGTGGGAAAGGCTCCTCCAAAATACTATAGAGTGGGGGAGGATTTCTATATTTCTTGCCACAGAAGCCCCGGTAGTTGTAAAGCCTGATACCATTTCAAATAGGGCATCTATTATAGTTGGATACTCATCAGGTGTTAGGATAAGGGGAAAGGCCCCAAAGACTGAAAATATTATCCAACCTGCTGCTACTATAAACATGGCTTCTTTTATGTAAAAGTCCCCTGTCCCATCTCCTCTTTTTTCTAGGAAAAATCCAAGGCCTAAGGAGACTAGGATAGGGATAATAAATGATAGCATATGGGTAAATTCTTCTCTATAGATTAGGGAAACTAGGAGGGGAAGGACCATTAGTCCTGCAAGGATTATCAAAAGCCTTCCTACTACATATTTTATAATACTAGTATTCATTTCTTACTCCAATATATCATCTATTTCAGATAAGTTCTTTAGGGTTGTCATGACAAGGACCCTATCGCCAACTTTGATTGTAGAATTACCATTGGCTACAGCAATAGACCCATAGGACCCATCTTGGATATAGGCTACTAGGACATCATCTTTTATAGGAAGGTCTTTTAGTTTTTTGCCTATAATTTTTGAATCTTCTATTATATTAAATTCGATAGCTTCTACATGCTCATCTTCAAGCCTGTAGAGGTTTTTGATAGAAAATCCATTAGAATTTTCTTTACTTCTAACAAGTCTTAGGACAAAGTCGCTGGCAGCCCTTTTACTAGTAATAGTATCATCCATATCTAGGATGCCTGTTAGCTTAAGCAGTTGGGTATTATCTACCTTGGTTATAGTGTTGCTAACCCCAAGTTTTTTAGCAACTAGGGATATTAGGATGTTTTCCTGGTCAGCCCCCGTAAGTGAGATGAGGGCATCAAAGTTTGTTATCCTCTCTTCTGCCAAGACCTCTGGGTCAGCCCCATCTGTATTGATAACGACAGCCTTTGGGAAGGCCTCTTGGATAGCGATAGCCTTATCCTTATCTATTTCTATTACTGTAACTTCAAAGTTTCTTTCAAGAAGAAGGTGGGTTAGGTAGTGGGCTATCCTACTTGCTCCTATGATCATAACTTTTTTTATCTCATCAGCTATGCCAACTTCTCTCCTGTAAATTCCATTTAGGGTCATCCTATCCCCAGCCAGGTGGATAAACTCTCCTTCTTTTAAGACATGGTCCCCATCTGGTATAAAGATCTCATCCTTATACTTGGCTATACATATTAGAGCCTTATCCAAAAGTCCTTCCATACTTAAGTCTTTTAGGGACTTATTTAGCATGTCTGAATCCTTATCTATCTCTAGTTGGATCATATTTACCCTACCGTGGAGGAAGGAGTCTACGCTGTGGCTTTTAGGATACTTAAGGGTCCTTTGGATTTCTTTGGCTGCATAGTATTCTGGATTTATTATATTATCTACCCCTATGCAGGCTCTCATAAAGGCTAGGTCATCTATATATTTTGGCTCCCTAACACGGGCTATGGTGTATCTGGCCCCAAGGTTTTTGGCCATAACAGTGGCTATAATATTGGTGTCATCTTCTAGGGCAAGGGCTACAAAGATATCGCATGAGCTAACATCAGCCTCTCTTAGGATATTTGGGTCAGTTCCGTCTCCAAGAATGCCCATTACATCATTTAATGATAATAATCTATCTAAAACATCCTTGTCTTTTTCTATAACTAGGATGTTGTGGTTTTCTTCTGCTAGCTGGTTGGTCAGGTATGAACCAATTTTACCAGCTCCTACAATTATAATATTCATACTACCCCCTATCTTATGAATATTTAGATTATAACATAAGAAGACCTATCTTTAAAGTAGGGAAAATTATATATAAATATTTATTTCAAAATAAAAATTTCAGGTCATAATAAAGTCTTTGTTTACATCCCTTTACTAAAAAACCCTTTCTTTGTAGAATATTAGCTAGGAGGATGTATGATTTTTGAAAATGAGGACCTTTTGATAAGAAATCTTGGACCCAAAGAACCCTTGGATTATGAAAAAATAGGGACTCGGGATAGGAGGATTTTTGCCTATAGGAAGGATAGGCTGGTTATAAAGCTTAAGGTCTATAATAAAAAAGATAAGTTAATAAGGGTAAAATTAAGAGCCCATGATTTTTTATCAGAGGATGCTAGGATTGTTTGCAAAAATGTCAGAATAAATACCCTATCCTCAACCCTAGGCCATATAGGCAGGGCCTATGGGCCAGAAGATAGGTTGGATTTTCCAAAGATTAAGGCCTTAGACATAATAGATAAGGGGGCTAGTCTTAAGATTTCTGGCAAAAGTTCCGCCTACTTTTACCTTTATATAGACTTAGGAGAAAGTAAGGCTGGTTTTTATGAGGGACCTATGGAGCTTATGGCTGGTGGGGCCAGGTTTTCTTTTAACCTGGGTTTTGAAATCTTAGATATAGAAAGAAAACCAATTGGCTTTGACCTAAATCTTTGGCAATATCCCTACAGCCAGGCCCGCTATTTTGGAATTTCTAATGAGGATTTGTTTAAAGAAAGCCACCAGCAAGCCCTAAGGAACCTACTTGACCTTTATAGGTCCTACCAGGGTAAGACCCTTACTGTAAGTATTGTAGATGAACCGTGGAACCACCAGGTCTATGACCCTTATCCATCTATGGTTAGAGTCGATTTGGCCAAGGACCTTGCCCTTGATTTTTCTCATTTTGATGCCTATGTTGACCTTGGAGGGGAAGATTTTTCTAAAATTTATGCCTTTTCAATTATATCTTGGGATAAGGATCATCTAGATAAGACCTATTGGGATAAGTTTCTAAGGGCCTTTATCGACCATCTTGACCAAAAGGGGATCTTTGATAGGGTCTATATAGGTCTTGATGAAAGAAGCGAAAGCTTGGTCAAAGACAGCCTTGATTTTTTAAGCCTATATAAGAATAAGGAGGGCAAGAGCCTAAAGATAGCCTATCAGACCTATTTTTCTAAGGAAAATATTAGCCTATATGATAGGATAGATGACCTATCCTTTGGTCTAGACTCCTTGGATGGTGATCTTATGGCTTATTTGGCTAAGAGAAAGGCTAGGGGGCTTTATACTTCCCTTTATACATCGACAGGAGTTTTCCCTAATTCCTTTATCTACTCCAGCCCTATAGAGTCTACCTACATAATCCTTCTAGCGTACCTAAGGGGCTTTGATGGATTTTTAAGGTGGGCCTTGGATGCCTGGGTTAAGGAACCTAGAAAAGACCTTAGCTTTTATTATTTTGAATCAGCTGATACCCTCCTAGCCTACCCTGGCAAGGAGGATTTAACAATAGCAAGTTCAGTAAGGTTAGAGGCCATGGGTGAGGGGCTTAGGATGGCTGAGAAGATAGGATTTTTGAAAGAAAACCTAGCTTCTAAAACCTACAAGGAATTTGTCAGCCAATTGCCTAGCTTTGGACTTTTGGAATCTTTCACTAATCCTTATGGGGCTAGGGTTGGGAAAAAGCAAAGCCTAGCCCTTATAGAAGAGAAAGTTTTAAGGCTTAGGGATTTAATTTATACTTATAGCAAGAAATATGTGGAGGAAAGAGATGGATATAATAAGTAAGACACTAAAGGATATAAGATTTACAGATATAAGAGTGGGGACGGATTCTAAAAGGGAGTTTTCAAATGGCAATACCCTACCCCTAGTAGGCTCACCCCATGCCAACAACTACCTGACCCTAAGGACCAATGATGACCCTTCATTTTTCTTTAACCCCCATGATAAGAGACTTTTAGCCCTTAGGTTAACCCACCAGCCCAGCCCTTGGATGGGAGATTTCTCCTACTTTGAAATCCTACCCTTTGTAGATAAAGAAGAGATTTCTTACAATAACCACTTATCAATTTTTAGGCCTAATTTTGCTAGGATTTACTACAATAATGGAGGAGTCCTATCCTTTACTAGCTTTGATTCTAGGTTTTTCATAAGATTTAAGGCTGATAAGGAGGTAAGTTTTATCCTAAGGGCCAAGGGGCTTAGTCTAGAGAAAAATGCCAGGAAGATACAAGGGGAGGTTATTAACTTTGCTGGCTGTGAAGATGATAATTTTACCATGCATATAAGTCTTAGCCTAGAGGTTGACTTTGATTTAGAAAAGAAGGGGGAGGACTATTATATAAAAACTAAGGAAAACCAAGTTACTATCAAGGGTGCAAGCTCTTTTATATCAAAAGACCAAGCTAATCTAAACCTTGCCAGGGCAGAAGATACCTTTGATCAAATGGTCCTTTCTTGTAAAAAGGCTTGGGATAAGTATTTTGATATTTTTAAGATAGAAGAAAAAGACTACCAGGATAACTTCGCCAAGTATGATCCCTACAATAAAAAAGATAGGGTCAAATTCTTCTACCATTGTGTCTATAGGGCCATGGTTTTTCCTATGAAATTTTTTGAACTTGATGAAAACCAAAAGCCCATCCACTATGATACCTTGGCTAGGAAGGTAAGATTTGGCAAGCTTTATACCAATATAGGCTTTTGGGATGGGCAAAAAACCCTCTTTCCCTTATTGTCACTGATAGCGCCTGATGACCTTGAAGATATCTTGGAGGCAATCCTAAACTTCTACAAGGAAACCTCCTACCTACCCAAGTGGCTTTCTCCTGATGAAAGAGGGCTTATGCCAGGAACCTTGGTCGATAATGTCATAGCAGATGCCTTAACTAAGGGCATAGGAGCTAGGATGGCAGAAGACTTCCTAAAGGCCATGATAGATACAGCCAACAAAGAAGACCCTAGCGGTAGGTACGGCAGGGCAGGGGCTAAGGTTTTTAGGGACCTTTCCTATATTCCTGCTTCTTATCCTGAGTCAGTCAACCAGACTCTTGATAATTGCCTAGCAGATTATTCTATATCTAAGGTAGCTGGACTTTTGGGAAAGACTGAAATAGAAAAGACCTACAGGCAATATTCATCAGCTTGGATAAATCTTTTTGATAAAGATACTAAGCTCCTAAGGGCTAAGGATGAAGAAGGTAATTTTATCAAAGACTTTGATCCCCTAGCTTGGGGAGGTCCTTATACAGAAGGATCTGCCTACCAGAATTCCTACAATGCCTACCACGATTTGGATAAGCTGGTTAAGCTTTTTCCTTCAAAAAAGGATTTTGAAAAAAGATTAGATGACCTAGCCAATATGGATTCAACCTTTAAGCCAGGTGGCTATGGAGGAGTAATCCATGAGATGGAAGAGATGGGCCAGGCCCATTTTGGTCAAATGTCAATCTATAACCAGCCAGCCTTCCACCTTCCCTACCTTTATAAGCTTATAGGAAGTAAGGAAAAGACCCAATACTTGGTAAAAACCCTCCTCCTAGATTATTTCTCCTATAGCCTAGATGGGTTTCCAGGAGATGAGGATAATGGATCTATGGCAGCCTGGTTTATCCTATCAGCCATGGGAATCTATCCCCTAAGTCCAGCAAGCGGGTCTTATGAATTAGGTATAGGCTTATTTGATAAGATGGAGGTGAAATTACCTGCTGGCAATAAACTTATAATAGAAGTAGAAGAAAATTATCCTCACAAGAGATTTGTCGATTATATTAAAAAAGATGGGCAGAGGATAGACCAAGGAAAGATCAGCCATGAAGCCTTACTTAAGGCAAGTCATATCAAATTTAGGCTCAATTTATGCCCGAGGAATAAAGATGATAAGTGAAAAGATAGAAGTAATAGATAAAAGACTAGGGACCTATGACCTTGGTTCTTCCTGGAAATTTACCCTTGGAGATAGGATAGGTTTTTATAAGAAAGACTTTGATGATTCTTTGTGGGAAGATATAGACCTTCCCCATGACTATTCTATAGATAGGGATTATTCTAAGGCAGGAGAGGCCCAGTCTGCCTATAAGCTGGGAGGAGTTGGCCTATATAGGAAGAAGTTTATAATAAGGGATATAAGAAAAGTTATCCTCTTATTTGATGGACTATATTGTAATGCAAGGGTCTATATCAATGAAAAATACCTAGGGTCCCACCACCATGGCTATTCACCCTTTGCCTTTGACCTTACCCCCTATCTTTATGATGATAGGCCCAACCTCTTGGCCATTTGGGTTGACAATCCTATCCCAACTTCTAGGTGGTATTCAGGTTCTGGTATCTATAGGTCAGTCAAACTTATCCTAAAGAATAAATTATCCTTTGACCTTTATGGGATAAGGATAGACCATGAAGACTTAAGCAAGAGAAAAGATAGGATCAAGCTTACTATAAATGCAAGACTTGTCAATGATAGCCCATTTACCCAAAGTTTTGACCTAGGCCATGACCTATACCTAGCTAATAGACTTCTAGGGTCAGTAAAGGCCAGGTCACTATCCATACCAGCCTTAAGCACAAAAGAATATAGGTTAGATTTTACTATCCCTTATCCTCTCTTGTGGACCCTGGATGATCCGAAACTTCATAAGCTAGTTTCAAATATATATAATGGTGAAAGCTTACTTGCTAGGGAAGAAATTCCCTATGGATTTTCCTATTATAAGTTTGATAAGGATGAGGGATTTTCCTTAAATGGAGAAAAGATAAAGCTTAAGGGAGTCTGTATCCACCATGATAATGGGGCCTTGGGGGCCAGAGATTTTCCTAGGGCCAGTGAAAGAAAGCTAAGGATCCTTAAGGACATGGGGGCCAATATGATTAGGATCACCCACAATCCCGGATCCAAAAGCCTAATAGACCTTGCGAATAAGTTAGGATTTTTGCTAATAGAAGAGATCTTTGACGGGTGGATCTTGGATAAGAACAATAATTACAATGATTATTCCAAGTACTTTGATAAAAAGATCGGAAAATCAGAGCTCCTTTCAGCTAATAAGTCTATGACTTGGGCAGAATTTGACTTAAAAGAGACTCTAAAAAGAGACTACAATGCAGTAGCCATCATAGGATATTCCCTAGGCAATGAGATCCTTGGAGGTAGCAACCAATCCAAAAGATCTATCTATCCAAAGATCCTAGAAGATCTTATAAGATGGGCAAGACAGGTTGATGGCAAGAGGTTTCTAAGTCTTGGAGATAATACCCTAAGGGATGGCTATGACCCTATTTTTGTAAAAATGGAAGATAGGCTAAGTGAAGATGGGTCCCTTGTTGGCCTAAATTACTGCGATGGAAAAACTTATGATAAGATCCATAAAGACCACCCTGGTTGGATACTTTGGCAGTCTGAGTCAGTCTCTTCAGTAAACTCAAGGTCTTGCTATGACAGGATAGATGGAAACTTAAAGTCTGATATGAAATTAACTTCCTTTGATAGGTCCAAGGTCCCTTGGGGGTCTTTTGCAGCCAAGGCCCACTTTGATGTAATTCAAAGAGATTTTATAGGAGGACAGGCCGTTTGGACAGGCTTTGATTATCTGGGTGAGCCAACCCCCTACAATGGTATAGGAAGAGGAGATATATATGGGTTCCCAGCTCCAAGGTCATCATTCTTTGGTATAAATGACCTAGCAGGTTTTGCCAAGGATTCCTACTACCTTTATAGGTCCTTATGGAATGAAGACTCTTATACTTGCCATCTTTTACCATCATATAACACCCTGGATATGGAAAAAATAAAAGGGCCAATCCCTCTTACAGTCTACACCAACGCCAGTGCAGTCGACCTTATTTTTGAAGATGAGGATGGAAAGAGGAGGTCTTTGGGCAAAAAATATATGAAAGACTATAAGACCAAGGCAGGCCATTGCTATAGGAGGACTCTTGGGGAAGAGGGCTATAGGTCCCTTTATATGACCTGGGACTTTCCATTTCAACAAGGCTCTATCAGGGCAATAGCCTATGATAAGTTTGGAAATATAATCAAAAATCCAGTAGGTAGGCAATACATTACCAGCAAGAAATCCAAGGCTAGCCTTAGGATGAGGGCCTTTTATCCTAGGATGGATGGGATAAACTTTGTAAGCCTAGATATAGTAGGCCCCAAAGGTCAAATCCTTGATAATAGGGAAGATGAAATCTATATAGACTTATTAGGTGAGGGAGAGGTCTTAGGCCTTGATAATGGTGATCCCAAGGACTTTACTTCCTTTAGAAGTCATTACAAGAAAGCCTATGGGGGAAGGCTTCTCTTAATCCTAAGGTCTAAGGATAATGGGTCCATAAAAGTCCGTGCATGGGCTAAGGACCTTGCCCCCAAAACCTTATCCATAAGGGGAGCAAGCCCTAGCAAGAAAGCTTCTTTTAAAAAAATAAGCCGCAAGGACCCAAAAGAGGACCTTAAAAAAAGATTAAGGGACGATGAAACTTATAAAGTAAAGGCCCTAAACCAATATCTTGAAGTTTTTAAAGATGAAAAGATTATCCTAGCTAAAGAAGTTCCCCTCGTAGATAATGAGGGCAGGCTCCTAGCCTATGGTTTTAGGGCAAGTTATGAAGGTTTTGACCTTGATGAATTTTATAAGAAAAAATATTATTCTATAAGGGGTTATGTGGAAGATTTTAATCTAAGCTTTACCCTAAGGCTAGGGCTTATAGAAGAATCTTCCATGAAAGATGCTTATATAGAAGATTTTGTCCTAGGAAAAAAATTAGGAAAAGATGAAATAACCTATTATTTTGATAGCCAACAGCTGATAGGAGAAGTTGAACTTAAGGTAGAAGATAAGGAAACCTATAAGGTCCTTATCTCAGAAGATGGCAAGACCTATGAAAGACTAACCTATAAGAAAACCTACAAAAACCATACCCTCTACCTTGACCTAGGAGAGGTTAAGGCGACCTATATTAAAATACAAGGAAACTTAGACCTTATAGAAAAACTTAGGATAAGGTCTGTTAAAATAAGGGATAAAAGGCCTAAGGAAATAGAGATTTCTTCAATCAAAGTAAATAATAGAAAAATTGATGAGACTAGGTATTGCAAAAAAGTCATAGATATTGGCGAAAAGATAAAAGATTTTTCCATAAAAACCCAAGGCCATGGGGCCATGACTTATCTTAAGGTGGGAGGGGACATATTTGTCTACCTTTTAGCTAATGACTTAAAATTAATCAAAATAAGAGGCAAATAAATAAGAAGGCGGTGTTGCAGAATGACTGATTTGTTCTCTAGCACCGATTTTTCTTTTTGTACTGATATTCATAGACGATTATAAGAAATATACATACAAAACTAGGGCATTATGTTGCTATTGTACCTATAATGTCTTACTATTACTTGGAAGTAGGATAGTCATGGCTACTAATAAGGACAGATAAGAAAATCAAAAAAGAAGCTGAGGAAATATATTCTAAATTAGGACTAAATATGTCTACAGCAATAAAGCTTTTTTGAAAGCTAGTATTAGATCAAATGGAATTCCTTTCCATAATGATCCAAATGCAGAAACTTTAAAGGCAATAGAAGAAGCAAAAATTATTGCTAACGATGAAAATATCAAGTGCTTCGACAATATAGATAATTTGAGCATATCCCTTGAAGTATAAGATAAAGTATACAAAATAGCTAATGATGAATTCTTTAAGAATAATACCATGATTATTTTCTATTAGGAAAATTTAAAGGAATAAGAGGATGTCATATAGAGCCAGATTTTTTATTAATATATGAAAAATTTGAAGATATACTAGTTTTATCATTAGTTAGAGCTGGATCAGATTCTGATTTGTTTAAATAAGAAGAGATATAGAAGGATGATTTAATTTTAAATAAATAATGCCAATCATTTAACAAGGCTCTAATTTTTATAATATTTAAATTAGAACCTTGTTTTTTATTGCTTTTGATAAAAACATATCTTTTTTATAGAAATAATATTTCTAGCAAAATTACTGGAATAAGTTCTATTTTGCTTTCAACATATGAATAGATTTTTATACTCATCCTTAAACAACATTTTGCAAAAGTCTAAGCTTTTCATTTTATTTTATATAAGGCTTTTAGCCAAGGTTGATTTTTACTTTAAAAGTGTTATTAACCCTTGTTAACCTTATTTCCTTATTAGTGCTATTAAAAAATACCCCTTCAAAAAAGGCGGGACTTTTAAGCTTGCTAGATTAAGTTGATTTTTAATCAAACTTAGTGGGGTTAGCTCAATTTCCTCGCCTTTTATATTTAGGATTATTTTATAAAATCACAAGTAAATCATTATTTGATAAATTCTCCAAGTTCTATAAAGACAGGCATCCCATCCTCATAATGAACTTCCGCCTCCCCTTTTATTAAAGGAAGGGCATAAGAGATCATTTTTTGGCTAAATGTATCATAATCCTTAAGCCAAGACTTAGGGATCTTCATCTCCTTATTCGCGATTTCACTAGGTTTAACTTCAGTATAATAAACTTCATAAGAATCTTGATTCTTTCTTCTTAAAACAGGAATAAGATTGGTCTTATCCATACCTAACTTAAGGGCCCTATAACCTAGGCTGAAAGCTTCCTTGGCATCAGTAAGGGAAATATTAGTAGAAGTCCTTTGGATAATACTAAGCTCAACAGCCCTTGACTTAATACCTAGCCTATCCCTAATATAATCAGCCAGCCTTTGGCCAACACCACTTACAACCTTGTGGTTAAAACCATCCTTGGCATTAGAAAAAGTAACCTTATCAAGGTCCCCCTTCCTATCCCTAAAGCCTTCAGCTAGGGCTATTATCAGGTTATTTTCATAATCTAGCTTAGCTTTAACCTCTGCCATTAGCTCATCTAAGGACTTGTCCATTTCAGGAACATAGACAAGGTTGACAAGCTCTTTTGGGTACTTATGGTTAGCAAGTAGGGAGGAAGCGGCAAGCCAACCAGCATGGCGGCCCATGATTTCAACCACTGTCACACTTTTAAGGTCATAAATATCAACATCAGCCCTTATAGCCCTAAGAGTTGAACCTATGTATTTGGCAGCTGATGGGAAGCCTGGAGAATGGTCCATCCCATTTAGGTCATTGTCTATAGTCTTAGGACAACCTACAATATTGATCCCCTCTATGTTATTATCTTCCATATATGTATTAAGCTTCATAACAGTATCCATAGAGTCATTGCCCCCTATGTAGATAAATACTGAAATATTCTCACTTTTTAAAAAGTTAAAGATTTTCTCATAAGAAGGATCTTTTAAATCATCAGCCAACTTATACCTACAAGAGCCTAGGATAGAAGACGGCCTAGTCATCAGCCTATCCTTAGCCTTAGTGGCCTTAAACTTTTTCTTATCAACTTCCCTAAAATTTCCTCCAAGAATCCCCTCAATCCCATTTAGGCTAAGAAGAATCCTATCAAAACCAAAATCAATCCCAGCGCTAATAGCTCCTGACAAAGAGGCATTAATAACACTAGTAGGACCACCAGATTGGGCAATAATACAATTCAAAACATAACTCCTTTTTTACTTATAGATCATTAATAGTATACAAAATCCTAGGGCTTTTGCAATAGCCTAGGAGAAACCTTCTAACAATAAAATTACTCTAGCAAAGGAAAATGTTTGTGTTGAGGTTTATTTAGAATTTATTATAATTAAGATGAAGGGTGAGAAAATGATAGAAACAAGAACAAAAGAAATATTTGACTATCTAACAAGCGATTACATATTCCATACATCTGAAGAAATTGGTAAAGCTTTAGAATTGAGTTCAAAGACTATACAAAAAGAAATAAGGATACTAAATTCATACATTAATGGCAAGGGAGCCTATGTAGAATCAGAAATAGGAAAAGGTTATATCTTCAAAATTTATGATGAGGAAAAATTTAAAGATTTTCTAAAATATGATTGGTATAAGTATGCCTATTTTCATCAAGAAAATCCTAATAAAGATTTTAGAATTGAAAATATTTTAAAACTTTTACTATTTTCTAACTCTTATATAAAGCAACAAGACCTAGCAGATATGTTTTATGTATCCTTATCTCAAATTAATAAGGATATAAAAAAAGTAAGAAAGCTATTAAAAGATTATAAGATAAAGCTTATAAGTAAACCTTACTATGGGATGAAAATTGAAGCTAGTGAAAAATCCATAAGACTTGCTATTAGAAATGAATTAGGGGAAGATCCTGAAATATTTGGTAGTGATGGTGATAAGAAATTATTTTTTAGGATCCAAGAAATAATATCTGATATCAACTTTCCAGATTTTTTCTATATGCCTTATGTAAATTTCAAAAATTTGGTAATTCATATTTATATATCTATTCTTAGGATAAAAGATGGTAAATATATAAAAATTACTGAAGACATGCAAAAAAAGGTCATTTCTTATGATGAGTTTAATGTAGCTAAACTTGTAGTAGATCAATTGGGAGAAAACTTAGATATAGAGTTTCCAAAAGATGAGATTTTATATCTTACTATGCATTTAGTTAGTAAAAATGCTGTTACAAATTATGAGAAGGTATCCCAAGAGGTATCTAGTCTTGCTCAAGGCATGATAGATGAGGTTTATAATCTTACAAAATATGATTTTAGGTCAAACATAGACTTGTTTTTTGCACTTGCTCTCCACCTAGGTCCCTTAATTGAAAGAATTAAAATGGACCTACCTATGAAAAATCCTATCTTAGAAGATATAAAAGATAATCAAGTGGCTTTTATGATAGCTACAGTTTCAAGCAAACTTATAAGAGATACTTACCATAAAAACTTAACTGATGATGAGATAGGTTACCTAGCCCTTCACTTTGCATCTGCCATGGAAGCTCCCATTACACCTAAAAGAAATCTTTTGGTTGTTTGCGGATCTGGAAATTCATCTGCTCAAATAATGAAGACGCAACTAGAAAGAAGGTATAAAGATCAAATTGAGAATCTAACGCTAATAGACGTAAGTAAAATTTTCGATTTAGACCTTGACGATTTTGATTTTATAGTTTCATCTGTAGATATAAAATTTGAAACAAAGACCCCGATTGTTTACGTAGATATCATATTTAAGCAAAAAGACTTTGAAAATATTGATAATCTTATCAATGAAAACTCCTTGAGAGAAATTGATGATATTTTTGAAAATTCTATTTTCCTAAAGAATGTAGAAATTAAGAATAAAGAAGAATGTTTATATAAACTTGCAGACCTCGCATCAAAAAAGATAAAGGAAGATCCTGATACCTTACTAAGTCAATTTCTAGAAAGAGAAAATATGGCTTTTACAGCCTACAATAAAGTTGCCCTACCTCATATCCTTAAACAAATAGAAGGGAAAAGTTTCTCGATAATATTAATTCCTAAAAAACCAATAAATTGGGATAGACATAAGGTAGAACTTATTTATAGTTTGTTTGTAGGGTCAGAAGTAGGTGAGATCAACTCATATTATGAAAAATTGGGAGAGTTTTTAAATAATGATAAACAAATAGATAAGGCTATAATGGCAGATACACTAGAAGAGTTTAAGAATATATTTTTGAAAGGAAGAGATGATGGATAGTGAAAAACTTTACGAAATTGCCTTTCAAATCATAGTCCACGCTGGAGAATCTAGGTCTTTATCAAGTGAGGCTATGGATAAGGCAGAAATCTATGACTTTGAAAGTGCAAAGGAGCTAATAAAAAAGGCTAATGAAGAATTCTTAACCTGTCATAAGATACAGACGGACTTATTGACAGCTGAAGCTAATGGAGAAAAAAATGATCTTAATATCATTTTTGTCCATGCCCAAGACCACCTAACTATGGCTACAATGGCTATGGAAAATACAAAAAGATTTATAAGTTTGTATGAAAAATTAAAAAAAATGGAGGATAGATAATGAAAAAAGTTTTATTAATATGTGCCGCAGGAATGAGCTCATCTGTGATGGCAAAAAAAACAACCAAATGGCTTAAGGAGCAAGGGCATGATATACAAATGGAGGCTACTACAGCAGCAGTTGGAGATAAGCCATTTGAATCTGATGAGTATAGTTTAATACTTATAAGTCCTCAGATTAGAATGAGATATAAAGAATTTGAAACAAAGGCAGATAAAAATAATAAAAATATAGCCCAAGTTACTTTTGATGCTTATGCTCCAATACCAAGTGGAATAGAAAAACTTGGGAAGATTGTCCTAGATAACATTAACTGATGGAAAGATATAACAAAAAAAGAATTGAAGAAGAAGTCATAAGGACAATGACTATAAGTAGGTATACTGCAGTTAGATATTTATCTACAATAGTATTTTTTATTAGCTTATACCGGATGATTGGATCATTCTTAGCTAAAAGCCTAGGGGTGATTATAATTCCTTTTATAATTGGATTAAATCAAATTTTAATAAATGGAGAAATTTATAGGGCTATGAAGTTTAGAAATGATGGTAGGCTTAATTTTACGATAAAGCTTTTATCAATTAGTTTAATTTTAACTACTATCAGTTTAATTCTTACAGGTATTAATTATAAGATAATGTTTCCTTATTTAACCAGTAAGGCCTTTGCTCTGATATTAGTTGGGCTTGCTGGACTTCTTTCTTTAATAAGCTTGCTAAAAGCTATAAATATAAAAAACGATGATGACAAAATAAGTAAAAAGATAAAAGAATATAAAAATAAAAGAGGTTAATATGTTTGAATTTTTAGAAAAATATTTAATGGGACCTTTAACTAAGATATCAAACTATAAACTTGTAAGAGCTATTACCGCAGCAGGAATGGCATCCATTACATTTTCTATAGTTGGTTCTATGTTCTTAGTACTTAATGTATTACCAACAGTAATAACACCCTTGCAAGGATTTTATGATGCAACCTTAGTTAAGGTAACAGATATATATATGCTAGCTTATAATGCCTCTATGGCAATAATAGGTTTATACTTCCTTTTGGTTATACCTTATGAATATACTAAGCTTATATCAGAAGAAGATGATTTAGACCTTAATCCTATTTCGGGAATGTTACTTACAGTTTTTGGATTTTTTATGCTAATACCTCAATTTACCAATGTTGATGGTTTAAAGTATATAAATGATCCTGCTAATAATATTATTAACGGTTGGGCTATGGGAACAGGACCAACAAGATTAGGTGCTGTAGGAATATTTACTGCTATAATAATGTCATTTTTATGTGTTAGGCTCTACAGGTTTTGTATAGAGAAAAATATAGTCATAAAAATGCCTGATGCTGTACCAGATGGGGTGGCAAACTCCTTTACAGCTTTAATACCAGCATTTATGCTATCTTTTATTATAATGATTGTAAATGGAATTTTAGTAAGTCTTGGAACTGATGTTTTCCAAGTTATAGCTATACCTTTTGGCTTTGTAACTAATATTGCAGGCTCTTGGGGAGGATTAGTCATTGCATACTTCTTAATGCATGCCCTATGGCTTGTAGGTATCCATGGAGCCACTATCATATCCTCCTTGCTTTCCCCAATAGTTTTATTTAATATGGAACAAAACGTAGGAGGAGCAAATATACCTTTTGCTGGTGAATTTAATAATGCTTATGTAACAGTAGGTGGATCAGGGGCAACCTTAGTGTTTATAATAATGCTTGCTTTTATGTCAAAGAGTGAACAATTTAAAATGTTAGGACGTGCTTCTATAGTACCAGCTATATTTAATATTAATGAGCCAATTATATTTGGTCTACCAATTGTTTATAATCCATATTTTGCTATACCATTTGTTCTTGCGCCTATAGCTTCTATGTCAGTTGCTTACTTTGCTACTGCACTTAATTTAGTAAGACCAATTATTGCCCAACAACCTTGGCCTACACCTGCTGGTATTGGTGCATTTATAGCTACAGGTGGGGATTGGAAAGCTTTTGTCTTAGCTTTAGTTTGTGCGCTAGTTGCAGGCTTAATTTACCTACCATTCTTTAAAAAGCGTGATAATGAACTATATATGATGGAACAAGAAGAATTAAGGAATAACTAGATAAAAAAGGAGGATAATATGACTTTTAGAAATGATTTTTTGTGGGGAGGAGCCACAGCTGCTAACCAATGTGAGGGAGCCTATGATGTTGATGGAAGGGGTCTTGCTAATGTTGACCTTTGCCCGGTAGGGGAAGATAGATTAGAAATTATCACAGGTCAAAAAAAGATGTTTGATTTTGATGATGATCATTTTTATCCTGCTAAAGAATCTATTGATATGTACCATAGGTATAAAGAAGATATAGCTTTATTTGCTGAAATGGGTTTTAAGGTTTATAGGTTTTCCATAGCTTGGACAAGAATTTTTCCTAAAGGCGATGAAAATGAGCCTAATGAGAAGGGTCTTAAATTTTATGAAGACTTGATAGATGAATGTCTTAAATATAATATAGAACCTCTTATTACTATAACTCATTTCGATTTCCCTATGTATCTTGTAGAAAAATATGGTGGATGGAGAAATAGAAAAATTGTTGACTTTTACAAAAATCTTGTTACAGCCATATTTGAAAGATTTAAGGGGAAAGTAAAATATTACCTAACCTTTAATGAAATAAATGTAATACTTGCGGCATCATTTATGGGAGCAGGATTATACTTTGAAGAAGGAGAAGATGTTGAAAAAGTTAGAGCTCAAGCTATCCACCATGAGTTATTGGCCTCTGCTTACGCTACTAAAATAGCAAAATCTATAGATCCTGAGATAAAAATTGGATGTATGCTTGCAGCAGGAACTTACTATCCTGCTAGTATGAAACCTGAAGATGTATTTGCTGCCCTTAAAGCTAATAGAGAAAATTACTTTTTTGTTGACGTACAGGCTAGAGGATATTACCCATCTTATAAATTAAAAGATTATGAGAGGAAAGGAATCATGCCAGAAATAACTAAGGAAGATAAGAAGATATTAAAGGAAAATACTGTAGATTTTATATCTTTCTCTTATTATTCAACAAGAGCAATAGCGGCTGATGCCAAAAAATTTGATGAGGCAAATCTTATTATGTCTGTAGAAAATCCATATCTTGAAAAGACAGAATGGGGTTGGCAAGTAGATCCTCTAGGTTTTAGAACTACCATAAATGAGATTTGGGATAGGTATCAAAAACCATTATTTGTAGTAGAAAATGGTCTAGGTGCAAAAGATCTACCTGATGAAAATGGATATGTTGAAGATGACTACAGGATTAATTATCTAAGAGAGCATATAAAAAACATGAAAGATGCCGTAGAGCTTGATGGAGTGGATCTTTTAGGATATACCACTTGGGGACCTATAGATTTAGTATCTGCAGGTACTGGAGAGATGAGTAAGAGATATGGATTCATTTATGTAGATCGAGATGATTATGGAAATGGAAGTTTAAAAAGATCTAAGAAAAAATCCTTTGATTGGTACAAAAAAGTTATAGCAAGTAATGGAGAAGATTTAGAATAAAATAATTAATCATATGAGAAGAATATAAAATAAGCCCTGGCTTTTATGAGCCTAGGGCTTATTTCTATACTAGGATAAATTTCTCCAGATAGTAGCTTATCCCATCTTCATCATTTGATAGGGTGATGTAGTCAGCTAGGTTTTTGATTGGGTCTACTGCATTTGCCATGGCTATACCAACTCCTGCCATTTCTATCATGGAATAATCGTTCATCTCATCTCCAAAGGCTAGGGTGTCTTCTCTTTTTATGCCTAGGATTTCTCCAAGTTCTATAAGACTTTTTCCCTTGCTTAGTCCCTTGGGCATTACTTCATAGTAAAATCTTGATGATTTTACTTGCTCGGTTTGTTCGCCAAAGGCTTCTTTTAGTTTTTGGCTGGGTAGGTCTATCTTTTCAGACTTTTGGGCAAAGAGGAATTTGTTTGGGGCAAAGTCTATTATATTCTCTAGATTTTCTTCTACTACAAGGTCCATATTAAGGGCTTTAGCCTCAAATTCGGCATAAAATCCTCTTTTTCTTGTATAAAGCTTATCCTTATGGGGGATTATTATTTCTAAATCTAGGTCTTTACTAAAGTGTATTATTTCCATGGCTAGCTTACTATCTAGGCTATGGTTTTTTATTACTTTATCATTCTTATAGTCTACTAGCATGCCTCCATTGAAGGTTGATAGGTAGCCTCCATATTTTTTAAATTCTAATTTCTCAGCAAGGTCTATGACTCCAGCCCGGGGCCTACCTGTTACAATGGCAAGCTTATGACCTTCTTCCATAGCCCTTATTAGGCTAAGTCTAGTTTTTTCGCTTATTACCCTTTGGCTATTTACCAAGGTTCCATCTACGTCTAATCCTATTAATTTCATCTAGCCTCCTAATACATATTTTTCTACATAATAGCCTATTCCATCTTCATCATTACTTAGGGTAATATGGTCTGCTAGGCTTTTGATTTTTTCATTGGCATTTCCCATGGCTATACCTACACCTGCCATTTTTATCATATCTTCATCATTTACTTCATCTCCAAAGGCTAGGGTGTCCCTATGGTCTATGCCATAATAATCTGCTATTTCTAATAAAGATCTGCCCTTGTTGATTCCTTTTGGCATTATATCAAGAAATTGGGGCATGGAATGGATGGGATTTACCCTATCTTTAAATTTTTCTATAAAGATTGGGGCATTTTTCCCCATTATCTTTGGGTCCTTGGAGAATAAGACCTTGTGGACCCTAAAGTCCATGGTATCTTTTAGGTTTTCTACTAGGCTAACATCCATCTTGTTTTTCTTTGATAGATAGCCTAGGCTATAGGTGTCTTTTTTTTCTACAAGGATCTTTCCATTTTTATTTATTATTAAATCAAAGCCTAGGGATTTTCCAAAGTCTATCATTTCCCTTACAAGATCAGGGTCTAGGTAGTGGTCTATTATCGATTTTTGATTTTTGCTATCATAGACATTGGCTCCATTTGATGATGAGATTAGGCCCCCATATTTTTCAAATTCTAGAGTCTCTCCTATAAATTTGCAGGCGTGATAGTCCCTGCCACTTATTATTACCACCTTATGGCCAAGCTTACTTGCCTTAATTAGGGTATTTTTTGTCAGACCTGGGATTTGATTTTGGCTATTTAGGAGGGTCCCATCAAGGTCTACAGCTATTACTTTCATTATTTTCCTTTCTTTGCATAGTAAAGGTCAGCTACAAGATATGCGCTGACCTTATTTTTCACTTGCTAACTTTTATTAGCTCATCTCCATGATTTTTTACTCCAAAGCCTAGGGCTTGTATATCTTTTCCATCTGTATTTGTGATTATTACAGGAGATTGGATTTCTTTGCCACCTGCCTTTATTTGATCTATATCAAATTCTACTAGTAGGTCGCCTTTTTTTACTTTTTGACCATTTTTGCTTACTATATTAAATGGCTTTCCTTCAAGTTCCACTGTATCAAGGCCTATATGGATTAGGATTTCATCATTTTTATCTGAAGTAATTCCAACTGCATGGCCTGTTTCAGCTAGCATTGAGATTTCTCCATCTACTGGAGAATAAACCTTGCCTAGGCTTGGAATTATCATAACTCCCTTGCCTACTATCTCTTGGGCAAAAACCGGATCGCTACATTCTTTGATATCTTTAACTTCTCCATCCATTGGTGAGAGAAGAATCTCTTCATAAGTTTCTTCTCTTTTAGGAGCTTCTTTTTCTACTTCTTTGCCAGAAAAGGCATTTTTAACCTTATCAAATATTGACATATGTCCTCCTATCTAAATACGTTTGATCTTTATCTTCTTATAATTATACCCTTTTTGTTGAAAATAATGCTTGAAAGTTTTTAAGTAAATTTGTTTTCTGTAACATAGGTTACAGATTAAAGCCAAGGCTCCTAGTATAATAGATATAGATGATGAAAATTGCTTAGATAATCAAAAATTAAAGGAGAAGAATATGTTTTGTTTTCAATGTCAAGAAACAGCTAAAAATACTGGATGTACTGTAAGAGGTGTTTGTGGTAAGGATGAAGATACTGCAAATATCCAAGACCTTCTAATTTATGCTACAAAAGGCCTAAGTGAAGTTGCCAATAAGAGTGAAAATGTAGCTGATGAAGTTTATGATAGAGTTTGCAACAACCTATTTACAACTATAACTAACGCTAACTTTAATGAAGAATACATACTAAAGGCTGTTAAAGATACAATCAACCTAAAAGATTCCCTAGCAGCAAACTTAGATGAAAGTGACCTATCAGATATAGCTAAGTATTCATCAGATGATGATGAAGAACTTAGAAGAAAGGCAATCGAAGTTGGAGTTTTAAATATAGTAAATGAAGATAAAAGAAGCCTAAGCGAACTTGTTACTTATGGTCTAAAGGGAATGGCAGCCTACAACCGCCATGCTAATGTCCTAGGCTATAGGGATAGTGAAGTTGATGAATTTATAACCTATGCCCTTGAAGCAATCACAAAAGATATGGATGTTACAAGCCTAATTGACCTTGTTATTAAGACAGGTGAGCATGGAGTTAAGGCAATGGCTTTACTAGATAAGGCAAACACAAGCTCTTATGGTAACCCAGAGATTACAGAAGTAGATTACTCAGCAGGAGATAAACCAGGTATCCTAATCTCAGGTCACGACCTACATGATATGAAAGCCCTACTTGAACAAAGTAAGGATTCTGGCGTAGAAATCTATACTCACTCAGAGATGCTTCCAGCAAACTACTATCCAGAATTTAAAAAATATGACCACTTCCACGGTAACTATGGTAACAGCTGGTGGAGCCAAAATGAAGAATTTGAAAAGTTCAATGGCCCAATCCTAATGACAACCAACTGTATAGTACCAATGAAGAAGAACAATACCTACAAGGATAGGATGTTTACAACAGGTAATGCAGGTTACCCAGGTGTAAAACACATCACTCCTGATGAAAATGGCAACAAAGACTTTAGTGAAATCATAGAATTAGCAAAGAAGACAAAAGCTCCTACCAACCTAGAAGATACAAAGGTAGTAGGTGGATTTGCCCACAACCAAGTTCTTGCCCTAGCTGATAAGGTTATTGAAGAAATCAAGGCAGGAAACATCAAGAAATTCGTAGTAATGGGTGGTTGTGATGGTAGATTTAAGGAAAGATCTTACTACACAGACTTTGCTAAAGCCCTACCAGAAGATTATATAATCCTAACAGCAGGTTGTGCAAAATATAGGTACAACAAACTAGGCTTAGGCGATATCAATGGAATTCCAAGAGTTCTTGATGCAGGTCAATGTAATGACTCATACTCTCTAGTTCAAATCGCCCTAGCACTAAAAGATGCCTTTGAACTTGATGATATAAATGACCTACCAATTGAGTATAATATAGCTTGGTATGAACAAAAGGCAGTTATAGTACTTCTTGCCCTACTAAGCCTTGGTGTAAAAAATATCCACCTAGGACCAACACTACCAGCTTTCCTATCAGAAACAGTAGTAGACTTCCTAGTAGAAAACTTCAATATTGCACCAAATACAACAGTAGAAGAAGACCTAGCAGAAATGACAAAATAAAATATATAAAGAAAAAAACCAGCCTAGGCTGGTTTTTTATACTTATAAGCTATATCCTTTCATGAAAACCGGTTGTATCATTCAAGGATAGTTTTTATATGTGAAAAATCATGTTTTTATAAATCGTTTCTTTTAATTATATAATATCGAAGTTTCTTTTGATTTTCAAAATTTACTTGGTGAAGAGTATTTGCTTAGTTTGCTACTTTATATAAATACCCTAGGGCAATCAACCCTAGGTTTTCGTTTATTTATTCGTATTAGCTTACTTTTATTTGACCCTTTTGGATTCTTTCTTTTAGGTCCTTTACTTTTTCTTCTATCTTTTGGATAATTTCCTTAAAAACTTCATCGCTTTGGCCACTTGGATCATCTAGGCCCCAATCTTCTACAAATGATGCTGGAAGGGCAGGACAGGTCACATTACAGCCCATGGTTATTAGTATATGAATTTTTGGCAAGTCATCGATTAGCTTTGGTCTTTGATCTTTTTCCATATCTATACCATAGATTTCTTTTACGATTCTTACCGCATCTTGGTTGATCTTATCTTTTAACTTAGTTCCGGCAGAGTAGGCCTTAAAGGTATCCTTGGCGAATTTTTTGGAAAGGGCCTCTGCTATCTGGCTGCGGCAAGAGTTGTGGACGCAGACAAAGGCAACTTTTATTTCACTCATAGGGCTTCTTCTCTTAGAAGGTCTTTTACTTCTTCTACACTCAAGGATTTACCGTAGGATAAGACTTTCTCATCAAAGACTAGGGCTGGTGTTGCCATGACTCCGTAGCTTGCTATATCAGCAAAGTCTTTTACATGGATGATTTCTACATCAAGCCCAAGTTCATCAGCCGCTAGCTTACTGGTTTCTTCTAAGGCCATACATTTTGGGCAACCTGAACCTAGGATTTTGATTTGCCTTTGGCCATTTGTTTCTATGGTTTCTTTCTTTGGTTCACTCTTTTTTTCTCTTCTAAATAATTTCATAAATTCTCCTTATATTAATAATGTACTTAATAAATTAAATAAATAGCCAACAAGTATTATCCCCATGCTAGTAATGCCTATAAAAAGGCCTAGAAGCTTTGGTTTTATGGCCCTTCTTAGCATAATTAGTGAGGGAAGACTTAGGGTTGTTACAGCCATCATAAAGGATAGGATGGTTCCAAGCTCTGCTCCCTTACTTATGAGAGCTTCTGCAACTGGAATGGTCCCAAATATATCCCCATACATAGGGATGCCTACAAGGCTTGCAAGGATAACGCCAAAGGGGTTATCTGATCCAAGGATCCCTTCTATGAATTCTTGGGGGATCCAATTATGGATGATTGCTCCAATGCCAACCCCTATTAGAATATAGGCAAAGACCCTCCTAAAGGTATCCTTAACTTGACTTTTGGCAAAGTTAACCCTATCTTTCATAGAAAGGTCAGGGGAGGCTATATCACCCACCCTAGTATTTTTGACAAAATCTTCTACATAAGCCTCCATACCCAAAAACTCTATGACACTACCGCCAATAACAGCTATAACTAGGCCAAAGATTACATAGGCTAGGGCAATTTTCCCTCCAAAGATGCTCATTAGCAAAAATAGGCTTGCTAGATCAACCATGGGAGAAGATATCAAAAAGGAGAAGGTAACTCCTAGAGGCAGTCCCCCACTAGTAAAACCTATAAAAAGAGGGATAGAAGAGCAGGAGCAAAAGGGAGTTACAGTTCCCAGCAAGGCTCCTATGATATTTGCCATAATCCCATCAAACTTACCCAAGATCCTCTTACTTCTTTCTGGAGGAAAGTAGGATTGGATAAGGGATATTAGGAAAATTAATAGGCCAAGGAGGATACTTATCTTTAAGACATCATAGATAAAAAAGTGCAGGCTAATAACCCACCTATTGGTAGGGTCAAGGCCTAGGTTGGCTAAGATCTTTGCTACTAGGTCAGATAACCACTGCATGCCAAGAATTTGCTTTTGAAAAAATCCCCACATACTAAGCCTCAACCCTTTTACAAATACAACTATCACTAAAAAGACCAATCTCTTTTAAATCACCTATAAGCTTATCGAAATTCTCCCTCGCTATTATGTAAAACACCTTCTTGCCTTCCCTAAAACTTTTGACAAGGCCTATTTCTTCTAACTTTTTCATATCATAGGATAGGGTAGGCTGGCTTATATCAAATTTTTCCAAGATTTCACAAGCGCACATCCTATCACAAGATACCATATCCAAAATCTCTAAACGCTTAGGATCGCTTAGGACCTTTAAGCTTTTAGAAAGTCTATTATATTTATTATCCATAATTCACCTCCTTATAATTATAGCATACATATAGATGGGCTTCTATATGTTAGTACATATTTTTACCAAAAAATCTAGTATAATAGAAGAAAGGAGCTTTGTATGGATCTTAGAAAAATTAATTTATTTAAAAATTTATCGGATGAAGACCTAAACCTACTAAAGAAAAAGACCCTGATAGAAGAAGTTACTTTTAGCAAGGGAGACCATATCTTTAGGCTAGGGGATAAGTCTAATGACTTTTACTACCTTATTAGAGGTCATGTATCAGTCTATCAAATAGATTCCAATGGTAAAAGATTTATCTTCCAATCCATAAATAAGTCAGTAGTTTTTGGTGAAGTCTATGCCTACCTAAATATTCCCTTTGATTTTTCGGCCAAGGCTGAGGAAGATAGCAAGGTTTTAATAATTAGAGATTTTAGAAAACTTTTTATAGAGCCTACACCTAGGGCTTTTTTGACAAATTTTATAGATGTAATAGCCAATAAGACTATGAAGCTATCGAAAAGAAACCAGATTACCTCCCAGGTAAGTCTAAGGCAGAAGATAGCTAAGTTTTTGCTTGAAAATGAAAAAGATAATTTGGTCAACCTAAAGATGACCAGGGAAGATCTAGCTGATTACCTATCTACTACTAGGCCTTCAGTATCAAGGGAGCTATCAAGCATGGTAGATGATGGTCTTATCAAAATCCAGGGAAGAAAAATCGGTCTAATAGATAAGAAATCCTTAAAAAATATTTTATAAGAGAAATTTTTGGGTATAAAAATAAATAGGCTTGGGCAAAAGGTACCATATATTTTGCCTATATATATAGTAGGAAGTAAAAATTTTAAAAAATATGGACAATTTAAGAAAAAAATCAAAAAAACCCTTGATTTTTACCAATCTTTGTTGTATCATATATAAGTGCTGTGAAGTGAGATGTTGCTTATGCCCTAGGCCAAGGGTACAAGGGAACTTTCACCTAGCAAGCTTAGGAATAATCCTAAGTGATTTCCAAATTAGTATCAAACGCCCGGACGGGCGTAAAGAAAGAGAGAGGAAAAATGGCTAATCAAAAGATAAGAATTAGACTAAGAGCATACGATCATGAAGTAATCGATAGCTCAGCAGAGAAAATCGTAGAAGCGGTTAAAAGATCCGGAGCCCAAGTAAGTGGACCAATTCCATTACCAACAGAGATTGAAAGAATTACAATTTTAAGAGCAGTTCACAAATACAAGGACTCAAGAGAACAGTTTGAACAAAGAACACACAAGAGATTAATCGACATCATAGGACCTAATGCAAAGACATTAGATGCACTTAAGAAATTAAACTTACCTGCAGGTGTTGATATCGAAATTAAGCTATAACTGTAATTAGGATGATTGAAGGACATCTAAATAATAGATGGTCAATCCGCTGTAATTAAGGAGGTACTCAATGAAGAGTATATTTACAACAAAAGTAGGCATGACACAAGTCATCGACGAAGATGGAGTTATTACTCCTGTAACTGTCCTAAAAGCTAGCGAAAATGTTATAACCCAAGTTAAGACAGTAGATACTGATGGTTATAATGCAATCCAAATAGGCTATATGGACAAAAAAGAAAAAAATGTTAAAAAACCTATTAGAGAGCACTTCAAAAAAGCAGGTGTAAGCACAAAAAGGTACTTAAGAGAGATTAACTTTGGAGATATAAGTCCAGAATATAATCTTGGAGATACTTTATCTTTAGACCAATTTGAAGCTGGAGAGCTTGTTGACATAGTTGCTACATCAAAGGGTAAGGGAACTCAAGGTTCTATCAAAAGATGGAATTATGGTAGAGGCCCTGCAAGCCATGGTTCAAAATCACACAGGGTTGCAGGTGCAAGATCTGCAGGTTCTGACCCAGCAAGAGTGTTCAAAGGTAGAAAAGGTTCAGGTAAGATGGGTAATGAGAGAGTTACTATCCAAAATATTGAAGTTATCAAAGTAAATACAGAAGATAACTACATCTTAGTAAAAGGTGGAGTTCCAGGACCTAAGGGCGGACTTGTTCAAATTAAACAAGCTATCAAAGCCTAATTAAGGAGGAGTAAATGCCTAAAGTAGATATTTTAAATATTAAAGGAGAAAATGTTGGTTCATTAGACCTAAATGAAACTCTATTTAATACACAAATAAGCGAACACGCTGTTTATGAAGTTATTAAAAACCAACTAGCAAATAAAAGACAAGGTACACAATCTGCCAAAACACGTGCAGAAGTTCGTGGTGGTGGACGTAAACCATTTAGACAAAAGGGAACTGGACGTGCTCGTCAAGGTTCAATAAGAGCTCCTCACTATACAGGCGGTGGAGTTGTATTTGCACCAAAGCCAAGAGATTATAGTTACAAGGTTCCAAAGAAACTAAGAAGAAAAGCCCTATACTCAACACTAACATCAAAACTAAATGATGGCGACCTAGTAGTAGTTGATTCTCTAGCTTTAGAAAATAATAAGACAAAAGAAGCTGCTAAAGCTTTAAAGGCTCTAGGAGCTGATAGAAAAGCTTATGTTGTTACAGCAGATAATGATAAGCTAACATATAGAGCTTTCAGAAACATTGAAGGTGTAGATGTATCAAGTGCAAACCTAATCAATGTTTATGACTTAGTAAGACATAACAAGTTAGTAATTACAAAAGATGCAATTGCTAAACTTGAGGAGGTATTTATCTAATGAAATCACCTTACGAAATAATCAAAAGACCAATAATAACAGAAAAAAGCATGGAAATGCTTGATGAGAACAAATACACTTTTGAAGTAGACAAGAATGCAAACAAACCAGAAATCAAAGCTGCAGTAGAAGCTATTTTTGACGGAGTTAAAGTTAAAAATGTAAGAACTATGAACTTTACTGGAAAATCTGTAAGAACAAGATATGGATATGGTAAAAGAGCTGACTGGAAAAAGGCTATCGTTCAATTAACAGAAGATAGTGCAGAAATCGAATACTTCGATGGACTATAAGGAGGGTTTAAATGGCTATTAGAAAATTAAAACCATCTTCAAACGGTCATAGAAATATGTCTGTTTCAACATTCGAAGAGATAACAAAAACCAAACCTGAAAAATCACTTACAGTTGATCTAAAAAGTAAGGGTGGTAGAAATAACACTGGTAGAACAACAGTAAGATTCCGTGGTGGCGGAGTAAAAAGAAGATATAGGTTAATAGATTTCAAAAGAGATAAGGATAATATCCCAGCAAGAGTAAAGGCTATAGAATATGATCCAAACAGGTCAGCAAATATTGCCCTACTAGCTTATGCAGATGGTGAAAAAAGATATATCCTAGCTCCAAAAGGACTTAAGGTTGGAGATCTTGTTGAATCAGGATCTGAAGCTGATATCAAGCCAGGTAATGCCCTAGAGCTTAAAGATATACCAGTAGGTACAACAATCCATAATATAGAACTTAAAGCAAATAGAGGAGCAATCCTTGTAAGAAGTGCAGGAGTTGGAGCACAACTTATGGCTAAAGAAGGTAAGTTTGCAACAATAAAACTTCCTTCAGGTGAAATGAGAATGATCCACCTAAACTGCAAGGCAACTGTAGGTTCAGTTGGAAACTCAGAGCATGAACTACTAAGAGTAGGTAAGGCTGGTAAGAGCAGATATAAAGGAAGAAGACCTCACGTAAGAGGATCTGTAATGAACCCTGTTGACCATCCACACGGTGGTGGTGAAGGTAGAGCACCAATAGGTAGACCATCTCCAATGACACCATGGGGTAAAAAAGCTAAGGGTGTTAAGACAAGAAATACTAAAAAACAATCTGAAGCTTACATTGTAAGAAGAAGAAATGAGAAGTAGGGGGATATAATGGCTAGATCAATCAAAAAGGGACCATTTGTCGATGATCATTTAATGAAGAAAATTGACCAATTAAATGAAAAAAATGAGAAAAAAGTAGTAAGAACATGGTCAAGACGTTCTACAATATTCCCTGAATTTGTAGAACATACAATTGCCGTACACGATGGTAGAAAACATGTTCCAATATATATAACAGAAGATATGGTAGGTCACAAGTTAGGAGAATTTGTACCAACCAGAACATTCAGAGGCCACGCTAAAAAGGCAACTGAAATGAAAAGTAAATTACGTTAGGAGTAAGATATGGAAGTGAAAGCAACAGCTAAATATCAAAGAATATCTCCTCTTAAAGTTCACTATATAGCAAGAGAGATCAGAGGCAAACAAGTAGATGAGGCATTAAACATCTTAAGATTTACCAACAAAAAGGGTGCTAGACTACTTGAAGATGTACTAAAAAGTGCAATTGCCAATGCTGAAAACAACAATGGACTTGATAGAAACAACTTATATGTAAAAAAAGCATTTGCTAATGATGCTCCAACAATGAAAAGATATAGACCAAAGGCTAAGGGAGCAGCATATCCTATACTAAAAAGATCAAGTCATATCGGCGTAGTGCTAGCAGATATAGAAGATACGGAGGAATAAGATGGGCCAAAAAGTAAACCCAAAAGGATTTAGAGTAGGTGTTATCAAGGACTGGGATTCAAAATGGTTCGCAGATAAGAAAGATTTCTCAGATCTATTAGTAGAAGATTATAACATCAGAAAATTAGTAAAAAAAGAAGTATATGATGCAGGAATTGCAGATATTGAAATAGAAAGAGCTGTAAACAACCTAAAGATTACAATCTTTACAGGCAAACCTGGAATGGTAATTGGTAAGGGTGGTTCTGGTGTAGAAGAATTAAAGAAAAAACTTGAAAAACTTGCACCTGGTAAAAGAATCATCATCAATGTAGAAGAGATCAAATACCAAGACCTATCAGCTCAACTAGTAGCAGAAAATATTGCAAGCCAACTAGAAAACAGAGTTGCTTTTAGACGTGCTATGAAACAATCTATCCAAAGAACAATGAGAGCTGGAGCTAAGGGTATAAAAACTATGGTTTCAGGAAGAGTTGGTGGAGCAGATATGGCAAGAAGCGAAGGATATTCAGAAGGAACAATCCCACTTCAAACCCTAAGAGCAAACATTGACTATGGTTTTGCAGAAGCAGATACAGAATATGGTAAGATCGGTTGTAAAGTTTGGATCTATAAGGGAGAAGTTCTTCCAGGAGAGAAAGCTTTAAGAGAGCCAAAGATGAAACAACCTAAAAATAACAGAAGAAGAAGAAATAACAGACGTCCAAATAATAAAAATAAATAAGGATGCAACTAGTTTAAGAATTAGGAGAGAATTATTATGTTAATGCCTAAAAGAGTTAAATATCGTAGACAACATAGAGGCAGGATGAAAGGATTTGCTCATAAGGGAAACCAACTTACTTATGGTGAGTATGGTCTTCAAGCTACAGAAGCTTCATGGATGACAGCAAATCAAATCGAGGCTGCTCGTCGTGCGATGACAAGATATATAAAAAGAGGCGGAAATATTTGGATTAAAGTATTTCCAGATAAGCCAGTTTCAAAGAAACCAGCAGAAGTAAGAATGGGATCTGGTAAAGGTGCTCCAGAATATTGGGTTGCAGTAGTAAAACCAGGTAGAGTATTGTTTGAGATGAGTGGAGTTAGTGAAGAAATTGCAAGAGAAGCTATGAGACTTGCAGCTCAAAAACTTCCAGTAAAGACTAAATTCATCCAAAGACTTGAAGTGACAGCTACGGAGGAATAAGGATGAAACCAGCAGAAATCAGAAATTTATCAGACCAAGATTTAGATAAACAACTATATGATTTACAAAGTGAGCTTTTCAATCTTCGTTTCAGGCTTGCAACAGGACAATTAGAAAATCCAGCAGCAATAGGAACTGTTAAGAAAGATATTGCAAGAGTTAAGACAATCCAAACAGAAAGAAAGCTTAATTTAAATAGGGAGGCTTAAATTTCATGGAAAGAAATACTAGAAGAGTAGAAAGAGGAGTTGTAGTATCTGATGCAATGGATAAAACTATAACAGTTTTAGTAGAAGAGAAGATTCAACACCCAGTTTATAAAAAAAGAATCAACAGAAGTAAAAAATACAAGGCTCATGATGAAGCAAACGAGGCTAAGGTTGGCGATATAGTAGAGATTATGGAAACTAGACCTTTATCAAAGACAAAAAGATGGAGACTAGTACGCATTAGCCAAAAAGCAGAAATTGTTTAATAGATATAGGAGATTATTATGATACAACAAGAAACTCGTATGAGAGTTGCAGATAACTCCGGAGCAAGAGAACTATCAGTAATCAAAGTTCTCGGTGGAGCTGGAAGAAGATATGCTAACATTGGTGATGTGGTAGTTTGTTCAGTTAAAAGTGCAACACCCGGCGGAGCGGTAAAAAAAGGCGCTGTAATCAAAGCTGTAATCGTAAGAAGCAAAAGAGGGCTAAAAAGAAATGACGGCTCAACAATTAGTTTTGATGAAAATGCAGCAGTTATAATAAAAGATGATAAGTCACCTGTTGGTACAAGAATCTTTGGACCAGTAACAAGAGAGCTAAGAGCTGAAGGATTCATGAGAATCATTTCACTTGCACCAGAAGTATTATAGGAGGATTAAATGCATATTAAAAAAGGCGATAAAGTCCAAATAATATCAGGTGAATATAAAGGACATGTAGGTGAAGTTATAAAAGCTTTACCAAAAGAAGGAAAAGTAATAGTTGAAGGTGCAAATATAAGAACCTTACACCAAAAAGCGACTCAAATGGGTGGCGAAAGCGGAAGAATAGAAAAGGAAATGCCAATATATGCATCAAAAGTCCTTCTTTATTCAGAAGAATTAAAGCGTGGTGTTAGAACTAGAGTAGAAGTAGTTGATGGCAAGAAGGTACGTGTATCAACTAAGAGCGACGAGAAATTCGACTAGTTCAAAGGAGATATCATGACAAGTAGATTAAAAGAAAAATATCAAAACGAAGTTGTTGGAAAGCTTATAGAACAATTCGGCTACGAAAATGTAATGCAAGTTCCAAAACTTACAAAAATTGTAATAAACATAGGTTTAGGTGAAGCAAAAGATAATGCAAATCTTTTGAACAAAGCCAAAGAAGAATTAGCTTTAATCACAGGTCAATACCCAATTGAACTTAAGGCTAAAAAATCAGTAGCTAACTTTAAACTAAGAGAAGGTCAAACAATTGGTACAAAAGTTACCCTAAGAGGAGAGAAGATGTATGACTTCTTAGACAAACTTATATCAATTTCACTTCCAAGAGTTAGAGACTTTAGAGGAATCAATCCTAACAGCTTTGACGGACGTGGAAACTATTCATTAGGAATTAAAGAACAACTGATCTTCCCTGAAATCAAATATGATGATGTAGACTTCCTACACGGAATGGACATTAGTATAGTAACTACTGCTGAAACTGACGAAGAAGCAAAAGCATTCTTACAATTAATGGGAATGCCATTTAGAAAATAAAGGAGCAAGAATGGCTAAAAAGTCACAAAAAGCTAAACAACAAAGAAAACAAAAATTCTCCACAAGAGAATATACAAGATGTAAACTTTGTGGAAGACCACACGGCTACTTAAGAAAATATGGAATCTGCCGTATTTGCTTCAGAGAACTTGCAAATAGTGGACAAATTCCAGGAGTAAGAAAAGCAAGCTGGTAATTAAGGGGGAAATTATTATGATGACAGATCCAATAGCGGATATGCTAACAAGAATCAGAAATGGTAATAAAGCAAACCATAAAAGTGTTGCCCTACCATCTTCTAACGAAAAAAAAGCTATTGCCCAAATTCTGCTTGATGAAGGCTTCATTTCTGGATTTAATGTAGAAGAAGATGGCAAACAAGGTATTCTTACAATAGATTTAAAATATACAGACAATGGTGAGAAAGTAATCTCAGGACTTAGAAGAATTTCAAAACCAGGCCTTAGGGTTTATGTAAAAGCAAATGAAATCCCAAAGGTATTAAATGGACTAGGAACTGCAATTATTTCAACATCAAAAGGACTATTAACTGACCGCTCTGCAAGAAGTGAAAATGTAGGTGGAGAAGTTATTTGTTACGTATGGTAAGGAGTTAATATATGTCAAGAATAGGAAAACTTCCAATCGAAATACCTTCTGGAGTAACAGTTGAAATTAATGACCAAAATGTAAGCGTAAAGGGACCTAAGGGAGAAGATAGCCTAAAGGTAACTAATAATTTAGAACTTGAACTAAATGAAAAAGAACTATTAGTAAAAATTCCTGAAACTTACACAAAAGCTCAAAACATAGACCACGGTCTATATAGATCTTTAATAAACAATATGGTTGTTGGAGTATCAGAAGGATATAGCAAAACACTTCTAATCGAGGGAACTGGATATAGGGCAAACAAACAAGGCAAAAACCTTGTAATGAACCTAGGTTACTCACACCAAGTAACAATGGCAGATCCTGAAGGAATCGAAGTTGAAGTCCCAAATGATAGGACAATAATTGTAAAGGGAATAAATAAACAGCTAGTAGGTCAACATGCTGCAAATATTAGAAACTGGAGAAAACCTGAACCATACAAGGGCAAGGGAATAAGGTATGCTAATGAGTATGTAAGACGTAAAGAAGGTAAAACAGGTAAGTAGGAGATAAGAATGGCTAAAAAAACAAAAAAAGACAGACTTTTAACTCGTAAAAGAAGAGTTAGAGCTAAAGTAAGCGGTACTCCTCAAAAACCAAGACTAAGCGTTTATAAGTCAAACACAAATATCTACGCTCAACTTATAGATGATGTAAATGGCGTAACACTAGTAAGTGCAAACAGCCTACAAGAAGGTATAAGAATTGAGGGTAATAACGCAAACATCGAAGCTGCTAAAAAAGTAGGAGAAGCTATAGGTAAAAAAGCTTTAGATAATGGAATAGAAGAAGTAGTATTTGACAGAAATGGCTACCTATACCACGGCAAAGTAAAAGCTTTAGCAGATGCAGCAAGAGATGCTGGTCTTAAATTTTAATTGGGGAGGTTATAGATGAATTATTTATTAAGAAGTGAAGTAGAAAAACTAAACCTCGAAGATAGAGTAGTAGCGATCAACAGAGTTGCTAAAACTGTAAAAGGTGGACGTAACATGAGATTTTCAGCCCTAGTAGTAGTTGGAAATCAAGATGGTTTCGTTGGAGTAGGAACAGGAAAAGCTACAGAAGTACCAGAAGCAATAAGAAAAGCAAGCGAAGATGCTAAAAAGCATATGATTAGGGTTCCACTAGTTGGAACAACAATCCCTCATAGGATCAACGGACATAAGGGAAGTGGTCATGTTCTTCTAATGCCAGCTATAGAGGGTACAGGAATCATCGCAGGTGGTCCAGTTCGTGCTATTTGTGAACTAGCAGGATATAAGGATATAAGAGCTAAAAACCTTGGATCATCAAACCCTAGAAATATTATCAATGCAGTAATGAATGCATTTAATAATATGAAAACTGTTGAAGAAGTTGCAAAACTTCGTGGTAAATCGGTAGAAGAATTTGATTATTAAGGAGAGTAGAGATGGCAAAGATTGAAATCAGACTAAAAAAATCTTTTATCGGTAAAAAAGATGATCAAATCGCAACAGCTAAAGCTCTTGGCCTAAAGAAAATTGGGCAAAGTGTAACAAGAGAAGATAATAAAACAACCAGAGGAATGATTAAGAAAATTTCTTTTATGGTTGATGTAAATGAATTAGACTAGAGGTGTAAGATGAGATTACATGATTTACAACCTAATGAGAGATTAAAAAAAGCAAAAAGAAAAGGTAGGGGTCCAGGAAGTGGAAATGGTACAAGAGCAGGCCGTGGACAAGATGGACAAAACTCAAGAAGTGGTGGAGGAGTAAGACCAGGCTTTGAAGGTGGTCAAATGCCACTATACAGAAGACTACCAAAAAGAGGATTTAAAAACATCAACAGAAAATACTATGAAGTAATCAATGTTGAAAGTCTAAATGTATTTGAAGATGGTAGTGAAATCACACCAGAATTTTTATTTGCTAACAACTTCCTAAATGAAAATAAGGCTAAGGCTGGAATCAAGATTTTAGGAGATGGAGAATTAAACAAAAAACTTACAGTAAAAGCTCACAAATTTACAAAATCAGCTGAAGAGAAAATCAAACAAGCTGGTGGAAGTATAGAAATAATCGAAAGCAAAAAATGGGCAAACCCAACTAAGAAAGCATAGATTGAGAGTGACCTATGCTTAAGATAATAAAAAAGGCAGCAAAAGAAGAAGAAATAAGAAAGAGATTTTATTTCACTCTTCTTATGCTAGTAGTATATAGACTAGGAAATAACATTCCTATACCATTCATAGATACAAAGGCGCTAGCAAATGCTTATCAAAATATTGAAGGAACCTTGGTTGACTACCTAAACATGCTAACAGGTGGTGGACTTTCAACCCTATCAATATTTGCCCTAGGAATCCAACCTTACATTACCGCCTCAATAGTAATGCAACTTTTGACAGTTGTAATACCAAGACTTGAAGAATTATCAAGAGAAGGGGAGCAAGGAAGAAAGACTATACAAAAATACACCAGGTATGTGACAATAGCCCTTGCAATCTTTCAAGCTATAGCAATAACCAATGGACTATATGGAGCAGCCCTTGCAGATGCAACAGGTTTCCAAAAACTTATAATGAACATAGTCCTAATAGGTGGTACCATGTTTGTAACATGGATGGGTGAGACCATGACAGAAAAAGGACTTGGAAATGGTACAAGTCTTATAATCTTTATGGGTATAATAGCATCCTTTCCTAGAACAATTGCTAGATGGCAACAAGGATTACACTATAATACAACAAGCATATTAGCAATTGTCATAATGGCAATAATAATTATAGCTATAGTTATAGCAGTAGTCTTAATATCTGAAGGAGAGCGAAAGATACCAATCCAATATGCTAAAAGAGTAGTTGGAAGAAAGATGTATGGTGGCCAATCAACCCACATTCCAATCAAGGTAAACATGGGTGGAGTAATGCCAATAGTATTTGCATCAGCAGTACTTGCCATACCATCAACCATATCCCTATTTTTTGGAAACAATGGGGCAAGTGGAATAGGAAACTTCTTTAACGAAACAACATTTGGCTTTATCTTATACTTACTAATACAAAGTATTTTGATATTAGTATTTGCATACTTTTATAATCAAATCCAGTTTAATACTGTCGAATATGCAAAGCAACTACAACAAAACGGTGGTTTTGTTCCAGGAATAAGACCTGGTAAGCCAACTAGTGACTTTTTGGGCACTGTATCAACAAGGATTACCTTTATAGGCTCAATAGCACTAGCCCTACTGACAATTATTCCTTCAATTGCATCAAGACTTCTAGGCCTTGATATAAGCTTCGGTGGTTCTTCAGTAATCATCGTAGTAGGTGTTATAATAGAGACAGTAAAACAATTAGAAGCAATGATGACCATGAAGCAATATAAAGGTTTTTTAAATAGGTAGGATATGAATATAATTTTATTAGGCCCTCCAGGAGCTGGAAAGGGTACACTAGCAAATAAAATCAAAGAAGAAAAAGACGCTGTTCAAATTGCTACAGGCGATATATTTAGATACAATATATCAAATGAAACTGACTTAGGCCTTAAAGCAAAAGCTTATATGGATAGGGGAGATCTTGTACCAGATGAACTTACAGTTGACCTAGTATGGGATGCTTTCGATAAGATTGATAGTAAAGATGACAAAAAGATCGTACTTTTTGATGGATTTCCAAGAACAATAGACCAAGCCAAAGCCCTTGATTTAGGAATGAAGGAAAGAGGTCAAAAAATCGATCAAGTAGTCTATTTTGATGTAGATGAAGATATTCTAGTAGAAAGAATTTCTGGCAGGAGAGTTTGCACAAACTGTGGAGCAACCTTCCATGTAAAAAACAACCCACCAAAAGTTGAGGGGGTATGTGATGTATGTGGAGAAAAACTTATCCAAAGAGATGACGATACTGAAAAAACAGTTGAGAAAAGAATCCACGTATACAATAGCCAAACAGCTGTACTAATTGATTATTACAAGGATCAAGGTATATTACTAAGTATTGATGGCACAAATTCTCCAGATGAAGTTTTTGATGAATTTAACGATAAATTAGGAGAAATATCCTAATTTATGATAAAAATAAAAGCGATAGGATCTAACAGAAATTAGGTATAGGTCTTATTGAAAAGATGAATTAATGGCGTTCAATAGACAAAATACACTAACAAAGGAGGAGTTCTATCGATGTCAAAAAAAGATGCTATAGAAGTTACAGGAGTTGTTATAGAAGCAATGCCAAATGCGATATTTAAGGTAGAGCTTGAAAATGGACATCAAATCCAAGCCCATATTTCAGGTAAGCTTCGTATGAACAGCATAAGGATACTAGAGGGAGATAGGGTAACAGTAGAACTATCTCCATACGATCTTAGCCAAGGCAGAATAACTTGGAGAAAGAAATAGGAGTTAGAATGAAAGTTAGAGCATCAGTAAAAAAAATGTGCGATAAGTGCAAAATTATCAAAAGAAACGGTAAAGTTATGGTAATTTGCGAAAATCCAAAACATAAACAAAGACAAGGTTAGGAGGGTTTAATGCCAAGAATAGCTGGTATAGATTTACCTAGAGAAAAAAGAGCAGAAATTGGACTAACTTATATCTATGGTATAGGTCGTTCAACTGCAAATGAAATATTAACAAATGCAGGAATCAACCCTGATACAAAGATGAAAGATCTTACTGAAGAAGAATTAGGTAAAATCCGTGATGAGTTAAACAAATACACAATCGAAGGTGACCTAAGACGTGAAGTTTCAATGAACATTAGAGCTTTAAGAGAAATCGGTTCATATAGGGGACTTAGACACAAAAACAACCTTCCAGTAAGAGGACAAAATACAAAAAATAACGCTAGAACCAGAAAGAGTAGAAAGGGTTAAGGTAGTAAATGGCACAAAAAGGAAAAACCACTTCTAGAAGAAGAAGAGTAAAGAAAAATGTTGAACGTGGCCAAGCTCACATTAACTCAACATTTAACAATACAATGGTTACACTAACAGATATGCAAGGAAATGCACTTTCTTGGGCATCTGCTGGTCAATTAGGATTTAAGGGAAGTAGGAAATCTACTCCATTTGCAGCAAGTGAAGCTGCTGATGTTGCTGCTAAAAAAGCAATCGACCAAGGTCTAAAAACAGTAGAAGTATATGTAAAAGGACCAGGTAGCGGAAGAGAATCAGCAATAAGAAGCCTACAAGCTGCAGGACTTGAAGTTACAATGATTAAAGATGTAACACCAATCCCACATAATGGATGTAGACCACCAAAGAGAAGAAGAGTTTAATAAGGAGAGATTATGGCAGTATCAAAAGATCCAGTATACAAAAGAGCTAGAGCTTTAGGAATTTCTCCAGCATATTTAGGCTATACAGGAGAGAGCAACAGAGCCCTTCCAAATAGAAGATCAAAACTATCAGAATATGGTCTTCAACAAAGAGAAAAACAAAAAGCTAAGTTTATATATGGTGTAAGCGAAAAACAATTTAGAGGCTATTATGAAAAAGCTACAAAAATGCCAGGTCAAACAGGTGAGCAATTAATAATCCTTTGTGAAAGAAGATTAGATAATATTGCCTTTAGATCAGGACTTGCAAGAACAAGAAGAGAAGCTCGTCAAATAGTAACTCATGGACACCTAACAGTTAATGGCAAACAAGTAGACATCCCATCTTATAAGGTAGAAGAGGGAGATGTTATAGAAGTTCGTGAAAAATCAAGATCTAGCCAACTATTTAAACAAATCAAAGAAGTAAATGCTTCATTTGGTGTAGTTGAATGGCTAACTAGTGATATAGAAAATCTAAAAGTAACAGTAGACAGATTCCCTACAAGAGAAGATATCGACATTCCAGTTGAAGAACGTATGATCGTTGAGTTCTACTCTAAATAGGTAGAAATTAAGTTAGAACTAAGGAGTTACCATGATCGAAAAATTAGATACAAATATAGAAATACTGGATATAAGAGAAGAAGAAAATTATGGAAAATTCGCCTTATATCCACTTGAGAGAGGATATGGTACAACCATTGGAAACAGTATGAGAAGGGTGCTTTTGTCATCCTTACCTGGTTCTAGCGTCTCAAAAATACTTATAGATGGAGTACTTCATGAATTCTCCACCATAAGTGGGGTAGTTGAAGATGTTCCTGAAATAGTTCTAAATATAAAAGGTCTTGATGTTATAAAACATACAGATGAAGATGTAACCTTGTTTTTAGACATAAAAGGACCAAAGATTGTAACAGCAAAAGATATAAAGGCTGACGCTCAAGTAGAAATAGCCAATCCTGACCACTACATTGCAACAGTCAATGAAAAATCCAAGCTTTTTATAGCCATGGATGTCACAGATGGAAAAGGCTATAGGGTATCAGAAGAAAACAAAAAAGAATCTGACCCAATTGGAGCAATTCCAATAGATTCATCATTTACCCCAGTAGAGAAAGTAAACTATACTGTAGAAAACACCAGGGTAGCTGAGAGGACTGACTATGATAAATTAATCATAGAAGTATGGACCAATGGTACAATCACCCCTCAAGAAGCCCTAGCCCAAGGATCATCAATCCTAATGGAAAACTTCGCCTTCTTCAACCAACTTCCAGGTCAACAATTCCCACCAGAAGTAGAAGAAGAAGAAAGTGAAGAAATATTAGAAGTAGAAGAAGTAAATGAAGATTTATCTATGACAATAGAAGAGCTAGACCTATCATTAAGGTCCTTTAATTGTCTAAAAAGAGCAGGCTATAACACTGTAGGCGATATAACAGAAGCTACACAATCTGAGCTTAAATCAATCAAGAACTTCGGTAAAAAATCATTGACAGAAGTAGAAGACAAACTAGACCAACTAGGTCTAAGCTTAAAGGAAGAATAGGAGGCAAGTATGGCCAATAAGAGAAAACTTGGTAGAAGAAGTGACCATAGAGATGCTATGCTTAGAAACCTTGTGCAATCATTATTCGAAAATGGTAGGATAGAAACTACCGTAACTCGTGCAAAAGAAGCTCAAAAAATGGCTGAAAAAATGATCACACTTGGAAAGAAAAATACACTTCACACAAGAAGACAAGCTGCATCATACATTTATAAACCAGCAACCCTTCAAAAATTATTTGCAGAAATTGCACCTAAATATGAAGAGAGAAATGGTGGATACACAAGAGTACTAAAACTAGGACCAAGAAGAGGCGACGGATCAGAACGTGCCATTCTTGAACTATTATAAAAATTAAAAGTTTAAAAACTTCTAGCATCTTTGAGAGATTGAAGGTGCTTTTTTATTTGCCAAAAAATAAAGATAAACCTTTAGGAGAAAAACCTTGCCGAAAGATTGATAATTAGAGGGGCAAAAGATATAGTTATAGATAAAGGTAGGGTTAGATAATGGCAAAGCTAGGAAAAATTAACGATAAGGACAAATATTTTATAATAAACGCAATGGATGATTGGGTAAGGATAGTAGATACCAGGGGTAAGACCATCTTTATCAATGAATCCTTCAAAAGAGCAGTCAAAGAATCAAAAGAGCTTAAGTCTTATGTAGGGCAAAACGCTTCCTTCCTCAATGGAACCAGGAACCAGGCCATAAAAAAGACTACCATGATAGAAGAAAAACTCATAGATGATAGGTATTTTTCAATCAAGTCTTCCCCCATCTATGAAGATGATAAACTAATAGGCATAATCGAAGTCTACAGGGATATAACTCGTGAATCCCTCCTAAAGATAGAACTTTTTAACAAAAATAGGGATATGGTAGAAGATATAAGATTTGTAAGAAAAATCCAAACCAATATCTTGCCAAAGGAGAAGACCTATGGCAGGCTTTCTTTAAGAAGCATCTACCTACCAACAGATGATGTATCTGGAGACTTTTTTGATATAATAAGGATAAGTGAAGATAAGTATGCCTTATATATAGCAGACATAATGGGCCATGGGGTCAAGGCCTCTATAATGACCATGTTTATAAAGGTAACCATGAATGCAATCTTTGATAAGCATCCGACCTACTCACCATCCAAGGTCTTATTTAAGCTAAGGGAGAAGTTTTTTGACCTAGACATGCAATCCTCCCAATATTTCACCTCATGGCTTGGAATCTTTGACCTAAAAGAATCAACCCTGATCTTTTCAAACGCTGGACATAATTGTCCACCCATATTTTATTCCAAAAAGAAAGATAGGGTTAACTTTCTTCTAGCAAGTGGAAGAATGATATCAAACATAATAGAACCTGACAACTACGATGAAAAAAAGGTCAAATTTGCACCAAATGATAAGATCCTTCTCTTCTCAGATGGGGCAATAGAAAGCAAAAACAAGGATAAAAAAGAATATGGCCTAGAAGGCCTAAAAGATAGGTTCGCCCAAAGCCTTGACCTAGAAGATGTAAGAGAAGGCATAGAAGAATTTACCTGGGGCAAGCAAGAAGATGATATAAGCCTTGTCCAAATAGATATAAAGGAGAAATAATGAAAGAATTAAATACCTATATAGACCACACCATCCTAAATGCAGATGCCAAGATGGAAGATGTCAAAAAAATAGTAGATGAAGCAGAAGAATACAAGTTTTATAGTGTTTGTGTCAACTCATCCTTTGTAAAACCAGTAAGAGAATACAACAAAAATGTAAGGATAGCTGCTGTGGTAGGCTTTCCTCTAGGGGCAATGGCAAGCAAGGCCAAGGCCTTTGAAGCAAAGACTGCTATAGAAGATGGGGCAAGTGAAATAGACATGGTCCTAGAAATAGGAAGACTAAAAGAAGGATCTTATGATTATGTAAGAGATGATATAAAAATGGTAAAGAAAGCCATAGGAGAAAATATCCTAAAGGTAATAATAGAAACCTCTCTTTTGACAGATGAAGAAAAAATCATGGCCTGCAAGCTTTCTGAAGAAGCTGGAGCTGACTTTGTAAAAACCTCCACAGGATTTTCAACAGGAGGAGCCAAGCTAGCTGATGTAGCCTTGATGAAAAAAACAGTAGGAGATAGGCTAAAGGTAAAGGCAAGTGGGGGAATCCACACAAAAGATCAAGCCCTTGCCCTAATAAAGGCAGGAGCTGATAGGATTGGTGCTTCAAAATCAATAGCAATCTGTAAGGAGTAACCATGGCCAATGAAATAATGATCCAATCCTTTGAGTGGGATACAGACGGGTCAGGGAACTTTTATAAAAAACTAAAAGAAGATGCAAAGAACCTTAAAGAAAATGGGATAGATGGCATATGGCTACCTCCAATGACCAAGGGAGGCTCAGACATGGATGTAGGCTATGGGGTCTATGACCTATGGGACCTTGGGGAATTTGACCAAAAGGGAACAGTTAGGACCAAGTATGGGAGCAAAAAAGACCTAATAGAAGCCATCAAGGCCCTAAAAGAAGCAGGGATCAGGACCTATGCCGATGTAGTCTTAAACCATAAGGGCAATGCAGACTTTACTGAAGAATTTAAGGCCATCATGGTAGATCAAAACAACAGGGACCAAGATGTAGGAGAAGCTTCTGACATAGAGGCTTGGACAGGCTTTGACTTTAAGGGAAGGGCTGGCAAGTATTCAGATATGACCTGGCACTACTACCATTTTTCAGGGGTAGACTATGATGTAAAAACAGAAACCCCAGCAATCTTTAGGATCCTAGGAGATGGCAAGTACTGGGACCGTGATGTATCAAGCGAAAAAGGCAACTTTGACTACCTAATGAACTGTGACATAGACCATGACCACCCAGAAGTGATAGAAGAAATCTTTAAGTGGGCTGATTGGTTCATAGATGAAACAGGAGTAGACGGCTTTAGGTATGATGCCCTAAAACATATATCATCAGACTTTATAAGGGACTTAACCACCCATATAATCAAAGACAAGGGCAAGGAGAACTTCTATCTTTTTGGGGAATTCTGGCAATATAACAAGGAAGAAATATCAGCCTACTTAGAAAAAACTGACTATAAGATAGACCTCTTTGACGTACCCCTTCACTTTCACATGCAAGAGGCAAGTAAGTCCATGGGAAATTATGATATGAGAAATATCTTTGATAACACCCTAGTCAAAGACTTCCCAGCCCAGGCAGTAACCTTTGTCGACAACCACGACTCCCAACCAGGCCAATCCCTAGAATCATGGGTAGAAGACTGGTTTAAGGAAATAGCCTATGCCCTAATCCTTTTTAGAAAGGACGGCTACCCATGTATCTTTGCAGGCGACTACTATGGCCTAAAGGGAGAAGTAAAAACCAAGCCTATGTATGATAAGCTAAACACCATGATGGAAGTTAGGAAAAACCACAACTTTGGGGATGAAGATGACTACTTCGACCACCCATCAGTAGTAGGCTGGGTAAGAAGGGGAGATGGGGACCATAGCCCTCTAGCAGTCCTAATCTCAATAAAGGATGCAGCAGAAAAACAAATGTTTGTAGGCAAGGCCTATGCTGGATCAACCTTTATAGATAAGTCAGGCAAAAACGACCCTGTAAAAATCGATGGAGAAGGCAATGGCCTATTTACAGTAGGACCAGGATCTGTAACCTACTGGGTAAAAGAAAAATGAAATACTATGCAGTAAAAGTGGGAAGAAATCCCGGGATATACACATCCTGGGATTCTTGCTTAAAAGAAGTAAAGGGCTTTTCCAATGCCAAATATAAGTCCTTTAAAACTAGGAAAGAAGCAGAAGCCTACCTAGAAGAAAAAGAAGTTAAACTTACAAATAAATACCCCCTAGCCTATGTAGATGGGTCCTTTAACCTAAAAGAGAAAATCTATGGGGCTGGCATAGTCTACATAGATGAAGGTGGAGAAAAACAAATGTATAAGACCTATGAGGATAAGTACTATATCCATAGGAATGTAGCAGGAGAAGTAAAGGCAAGCGAACTTGCCATAAGATATGCCATAAGCCAAAATAAACAAACAATAACCATCTACCATGACTACCAGGGCATAGCCTCTTGGGCTATGGGAGAATGGAGGGCCAAAAACGATCTGACAAAGTCCTACCAAGACTTTATAAAAAAAGCAAGCCAAAAGATAAAAATAGACTTTGTAAAAGTAAAGGGCCATTCCAACGATAAGTACAATGACCTAGCAGACGCCCTTGCCAAAAAGGCAGCTAGGATAAGTTAAGAAAAAAGGAGAAGAAATGGATTTTTCACCAGTACCAATAGGAGATCAGCAATTTTATAACTATATATTTATAGGAATCCTTGCAGGAGGAAGGCCTGTCACAGCCATGTTTGACACCAGGGGCAACACCCTAATACCAGAAAAATTAGCAAAGGACTTGGACATAGAATATATAGACCAAAAGCCAATAGATGAAAAAAGAGGCTTTAGGAGGGCCAAGCTATCCTCCATGGACATAGGCAACCTTAAGCTAAAGGAAGTTCCAGTATTAGTATGCAAGGATAAGGTCCTAGACCTGGGAGTAGACCCTGTAGGCAATGTCTTTAGGGCAGATATGGTCCTAGGCTGGAATGTCATAAGCCAGCTAGTCTTTAGGGGAGATTTAAGGAAGGGCAAATTTGAAGTCCAAACATCAGACTTTAGAAAGCCAAGCAAAAAGGGCAAGGTCAACATGCCAGTCTTTAATATAAGCCTTCAAGGCAAGACCCACAAGGCTGCCATAGACACATCTAGGCCTGTAACAATAATATCAGAAGACATAGCAGCAAGTATCAAGGTAGAAGATGAAAATGTAGCCTCAACCATCAAAATGCTAGGCCTTGACCATAAGGAAGTAGCCTATGAGACCAAATTCACCTTCAAGATAGATGAAAGGGAAGTAAAGGTCCCATCAAGCCAGGTAGAACCAGCCCTAAATGGATCTGACATCCAAATAGTCTTTGGGGCAGACCTATTAAGACACACCTCCTGGGCTCTCTATAACCCAATGGGCTATATAAGGGTAAGTAACTAGGATGGAAAGATTAGTACCAAGACTTAGGTTTTCTGGCTTTACTGGGGCTTGGGATGAGAAAAAGTTTTCTAAATTAGTAAGTAGAAGGAGTAAATCATCTTCAAACAAGACTTTACCAAGAATAGAGTACGAAGATATTAACTCTGGTTTAGGTTCACTCAAAATAGATGTATTTGAGAAAGACAATAAGCATAAGAAGGGTATATTTTTTGAAAATGGTGATATTTTATATGGAAAACTAAGACCTTATTTAAAAAATTGGTTCTTACCTTTAGGTGAAGGAGTCGCTGTAGGAGATTTTTGGGTATTGAAACCAACTGGTTCCGATTCGAAATTTGTTTATTATTTAATTCAAACGAATCAATTTTATTATATTTCAAATATATCAACTGGTACAAAGATGCCCCGCTCTGATTGGAGTTTAGTTTCAAATAGAGAATTTTTAATTCCAACCCTTCCAGAACAAGAAAAAATAGGCCAGGTTTTTGCAAGGCTAGATTCCTTACTAGACAAGCAAGAAAAATATATAAATTCCTACAAGGATTTAAAAAAGGGCCTTATCCAAAGACTTTTCCCCAAAGAAGGCCAAAGCCAACCAGCCCTTAGGTTCCCTGGCTTTGCTGGTGATTGGGAAGAGGTCAGGATTGGTCATATTTCAGTAAAGAATACTAAGAAAAATAAAGATAATAAAATTATATATGTTGAAAGCGTTAGCAATAAACATGGTTTAATACCTCAAGAGCATCAATTTGATAATAGGGTGGCTAGTAAAAATCTTGATAATTATTATATTATCAATCATGATATGTTTGTATATAATCCTTCGAGAATTAACGTAGGATCTTTAGGATACAAATTTGACTATAAGACTTCGGTAGTCAGTCCGTTATATATTTCATTTAGTATAATGGATTCTGTGAATAATATGTTCTTCTTGTATTGGCTAAAAACAGATGATTTTGCAAAACAAAGAGATAATCATTCTGAAGGTAGTGTTAGAAAAACATTAAGTTATGAAGCTTTCTCCACAATCAAAATCAAAGTCCCAACCCTCCCAGAACAAGAAAAAATAGGCCAGGTTTTTGCTAGCCTGGATAAGAAAATACAAAGAGAAGAAGAAAAGCTTAGGGCTCTTAAGGACCTTAAGCGTGGGCTTTTGCAAAAACTTTTCATCTAAAAAGCTTTGACCTTGGGCCAAAGCTTTTTTCCTTGTCAATTTTCCAAAAATCTTGATAGAAACTCCCTGGTCCTATCGTGTTTTGGATTGGTAAAGATCTCTTGAGGACTTCCATCTTCTAGGATTATCCCCTTGTTCATAAACAAGACCCTACTAGATACATCTCTTGCAAAGTCCATCTCATGGGTTACTACTATCATAGTCATTCCTGACTTGGCCAAGGATGCCATAATCTCTAGGACTTCTCCTACAGTCTCAGGGTCTAGGGCACTGGTTGGCTCATCAAATAATAAGACATCTGGGTCCATACAAAGGGCACGGGCTATGGCCACCCTTTGCTTTTGTCCTCCTGAGATTTGGGAGGGCTTGGCATTTACAAATTCTGCCATATTTACTGAGGCTAGGTACTTTCTTGCAGTATCTATGGCCTCTTTTTTTGACTTATGAAGGACCTTGGTTTGGCCTAGGGTACAGTTTTCTAGGACTGTCTTATTGGCAAAGAGGTTAAAGTTTTGAAAGACCATGCCTACCCTTGACCTAAAGACCCTGGTGTCATAGTTATTATCAAGGATATTATCTCCCCTATAATAAATTTTCCCAGAAGTTGGGGTTTCTAGGAGGTTTAGGCACCTTAGGAGGGTGGATTTTCCAGACCCTGATGATCCTATGATAGATACTACTTCTCCCTTGTCCACACTCATATTGATGTCTTTTAGGACTAGGTTATCTCCAAATTTTTTTTCTAAATTGCTTACTTTTATTATCTCAGACATTTTTTGCTCCTGTTGATGATTCCATTATAAAGTCCTTATCTGAAAATTTCCTTTCTAGATATAAGAGGATCCTTGTTATACTAAAGGTTAGGATAAAGTAGATCACTGCTGTGATTAGGTAGGTTGGGAAGTACTGGTAGGTTGATCCTGCTACAGATTTTGACATGAAGAATAGCTCTGTTACACTTATTACGTTAAGGACTGAGGTATCCTTGATGTTTATTACAAACTCATTTCCTAGGGAAGGAAGGATGGTTAGGATGGTCTGTGGGAGGATTACATGGACCATGGCTTGAAACTGGCTTAGGCCTATGGCCTTGGTGGCTTCAAATTGGCCCTTGTCTATGGAGTTGATTCCACCCCTTACTACTTCTGATAGGTAGGCTCCTGTGTTGATTGATACTATAAGGATTGCTGCAAACATGGTGGATAGGTCTATGTCAAAGTATTGTTTTAGCCCATAAAAGATGATTACAGCTTGGACCATCATCGGAGTTCCCCTAAAGATTTCTACATAGGCTCCTAGGATGATTTTTAGGATTTTGTGGAGGTAGTAGAGGATTGGGGTGTTAGATTTTGATACTTCTGACCTTCTTATGATGGCAACTATTAGGCCTATTAGAAAGCCTAGAAGGGTTGCTACTATGGCTATGATTAGGGTATTTACAAGTCCTCTTAGGAAAAGGCCTGAGTAGGTTTGCCAAATATCTTTTACTTCTGCCATAAAGCCACTAGCTTCTTTATCATCTGTGGTTAGGGCTGTCATTTCTCCCATTATCCTTGCTTGCTCAGTTTCTATATCGATTTGGCCTAGGATCTTGTTGATCTTTTCTGTAAGCTTTGATCCTTTGGCAAGGCCTACACTTACTGAGGTATCAGAGTCAGATGTTTCAAAGCCCTTGCCCTCATCAAAGCCTATGTAGGTAAGGTTCTTGTTTGAGGCAATAGCAGCTTCTGCTCCTGCTTCTTCTGATATATAGCCATCGATTGTGCCAGCGTTGGTTGCAGCTATCATGGTTGGGAAGGAATCCATGGCCTCTTGCTTGGCTACTCCATCCATTTGGTCTATTACATCTACGTGGAAGGTTCCAAGTTGGCCTGTAATCTTTGCCCCCTCAAAGTCATCTATGGATTTGGCACCTACATAAGGGGAGTCCTTTTGGGTTACTACTACCACCTTGGCTTCATAGTAGGGGATAGAGAAGTCTATTTGCTTTAGCCTTTCTTCTGTAGGACTCATGCCTGCAATTATTGCATCGATTTTTCCTGATGTTAGGGCAGGGATTAGGCCATCCCATTCGATCTTATAGATCTCAAGGTCCATGCCCAGGCCATCTGCTATTTTTTTGGCAAATTGGACGTCATAGCCGTTGGCATATTCGCCAGGTGAATTTGCTACAGGGTGGCCTCCATTGGTATCATTTACTTCAGAGAAGTTGAAAGGGGCATAGTTTACTTCCATGCCAACTCTTAGGGTTTGGTTTTCTTCCGCCCTACTTATGGTCAAAGGAGAGATGATTATAAGTAGGCTTAGGAAGATTTTTAGTAATTTTTTCATAAAATATTCCTTTCTAATTTTTTTCTTTGACAAAGTAGACTTAAAAAAGCCCCTAGTCTCCGCAAGGGAAACTAAGGGCGAATATTCGCGTTACCACCTTAATTTTGATAGCTCTCACAAGCTATTTCTTAATAAGTACATACATACTCTCTTGCTGTAACGGGCAAGCCGCGTTGCTAGATCAATATATCCCCAGCAAAACTCAAAGTCTTTATTGGCCAAAGTTTAAAATCTCCATTCACACCAGCTAGGATTCTCTGTCTTTTAAGGTCTTTGGTTACTCGTCTTATCAAAGTTGTTGGTTCTATAATACATCAAATAAAATTCTTGTCAAGTAACTTTATCCAAAAAAATCTATTTTTCTCTAAGTATAAAAGGCCTTGGTCAGGTTATGGTCCTATGGAAATTGTGGCAAAAACCTATATAATTATAGGGTAGAACAAAGACTTTTGTTTAAAGGAGAATATATGGAAAATAAAAAGTTAGATTTAGATAAATTTAAGGTTAAGACCCATGAGGGTACAAAGATCAACCATGTTATAGCTGTTATGAGTGGTAAGGGAGGAGTTGGTAAGTCATCAGTTTCTGCCTTGCTTGCATCAAGCCTAAAGAAGAAGGGCCATAAGGTGGCTATTCTTGATGGAGATATTACAGGTCCATCTATGGCTGAGGCCTTTGGCATAGATGAAAGAGTCATGGGCAATGCTGATGGTATTATGATGCCTGCAGTGACCAAGGAAGGGATCAAGCTTATATCAGTAAATATGATCTTAAAGGAGAAGACTGACCCAGTTATTTGGAGGGCTTCTATTGTAACAAGTGTCCTAAAGCAATTTTTTACTGATGTAGATTGGGGAGAGATTGACTATATGATAGTGGATATGCCTCCAGGAACTGCTGATGTTCCTCTTACAATCTTCCAATCCCTACCTATAGATGGGGTGGTAGCTGTTGCAACTCCTCAAGGGCTTGTTGAAATGGTTGTAGAAAAATCCCTAAAGATGGCAAGGATGATGGGTAAGCCAATACTTGGCCTTGTAGAAAATATGTCTTACTTTGAATGTCCAGACTGTGGCAGTCGCCATGAGATCTTTGGTAAGTCAAATATTAAAGAGGTTGCTGATAAGTATGAGGTAGATACCCTAGTTAAGCTTCCTATAAATCCAACAATTGCAGAAAAGATCGACCAAGGATTGGCTGAAGATGTCAGAGAAGATGGCCTTGATCCACTAGTTAGAAAGATAGAAAGCCTATAATGAAAAGATCAATAATCCTAGGCCTTTTATCCCTAAGCCTTGCCTTTGCCCCAAGGGCCTATGCTAAAGACCTTGATAAGGAAAGTGATTATGTAGTCTACGGGGTAGGCCTTAATGAGAGTCAAAGGTCTATGGTAGGGGAGAGTCTTTCCCTAAAGGGGGATGAGGAAGAGCTTTTTGTAGATGGGTCTGACCTTAAAAGATACCTTGGCTATGGTACGGCAGATTCTAATATGATCTCATCAGTCTTGCTAAAGAAAAATGATTCTGGTCAGGGTATAGAAGTTTTTATAAAAACTCCTGAAAATATTAGCCTTATTACAGAAGGCCAATATATAAATGCAGCCATAACTGCGGGTATCTCTGATGCAGATATCCTTGTTGCAAGTCCAAGTCCTGTAACAGGAGAATCTGCCCTAGTAGGAGTCTATAAGGCAGAAGAGGCTAGGGGCAATAAGCTTGATAGCCAAAGGACCAAGCTTGCCCAAGAAGAGCTAGAACTAGTAAGCTCTCTTGCCAATGAAAATGAGGGTAAGGCAAGTTTTGATGATAAAAAGCTTGATACTGTCATTATTGAAGTAAAGCAAAAGCTAGCAGACTATAAGGAGACTGAGGGAGACCTTGCAGGTGGTGACCAAATAGCAGGTTTTATCAAAGATTCCCTAGCCCAGGTAAATATGGGAGATATCTTATCAAATAACAATATAGAAGTCTTGGTAAATTACTTTGATAACTACCAAAAGTCATCAGCAATTGATTCCAAAGAGGTAGCAGAAAACCTAAAGATCCTTGCAGGAGATATATCTGATAAGGCAAGCTCCTTTTATGAGGAGAATAAAGATCAGATAGACCAGATAGGAAAAGAAGTTAAGGAATCTGGCCTATGGGATAAGATAGTAGAGTTTTTTAATTCAATCCTTAGGTCAATTAAGGATGCCTTCTCTTCTGAAGAAGGTCAGACAAATTAAAGAAAGCCAAGAAAAAAGATCCCTTTTTGGGATCTTTTTTAATACTTTTTTATATCCTTAGGATTTTTTATATACCTTTGGTGGATGCCTTGGCCTATGACCTTATCACCACTTAGGCACTTAACCTTAAAGACAAGTCTTTTGCCATGGATTTCTATAAGCTTGCTGGTAACCCTTATCTTAGATCCAATCCCGGCTGAGGCCAGGTGGTCTATATTGAAGGAGATTCCTAGGGTAGTTTCTCCTTCTTTTAGGAAGGGACCTACTGATTTTCTACAAGTAAGCTCCATAAAGGCAATCATGGCAGGGGATGATAGGACATCAACTCCCTTGTTACCAAGAAGACTTGCCAAGTCATTTTCACTTACAATTTTTTCTTCAAAGCCCTCAAGGCCTAGGTAAAGGTCCATGGCTTATTCAAGAATTCTTTTTATAAGGAAAGGATCATAGATTGGACTTACTATAACTCCTTGGCCAGGACTTGCTGCATGGACCATATTGCCCCTACCATCAGCTATACCAACATGGTAGATATCAGAATAAGAGCTTCCAAAAAAGACTAGGTCTCCTGCCTTCTCGCTTCCAAAGGCAACATTTTGCCCATAATTTGCCTGAGCCTTTGCTAGGTGAGGAAGAGATAGGCCGTAAGCTTCATAGACTCTAAGAACAAGGCCTGAGCAGTCAATCCCATAATCTTTGGATAGGCCCCCAAAGACATAGGGACTTCCCAAATAGCTTAGGGCATGGTTATAGATTGAAGCTCCCAGATCAGAAGAAGAATTTTCTATAATAGTCCCATTTTCATCTACCAAATAGCTTACATAGTAGACTTCTTCATAAGTTTTATCTTCTTGGGCTTCTTCTTCCCTCTGCTTATCGACTTTTTCATTTATCTCTTTGTATTTTTCTTTAAGATCAGCCAAATCTTTCTTGCTTTTTTCGCTTAGGTCAAGGGATGATAATCTTATATAGCCTTCTTTTATGATAGGCTCTTCTTCTGGGTCCTTTTCATCCTCAAGGTCTCTTTTGCTATTGATTTTTTTATTATCAAAGTCCTCACTCCTATAGGATACTTTGACAAAGTCTTCATTTTCAGAAAATCCTAGGATAGTCACTACACTAGAGATTTCTAGGTCATCTTCAAGGAGGTTTGATGAATCCTTATCATCTTTTGCCTTAAGATTGGCCTTTTTGATTAATTTACTATCAGTAAGGTCAAAAAAGTAAGACTTACCTAGGTAGGCAGGCTTTCCCTCATAGGATATTTCTATCCAAGTATCATCTGAATCAATGACCTCTATTGGGGTATAGTCTCTTACTATCCCATAAATTTCTGCATCATTGGATTTTTCTGCCCTGATATTGACCCCATCTGTGTTTTCCTTATTGATCATTACTGAATCGGCATGGCCTATTTGGGGTAATAAAAAAAATGCGGCCAAAAAAATACCTGATCCAGATATTAAAGTTTTTTTGATTAATGACATTTATAACTCCCAAAATATATGTTATTTATATTATAACATACAAATGGAATTTTAGTTGATTTTATTTCCAGAAATTTTCATAAAATTCGTAGGCGAAATCTACCAGGCCCAAGGAATAATCATTCCTAAGGTAGGCTGGGTCTAGGCGGTTGATCCTAACCCTATCTAGGCCATCGGAATCCTTAAAGAGCTTGGCAAGTTTTAGGGCGCGAGGCCTTTGGCTTTGATCTTTTACAAACTCTTTTATGATATCTTCCATATGCTTATCATTTGTAGAATGGGCTGTGATTACTGCCTTTAGGATATCTTGGTCTTCTTTCTTGGTTTTTGCATACTTTATAGATTCTTCTGCAGCCCTCCTACCATGGTCTATATCCCAGCCATCATTTACCCTTCTTGTATCATGAAGGCTTGCCGCATCCCTAAGGATATTGGTATCATCATAATCTAGCTTGTAGGCAAAGGATAAAACCAGGGTATAAAAGATCACCCTTTCTATATGGTCTTTACCGTGGACCTTGGATTTAAAGAGGATATCTTCATTTAAGGTCTCATAGGTGTCTATTAGTAGGTTAAAATAATCAGATTCCAAAAAGTCAGGGTAAAAGTCATACTTTCTAACCCAGGAATCGTTTTTTAATATATCTATAACTTTCATAATTTTCTCCTTACTATAACTGTACATCTAAATTTACGCCAATAAAGGGTATTATATAAAAGAGGTGAATTTATGTTATTTAGTAGAGAATTGATAGATGAAAAACTTAGAAGGTCTATAGAAAATTCTAAGGACTATATAGGCCTAGGAGAGCTTGCTTCTTATATCCCAGAGCTTATGAAGGTTGATAAAGACAATCTTTCCCTATCCCTTATTTCAACTACAGGCGAGGTTTTTACCTATGGGGATAAGGATATTACCTTCTCTTTGCAGTCTATTTCAAAGCTTCTTACCCTTATAATTGCCCTAACTGATACCAATCCTACTGACCTTTACCAAAAGGTAGGTTCAGAGCCTACTAGGTATGAATTTAATTCCCTAATTCCCATAGGGGATAAGCCAGCCAACCCCTTTATCAATGCCGGGGCTATTACTACTGCCTCCATGGTCTTAGGCCTTAATAATGACCATAAGTTTGAGAGGATTTTGGATTTTTATAGGGGGATTTCTGATTTTGCTGAAGCTTATATGGACCATGATATCTATATGTCTGAGCTTAAAACGGCTGATAGGAATAAGGCTATTGCCTATTACCTAAAGAGTAAGGGAATTATAGACCAGGACCCTGGAGAGGTCCTTGATTTATATATAAGGGCTTGCTCTATTTGTACAAATATTGAAGGCCTTGCTATGATGGGGGCAGTCCTTGCCAATAAGGGCATAGGGATTAGGACTAGGGAAATGCTTATTCCAGAAAATATAGTTCAGATAGTAGTAAGCCAGATGGCTTCTTGCGGCATGTATGAAAATTCTGGCTCTTACCTTATGAATGTCGGAATCCCATCAAAGTCTGGGGTGTCAGGCGGGATAGTTGGGGTGGTTCCTGGTATTTGTGGCCTTGCAGTTTATTCTCCAAGGCTTGATAGGACGGGCAATTCTGTAAGGGGCAAGGAATTATTTAAGATAATATCCCAAGACTTGGGTCTAAATATTTTTGTATAATTACTTAACCCTAAGGTATTCAGCTAGCATAACTAGGAAAAATCCCAGGTAGATTATAGGAAAGACTAGGAAGGCTCCTGTTAGGGAGTCTTCTTTTATAAAAGAGAAGGCCCTAAGAAAGAAGGGGGATAAAAATCCTCCTATATTGCAGGCTATAAAGATTAGGTTATTTATAATCCTATTGGCTGACCCACGGGAGAAGCGGGATACTTCTGCAAAAAGATAGGGAAAGCAAAGAGACTGGCTAAAGGCAACAAGGACCATAAAGCCTATAAAAATCCAAAGCCTATGGCCTAAAAGTCCCATCCCTAGGTTTGCTAGCATATAAAGGATTAGGCCCAAAAGTGGGGTTTTTGCCCCAAGGATTTTATTTATCCTAGCAAAAAGTATGCCAGCTACCATGCCAGCTAGGGGAAGTAAGACCATGATGGCATTGATATTGCTAGAAAGGCCAAGGCTTTGGCTTACTAGGCTAGGAAGCCTAACTACTATGGCATTTACATTCATAATCATAAGGCCTGCAAAGCTTACATAAAAGAGGACTTGCTTATTTATCCTAAAGCGGCCCTCTTCTTTTTCTATCCTAATATCAGGGACCCTACTTCTAAAAAGAAGGAGGATAAAAAATGCCAGGCTGTAGGATAAAAACCCATAGACCCAAGAGATTTTAATCAAAAATCCTGCTAGGATTAAAAGTAGGACCTGGCCTACAAATTCCATGGCATTTCTAAGGCCTAGGAGCCTATAAAGTTTCTTGCCATCATAAAGGGCAGAGATATAGTTGGCAGAATGACCATTAAAAAGACCAAGGCCAAGACCTAGGATGATCCTTGATAGAAAGATTGATGGGTAGGTGGTTTTTATTAGGGGAGTAAGAGAAGAGATAAAGACTAAACTTAAGCCTAATTCTACAGTTTTCTTAATCCCAAGCCTTCTTGTAATAAATTCACTTAGGCTAATGGCAAGGACTGTTGCAATGGATGATAGGGTTATAAGAAATTCGCTAGCCTCCATGCTTATGCCAAGGGAGGTTTTCATAAAGGGAAGGGTCCCGCTTATGGCTGCATTACTGGCAAGTAATAGGGCCAGGGATAGGATGGCAAAGTCTTTTAAATTGTAGCTTGTAAGTTTTTTCATAGGTTCCTCTCTTATCTTTGCTAGTAACAAATCATATCATAGCAAATTTATCCCTACTAGTAAATGATAATTTGCTTATTGATGAAATTTTTTATTATTTTATTTTAGCCAAGTTTTTTGCCTTGACTTTATTAAAGTTTGGTCCCTATAATAATATAACAAGGAGATTATATGAAAAAAACTTTGCTAAAGTCTTACTTAAGATTCTTACTTCCAACGCTTTTGACCATGGTTATGTATGCAACCTACACTATGGTTGATGGAATATTTGTAGGCCAGGGTCTAGGGTCTAGGGGGATATCTGCTGTTAATATTGCTATTCCCTTTGTTACCCTAACCTTTGCCCTATCTATCCTAATATCAATTGGCTCACTTAACCTAATTACCTACCAGCTTGGTAGGGGGGATAAGAAAAAGGCTGATGAACTTTTCTCCCTAGGCCTAAGCCTTGCCCTAGGTCTTGGGATCTTTATATCAGCCATAAGTTTATTTTTCTTAGATGAGCTTATTAGCCTACTAGGTGCTAAGAGGCAAATCCATGACCTTGTCAAAGACTACCTTTCGGTAATCTTAATTTTTACGCCCTTTTATATCCTAGCCTATTTTTTTGAGATTATGGTAAAGGCTGATGGTAAGCCTATTATAGCTAGTATCTTTATGGTAATATCAGCCCTTACTAATATTATCCTAGATTATCTTTTTATTTTTAGGCTAGGATTTGGCCTAAGGGGAGCTGCCCTTGCTACTGGCATGTCCCAGTTTCTGCCAACCCTTGCCTACCTGGGGTATTTTAGGTCAAAGCTTGCAAGGCTTAAGTTTAGGAGGTTTACCCCTAAGGCCCACATGGTTAAGTCCATCCTAACCTATGGCCTTCCTGCAAGTCTTAGCGAACTATCCTCAGGTTTTGTGACCCTTTTGTTTAATAAGGCTATAGGTTTTTACTATGGGATAGATGGTCTGGCTTCTTTTTCGGTTATCTCTTACACCATGGTCTTTGTTGTAAATATAATGATAGCTATAACCCAGGCCAGCCAACCTCTTATATCCTTTAACTTTGGTAAGAAAAGCTATGAGAGGGTCCTTGAGCTTAGAAAGTATATGATAGTAAGCGCAGGTCTTATTAGCCTTGGTCTTTTTGCCCTAATTTATACAAATCCTAAGCTTATTATTGACTTGTTTATAGGAGATTATGACACAAACTTCCTAGACTTTGCCCAAAGAAACCTTAGGGTATTTTCCATATCCTTTTTGATCATGGGCTTTAATATGGTCAATAGTGGCTATATGAGCGCAGTAAAAAGGCCCAGGTATGATTTTTATATAACAATTCTTAGGGGCTATATACTAATCAGTGGACTTATCCTAATCCTACCTAGGGTTTTTGAAAGGTCTATGATCTGGCATAGCCTAAGTATAAGTGAGCTAATAAGTTTATTTATATCCTTTATCTTTATAAGAAAGGCAGAAAGTGAAATAAGAAAGCTAAATAAGCTTAAGAAAAAAAAGAAAAAGTCCTACTCTTAGTAGGACTCTTTCTTATCTTGCATCTACATCCTTGTACTTATCGGATTCATCAAATTTCTTTACAGCATAAGAGCATACTGGGATAATCTTTACTCCCTCATCTCTTGCAGCATCTACTACTGTGTTTAAGAGCTTGCCAGCAAGGCCTTGGCCGCCATATTCCTTATTTACAACTGTGTGGGTTATAACCCAATTGCCATCTTTTACTTCATATTGGCAAAAACCAATTTTCTTTTGGCCATCAAAGGCTTGAGCCTCTTTTTCTTCTTTATTAAATCTTATTTGTATATCCATATTATCACCTCACCATATAGATACCCATATATCTTTTTACTAAATATATTTTCAATTGTTAGCTTTGGGATTATTTGATATAATTTTATTAGGAGGTTCTTATGAAAAGAGAATATAAACTATCATCCATAATTATAATGATCCTAATCTCTGCGGTAGTAAGCTTTATTACCAGTTCTTTATTTCAAGCTATAGCAGGAGAATCAGAGCTTATGATCTTTGTAGGCCAAATCATTATTATGGTATTGACTTTGATTTTTGAATTTGCAATGTCAAGTGGACTTATTAGAAATAGGATGGGAAGTGTAGGCGAATATCTTAACCAAGTAAATTATATTAATGGTAAGATTATCTTAATAAATATCTTAGTAAAGCTAGTCCTAACCTTTATTATAAGTCTAGCTAGTATGGTGGGAGGGGCTTTTGCCTTCTTTGCCTTTGCTTCACAAGGGCTTAATGGTGGGGGTACAATTGGTATGATCTTACTTATCCTAGCTATTTTTATATTTACTATTATTTATTCTTTATTGATTACTTATACTAATTTTTATTTGGCAGATTTTTATGTAGGAAATGGCCAAAAGCCTGGCCTTGGCCAAGCTATAAAGGATATCTTTAAGATAGGAAAAGACTTATTGGCAAAGACATTTATCATATACCTTAAGGCTATTATAGTGCCAATCCTTTTATTATTAGGAATATTTGCCCTAGGATTTATGACAGGACCAGACTTTGGTATGGGCAAGGCCTTGGTTTTAACCTTGATAGTTATAGTCCTAGCAGTTTATAGTATAGTTGTTGGTGGGATAATTTTGGCTAGGTTATCTGATAGGTACCTAGATTATATGGAAGTTAATAGGGCTTATTTTGAAAGATAAGATAGAAAAAATCCTCCTATCCTTTGACAGATAGGGGGATTTGTGGTATTATAAAGGGGTCGACTTAGAGTTTCTTTTATGAAGCTTTCGGTTAAATCGCAGATCTTGGAGGCGATTAATAAATGCCAAGACGAGTACAGCCGCCACCTACTAAGAGCGGTGTCTAAATATAGTAGGCGAAAAATTTATAGGAGGAATTTTATGAAATATCAAAAAACTTATACTGCAACTCCTGACTCAATCAAGAGAAAATGGTATCTTGTTGATGCAGAAGGCATGGTTTTAGGTAGACTAGCTAGCCAAGTTGCAGCAATCTTAAGAGGAAAGAACAAAGCTACATTTACTCCACACATGGATACTGGAGATTATGTAATTATTATCAATGCTGACAAAGTCATCCTTACAGGTAATAAGGAAGATCAAAAAGAATACCAAAGGTATTCAGGTTATGCTGGTGGTCAAAAGATTACTAAGTATAAGGATCTTAAGGCAAAACATCCAGAAAGAATCGTAAGCCATGCAGTAGAAGGCATGCTTCCAAAGAATAAACTAGGAAGAGCTATGGCTAAGAAACTTAGGGTATATGCTGGTAGTGAGCACAACCATGACTCACAAATGCCTGAAGTATTAGAGTTAAATTAAGGAGGGCAAAATGGCAGATATAATTCAAGCAACAGGAAGAAGAAAGACCTCTGTAGCTCGTGCTACAATGGTTGCTGGTAGTGGAAATATTCTAGTAAATGGTAGGGCTTTAGAAGATTACTTTAGCTTTGGAACCCTATCAATTATTGCAAAATCACCACTAGCTTTAACAGAAAATCTAAATAACTACGATATTAAAATAAATGTAAATGGTGGTGGCTTTACAGGACAAGCTGGAGCTATAAGACATGCTATAGCAAGAGCTTTGATTGAAGCTAACCCTGACTATAGACAAGCTCTAAAAAGAGCAGGTTTCTTAACAAGAGACTCACGTAAGAAAGAAAGGAAGAAAGCTGGTCTTAAAAAGGCTAGAAAGTCTTCACAATTCTCAAAGAGATAATATTTATTATCAAAAGATTCAAAACACAGGCCCATGGCTTGTGTTTTTTTATACTTAGGAGATGGATTTGCAAAAAATAAATTATAACCTAAAGATGGAAGAGATCATAAAGGAAAATAAAAAGAAGGGGCTTAGGCCAAAACTTCTCCTTCAAGTCTGCTGTGCTCCCTGCTCGACTGCAGTAGTAGAAAGGCTTAGGGAAGATTTTGCCATAGATATGTTCTACTATAATCCTAATATCTATCCAGAAAGTGAGATTGGTAAGAGGGTTGAGACTTTAAGAAATTTTAAGAGTGATTTTAATCTTTCAGGATCAATAATCCTCCCAGAAAATGATAAGAAAGATTTTGCCAAGGTTTTAGCTTTAAGAAAGGATGATAAGGAAGGGGGTAGGGCCTGCTTTGAGTGCTATAGGCTAAGGCTAGAAGAAACTGCCAAATATGCTAAGGAAAATTCCTATGATTATTTTTCTACAACCCTATCCATATCACCCCATAAGAATAGCCAGTGGCTAAATGAAATAGGCAGAAACCTAGAGGAAAAATACCAGATAGCCTACCTATATTCAGACTTTAAGAAGAAAAATGGCTACAAGAGGTCCATAGACTTATCCAAGGAATATGACCTTTATAGGCAGGATTATTGTGGGTGTATTTTCTCATATAAGGAAATGCTTGATAGAAAAAAAGAAATATAAGTTATAAATTCTCATAAGTGGGTAATATTTCATATAGGAGATAAATATGGAAGATCTACAACTTATAAGAAAAATCAAGAAAGATAACAACCAGGTTTTCCCTGTGACCTTCGACCTTGATGAGGATTTTGAAAAAAACCTAGCCTTTAAAATCTTTAATAGCCTAGATGAGAGAAATATAGTAGAGTCTAGGAAATTTGTTATAAGGGGTAATTCTTTCACAATTGACATCCTAGTTAAGAATATTAACCAGGTAGCCAACCTACTAATTAATGAAAATATCAAGATATATGGGATATATGTCCTGTATGAAGATTTTTAAAAGGAGAAGAATTATGGATGAAAAAATATTAGACCTATTAAACGAGCAAATGAACTTTGAATATGAATCTGCCTACCTTTATAAGGCAATGGCAGCTTATACTGATGACCTTGACCTTGATGGTTTTACAACATGGTTTGACCACCAAGTAACAGAGGAAATCTTCCATGCAGAAGGGATGAAAAACTTCCTCCAATCTGTAGGCTATAAGCCAGTATTTAAGGCAATTCCTGAGCCAAAGGCAGACTATGAGGATATACTTGATGTTGTAAAATCAGCCTTTGACCATGAAAAGGAAGTTACAAGAAGAATTCATAATATAGCCAAGGAAGCTAATGGAGTAGATGAGAGAGTTAGGTCCTTTATCCAATGGTATATAGATGAGCAAATCGAAGAAGAAGAGACTTTCAGTAAGCTAATAACAAGGATTGAAAGAGTTGGTGTTGATTGGCATTCAATCTATATCCTTGATAACCAACTAGGTCAAAGACCAGCTCCACAAAAACCAGCTATAGGTTAATTTATGAAAGAAATTACTAATGGCAAATTAAAGGCCTATATCAATGAAGAAGGAGCTTATCTAGAAAGGCTATCCTTTATGGATAAGAAAATCTTTTTTGATAAAAGTCATCTTAAGGATGGCGGTTCTATGAAAGTTAGGGGCGGCATGCATGTATGCGCCCCTAATTTTTCTATAGATAAGCTTTTAAATGAACTACCTGCCCACGGCTTTGCAAGGGATTTAAGATGGGATATTTTAAGAGAGGACGAAGAGAGTCTAAGTCTTACTCTTGCTGGGATTAAATCCTATGAGGATGTTTATTTTACTATAAGCTATAGGCTAAGTGATAATAAGTTAAATACAAGACTTAAGATAGAAAATAAGGCAAGTGAGGATAAGCTAATAGCTCCAGCCTTCCACCCTTATTTTAATACAAGCTTTGAAAACCTAACTTTAGATGACTATCAGATTAAAAGGGAAGACCTACCAGGGTCTATCTTTATATCAAGTCCTGATATGACCTTTAAGACTGAGGATTTTGCTATAAAAATCAAGGGTCTTTCTAATGTAAATACTTATACCCTATGGACTGATTTCTTAGATGATTATGTTTGCCTAGAGCCAACTTTTAATGGGGTTTCCTTTAGCGATGAAAATCTTGACCCCTTTAGCCTAGGGCCAGGTCAATCCTTTATCCAGGAATTTGATATTATTGTAGATGAACTTTAAATAACTCAAATCTAATATTAAAATAATAAAAAACGCTTGCAAATATCTTAAAGAAAATGTATAATAGTCTTAAGAAATGGAGGCTTTTATGTTTACAATCGGTCTAATCCTCATCCTTATGGTGATATTTGGAGGAGGCATGTTAAAATTTATAGGCAAGTTGGGCCTATCCCTTATAGGCATAGTTTTAGCGGTAATATTTTTGCCTCTAATACTTATCTTTGGAATCTTTGTGATTCCTCTAGGCGTGTTTGGAGGCATTATAGGAATAATCGGAGGTCTTATAGGTCTACTTGTAAATGCCCTACCTATTATAGTGATAGGGCTTATAGGATATTTGATATATAAGCATGTAAGAAAAGATTATGAAATTTGGTAAGAAAAAATCAGGTCGGCTTTGACCTGATTTTTCTTTGTATTATTATTTTTACTTATCCTTATTGGCTTTAAGGACAAATTTTTCTATTGCTTCTGCTACAGCCCCCTCTTCGTTAGTTGCCTTAGCCCTATAGGTTGCTACTTCTTTTACTTGTAGGTGGGCGTTGGCTACGGCTACAGATTGGCCGGCAGCTTCTAGCATGGCTACATCATTGTAGTTATCTCCAATAGTTAGGGTATCTTTCATATCTATCCCATAGATATCACAGACGTCTTTTAGGGCCCTTGCCTTATTTACTCCCCTAGCATTTACTTCCATAAACATATCAGATGAATAGGCTATCTCTACATCATAGTCAGTAAGGTAAGCTATATCAACTTCTAGGCTTTGAAGGTAGTTCATGTCCCTATTTTTTATTATTACTTTAAGGATAGTATCATCCTTTAGAAATTCTATATTATTATCTTCTAGGATTGTTATTTGAGTTTCTGCATATGAGTCCTTGTCAGGGTTTATAGCATACTTGTTATCTAGGGTGTAGATATAGCAGGTTAGCTTGTTGTAGGCTGCATAGTCTAGGATTTTTTTGGCATGGTTATATTCTAGGGCCAAGGATTTTATGACCTTGCCTGTATCAAGCTCCATTATGACAGCCCCATTACAACAGATTGCATAGCGGTCTTTATGGATTAATCCTGCTTGTTTTGGAATATCAAAAAGTTCATAGGTTCCCCTACCTGTGGCAATCATTACAATAATTCCCATATCCTGGGCTTTTTTAATGGCCTCTTTATTTATAGCTGGGACCATCTTGTTCTTATCAACTAAGGTTTCATCTACATCTGATGCTATTAGCTTAATCATTATTTTTCCTTTTCTTTTCTAGTGAATCTATTTGGTCAAATAGAATAAGGTCAATCATATGTAAAAAGACTTTTCAAATTATTCTATTATGGTATATTATACTAATAATAGGAAGATTTTAAAGCAAGATAAAGCTTATATAAAGGTGGTAAAATGAAAAATAAAGTAATATCTGGAATCAGATTTTTGTTAATTTTAATTATAATAGCCTGCCTTGCGATTTTAGGTAAGAGGGGCTATGATTATTGGACTAATGCACAAAACAACAAGCATATCCAAGGATTAATCGAGGAAAGTAAGAGTGAAGTTGTAGCTTCAGCTGATGAAAATTCTTCAAAAGACCAAGAAGACCCTGAGGCAGACTTTAAGAAGTTAGAAGAGCAAAACCTATATTTATTAAAGAAGTTTAAGGAAGAGAACCTAGATGTAGTTGCCATAGTAGAAATACCTGGAACTGACATCAAATATCCTATCCTTCAAGCCAATGACAATGATTATTATCTAAGACGTGGCCTAAATGAAGAATATGATATAGCAGGATCTATCTTTATGGATGCCAACAATGAGCCTGACTTTACTGATGATAATACAGTAATCTATGGCCACCACCTAGAGATTGATTCTATGTTCACCCCTCTTGACCAATATAGGGATGAGGAATTTGCAAAAAATCACAGGAGAATTTATATAACAACAGAAGAGGGCCTTATGGAATATGAGGTGTTCTCAGCCTATGGCATACCAGCAGACTATGATTATAGGAGCCTTGATTTTGCTTATGAGGCTGACAAGATAGACTATTTTAATACCCTAAAGGCAAACTCAGAAGTTGACCTAGACCTTTCTAGTGGCTTTACTAGTGATGATAGTATCATAACCTTATCAACTTGTGAGTATGACTATGATGATCAAAGGCTTGCTATCCAAGCTGTAAGGGTTAAATAATGCAAAGATATAAAGAAGATTTTAAAAGAAAATTAGACTTAGAAGTAACCTCCCAAGGCCTAGTGCTTAGGGAGGATTCTTTTAAGGTTAAGGAAATATTTGAGTGCGGCCAATGTTTTAACTTCAACAAAGAAAAAGATGGGTCATATACGGCAGTTTTTCTAGGAAAAATTATAAATCTTTTAGAAAAAAAAGACCATGTCCTAATTAGAAATGTCAGCAAGGAAGATTTTTATGAGATTTTTTATGACTACTTTGACCTAGGGGTTGATTATAAAAAAATCAAGGAAGACTTAAGCAAATTTCCAAGCCTAAGAGAGGCTACAGCCTATGGGTCTGGGATTAGGATTTTAAACCAAGAATTGTTTGAAACGACAATCTCTTTTATTATATCAGCCAACAACCAAATACCAAGGATAAAAAAGGCTGTTAGGATAATTTCTGAAAGATATGGAGATTATATAGGAACTTATATGGGCAAGGCCTATTATTCCTTCCCCAAACCATCTGTCCTAAAAAATGTTGACCCAGCTGACCTTAGGGAATTTGCCAAAGTTGGCTTTAGGGATAAGAGGATAGTTGAAACATCAAAGCTTATAGATGAGGGGGCCCTAGATTTTAATCCTGATGGGCTAACTAGTAAACAAATCCAAAAAAAATTAATGGACCTTCCAGGAGTAGGGCCTAAGGTTGCTGATTGTATCCTCCTTTTTGCCTACCATAGGAGGGAGACCTTCCCGGTTGATGTGTGGATAAAAAGAGTTATGGAAAATCTTTTTATAAAAAAGGAAGTTCCCAAAAAACAAATAGAAGCCTATGCCAGGGATTATTTTAAGGACCTAGCAGGCTATGCCCAACAATACCTCTTCTATTATGGAAGAAGTGAGGGGATAGGAAAATAAGTTAAGTCTTACAGGTTCCTGTAAGACTTTTTTTGTTGAAGATTTTTAAAAACTAGCATATAATTTATTGAAGATAGTTAATCTTATATCAAATAATTTATATCTATGATCAAAATCCTAGTGTTTAGGATGAAATCTATCGGGTAGATTAGTAAAAAGGAGTTTATATGATAGAAGTTAAAAATTTTACAAAAGTTTATTCCAATGGAAAAAAGGCTGTAGATGATATTTCTTTTACTGCCAAAAATGGAGAAATCTTTGGCTTTCTTGGACCAAATGGGGCAGGTAAGTCTACAACTATAAAGTCTATAGTAGGGATTAACTCTAAATCATCTGGCTCTATTACTATTAATGGCCTAAGCCTAGAAGAAGATGCCAAGAAATATAAGACCCTTTTTTCCTATGTACCAGATAACCCAGACCTTTTTGAAAATTATAGTGGCAATGAATATATAAATTTCCTTGCTGATATATATAATATTGACTCTAAAACTCGAAAGGAAAGGCTTGATTACTACCTTGGATTTTTTGATATAAGGGATGCTATGGATGATCAAATATCAAACTACTCTCATGGTATGGCCCAAAGACTCGCTCTAATTGGTTCCTTAATCAATGATCCAGATTGTCTAATCCTTGATGAGCCTATGGTAGGTCTTGATGCCAAATCTGCCTACAATTTAAAGCAAATCTTAAGAAAAAGAGCCAGTGATGGCAAGTTAGTATTTTTCTCAACCCATGTTATGGAGATTGCTCAAGAACTTTGTGATAGGATAGCTATTATCAATAAGGGTAAGATTGTTACTATAGGAAGTTTTGAAGAGATTAAGACTAAGGCTAATAAGGAAGGAAGTCTAGAAGAAATATTCTTGGAGTTAACTGATGAATAATATAAAAACACTAAGCAAATATGCCTTTAAAGAACAATTTTTCCCCTATTTACCATCAAAAAATATTGCGGGTCTGCCAAAAAACTACCTAGCTAGGCTTATAACTATAATCTGGTCATATGGACTTTTGGCTTGGATATTTTTCTCAGTTTCAAAAGTTTCGGTAAAAATCTTTATAGACTTTGGTATAGACTATATGTACTTTGCCCTTTTTGCTATGATTGTCACTATCTTAGTTTTAAGCGTCTATGCTACTAAGATTATAGCGGATATGTTCTCTGATAAGGCTATAGGAAATTACCTAACTCTTCCTATAAGTCAAGAAGAGTTATTTTTAGGTAAGATTTTTGGTGGAGTCTTAAGTTTTGTGGACTACTATGCCTACTTTATCCTTAGTCTTTTTATCTTTAGTGAAAGTAAGGGCTTTGATATCCTAACCCTTATCCTTGGCCTATTAAACTTCTTTCCTATGGTCTTGATACCATACACCCTAGTAGGTCTTCTTATAATGCTAGTTAAGGGCTTTACATCAATCAACAGCCATAAGAAGTTATTGAAAAACCTAGGCTATGTCTTTGCCTTTGCTGTTGCTGGTATAATTTATTATTATATCTTTTCAGCAAGCTCACAAGGCTCTTTTGATTTGGGAAGTAGTTTTGTGGATGTATTTAAGGATTCATCCTTTTCTAACATCTTCTTTCAAGCCAAGCTTTTTGGCCTATCTTTGGTAGGACCCCTTAGCCAAAGACTTCTTGCAAGCCTTATTCTCTACCTAGCTGCCTTTATAATCTTGGCTCTTTCAGCTAAGCTTGCCGGCAAGGTTTATTTTAAGTCAGTCTTTGCAAGTGATAAACCTAAGGAAGATAAGGAAGCTAAGGATAAGAAAAGAGTAAGAAGAGTTTCAAATTTCACCCAAAGAAGCCAACTTAAGGCCCTTACAAAAAGAGATTTGAAGGTCTTATTTAACAATCTTATCTTTTTATACCAGCCAGCCCTAACATCCTTAATATTTGTAATAATAGGAATTTCTACTATGAATGAAGGCCTTGGAGGGGCTAATTTCAATGATCCCTTGGCCAAGTACTTTAGCCTTGGGGGAGGATTTCTAATAGGAATTTTGATTTGGATAAACTCATCTCCTATACAAAATGCCCTTTCAAGGGAGGGAGCAAGTTTCTACCATATCCAAACCCTACCTATTGATCCTAAAAGCCATATGCTAGCAAGACTCTTATCAGCAAGTCTAATAGCCCTAGTCTTTAATGTGATAATGAGCGTTGCTGTAGGCTTTATCCTAAAACTTGGCCTTATAAATTCCCTTATGATCTTTATTGGCCTAAGCCTAGGATCCTTATTTGCTAATATAGTTGGTCTTTACCTATCTACTATAGGAATTTCCATTAACTGGAAGAATCCTAAAGAGCTTATGCAAGGTAATTTTAGGGCCATAGGCTACTATTTAGCTAGTATGGTTGGAATTGGGCTTTTGATAGGACTTGGAGCCTTATTGATGAATATAACAGGTGAAAATATGTTAATATCAATTCTCATCCCAATCCTTATATGCCTAATAATAGCCCTTGTATTTTATAGCTTAGCTAAGAAATCCTACAAAAAAGGCTTTATGGATGTGTAAGAGAAAATCTAAGAAGTAAGATAAAGAAAGAGTTAGTATGGAAAAAGAAAAACCATTTTTATATATAGATACAAATTTCTCCTATGATGAGGCCCTTATGGTTGATTTAGCCCTAAGGTCAGAAGCCTTTGAGTTAGTTGGCATATCAACTAACCAAGGCTTTATGAATAAAAAGAAAGCTGGGGAAAATATCCTAGGACTAGGAGAAGTATATGGACTATTCCTACCTGTTGTAGAAGGTAGGTCTTATAATCTTAAAAAAGAGCCCTTAGAGTTTAAAGAAAAGGGAGAGATAATCTATGAGCCTAAGAAAGATTACTTAGAAGATGTAGATGTCTATGATAATCTTTATGACCTTGCAAGAGATACAGGCTCCCTAAATATCCTAACTACAGGTCCTTTGACTAATATAGGAGGAGCTTTAGAAAAATATCCTGACCTAGAAGATTATATATCCCATATCTTTATAAGTGGGGGCAGCCTTGGAGAGATTGAAGAGAACTTTGCCAAAGACCCCCTAGCCATAGATATAATCCTAAATTCATCCATAGACTTATTTATCATACCAAAGGATATATCAAGGCAAGTGGAAATAGGAGGAGACTTTCTAGAGGGTATAAAAACTAAGGAAAATGCAAAGATAATTGATGGTCTTATCAAAAGTAAGGCAAGAAACTTTAATGCAAGTCTTAGTCTATATCTAATAGAAAGCCCAGAGGCTTTTATCTATGAAGAAGGATCCTTTAAGGTAGATAGGGAATATGAACTTGGAAAACTTGAAAGGTCAAATACTAGAAAGAAAAACTACCTGGCAATAAGGGTAAATGAAGAAAGCTTTTTAGCTTATATCAAAGATAGCTACCAATAAAAAAATCCTGGATTTTAATCCAGGATATTTTTTTATTTTTGATAAATTTTGTAATTTATCCCATTTACTAGGTCAACACCATAGGAACTCTTGCTTAAAAAGCCCTTGATAAATTCATACCTATAATCATGGTAGGTTGAATTTTCTTCTTTTAGATTTTCTCCATCAAGCTCTTTTAGGTCAAAGGAATGATGGTGGTCATGGTCTCCTCCACCACAACTTGCATTTAAAGAATCATCTGGATTTACATAGGCCTTTTGGTATTTGCTATGAAGGTTATCATTGGTTATCAATAAAAGATTACCCTCTGGGTCGATACCTGCTGAAAGGGCATTATCACAAGGCATCCCATCTAATAGATAAGAATTTAATTTATTAAAAAGATCTTGGTAGGAAGAAAAATCTTCTGCCTTACTTACCCCAAGCTCATACATCTTCTTTTTTGGATCAGAAGAAAGTTTTATTGCCTTAGCAAGTCTATTTTCAACCACATCTATCTTTGAAGCAAGATATCCATGGACATTGTCTTGGTCAATGATTTCTGCCAAGTCTTTCCTTGAAACAGGTTCAAGGTCTTTGTCAATCTCACTTGTATTATCATCCATCAAAAATTTACTTATATCATCTTGAAATTTGATCTTTTCATACATTTGATAATGTATTGGACCTAATTTTTCACTCATTTTATCACCTCGATTTTATCATACTATATAATTTGTGATATACTAGGAGAAGCTAAGGAGGTAGTATGAAAGGTAAGTTTACTACAAAAAGTTTAGTCTATGGGGCATTTTTTACAGCCCTAGTTTATATTTTTTCAAGGTTTTTTCAAATTCCAATTGTAACTCCCTTCGGTCAAACGAGGTTTCATTTGGGAAATGTATTTTGTCTTTTGGCAGGGATTACTCTAGGCAAGGGTCTAGGTGGCCTAAGTGCAGGTCTAGGATCAGCTATATTTGACCTTCTTGATCCTGTGTATTTTACAGCAGCTCCTATTACTTTTATAACAAAATTTGCCATGGCCTTTGTGGCAGGTCTTATTTTTGAAAGGGGATCTTTTAGTAAAAAGCGCTTGGTTATTGCTAATATTTTAGGGCAAATAACCTATGTTTTCCTTTATCTTTTACAAACCTACATTAAAAATAGGTTTGTGATGGACTTTACTAGCCAGGCTATCCTAGCAGAGCTTATTCCTAAGGCCGGAGTTTCCTTGTTTAATGCCTTAATTTCAGTGATCATTGCATCAATTTTGGCCCTTCCTTTACTTAAGAGAATTAATTTTGAGTAAGTTCTTTTATTAGGGGTAGAAAGTTAGAAAGTGGATAGGAGAGATATTATGCAAAAAAGAATAAATCAATTTAAAGTTAAGTGTCCATCATGTGAAGAATCTTTTGAAACAAAGCTAAATACAGCAGTTTTTGCAGATTCCCTAGAAAGAAGGGATATACTAGAAGATAAGTTTGCTAGTATAATTTGCCCTGATTGTGGTCATATCTTTAGGTTAAATTATAATTTTGCCTATACAGATGATGATATAAAATTTATGATAATAAATGACCCTAAGTTTGTGGACCTTCAATATAGGCTAGCCTTCCTATCATCTCTTAAACTTTTGGATAAGACTAGAAAGGGTGAGGCAAAGAAGTTTGTGATGAGGATGACTAAGGATTTGGATGAACTTAAGGAAAAGATTATAATTTTTGAATCCTTCCTATCAGATAAGGCCATAGAGCTTATGAAATACATACTCTTAGAGTCAGATGACTTTGCCTTATCCTATGATGATGTTAAAAGCTTTACCTATGAAGATGATGGCAACTTTAAAATCCTTACCAAGGATGGCCAAGTGATGAGTCTTGGATTTTTGAAAGATGTCTATACTAGGATTTTAAACCAGTATGAAGATTATTTTAAAGAAGAAGAAAGTCAAATGATAGATAGAAATTGGGCCTATGAATTTTTAAAAAATATTGAAGGCTAGATTAAGCAGGTTACCCTAGGGTTTCCTGCTAATTTTATTTAAAGTATAGTTAAGATATGAAATTTTATGTTAAAGATCAAAGAGATAGAAAACAAGTTTTTGATATATTAAATATATTTTTTGACCATGATGAGCTTAAATTTAGTAAAGAAGCTGACCTTTATGTAGGTGATGGAAAGATTTCTTATGGAGGAAATCTTATTTCTTATAAGAAAGATACGCTAAAAGCTAGCCTATATGATCTTTTATCCAAAGACCTATCCTATAAGGCTCCTTGGGGCTATCTTACAGGCTCTAAGCCATCAAAGCTTTTAAAGAAAATAAGCTTAGAAGAGATTAAAAAGACCTATAGGGTAAGTGATCAAAAGATTGATCTGCTTAAAAGAGTTAAAGAGGAGCAAGATAAATTATATTTTGATAAATCTTCTTTTAACCTTTATATTAATATTCCCTTTTGCCCACAAAGGTGCTCTTATTGCTCCTATCCAACCCTTATTGGCCCTAAGCATGATAGAAGTCTATACATAGATAGGCTTATAAAAGAGCTTAAGGGCCTAGATTTAGACAAAGATCTTGATAGCATTTATATAGGAGGAGGAACCCCATCTTATTTAGATAATAAGGATCTTGCAAGACTTCTTGATGAGCTTATAAATCGCTTTAATTTTAAGGAATTTACCCTAGAAGCTGGCAGGGAAGATACCCTAGATTATTCTAAACTTAAGATAATGAAAGAAAGGAAGGTTGGAAGAATTTCCCTAAATCCTCAAAGCTTTAATCAAGAGATAGCCAAAAAAGCAGGAAGAGCCTATGACCTAGATAACTTTCTTAAAATCTATGAGATGGCCAAGGACCTAGGATTTATAGTAAATATGGATTTTATTGTGGGACTTTTGGGAGAAGATAGGAGGCTTTTTTCAAAAAATTTTAGGCTTTTAGAAAAGCTCTTACCTGATAATATAACCTTTCACGTCCTAGCCATGAAGGTTGGATCAAAGTATTTTGAAAAACATAAGAAGGCAGATAAGAATGAAAGTGAGCTTATAAGTAGGGATATAGAAGATTTTATAAAAGAGCATTCCTACAAGCCCTATTATCTATATAGGCAGAAAAAACAAGTATCAAATCTTGAAAACATAGGCTATCAAAGAAATGACACCAGCCAAAGATATAATATCATAGTAAATGAAGAGAAGGAATCTCTTATAGGTCTTGGGATGAATGCCAATTCTAAGCTTATAAATGGCAAGAAATTTAGGAATGCTAGGAATCTAAGAGATTATTATGAAAATTTAGATGAGCTAATAAGAGCTAAAAATAAACTAATAAATGAGTATAATGAAAATATTAGGAGGAATTATGGAAATTAAAAATTTAGAACCTAAAGCAGTATTTTCTCACTTTTATGACATAAGTCAAATACCAAGAGAATCAGGAAATGAAGAAGAAATATCAAACTTTTTAGTAAAATTTGCCAAGGATAGAAATCTTGAAGTAAGTCAAGATGAAGCCTTAAATGTAATTATAAGAAAGAAAGCATCAGAGGGCTTTGAAGATAGGCCAAGTATCGCCCTACAAGCCCATATGGATATGGTTGCAGTAAAGGAAGATGATAGTGACCATGATTTTGCTAAAGATCCAATAAAATTAATGGTAGAAGATGGTTGGCTAACAGCAGATGGAACAACCCTTGGTGCTGATGATGGAATGGGAGTTGCTTTTATTATGGCAGTTCTCGATGATGAAAATCTTGACCATGGTCCAATAGAAGCCATCATTACAACAGGAGAAGAAACCTCTATGGTAGGAGCCAATGCCCTAGATTTATCAAATCTTAAGAGCAAATACCTTATAAATATAGACTCAGAAGAAGAGGGAGTCCTTACCATCGGCTGTGCAGGAGGCCTTGATCTTGAAGTAAACTTTGATAAGGAATATGAAGATAGGAATGGCGATTTACTAGGTCTTGAATTAAAAGGCTTTACCGGTGGCCATTCAGGTATGGAGATAGATAAGTTTAGGTTAAATGCCATAAAGGCTATGGCTAGACTCCTTCATGACATAGATGGCCTACAAATTGCAAGTCTAGTAGGTGGAGTTAAGAGAAATGCAATACCTACAAGTGCTAAGGCAGTGGTTGCTGTTAAGGATAAAAATGAGGCAATTAAACTTATCGAAAGTAGGAAAGAAGAGATCCTTAATGAATATAAGGATACAGACCCTAAAGGAGTAATAGAAATTGATGAAAATCCTAACTTTGATGGAAAAGTTATAACAGCTGATAAGTCAAAGGATATTATCGATATACTTTACCTAATGCCAGATGGACTATTTAAGAAATTTGAGAATAATATAGTAACATCTTCAAACCTTGGTATCCTAGAAGATAAAGAAGATTCTATCATGTTTAACGTAATGATTAGGTCAGAGATTGACTCAGCTAAATTTGATAGGGCTAGGATTGATATGGAGCTTGTAAGAAGGTTTGGGGGAAGTTTTGAAGTAAAATCTGAGTATTCAGGTTGGCAAAGAGAAGAAACAGCCCTAATTGATCTTTCAAATAAAGTTTGGAAAGAGCTTGTTGGAAGTGATATGGAAGTATCAACCACCCACGGTGGCCTAGAATGTGGACTTTTCAAAAAAGAAATCCCACATGTAGAAATGATCTCCTTTGGACCAGAAATAAAAGGAGCCCACTCTCCAGAAGAGAAGGTTAATATAGAATCTGTAGCAAATAACTATAAGTTCCTTGTAGAAATGTTAAAGATAATTAAATAATGAAAAAATTAAAAGACTAGCCTTGTGAACTGACCTTTTCATGTTGATTTTTAGTACAACTTTGAGGGTCAGTTTATTTATGACTAGGCTTTTAAGCTTAATTATATACATGAGTAGGTACAAATTAAGATGAAAATGATTTTGTGTTTTTAGATTACTAAATTATGTTATATTATCTTGTATATAAGCTTCTATACACCATAATATAAAAACGTTTGCTATAATCATGGACCTATGTTATACTTAAAGTGTAAAAAAGTTAGAGAATAATGATGGTAAATTATTCTGTGTAATGAAAGGAGATACTAATGAAAAAATCAAGAAAATATGGCATACTATCAGTACTTACGTTAATGTTCTTTGCTAATACTGTTGCCTTAGCAGTTACTAAGTATCCTAGTAATGGAATTTGGAGATACGGTCCAAGTGTGGGCTTTGGATATTCTGATTATTTCCACTCTTCAAGTTACCATCATTCCACAGTTGTAAATGATGATAATGGAAATTCTGATAAAGATTATGGTGGGGCTGGAGAATGGTCAAATGCGAAATATATCAAAGTACCACCTATTGGCTTGTCATATTACTACGGTTTTGATTAATATTTAGAATAATAGAAAGCTTCTACTTTTGTAGAAGTTTTCTATTTTAAGGAGAAGTTATGAAGAGAATGAACAAGGTGATATTAGCTGCTATAACTATTCTTTTTGGGATTTTGGCGACTAATATTTTTATGGTAAGAGAGTACCAGAGGCTTAGAAATTTTGGTAAAAGTGAGCAATCACTAGAATTTTATATAAGAGATGCAAGGATAGATCAGGATGATTTTATAGGAGAGCTTTATTATTTATCAGATAAATATGGACTTTCTTTTTTAAAAGCTAACAACAAGGATAGCATATATTATAAGGCCTTGGTGGTAGATGAGGAAAGTTTTCCTTATGATAAATTTGATGGAAAATTTGACCTTGATAGTAGCCCAAAGAATTTTCCTTCTTTTATGAATATAGGAAAAATAAGACTAGTTGGTATGGGGGATTATTTTGAAGAATCTGGAGATTCTATCAGTGGTGAGTATTCGATAATAGGCGAAAATAGAGAAAACCTGGATTCTTTATTGGAAGAATTAAGTCAATTTCTTTCTATTAGCAAAGAAGAGTTGTTAAGTAAGCCTTATGAAACAGGTTTTACCTACATAAATAATGCATCGATTTTCTCTGCTATCGGACTTTTTATAGCCTATGTACTTTTGGTTATTAGCTCCATTTATAGACCGCTATTTGAAATGAGAAAGATCGGTGTTGAAAAACTTTTGGGTATCTCTTCATTTGATATTCTGAAATCATATCTACTAGAAGGCTTGCTTACTATTGTTATAACAAGTCTTGTATTTGACCTTGGTATATATGCGATTAATTCGTATATACCTAGTGGATTTATGAGATTTTTGATTTTAAGTCAAAGTTTAATTATAATATCCTATCTAATAATCGAGTTTTTTTCCTATAATATAATCGATAATATTACTATAAGTAAGATGATAAAGAAGTTTACCTCACTAAGATGGGTCAATGCTTTAAACTTCACCTTCAAACTAGCCATTTCGGTATTTGCTGTAGCCTCTCTTTATCTTCTATCTCTAAGCTTTAATCTTACCTTTGATAGTCTCAATCAAGCTAAGTTTTATGTGGGAAATAGTCAAGACTACCTGGCCAATGAATATGGTAGGGAATCAGCGAGCAGGCTTAGTATGAAATCTACTGATCTTGTAAAATTGCCATATCATGCCTACAAAAAACTTAATGCTAGGATAGATGATCTAAATTACATTTACTACGATACTTACACTCCTTTTGTGTATGATGATACTTATGATCAATCAAAGACTTATGAGATTTTAAATGTCAATGATACCTATCTTAAAAAGTTAGGACTTAAGATAAGTGATAAGAAAAACACCATCTATATTCCAAAAACCATGTCTTATGATAAGAATTTAGATAAGGCATTTAGGTATTATCTAACCTACATAAAGGATGCTAATAATATTGATATGGATGAAGTTTCAAATACACCTATTAATATCATCTATTATGATAAAGATATACAATCTATTACCTACAATGAAGAAAAACCTATAGTTAATGATCCTATTATTGCTCTTGTAGATGATTATAATATGAATTTTAAGCATAAGTTATTCTTACTTAATACAGGTATAGAAAGTCCACTAAAGATTAAAAATACTAAGGAAAATAGACAAATAATCGAGGATGTCTATGATGATTACCAGGGAGAGTATTACCTTAAATTTTCAAGTATTTCTTCAATCATGAAAGAAGTTATAGATGAGTATAGGTTACTTATAGCAAAGACTAGCAGTATCTTTATAATCCTTACATTGCTTTCATTTTTTATTAGTTTTGTCTTGATACAAGGCTATTTTTTGACAAAAAATAGGTTCTTAAATGTAAGCAAACTTATGGGATATAGGCTTTTTGATAGGTTTAAGAGTTTGATAGCTTTTGTAGGGACAGTGGATCTTATATCCCTTGCTAGCCTTTATTTAACAAGTAGAAATTTCTTGGTAGCATTGATATTCTTAGCCTATGCAGTTATAGATTTTATCCTAATATTTGCCTTTATTAGGGCTAAAGATAGGAAGAGTTTGGTAAATGAATTGAAGGGAGTATAGAATGATTCGTATAAGAAATCTTACTAAATCCTTTGGTGAGAAAGTGATTTTTGATAATTTTGATTTAAAAGTTGATGGTGGTCAGATGCTAGCTATTGTAGGAGAGAGTGGGTCTGGCAAATCCACTCTTTTAAACATAATTGGTTTTATTGAAGGAGATTATAGTGGAGATTATTTTTTTAAGGACTATAAAAATGTTAAAGTTAATAGCAAGGAAAGTCAACGAATAATAAGAGATGAAATTTCTTATCTATTTCAAGATTTTGCACTAATAGAAGATGAGAGTGTAAGAGATAATCTTAAACTTGCTTTAAAATATATTAGTAAAAATAAGAGTGAGAAAGAAGAAATTATGAAGGATGCTCTTAGAAGGGTTAATATGGAGGGATTTTTGGATAAGAAAGTAGCCTCCTTATCAGGCGGTGAGCAACAGAGAATATCTCTAGCAAGAGCCATTATAAAACCATCTAGCCTAATACTTGCTGATGAGCCGACAGGATCTTTAGATGAGGGGAATGCAAAATATGTGATGGATCTTTTAGAAGAGATCAATGAGTCTGGAAAGACCATAATCATAGTAACTCATGATAAGTATTGTGCAAGTCGTTGTCAGAGAATTGTTCGTTTAAAATAAAACCCTAGTTTTTATAAGTAGGCAAATTTTAGGAGCCTATGGAATTTATAATCCATAGGCTCCTAATTCTATAGTTCTTTTATAATTTCAAAGAGTTCTCTAGCTGATTTTTTTGGTCCTTCACTTTCCATATTATCTATAGCAAGTTGGGTTCTAATAGTTCCAACTTTTATATCTTGCTCGAAAAGTTTGCTAAAGTATTTATCTATTAGTTTATCGCAAGTTTCTTGTTTTTGGTAAGGGCCAAAGGGGTTGGCGAAGTAGGATTCTACTAGGCCCTCTTCTGTAGTAGTTCCCTTAGCCATCCTAGCTCCTTTTTTGAAGGTTTTGATTGCTTGATCTTTACTGTCAAAAATTTCTATTGACTTATCATCAGAACCTAGTTTATCGTAGTTGTTGGCATAAAGGAAGAAGTCTACCTTATAGCCTGCCATTATATCCTTATGGTCTGCTACAGGCATGATTAATCTTGCGTTTATCTTATCTGGATTCATAAAGACAGACCTATCTATTTGTTTAAAGGCATAGCCGCTATCTAGGTCATCTAACCTTACAAAGGCTCCTATTTCTGTTCCATAGGCTAAGACTTCTCCATCTTTAATCCTAAAGGATCCCATATCATCAAAGATTACTATCATATCCCTTATATATTCTTTGGCTAGGGACCTAAAGGCTTCTATTGATTCACTCTTACCTGCCCCTGAGTCGCCAAGAATTACTATATTTGCACTTTTTCCATTTTGTAAGACTACATTAACACCTGCTCCATGGATTGGCAGATAGCCTTTTTTCATGGATATTATATTATTTAAGGTTAGGCACATTTTCTTAAGATAGCCAAAATAATCTTTCTTATCAGCATAGTTACAATAACCTATGAGGAGGTCATTTTCCTTATCTTCATAAAAAACATCCAGGTCTTTTTCATTTTTCACCCCAAAGATGTAGATCCCATCTGGTTTTGTATTTATAACTTCCTCTTCATCTGCTAGTTCAAAGAGGTTTGATGCTGAAATACCATGGGTTATATAGTCTATGTGAAAGTAGACATAGATTAAATTATCAGCTATTTTTGCAGGATAGCATAAGAATTCATCTGTCTTAAGTCTAAGGTTTTTTAGGGGGTTTTCAAAAACTTCCCTAAAGAACCCATCTCTCTTATTAGACTTAGTGTAGGTTATATAGGGGGTTTCAATCATTACCTTGCTTATAAAGGGAATCTCATTTAGCCAGCTTAGGTAAGTAGGATATTTTATTTGTGATTTTCTCACAATGATTGAAGAATTGACACCAGCAGGAACTTGCCTAAAGACTTTTGGAGGAAAGCCTGTTATTGATACTTCAATTTTCCTATATATATCAAGGATCATTTCCTTAAACCTAACATTTGATCCAAGGAAGTTTTCCACCTCAAGCCCCCTATTGTCAGAATTTTTCTCAATAATTGAATATCTTTCAAGCTTTCTCCAATAGTCATACATATCTTCGACTATCCTAAAGAGGGCTTGTTCTTGTTCATCTAGCTTGTGGTACTTATTTATTTTCTCGCTTATTTCTTCAAGGCTCATTACTGTAAGAATCTTACTTATATCCCTTAATTCTTTTGCTAATTGGTCTAGGTCACTTGACCTAAAGAATTTTTCTAAGTAGGAGTAGATTCTAGTGGAATTGTCCTTATGAAATTTGACAAAGGACCTTAAAACTTCATAATAGCCCTTACTTCTTAATAAGTCATCTGAGTTTGAAAAAAAGGCCTTAGAGAAGTTTAAAATGGCCTTGTTGTTTGATATTGATATTTCCTTATTCATTTATAATCTCCCTTAATTACCTTTAATTTTACCCTAAATTTAAGCAAATACTATCTGTACTAAGAACATATAAAAAAGGGTTCCTCCTCCTATGCTTAAGGATAATTTCTTATACCTTACATGAAGGATAACTACAAGCAGGCAGGCTAAAAGTTCAGCTAGGCCATAAGGGTAGGTAAAAGGATCTACTTCTTTTAGGGCAAAGACTACAAGCAAGGGCATGAGGGCAAAGGGAAGGTACCTACCAAAGTAGGTTATTATATTGGGAAGGTCTCTTTTTGAAAAAAATATAAAGGGGATGGCCCTTATCATAAAAGTTGTAAGGGTACTTACTGCAATTATTAAAAAAGTCTTACTCATTATAATCCTCAACCTTTCCCCTAAGTCCAATTAGGGATAAGATAATTAATAAAAGGGCTGGTATCATAAACTTATCCTTACCAAAAAACATTAAAGATAGGCTTGATACAACAAGTCCTATGGCCAAAGGCCTATGGTTTCTTGTGGCAAAAAATTGTTCAACCAACAAGACTATAAAAAGAGCTGTTAGGACAAAATCCAATCCTTGGCTATTAAAGCTAATTAAATCCCCAATCAAGGCTCCTCCTAGGGAGGCTATGGCCCAGACAAAGTAGTTGATTAGGCCAATGGCTAGGAAGAAGTCACTCTTATTTATATCCTTAGGAGCCTTAATCGAAGTATCTAGGGCAAAGGTCTCATCTGATAAGGTAAGGATAAAGAGAAACTTAGACCTAGAATTCTTAAATTCCTTAATCAAGGATAGGCCATAAAACATCATCCTAAAGTTTACCGATAGGGTAAGGATGGCTATGGCTAGAAGGCTAATATTTGATTTAAGTAGGGGGATTAGGACAAATTGCATGCTCCCAGCATAGACTGTCATAGACAAAAGCGGGGCCATAAAGGCCTTATAACCTGCTTGACTTACCATAATTCCAAAGGCAAAGCCTAGGAAGATATATCCTATTATAACTGGAATTGTATAGGGAAATGCTTTTTTAAATGCTTCTTTCATATTAGCTCCTTATAAATGTTATACTAATTTTAGCACAAGATTGTTAAAAAATAAATAATAGTTTCATTATAGACACAAAACTTGTATAATATAACAGGCTAATCATGTAAAGGAGTATTTTTGATGAAAAACTATGATGTTGTTGTTGTAGGAGCAGGAGCAAGTGGAGCCTTTCTTGCTTATGAGTTGACAAAGTTACAGACTGATAAGAAGGTTCTTATCATAGATGCTGGAAGAAAGGTAGAAAATAGGGTATGTCCTATATCTACCGGAAGAGTAGACCATTGTATAGGATGCAAGCCTTGCAATATCATGTATGGTTTTGGAGGGGCTGGGACCTTATCTGATGGTAAGTATAACATAACTACAAACTTTGGAGGAGATCTTCACCAATACATAGGAGAAGATAAGGCTATGGAGCTTATGGAGTATGTAGATGATGTTCTTATGGATTTTGATGGGGGAGATGACTTAGACCTTTATTCAACTGACAAGAACGACCTTAAGACTAAGTGCCTAAGGTATGACCTTCACTTGTTGGGGGCTAAGGTCCGCCACTTTGGTACTGATAGGAACAAGGTTATTTTACAAAAGATCTATGATTATGTAAAAGATACCATAGACTTTGAGTTTAATACCCTAGTAAAGGATGTAGACTATGAAGATGGGTCTTACCTAATCCATACTGACAAAGAAGTCTATAAGGCAAAAGACCTAGTCCTTGCAGCAGGTAGGTCTGGATCTAAGTGGATAGGAGAAGTTTGCGATAAATTTGATGTAGGTCTTAAGAAAAATAGGGTTGATATAGGAGTTCGTGTAGAAGTGCCTGCAGAAGTCTTTAAGCATATAACTGATGATGTATATGAGGCAAAGATTATGTATCAAACCAAGCAATATAACGATGTGGTAAGGACTTTTTGTATGAACCCATATGGCCATGTTGTAACAGAAAATACCAATGGTATCCTTACTGTAAATGGTCACTCATTTACAGACCCTAAACTTCAATCAAATAATACAAACTTTGCCCTTCTTGTAACAAATAGGTTTACAGAACCCTTTGAGGATTCTAATGAATATGGAGAATCTATAGCAAGGTTATCCAACATGCTAGGTGGGGGAGTTCTTATGCAAAGATTTGGTGATCTAATTAAGGGACGTAGGTCATCAGAAAGAAGGATGAAAAAATCTTTCACTAAGCCAAGCTTAAATGCTACAGCTGGAGACTTATCCTTAGTTATGCCAAAAAGGCAATTAGATGACATAATTGAGATGATCTACCAACTTGATAAGATAGCTCCAGGTATGGCCAATGACGATACCCTACTTTATGGTATAGAGGTTAAATTCTATAACTCTGTAGTAGATGTAGATGAGAATTTTGAGACTAGCAAGAAGAGACTCTACTGCCTAGGAGATGGGTCAGGAGTAACCCACTCCCTATCCCAAGCCTCAGCTTCAGGGGTTAAGATGGCAAGAATCCTAAATGACTTATAAGATGGACTATATTTACCAAAGCATAAGCAAAAAGAATGGGAGTCTTTTAAGGGGAGTTATCAATACCCCAGATGACTTTGATACTAGCAAAAAATATCCTGCAGTAATCTTCTACCATGGCTTTGGAGGAGATAGGAATGGGAGAAGTTTTTTTAGAAGCCAAAATGCTAAGTACCTGACAGATAGGGGCTATATCTGTGTGAGGTTTGACTTTGAAGGATCTGGAGAATCCGATGGGTCCTTTTATGATATGACAGTTTCTAGGGAAGAAGAAGATGCCATGATGGTCTATGACTTTACTAAAATCAAATCTTTTGTTGATAAGGAAAGGATTTATATACTAGGTCATTCCCTAGGAGGGGTTATAGCAAGCCTTATAGGTTCAAAGACTAAGGCAAAGAAGATGTGCCTACTTGCCCCTGCAAGTGATATGAACAATAGGGATTACCTAAAGGTTATGGCCCAAAGTTTATTTTTAGAAAAATTTGAAAAGCTTAAATCAGAAGATGAACCTTCTATAAGAGAGGTCCTAAGCGATATAGAAGATCTTGATATAGGGGGCTTGAGGCTTCATAAGAATTTTCTTATAGATTTTTTTAAGAAGGATGTCTATAAGAGTGCTAGGGCCTATAAGGGCAAGGTCCTAATCTTAAGGGGAGATGCTGATGAGCTAGTCTTTGATGATTCAAATGTAAAGCTTAACCAGGCCTTTTCTAATAGTCGCTATGAGCTTATAAGAGGGGCTGACCATGACTTTACAAATTTAAAGATAAGAAAAGAAGTTTTTGAAAAAATGTATAGGTTTTTTGAAGCTTAGTAAATCCTAGCTAGCAAGCTTGCTGGCTGGGATTTTTTTAAGAGAATTTTGGGAATTTGCCAAAGATGAAAAGTCTTAGGGGAAATAAATAGAATATTTTATGGTAAATAAATAAAATAAAGTTATAATAAACCTATGGAAAAGATATTAATTACATGTTCTTTTGGCCTTGAGGCGATCATCAAAAGAGAACTTTTTGACCTTGGTTTTGATAAGCTAAGGGTAAATGATGGGATGATAACACTTGATGCCAAATTATCAGATATAGCAAAATTAAATATGAATTTAAGGGCCGCCGATAGGGTATATTTACTAGTGGATTCTTTTAAGGCTTTTACTTTTGACCAGCTTTTTGAAAATATAAAAGCCATATCCTGGCCTGACCTTCTAAGTGAAGCTAGCAACTTTACTGTAAATGCAAGGACCTATAAGTCTAAGCTCTTTTCCCTAAGGGATATCCAATCTATTAGTGAAAAAGCGATAATTGATTCTATGAGGAAAAGATATAGGCGAGAAATTTTTGATAAAAATGCCGAAAGAGTCAATATAGAAATTATGCTAGATAAGAATCTAGCCAAGGTTTGTATTGATACAAGTGGGGATGGCCTTCATAAGAGAGGCTATAGACAAGGGTCTGTCAAGGCCCCTCTTAGGGAAAATCTTGCAGCAGCCCTAGTGGACCTTTCTTTTTATGATAAGGATAGGTTTTTATTTGATGGCTTTTGTGGGTCAGGAACCATTCTTATAGAGGCTGCTAGGATGGCTAGAAATATCGCTCCTGGCATAGATAGGAACTTTGACTTTGAAAATTTTATTTTTATGGATAAGTCCTATTATAAAAATGCCAAGAAAGAGGCCCTGGAAGCAATAGACTATGAGTCTAAGCTTCATATCCTAGGATCAGATATTTCGCCAAGGGCTATAGAACTTGCCAAGGTCAATGCCCTAAATGCAGGAGTTAGCGAGGATATTTCCTTTATCCATAGGGATGTTGATTCTGTAGCGCTTAAGGATGATTATGGTATACTTATTAGTAATCCGCCCTATGGGCTAAGGCTGTCTAAAACAGACCTAGAAGAGATTTATAAGAAGATTAACCATAAGTTTTCTAAGCTTGATACCTGGTCTTTATATTTTATTACAGCTGACAAAAGATTTGATAAAATTTTTAAAAGAAAGCTTTCCAAAAAAAGAAAGTTATACAATGGTGGTGAGAAGGTAGACTACTACCAGTATTTTGGACCACGACCAAAGAAGAATTAGGAGGTTTATTATTTCTAACAAGAAGAGTAAGAAGATATACCTTTGGGTCATCCTAGGCCTTGTAGGTATTTATTTGTTGGTGGCATTGGTATTTACCTTTATTACCTTGCCTAACACATATATAAATGGAAACAATGTTTCTTATGCATCAAAGGAAAGTGCCCTAGACCAGGTTTCTGATGACTTTACTTTCACTATATCAGGAAGAAATGATAAGGAACTTACCATAAATTCTAAAGATATAGACTATGATGCAAGGATTCCAGAAAATGCAAGTATAGACCAAAATCCTTTGGCTTGGCCAGTATATTTAGCCAAGGGCAAAGAAGACCAACTGGACTTTGATGTAAGTATTTCCTATGATAAGGATAAGCTAAAGGCTATTGTAGAAGACTCAGCTCTTTTTTCTAATGTGACAAACCCTGTTGATGCTAAGCTTATCTATGAGGATGGGGAGTTTAAGATAGTAAAAGAGGTCCTAGGAGATGAGCTTGATTATGGAAGGCTAAAGGAAGCTATCCTTAAATCAATCTATAAGGGCCATGAAGATATCACCCTTACAGATGACTTTTATAAGGCTCCTAGCCTTCTAGCAGATTCTGAGCAAATGAATGAGCTCTTAGAAGATGGAAAGAGGATAGAAGACCTATCCATATCCTTTAACTTCAATGGTTTTGATATAAAACTAGAAGGAGAAGATTTGGTTGAAATGCTTGATCAAAAGGATGGGAAATTTGAATTAAACTATGACCTAGTTCAAGAATTTATGAAAGAAGTTGCTGATAAAACTAACACCTATGGTAAAGATAGGAGGTTTATGGCAACAGGCATAGGAGAGATTGTTGTAAATCCTGGTGTCTATGGCTTTATCCTAGATGAAGAATTGACAACTGATGAAGTCTATAAACTATTTAATCAAAGAAAATCAGGTGATATTGAACCAATCTATCAAAGATATGCCTATGAGAGGACTGAAGATGGTACAGATATAGGAGATACCTATATAGAAGTTGACCTATCCCGCCAGTACCTATGGTTTTATAAGGATGGGGACCTTATCATAGAGTCTAACTTTGTAAGTGGTATAAGCCAAGCTGGTTGGCAAACTAATGTAGGAGTTGGATCAATCCTTGATAAGGTTGCTAACACTACTCTTAGGGGCATTGATTTTTCTGGTGGAGACTATGAGACCCCTGTTGATTATTGGATGCCAATAGGCTGGGATGGTGAAGGCTTCCACGATGCTCCTTGGAGGGGCAATAGTTTTGGTGGCAATATCTATAATACCAATGGTAGCCATGGCTGTATCAACCTACCGCCATCAGTTGCTAGGGTAATTTTTGAAAATGCCGAGATCCATACACCAGTTATAGTTTATGAATCTTCAACCAACCTATCACCTGCTATGATGTATTAGGAAAAGATATGATAAAGATAGAAAATTTGACTTATGTTTACCCATCTATGGATGATGAAGATGGAAAAAAAGCCCTTGATAACTTATCAATAGATATAAACAAGGGAGAATTTGTTGCAATCTTAGGCCATAATGGGTCAGGTAAGTCTACCCTAGGAAAATTACTAAATGCCCAAATATTTCCAAGTTCTGGAGATATTTGGATAGATGACCTAAATAGTAAGGAGGAAGAAAAACTATGGGATATTAGGAAGAAATGTTCCATGGTTTTTCAAAATCCAGATAACCAAATGGTTGCCACAAGTGTGGAAGAAGAGGTAGCCTTTGGCCCTGAAAACCTTAGGGTGGAAAACCCTGAATTAAGAGATAGGGTAGATGCTGCCCTAAAACTTGTAAATATGACAGACTATAAGGATAGAAACCCATCCAACCTTTCAGGTGGTCAAAAGCAAAGGGTATCTATAGCTGGAGTTGTTGCTATGCTATCTGATTATATAATCTTTGATGAACCAACAGCCATGCTAGACCCAAAAGGCCGTAAGGATGTCATAAAGCTTGTAGAAGAGCTAAATAAAAAATACAAGAAGACTATAATTTATATAACCCATTATATGGAAGAAGCAGTCTTGGCAGATAGGGTCATAGTCCTTGATAAAGGCAAGAAGGCTCTTGAAGGAAATGCCAGGGAAGTTTTCTCCAATGTAACAAAGATGAAAGAGCTTGGCCTAAGTGTACCCCAAGTTACAGAGCTTGCCTATGAGCTAAAGGAAGCTGGCATAAATATAGGGGACCTTCCCTTAAATATCGAGGAGTTTTTAGAAATTTTATGAAAATAGAATTAAAAAATGTTGATTACATCTACAACCAATCCCTACCATCAGAAGTTTATGCCCTTAAGGATATAAACCTAACTATAAATTCCCACGAGATCATAGGGCTTATTGGTCAAACAGGATCAGGAAAGTCAACCCTAGTCCAGCTTTTAAATGGCCTTTTGATTCCTTCAAAGGGAGATTGTATTATAGATGGAATTAACTCTAAGGATAAAAATAGAAGAAAAGAAGCAAGGTTTAAGGTAGGACTTGTCTTTCAATACCCAGAGCACCAACTTTTTGAAGAAACCATTGCCAAAGATATTGCCTTTGGTCCAAAAAATATGGGTCTTAAAGAAAAAGAAGTAGAAGAGAGGGTTAAAGTAGCTATGGCCAAGGTAGGCCTTGATTATGAAACTTACAAGGACCAATCACCCTTTGAGCTTTCTGGAGGCCAACAAAGAAGGGTTGCAGTAGCGGGGATTTTGTCAATGAATCCTAAGGTCTTAGTCTTAGATGAGCTTACAGCAGGTCTTGATCCTTTGGGTAGAAGTGAGATATTTAATGAAATCATGTCCTTATATGAGGCTGATGATGAGCTAACTATAGTTCTAGTTTCTCATTCCATGGAAGATGTGGCTGAGTATGTAGATAGGGTAATTGTAATGAATAAGGGAGAAGTTTACTCAGATAAGTCAACCTATGATACTTTTACCAAGGTGGACCTTGAATCTATAAGCCTAGATGTACCTCAAGTGACTAGGTTTATGAGGGAGTATAAGAAGAAAAACCCCAAGGTAAGGGATGATATATATACAGTTGATCATGCAGTAGAAGAGTTAAAGAGAGTTTTGAGGAATTAGGATGACAAATATAAGTATAGGACAATACCTACCCTTTGATACCTTTATCCATAGGCTAGACCCTAGGGTAAAGATTATTGGAGTATTTTTATATATAATAACTATATTTTTTGTAGATTCATTTTTAGGTTACCTACCCTTTGTAATCCTACTTTTGGCCATGCTTGGTGTAGGAAAGATTCCTATAAAAAGTGTCTTTAGGTCCCTTAAGCCCCTTATATTTATTATAATTATAACAGGTCTTATAAATTTATTGACAACAAGGGGAGAGGTCTTATGGTCTATAGGACCCTTTAATATAAGCAAGGAGGGAGTATATAGGACAGGTTTTACAATCTTAAGGCTAATCCTTATAATCCTTTCAACCTCAGTTTTAACCTATACAACAAGCCCTATGGAGTTAACTTATGGCCTTGAAAAGCTTCTTTCACCCCTAAAGAGGTTTGGTTTTCCGGCAGGAGAGCTTGCTATGATGATTTCAATTTCCCTAAGGTTTATTCCAACCTTATTTGATGAGGCCCAAAAGATAAGGATGGCCCAAATGGCTAGGGGGGCTGATTTTGAGTCAGGCAATATTATTAAAAGAGCCACTTCTATGATTCCACTTTTAGTTCCTCTTTTTATAAATTCCTTTAAGAGGAGTGATGACCTTGCCACAGCCATGGAAGCAAGGTTATATAGGGTCGGAGAGCCTAGGACTAAATTAAATGAGATCCTTATGCAAAAGAAAGATTGGATAACCCTCTTAGGATTTATTTTCTTTTGTAGCCTAGTAATAATCTTTCACTTTGTATGATTAAAAATGTCTTATTAGAAATAGCCTACGATGGAAGTGGTTTTGCTGGATTTCAATACCAGAAAGATCAAAGGAGTGTAGAAGAAGAATTGTTAAAGGCCCTAAGAAAGCTTACGGGAGAAGATATTAGGATAGTAGCTTGTGGGAGGACTGATGCGGGAGTTCATGCCAAAAGCCATTTTGTAAACTTTCTAACAGCCTCACATATAAGTCCTAAGGCCTATAACTTTCATATAAATAAGTACTTACCTGATGATATCCTAGCCCTATCATCAAATAAGGTAGACCTAGACTTTCATGCCAGATTTTCTTGTAGGGGCAAGCTTTATAGGTATGTGATAAATAGGGATACCAATATGCATCCAATTTTTAGAAAGTATAAGGAGAATATAACTTATAAAATGGACTTAGATAAGCTAGACTTAGGTCTAAAGCTTCTTGAAGGGGTCCATGACTTTAGCTCTTTTATGGCAGAGGATAAAAATGTTAGGGTTAATCCTATTAGAAAAATAGATAAGGCCTATTTTGAAGAAGAAGGCTCTGATTTAGCCATATACTTTTATGGCCAATCCTTCCTCCACAACCAAGTTAGGCTTATGGTGGGAAGTCTAGTAGAGCTTGCTAGGGGAAGGCTTAGCCTAGATGATTTTAAAAACTTCCTTGATAAAAATTCTAGGAAAAAGGCTAATCCAGCCCTAGGACCAGGAGGTCTTTACCTTTGGAGGGTAGACTTTTGAAAGAAGATTTATTTAAAGAATTTAAGGCTATAAGCATATTATTATTTAGTATTTTTTTAGGGATATTTATAGGACCTTCTAGGGCCCTTGTATATTTGATTCTGGCTTCCTTTCTTATCCTAGTACTTATAATTTTCATTGGACAAAATAACTTGAGGATAGCTAGGATCTTTCTTAATCTTTTCCTAGCAATTTATAATGTAATAAGCCTAGCCTTTATGGTACAATATATACTGAAAAGTCCGATGGAGCCAATGTATGGATATTTTTTGGGACCCTTTTTAGGGGACTTTAGTATATATTATATAGGATCTATCTTTGTCATAAGTCTAATTTTTATATTTTTGCAAGCTAAGTTTGGAGAAGATGATGGAAAATAAAGAAAAGCAAAAAAGTGATAAGAAATTTAAGGTAAAATCCTTACTCGTAATCTTAATAATTGCCCTTTTAGGATTTGGTATTTATTTGTTTATAAATAAGCCCTTAAACCTAGGCAAAAACCTTGCCACAACCAGCCAGATTGATGATAATTCCTACAACCAGTCTAGGATAATGAGGGTAGACTTAAATAAAATAACTTCTATAGATTTTGACCTAGGAAGCTCAGATGTAAGAATCCAAAGGTCAAATACCAACCCTTATATAGAATATACAGTTCTTTATAGGGGAGAAGAGAACTCTTATAATATGGAAGTTTCATTTGATGAGGGAAACCTTAAGCTTAAGAGCAATATCATAGGCAAAGAGCTTTATATGAAGGATAAAATTCCTATAGTAAGGATCTTCCTACCAATGGAAGGTGGCCTTGATGAAATTAAGGGAAAGATCAGTGCAGGTGATGTTAAGATTACAGACCTTGAAGTAAAAAACTTTGACCTTGAGATAAAAAGCGGCAATATAACTGTAGATAATGCCTACTTTCAAGGCTCTATCAAAAATGAATCAGGGTCTATAAACCTAAATAGGGCAGAGCTTGTAAATACCAAATTAGAAACAACAACTGGCAATATAAATATCATGGACTCAAGCCTTGGAAATAGGCTGGAATTTATAACCCAAACTGGGGATATAAATGTAGGGGCTGATAAGACTATTGATAATTATAAGATATCAGCAAAACTAGGAGTAGGTAACTTCACCCTAGGAAATATATCTTATAGGAACATAAAAGATGGCTACCAAAGCGAAAATGATGGTAAGTATAATATATCAATGACTACAAAAATTGGAGACATAAACTTTAACAAGGGAGAGGGTGCCAAGCTTGATGATGAAGAATATGTGACCAATGATAGGCAAACCACAAAAGATCAAGATTTAGAAGAAGAGAATACAGGCCTTGATGGCCAAGAAGAAAATAATTAGGCCAAGGCTTAATTATTTTTTTGTTAGGCGGAGAAAATGAGCGAAGAAGATCTAATAAGAAATTTAAAAAAATACTTTGGCTATGACACTTTTAGGAAGGGTCAAGGAGAGATAATAAATGAGATAATGCAGGGAAGGGATGCCTTAGCCATCCTTCCAACAGGAGGGGGAAAGTCTATTTGCTACCAATTGCCAGCCTTAATGAAAGATGGCCTAGCCTTGGTCATATCACCTTTGATATCCTTGATGAAAGACCAGGTAGATGCCCTAAAAGAAGCAGGGATAAGGGCAGGTTTTATAAATTCAAGCCTATCGGCTAAGGCTTATAAGAAGGTCTTAAGTGATATCAAAAAAGCTTCCATCAAACTCCTATATATAGCTCCTGAAAGATTAGAAAATGAGTTTTTTAAAGATTTTTTAAGGGATATCCCTATAAGTTTCATAGCAGTAGATGAGGCCCACTGCATATCCCAATGGGGCCATGACTTTAGGCCATCCTATACCCTAATACCAAAGTTTATAGAAGATTTGGGAAGAGATATCCAGCTAACAGCCTTTACAGCGACAGCGACCAAGGAGGTTGCAAGAGATATTATAAAAAACTTAGGGCTAAAAGATCCTTTGGTAAAGATAACAGGCTTTGATAGGGAAAACTTATATTTTGCCATAAAAAAAGTAAAGAATAAGATGGACTATCTAATCTCTTACCTAAAAGAGCATATGGATGATTCGGGAATAATCTATGCTGCAACAAGAAAGAGGGTAGAAAGTATCTATAAAGGTCTAAAAAAAGCTGGTTTTGATCCTTTAATCTACCATGCAGGCTTAGATGAAAATTTAAGAAGAAAAGACCAGGAAGATTTTATCTATGATAAGAAAAAAATCATAGTAGCAACCAATGCCTTTGGCATGGGCATAGATAAGTCCAATGTAAGGTTTGTAATCCACTATAATACTCCTAAGGATATGGAATCTTACTACCAAGAGGCAGGAAGGGCTGGCAGAGATGGGGAGGAGTCTGATTGTATCCTCCTTTACTCAGCCCAAGATATTATAATAAACAAACATTTGATCAACCTTTCTGATAACTATGACTTTAAATTAAGGCAGTTGGATAAACTCCAGGTGATGATAAATTATACCAACACATCAACCTGCCTAAGGTCTTTTATCCTAGGATATTTTGGTCAAGATTTTAAAAAACCTTGCAATAAGTGTTCAAACTGCTTATCTAGCATAGAAAAAGTAGATGTAAGTATTGATAGCCAGAAGGTCTTATCGGCAATCTTTAGGTTAAAACAAGCCTATGGCTTTGGAATCTTAATAGATTCCTTAAAGGGGGCTAAGAATGTGAATATAAAAAAAAGAGGCCTAGATAAGCTATCCACCTACGGGATAATGAAGGATGATGATAAGGCTTATATAAAAGAATTGGTAGGTAAGCTAATAGCAGATGGATATATAAGGGTTTCTTCTAACCCTTATCCTATCTTAAAACTTACCCAAAAGTCCAAGGAGGTTCTTTTTGATAAGAAAAAAGTCTACCTTGATATCAAAAGAGAAGAAGGTCAAAGAAAAGAAGATCAGACTTTTGATAAGGACCTTTTTGCTTATCTTAAAAAAATTAGGCTAGACTTATCTAGAAAAAGAAATGTCCCACCCTTTATAATTTTTTCAGATAAGACCCTAAAAGAAATGGCAAGATTAAGGCCTAAGAATGAGGAAGAGATGCTTATGGTAAAGGGAGTAGGAGAAAGAAAGCTAATCCAGTATGGGGATATTTTCTTAGCAGAGCTTAGGGAATATAAGGGATAAATTATGGATTAAAAAATAGTGCTAGTAGGACCTAGCACTATTTTTTGTTTATAGGATTTTATTTTTCTATATATTTTCTATACCAATCATTGATTAACTTGATATGGTTTCTTTCTTCTTTTTCTACTCTTTCAAAGATATCTTTTTTAAAGTCAGGTAGGAGGTTTCTTATCTCACCTATAAAGATTATTGTGTCTTTTTCAAGACCTAGGGCAAATTTGTAGACAGCTTTTACATCTGTTAGGTTCTCATCTAGGTTAAAGTCAAATGAATTTTCTACTAGTGATTTTAAGTATTCATTGTATTCTTCATCATAAGAACTTCTACTTGTGTTTGAAACATTGCTTCCTACTTCTTCTGCAAGACCCTTATATAGTTGTTCGTGGCCTAGTTCTTCTTCTGCTAGAAATTTAAAGAATTCCCTAATCTCTAGGTCATCAAATTTTTTGCTAGCTTCAGAGTAGAAGTTATAACCATTTTGTTCTAGTCTAACTAAAGATTCTAGTAAATCTCTTACACCAAATATTTCTGTTGACATATTAACTCCTTATTTCCACGCTTTATGATCTTCCAATGGCTTAACATTGATGTTGCTTCTGTATTCTTTTTCTGTCCAGTTTACCCTGTCAGCTATGATACATTCTGGGTTTAGGTCAACATCTTTTAGCATCATCTTCTTAAAGGTAGGAAAGCCCACCCTATCCATCAAGTGGCCACCGTGTAGGTAGACAGGTTTTCCATCTAGGACATATCTTGAGAATTCTTGCCAGTTTTTCATCATTTGAATTATTGCATCTTCAGACATAAACTTAGCAAACATGGTTCCCATTCTTGGGTATTGCTTACCAGTTCTACCACCTATCATTACAGTCCAAAGTTTCTTTTCATCACGTCTCCATGCACTTGTTGGACAAGCTGTTACACACTCACCACATCCAACACAGCAACAAGCATCCTTATCAACCTTAAAGTTATCGTTTAATTCAAGGACTCTTGTAGCAGCAGCCTTACACTTATCAACACAAGCTCCACATCCTATACAACGATCTATTTCATAGACAGGCTTAGTTGTTCCTATAAAACCAAAGTCTGTAAAGTGAGCCTTAGCGCAGTCGTTTGGACAACCTGCTATTGCAATTTTAATATGGTAAGGACTTGGATAGATAATTTTTTCAAGCTTATGGGCAAGTCTTTGGGTGTTTTGAGCTGCCTTTATACAGTGGACTCCACCTATACAAGCTACTATGTTACGAGGTCCTATGAAAGGATAACCTTCATCTGTTACATCCATGCCTACATCACACATATCATTTTCGATAGCATCTATGTAATCTCTTATATATTCTTTTACTTCAGGAACATTTTCATACTTAATTCCAGGAATATCAAAAGTTTGTCTAGTTCCTATGTGAAAGTCACCATTTCCCCAGGTTTGACAGATATATTGAACCTTACCTAGCCACTTTGAGTCTACTACTCCGCCAGGAACTCTCATTTGAAGCATAAATTCGCCAGGAACTTTTGATTGCCTAAAACAGGTTTCTCTCAATTCTCCTATATTTATATCTTTTGTCATAATCTCTCCTTAATCCAACAACTCTTTTGCCTTTGTGTAATTAAAGACTGGGCCATCAGCACATACGTAGGTGTCATTTATCCTACAGTGTCCACATTTTCCAACTCCACAAGACATCTTTCTTTCAAAGCTTGTCCAGATTTTCTCTTCCTTAACTTTCTCCTTTAGGAAAGCTAGGGCTGTAAATCTTAACATAACAGGAGGTCCTACCATTAGGCAAGCATAAGAATCGCCAAAGTCTTCGAATGGAATATCCTTGATAAATTCTGTTACCATACCTTTTTTAAAGTCCTCATATTCTTCTGTATCAAGGCTGTAGGTTGGGCTTATATTTGAAGCTTCTTTCCATACCTTTAGGTCATCTTTAAATAAGACAGCTTCATGGTTTTTAAAGCCTGCTATTAGGTAAAGATGTTTAAATTCTTCCTTGTTATTTCTTATATATTCTATAAGTCCCCTAACTGGTGATAGGCCTGTTCCACCTGCAACTATTACTACATTTTTGCCCTTTAGTTCATCTATTGGCCAGCCATTGCCGTAAGGTCCTCTAGCAAAGATGCTATCTCCAACATTTTTTTCAAAAAGTTTTCTTGTTACTTCTCCTACATTTCTTATGGTAAGTTCAGCAAAACCTTCACCATAACCACTTACTGAAATTGGAGCCTCACCTGTTCTTGGTAGGGATAATTCCAAAAATTGGCCAGGTAATAAGTCTTTGTCAAACTCAATCCTAAAGGTCCATTCTATGTCTGTATGCTTTTTTATGTCAAGTATCTTGTAAGCCTTAGGACGAATAGGATTTTCTTCTAATGAAGAATCTTTTATTATATTTTTTTCCATTACTTATCCTCTCCTTCTCTTATTCTAATAAGTGCCTTAGAAACCTTATTGATTGTTTCAGGGTAGCTTATAAGTTGTGGGCAGTGGGCTGAACAACGTCCGCATCCTACGCACATTGGGCCATCCCCAAACCTGTGGTTATGGGCATATATTTTATGTAATATCTTATACCTATACCTATCTTTTATGCTAGGTCTAAACTTTCCTCCTCCTGCTACTAGATCAAAGTCTTTGGTCATACAAGAAGCGTTGGTCCTTCTTCTTTCACCAACATTGGCATTGGCAGTATAGACTAAATCTCTTGTTGTAAAGCAAGTACAGGTTGAACATGAAGTTGTACAAGAACCACATCCTATACATCTTTTGTTATACTCATCCCATAAAGGATCTTTGGCAAGTTCGTTTGCTTCCCTATTATCTCTTATTTCAGGAAATTCTACTGTAAAGGTATTTTCTTCAGGGAATTTTAGGTCAAAGTCTTCATTTTCAAAGCCTTCAAAAAGGTTTTCGTAAACTTCATCCTTAAGTTTTACATTCATTGAATCATCATCATTAAACCTAACTGCAATTGTGTAATCATCAGTCTTATTAGAATTTGTTGATACACAGAAACAGTGATTATCCAATGAATGAGGACATTCCATTAGGGCATAATGAACCATTTTCTTACGTCTCTTATAGAAAGGATCCTCAACATTACCATTTTTTAGATACATATCATCTAAGTATTTTATTGCGTTGATATCACAAGCCCTTACAAAAACTAGAACTTTTTTCTTATACCTTTCACTTGTTTCAGTGTAAGTATCTTCATTGAAATAAAATAATGTTTCTGTCATTGGTGTTAGCATCTCTTTTGGAGAGTAGGTTGATTTTTCCTTTGTCTCTAAAGAAGATAGGCTATCTAATTGCCTATACATGATAGCATCAGTATCGCAATATCTTCCACCTCTAATTTCTCTTA
>JAUNLG010000010.1 GCA_030532385.1 Anaerococcus sp. | reverse complement strand
AGAGCCGAAGAAGAGGCAAGAGCAGCTGAAGAAGCAAAAAGAGCTGAGGAAGAAGCCAAAGACCAAGCTTCCTACTATTATTCAGGTTGGGTAAATACATCAATCCTTAATATTAGAGATGGGGCTGATGGAAATATTATAGGATCTGCAAGAAAAGGAGCATGGCTAGAGGGAAATGCCTCAGGGGATTGGTTAGAAATAGACTATAATGGTGGTAAGGGTTATGTATCCCTAGCTTATATTTCTGATACAGAAGTAGAAGGTGAACCGGTTGTAGAACAAGCCCCAGTGGTAGATGAAGTACCAGTAGTAGATCAAGTAGTAGAAGAAGCTCCTTCATATCAAGCATCAGGAATGGATGTTGTAAATATTGCAAGCCAATTCCAAGGCTATCCATATGTATGGGGGGCTAGCAGTCCATCAGTAGGATTTGACTGCTCAGGACTAACAAGTTATGCTTATGGTCAACTTGGCATATCAATTCCTCACCACTCTGCATCCCAATATGCTAGCGGATATGCAGTAAATTATAATAACCTAATGCCTGGAGACCTAGTGTTCTTCTCATACGGTGGAGCTGGTATTGACCATGTTGGTATAGTAACAAGCTCTGATGGAACCTTCATCCACGCATCTACACCAGCTACAGGCGTAAGATATGACAATGTTTATAATGGTTCTTTTGCTAACCACTATGTTGGAGCAAGAAGAATATTTTAATTAGAAATTATAAGGCCAAGATTAGGAATTCCTAATTGGCCTTTTTTTTGTAGAATATGAAAATGCTTAGGAGTAAGACAGATGAAAATTTTATCTACTGACCATATAAAAAATAATTTGAGAGAAAAACTAAAAGCTAGAGATATCAAAGGAAAAATTCTCTTACTTAGCAAGGATCCTAGTGATGAAGTTATCTTTTATAAAAATATTATAAAAAAGAGAGCAAAGGATTTTGACATTGCTTATATTGACCATGAATTTACTAGCGAAAACCAAGATCAGATCCTTAATTACATAAATTCATTCCCTGAAAATTATGGCTTTATTATCCTTTCTCCCTTTGGCAAGGAAGAAAATCTTTCTTTATTAAGAAGAGAGATAAGGTTAAAAGACCTTGATTCATTTACCTATAAGTCCTTGGGTCTTTCTATGGAGGGGGAAAGGAATGGCTTGCCTGCTACAGCTAAGGCTATTGCAATATTTTTAGAAGATAAGTTTAAAGACCTTAGGGGATTAAATATAGTAATAGCCAACAATACTAACATTATAGGCAAGCCCCTGGCTAGTTACTTATCAAGCAAGGATGCAAGCTTAACTATAATAAATAAGTATAGCAAAAATCAGAGAGAGATAATAAAAAAAGCCGACATATTTATATCAGCTATAGGAAGGGCCCAATATTATGGTAAGTCTTACTTTAGAGATGGAATGGTTTTAATAGATGTAGGAACCTCGGTAAAGGATGGTTTAGTATACGGAGATATAGACTATGAATCTCTAAAAGACCTTGACCTAGAAGTACTTACAAATAAAAAAGGAATAGGTGCAATAACAACCCTATCCCTCTTAGAAGGCTTGATTTAAAAATATCTTACTTATCTAATTCTTTTACAACTTCAATTGCCCTATCATAATCTGGTAAGTCAGTGTTTTGTTTTAGGTATTCTACGTGGACTAATTTTCCATCTTTATCAACAACAAAGACAGACCTATTTAACAATTGGAGTTCCTTTATTAGGGTATTGTAATTTTTTGCGAAATCATGGTAAATATAGTCAGAAAGAAATTTATTGTTAGAAATATTCTTATCCTCACTAAACCTAATTTGTGCAAAAGGTAGGTCATTAGATATAGTTATAAGGCTTACTTGGTCAGAAAATTCCTCTGCCGCCTTGGTAAAAATTGTAGTTTGAATTTCACAAACTGATGTATCAATAGATGGGATAACTGAGATAAGCCTGATCTTGCCATGGTCTTCACTAGACTCATAGTCAGATAGGTCGTTGTTAATTGCCTTAAAATCTGGGGCCATATCACCAACCTTTAACTCTTCTCCATCTATACTAATATCGACTGTTCCGAACTTTGCTAATCTTGACATATAATATTCCTTTCTTTAAAATTTGCTCATAATTTATATACCCGAAATTAGAATATTGAAACTATAATCATTGTAATAAGCCAACAAGTGCGGTATAATTTATCAGTATGAATATATAAGGAGGCAACATGGCAGATTTAGTATTACAAGCAAAAGAAAGAATTGCCACAGGCAAAAATAAAGTAAATAAATTAAGAAATGAAGACCTAGTACCAGGAGTAATTTATGGAAGAGAAGAAGAAAATGTAAATGTTCAATTTTCTTTCAGAGAATTTGAAAAAATATTAAAACAAGCTGGTACATCAACAATCATAACTTTAGATTTAGATGGTGAAAAGAAAGATGTACTTATAAAAGACTTCCAAACTCACCCTTTCAAAAACCAATACCTACACGTTGATTTCCAAGCAATAAACCAAAACGAAACAATCAGAGTTACAGTTCCTGTTGTTCTAGTTGGTAGAGATGATATTAGAGTTGAGCCATCAGTATTAGTACAAAATATTGACGAGATAGAAGTTGAATGTCTACCAAAATACATTCCACAAACAGCAGATGTAGAAGTAGCTGACCTTGAGATTGGTGATAACAAAACTGTAGCTGACCTAGATATAGCTGGAAATGAAAATATAACAATCCTTGAAGAAATGGATGCTGTTGTATGCTCACTACAAGAAGTAGCAGAAGAAGAGATTCCTGAAGAAGGAGAAGAAACAGAAGCTGCTGCTGATGTTCCAACTGTAGATGAAACTGAAAGCGAAGATGAAGAATAATATTTAATAAAAAGACCCTGGGGTCTTTTTTTATTGGAAAATTTTAGGCTAAGAAGAAAAATAATAAAAACTATAAATATCATTTTACACAAAAAGACCCATTAACAAATTTATCTTACTTCTCGTATGATATAATAAAAATATTGGAGGACTTATGATAGACATAAATGATATTGATAATGATATAGACAAATTTGTCCTAGATTTATTCACAAATGCTATAAAAGAAAGAGCTAGCGACATACATATAGAAGCATTCATAGATTTTGCTAAAATTAGGTATAGGGTTGATGGGATTTTGGATGAAAAATTGAAAATTCAAAGAAGCCAGTACGAAAAATTACTAATAAAAATAAAATTGATGAGTGGGATGGACATATCAGAAAAAAGAAGACCCCAAGATGCCAGCCTAAAACTTGAACAATTCCATGGAATTGATATAAGGGTATCATCTATCAATACTGTAAATGGAGAAAAACTTGTTTTAAGGATCCTATCATTTGTGGAATTTCAAAAATCATCTAACCTACTAGGATTTAATGACCAATCCATTAGAAAAATAGATGGTGTATTAAAGAGCAGAGATGGAATGATAATATTTTCTGGACCGACAGGATCTGGCAAGTCTACCTCACTTTATTCCTTACTAAATAAATTAAATACAGGCTATGAGAATATTATAACAGTAGAAGACCCAGTGGAGTATAAACTTTTAGGTATAAACCAAGTGGCTGTGAATGATAAGATCGGTCTAAACTTTTCAAAAGCCTTAAGGGCAATATTAAGGCAAGATCCTGATATAATAATGATTGGAGAGATTAGAGATTATGAAACAGCCCAAATTGCTATAAGGGCTGCTATAACAGGACATTTGGTCTTAACAACCCTTCATACAAAAGATGCAATCTCTGCTCTTGTAAGATTAAAAGATTTAGGTATAGAAAATTATCTAATACGATCAGCCATTTCTCTTCTAGCAAGCCAGAGGCTAGTAAGAAAGCTTTGTACTTGCAAGGTTGAGTCAAGGATGACAGATAGCGAATACGAATTGGTAAAACACTTTAAAGATGTAGCAAGAGAAACTAGAATCTATAGGGCAAATGGTTGTTCTAAGTGTAAATTAGGTTATCTTGGCAGAGAAGCTGTAGAAGAAGTTATTGTTGTAGATAGGGAGTTTAGGCAGATATTAAAAGATGAAGGGGACTTTAGTAAAGAAATAATAGAGAAATTAAAAAAAGATAACTTTAGGTCCATGCTAAACAATGCCATAGAAAAAATCCTAGAAGGCAAAACCTCCTTTGAAGAAATTCTAAATGTTTTAGATTTCTCCTAGTAATGTTAATATTTAATGGTTGATATATATTATCTAGACCCTTTCTAAGTAAGGATGTCTTTAAGAAAGTCTAATTTCTTAAAAGTATTTAGATATAAATATTTAGAAAGGGTCAATCTATTGGCTAATATTAATCACCTGGATCAAAATTATTAATGAATTCATTAAAATCAATTGAACTAGTTACTTGGGCAAATTTACTTATATCCTTGCATATTTTATCCATCCATGAGAAAAAAAGTTTAAGTATAGGACTATCTTCTCTTCTGATAGTTAAAAGAAACACTATACTCACCTGGTATTTATCCCGAAGTATTGGTTCTTCTAAGAGTAGTATAGAGATAGAGGATTTTTTTATACCGCTTGGTTCATAGGAATGTGGTATAGCAAAACCTTGAGCAAATGAAGTCGACGAAAAGGATTCTCTTTCTAAAACTTTTTCATGGTAGCTTTCATCCACTTCTCCTTTTTTTAGTAAATTTTTACATAAAAATTCTAATACTTTATATTTGTTTTTAAATCTTAGATCCTGATAGAAATGCTCCTTATCTAAAAGCTTTTTTAGGTGGTTACTATAGTCAAGTTTTAATTTATTTTCCTCAAGTTCTCTTATAGCAGTAAATATACTTACTTCATCATCTTTAGAGAAGAAGACTGAGCAATAAATAGTAGGAATTTGCAGATTATGACTTATTCTTACAGATGATATTATCATATCTACACCGGCATCTTTAATTAGAGATTCTTCAAAATAATTATATACTCCCACAATTTCTAATTCATGAGAGAAAGTTCTGTTAATCTTTTCAAACATAGAGCTTGAAATTGCCCTAGTTTTTGGAAGAATTAGAACGGCCTTATACTTATTGTTATAATTATTTCTATATGAATTTCCAAGATGTAGGGCTATAAAGGTTACTTCTTCTTCGGGAATTTCAATACAAAGAGATTTTTGCAAGAAAGATGAAGCAATTAAAGCAAGCTCAAATATGTATGGATATGTTGATTTTATATCTTCATAGTATAATTTATTTATGGTAATTTTATTATCTAGCCTTACAAGAAGAGATTTTAGGTGGACATATAGGTTATCTATTAAATTCTTATCCAAACTTAAGTTAATTCCAGTCATAAAGTCAACATACAGAAGAGACTTTTTTATAAGATCTAATAAATTATCATCCAGGGTTAAAAGTCCTTTGTCAATTATCTTTTTATTTATTATATTAATTGTTAAAATGTAGACTTCAGCCATGGGAATATCAATATTATAATAATCTTTTATAAGATTTAGAAAATCAGAAGCTATTTTGAATTCATCACTATTCTTAAGCTCTTTTATCTCACTTTCTTCCTTAGAAGTTAGGCTTGCTGGGTTTCCTGATAAGAGTCTATCAAGACTTACCCCTATATGGAGTATAAGGATAGGGAAATAAGCTTGATCAACCTTATAGTCATAATAACTAAGGATATTTTCAAAATTTTCTTTAATTTTAATAAGGTCAAATTTTTTATAGTTTTCTGCTAGCTCATTTAAATTAAATATATTATTTTTGCTTTCCTTAAATAAGAGATCCTTATAAATCATTCTTACTGAAAGCTCACTTCCATCTAAATATATGAGGTCTCCTTTTTTCTTTATAGATGCAGAATTTATCTTTTTAATATCTTTGTTAATTTCACTAATTATGGCATTAAGAGTTGAATCGCTTATGTAGTACTTGTCAATTAAATTTGAGTAATAAATTTTTTTATGGGTTTTAAGCAGGTCCATCAAAATAAGAGATTTTAAATTTCTATTATTTTGTTTCGGATTTCTAATATTTATATTTATTAGATCTTGTTTAAGTTTGTATCCGAATTTTTTGCTTGCTCTTATGACATCATCGCCACTTTCATCATTTATTTTCTTTATATCATTTCTTATAGTTCTAGTAGAAACTTTTAGAATTTCTGCTAATTCATTTCCTGTCAACCATTTATTATCTTTTAATAAGTCTATGAGCCTAAGCTGTCTTTTATTCATTTAAATCTCCTTATTGTCATAATAATATAAAAGGATATGGTTTGCAAGTATATTTCCTAATGATAGGAAAAAAACATGTTTGAATAGTTTTTTGAAAAGGTTTACCATAATAATATAAGAAAAGGAGGTTAATATGTGGGCGATGATTGGAACATGGAGGATGGCTCTTGAGGGTATTGAGCTTGCTTCAAAGATATTAGAACAAGGAGGTAATGTAGGTGATAGCATTGAGAGTGCTATTAAATATATAGAGAATTTTCCCTATTATAAGTCTGTAGGCTATGGGGGACTTCCTAACGAAAATATGCAAGTAGAGCTTGATGCTGCCTATATGGATGGAAGCACCTTTGACTTTGGTGCATGCGGAGCTGTTAGAAATATAAAGAATCCCATCAGCTTGGCTAAAGCCCTATCAAAATTTGATACTAACAATTTTTTGGTTGGGCCTGGAGCAGAAAATTATGCTAGTAAAATTGGTTTAGAAATGGTTAACATGCTAACAGATAGGGCTAAAATTCATTATAAGAATAGGCTTTATGAAGAAAACCAAACTAATGAAAAGAAAGACCTTAAACCTTACATAGGACATGATACTGTAGGAATCTGCGCACTTGATTCTAACTTAAATATAGCTGCCGGAACTTCAACATCAGGGTTATTTATGAAGAAACAAGGCAGATTAGGTGATAGTCCTGTCCTAGGATCTGGATTATACGCAGATTCTTCTATAGGAGCAGCAAGTGCTACAGGACTTGGAGAAGACCTGATGAAAGGGTGTATATCATATCAAATAGTAATGAATATGAAAAATGGGATGAGTCCACAAGAAGCTTGTCAGCATGCAGTTATGTCACTAGAAGAAATCTTAAGAAAAAAAAGAGACAAATGTGGAGATTTATCAGTAGTTGCTATTGATAAAGATGGAAATTTTGGTGTAGCGACTAATATCGAAGGATTTTCTTTTGTTTATCAATCATCTAACCATCCAGCAAAAGTTTATGTTACTTATCAAGAAGATGGAAAGACCAGATATAAACAGGCAAGTGATAAATGGCTTGAAGATTATATGGAAAAAAGAATGGCTCCATTAATCAAATTATATGAGTAAGGAGGAAATATGGAAGATTTAGAAATGATTTGTTTTCAGATTATATCCCACGGGGGATCTGCGAAATCTGATTACATAGAAGCTATGAAATTAGCAAAGGAAGGTGAGTATAAAAAGGCTGATGAGTTGATGGAACATGGTTATCAAGAGTATAAAAAAGCTCACGAGGTTCATTCAAAGCTAATTACTAAAGAAGCCTCTGGAGAAGGGATTAATACAAATTTATTAATAATTCATGCAGAAGATCAAATATCAACAGCAGAAGTGATGAGAGTTATAGCAAGTGAAAATATTTATCTTATTAAAGAGATTAGGGGAGTAGATGAATAAAACAAGGGTTAATCTTATCAAAAGTGATACTAGGTATGGATATTTCGCAAAAAGGGTATTTGCCTTTGCTGTTGATTGGTATATATCTTCAGTAATTTTAAACCTTATAATTAGACTTTTATTAATATTTACTGGATTTGGAAGCAAAGATGGTTCAATAATTTCATATAATTTACCTAGCAATTTGATACTTATTGGATCAAGTTTACTCGTAGCTTTTATTTATTATGTATATATTCCATATAAGTCTAAAAAAACTGCTACTATCATGATGAAAGTTATGGGTCTTGAAATTGTCAGTTTAAATGATAGTAAACCGTCATTAAATTCTTTATTAAATAGATTTTTCATAGGATCATTTTTCCTACAAGGGATCCTATATTCATCATTTAATACAATAATTCAAACCCTATCAGAAGTTTTAAGTAATAAGTACCTGTCCATAATTGATTTCTTAATATCTGTGCCGATGCTTATACTAGTAATTTATTCATCAATTAAGGCAATTAAGGATAGGAGATTAAATCAAACTATCCAAGGAAAGATATCAAATACTTATGTAATAGAGAGGATATAGAATGAAAAAATTTTATTTATTTTGTAATGCAGGCATGTCAACAAGTTTATTAGCATCTAAGATGCAAAAGGTAGCAGATGAACATAAGTTACCTATTGAAGTTAAGGCTTTTTCAGATTCACAAATGAGTGAGGTTATAGAAAATAAGAATCCTGATGCAATTCTTTTAGGACCACAAGTTAGACATATTTATGATAAAACGGTCAAAAAATATAAAAAACCAGGCAATATTGTTATGACAATTGATGCTGACGATTATGGAACAATGAATGGTGAGAGAGTTTTAAAAGCAGCTATGCTAAATTATAAGAAGGAGAGTCAAAAATGAAATTAGATAAACTTGATAAGATTTTATCTCCTATTGCTGATACGCTTTCCAAAAATAAGGTATTAGCAGCAATTAGGGATGGTTTTTTAGTAACAACACCTATAGTAATCATCGGATCTTTATTTCTACTTATAGCTAATTTTCCAATAGATGGTTATGCAGATTTTATGGCAGGAATTTTTGGCCAAGGTTGGTCAGTATATTTAGAAAGAGTAACAGCAATTGCTTTTGATTGTGTAGCCTTGCTAGCATCATTTTCAATTGGTTATTGTTATGCAAGAGAGAAAGGACTTGATAATAGGATATCAGCAGCAGCTGTTGCTTTAGTATCTTTTTTGATAGTTACACCTCAAAACCATCCTGATTATTTAGCAGATGGAGAAAGGGCGTTTTCTGGCTTCTCTTTTGCCCACTTAGGAACTGCAGGAATATTCCTCTCAATGATAGTTGCAATAATTTCTGTATCAATATTTGCCTTTGCTGTTAATAAAAAATTGGTTATAAAATTACCTGAGGGAGTACCTCCTGCAGTAATGGATTCATTCGCTGCCTTAATACCTGCAGCATTTTCTATGATATTCTTCTTTATAATCAATATAATCATAGCAAATACATCTTATAATTACCTACATAATTTAATTTATGAAGTATTACAAGCACCTTTGGTAGGCTTAGGTAAGTTTGCTTTATTTGAAGTAATTTATCAATTCCTTTCAACCTTATTCTGGTTTTTTGGAATCAATGGACCAGCAGTTACAAATACAATATTCTCTCCAATCCATAAGGCTTTGACATTAGAAAACTACGAGGCAGCTAAAGCTGGTCTAGAAATGACAAATGTGTTTACAGCTGGTTTTTCAGACTTCTTCTGTAACTTTGGTGGTGGCGGATCTACATTAGGTCTTGTTATAATGATGGCATTTTTAGCTAAGTCAAATAGGATGAAGATGCTTGGAAGATTATCTCTTCCTGCAGGTATATTTGGAATAAATGAACCAATTATCTTTGGTTTACCTATTGTATTAAATCCAATTATGCTTATTCCTTTTATATTATCACCAGTAGTTAATACAATTATTGCTTATCTAGCAACTATCATTGGATTTATACCAGTAACTAGTGGTATACAACTACCATGGACTATGCCGATAGGATTTTCAGGTTATTTGATAACAGGGTCCTTGTCAGCAGTTATTCTACAACTTGGACTACTTGTTTTAAATATGGCAATTTACTATCCATTCATGAAACTATTAGATAAAAAATATCTAGAAGAAGAAAATGAAAAAGTAGATGAAGTTGACGAACTAGATGAGTTATCATTTGATGATTTAAGTTTAGATTAGGAGGTATACGTGAATATAGTTTTAATTTTTGATCAGGGCTTGGCAGGGGCTGGTGGCAAGACCAACCCCCATCAAGGCCTTGCAATAGAAAGAGGGGGTATAGGATCATACCTTATGCTTAAACCATTTTTGGATAAGGTTGGGGCAAAAGTATCCTACACTCTCTATTGCGGCAATGAATATTTTCTTGAAAATAAAGAAGAAGTTGTTATAAAAATGAGAAAAATGGTTGAAAAAATTAACCCTGATCTTGTTTTATGCGGACCATGTTTTAATTTTGAAGATTATGGTTTGATGAGTGCTATGATTTGCAAACAAATAATTGAAAAGACGAATATAAAAGCTATCTCTATGATGAGTAAAGAAAATGAAGAGACTATAAGAGATTATAAGGATCATATAACAATTCTTAAAATGCCAAAAAAAGGTGGTACGGGATTATCAGATTCATTTGATATTCTAGCTTCATTTCTAAAAGCTTATTACGAAAATCAAGACTTATCACAATTTGATAATGAAATATATTAAGGATTAATATGTATCAAGATTTTAAAGATATTTATGATATATATTCTGTTTCTAGTGATGAGAGTGAGATAAAAAAATATTTAGCGAAAAAATATGAGAATTTAGGATATTTAACTTTTGAAGATAGACTGAATTCCATTTTTCTAAATAAGGAGAATAAGGGAAAACCAAAACTTATGATAGGATTTCCCTTAGATGAAATAGGTCTTATGATAGAAAATATAGAAGAAGATGGTAAAATTCGTTTCATTTTTTTAGAAGATCTTTCTCCCTTATCATTTATTAACCAAAGAGTTAATATAAAAACTAGAGATAATGGTAATATAAAGGGTGTTGTTTGTTTGGATAGGAAATTTATCGAAAATAAATCTTCAAATTTTGATGGCAAAGATCTTTATATAAAAGCTTTCTTAGATGATGATGACTTATTTGAAAAAGTTAATATAGGAGACTTGGTAAGCCTAGATACTGACATTTTAGAAGACGAAAACTTTTTGACAGGTAAGGCTCTTAGTCAAAAAATCTTCTCATACTTAAGTATAGATCTGGCTAGAATTATTAAGGAAAGATCTTATGGTTTTGATTTATATATTGGAGGAATTAGTCACTCAACAATAGGGTTTAGGGGTAGTCAAACTTCAGCCCACCTTATCAAACCAGATTTTTCAATTAATCTTAGTGGATTTGAAGTAAATAATTCATCACCTAAAATAAATCTAGGAGATGGAGCTATTATATCTTACTTTGATTCAAAGATGTTACCAGATCAAAAATTTCTATCCTTTATCAAAAATAACTTTAAGTTAAAACCTTATATAGGTCTTAGAGAAAATGATGGATCTTTTGTTCATAAAACTCTAAAGGGAGCAGCCTCAATATCTATGGGACTTCCTATAAAGAATATGTACACAGGAAATGAGCTGATTTTTAAAAATGATTATAAGGAATTAAAAGAAGTTATACTACAAATTCTTGACGATTTTGATAAATTTATAGGATCTTACTATGGATTTGATTGATTATAAAAAATTGGCAAATCTTCCCGGAGTCTCATCATTTGAGGGAAGGGTAAGTTCATACATTAAAAATGAATTAGAAAAAAGACCTGATAATGTAATATCCAAAGATATGCTATCTTCACTTATCGTAAAAAGAGAAGGTTTAAAGGAAAATGTGAAATTAATGGTAGCTAGTCATATAGATGAGGTAGGATTTATAGTTGAAGATATAGTAGGCGATTTTCTAAAATTGAAAAATATAGGATCTGTTTGGCCTCATTTGGTGGTTGGACAAATTTATAAGCTGATTAACCAGCAGGGTAAATCCTTTAGAGGAATTATATCATCCCCAGCAAGCCATGGATTAAGTAAAAAAGAACGATCTAAAACGCTTGGTTTAGATCAAATATATCTAGATTTAGGCCTAAGCAAAGAAGATTTTAAAAATCTAAATATAAATATAGGTGATCAAGTTCTTCCCGAAAGCTTTGATATAAAAGAGTCAAATCCTGAGATTCTAATAAGTAAAGCTGCCGATAATAGGATATCTGCTTATATTGGTATGGAAGTAATGTCTAATTACTTGGATAACAAAAGTGATATTTATTGGGCTTTTACAAGCCAAGAGGAGCCTGGATTAAGAGGAGCAAGGACTACAAGTAGTCTTATTAAGCCTGATCTTGCTATAAGCATAGATACGACTTTGGCAGGAGATATTCCTTTTGACAAAAATTCAGTAAGTTTAGGATCTGGTGTATGTTTATCTTTTATTGATTCTAACTCTATAAGTCATAGGGGCTTTATGAATTATATCATCGATCTTTGCAAAGAAAATAACATATCTCACCAGTTTGCTGTATTCAATAAGGGCGGAACAGATATGGGTAACATTCATAAATCAGCAGATGGAGTAATTGGAATGTCCTTATCAATACCTGTTAGGTACATGCATTCAAGCTTCACTATGGCAAATACAAGAGATGTGGATGAATGTATAAAATTAATAAAACTTATCTGTGAAAAGATATGTAAAAAGGATTTTGAAAGGATTATAAATCAATGATCAAAGAAGATATTGAAAGAATAACCTTTGACTTAAAGGATGATTTAATATTTAATTTAAGAGAGCTTTTAGCAATTAAATCAAAAAAGGCTAGCAAAGAAGGACCTTATCCTTATGGAAAAAATTGTGCTCTAGCCCTATCAAAAGCTCTAGAAATTGGTAAAAAATATGGATTTAATGGACATAATATTGACAATCATATGTCTTATGTATCTATTGGGGATATCAAATCTAAGGGTTATGTTTGTGCCATGGGGCACCTAGATGTAGTAGATGAGATGGAGGGGTGGGATTATCCACCATTTGCAGGAGAAATTCATAACAATAAGATATTTGCAAGAGGAGCTTTGGATAATAAGGGTCCTATCATGGCAGCTTTTTATGGGCTCTTGGTCTTAAAAAAAATTGGAATTAATTTTAATAGAGAATTTAGAATAATTTTTGGTAGTGATGAAGAAAGTGGCATGGCTGATCTTAAATATTACTTAAGTAAGGAGGATCCACCACTTATGGGCTTTACTCCTGATAATAAATTTCCAGCTATTTATGGAGAGAGAGCAAGGGCTAAAATTGAAATTAGTGGAGATTATGATAATTTAGAAAATTTTATTAATAGTAAAATTTTTCTAGGAGATCCCGTTAAGAACTTAGGTATTGAAATCAAAGATGATGATTTTGGGAAAATGATTCTAAGGGGTAAAAAAATCTTTAGGAAAGATAATAAATACGGGCTAAGTTTTTCTTTATCAAGTCCAAAAGTTGATATTGATCATATATTAGATAAGATAAGGTTAAATGCGAATAAGCTTACTGTTAAACTTATCGAATATCATAAAGAAATGCTTGTTGATAAAAATTCTGACTTAGTTAATATTTTAAATGATGCTTATAATGACATTAGGGATGAAAATATAAAACCAACAACTACAAGCGGAATGACCTATGCACATTATTGTCCAAATATAATCCCTTTTGGACCCTCATTTCCAGGACAAAATGGGATAGCCCATCTACCTAATGAATGGATGGACCTTAAAGATTTGATGGAATTGGTAAAGATATATGCCTATGCCTTTTACAAATTGAATGAATATTATAAAAATAAGGAGGAGATTTTATGAAAAGATTAATAAGTTCAAATACTTCAGATATGCTTAATTATACTCCTAGTCAATTAAGACAAAGTATTAAAGCGAGTGAAGGAAGATGCATTTGTTCAGAGAATGTTGCAACAAGAGAATCCTTTATAGGTGATATAACAAGTGCTGAAATTGCTAAAGCTTTTGGAGCAGACCTGATTTTATTAAATGCAGTAGATGTTCTAGATCCCAATATTAAAGGCCTAGATAAACAAGATGATTTTGCAAGGGATCTTAAAAAACTTGTAGGACGTCCTATAGGAGTTAACCTTGAGCCTATTGATACAAATGCAAAAATGATGGATGAAACTATACAGATATCAAGGGGTAGAACTGTAAATGAGGATAGCCTTAAACAACTGGATAAATTAGGTATAGATTTTTTATGCCTAACAGGTAACCCTGGTACTGGCGTAACTAATGCTACCATTGAAGAAGCTATAAAAGAAGCGAAGAAATACTATAATGGTTTAATAATTGCCGGAAAAATGCACTCATCTGGGGTTGATGAACCTATATATTCTAAGGAAAGTATAGAAAACTTCATTGAGGCTGGTGCAGATATTATTTTACTACCTGCGATAGGGACAGTTCCAGGATTTAATAGCCAGATGTTAACAGAGGCTGTTGCTTTTATCCATGGAAAAAAAGCTCTTGTGATGACTGCTATTGGAACAAGTCAGGAGGGGTCAAGTAGAGAAACTATAAGAAAAATTGCTATTGATAATAAAATATGTGGTGCTGATATTCAACATATAGGAGATGCAGGATTTGGAGGACTAGCCCCAGTTGAAAATATATTTGAAATGTCTTTGGCAATTAGGGGAATAAGACATACAGTATCTATGATAGCAAGGTCTATTAATAGATAAGAATTTTTTAAGACTTTTAGAAAATATGAGATCATAAGGAAAATTGTTTGAATTCTATTCTTATATTTTACCAAAAGTCTTTTTAAATTTAGTATTTAATCTTTGCCATTAAATAGAATAATCTTATCTAGTCTTTTATAAATCCATATTGATTAAAACTTTCAAAATTATTTTTTCGACTAGAGTATGTAGTTGTTAATGTAGGGGCTAGAGACTTCTTATGATATTGAAATTTCAATCTTTATAAGAAATTGTTAAGAATGTGTTATATGACCTTAAGCCTAGTAAATTACTTGTATTAATTTTATTTGAGTATAAAATAATAGGGAGTCTATTAATTTTTATAGGGACATTGCTAAAAATAAGTTTATATATAAAGAAAGGAAGTTATATGACTTTACATATGGGTCTTGATGTTGGTTCTACAACAGTAAAGATTGTTATAACAGATGATAAGTTTAATACTTGCTATAGTGTATACAGGAGACATAAGTCAGATGTGAAAAAGACAGTAAGTGAGGTTTTAAGGCAAGCCTACGATCGTTTTGAGGATGAGTATTTGACTATCAATGTTACAGGTTCTGGAGGAATGTATATAGAGCAGTACCTAGGTATTAATTTTGTCCAAGAAGTTATAGCTGAAACCAGGGCTATTAAGGAATTTTTACCCCAAACTGATGTTGTTATCGAGCTAGGTGGAGAAGATTCAAAGATTACATATTTGTCTGGATCAGTTGAACAGAGGATGAATTCTATATGTGCTGGTGGTACAGGAGCTTTTATAGACCAAATGGCTGCCCTACTAGATACTGATGCCATGGGCCTTAATAATTTGAGTAAGGATTTTAAGAAGATTTATCCAATTGCTAGCCGTTGTGGAGTTTTTGCAAAGACTGACATCCAAGCTTTGATGAACCAGGGAGCAAGCAGGGAAGATATTGCAATCTCTGTTTTTCAATCTGTGGTCAACCAAACTATTTCAAACTTGGCTTGTGGAAGGCCGATTAGTGGTAATGTTACATTTTTGGGAGGACCCTTGCACTTCCTACCAGCTTTAAGAGATAGGTTTGTTGAAACTTTGGGAGAAGAAGAAAATTCTTTCTTTATTCCAGATGATGCCCAGCTTTATGTAGCCAAGGGAGCTGCAATTTTATCTGCTGAAGATGAGAAAAGTATTTATTATAAAGACTTGATTAGGATTCTTGATGAAGATAGGGAAGTTTCTTTAGATATGACTAAGTCTATGGATAGGCTTTTTGAAAGTGAAAAAGACTATGAAGATTTTAAGAAAAGCCATCAGACTAACCTCGTTAAATATAGGGACCTTGAAAGTTATGAGGGTGAAATATATATAGGAATTGATGCAGGGTCTACTACTTCTAAGATAGTTTTAATTAGCGAAGATAATGAAATTTTACATACTGACTATCAAATGAACCTAGGTAAACCCTTAGAAGTTGTTATATCTATGCTAAAGACTGCCTATGCAAAGATGAATAAGAAGGCTAGATTGGCCTCTTCCGGGATCTGTGGTTATGGGGAAGATTTCATTAGAAATGCCCTCCATATTGATAGTGGTGAGGTTGAAACTATAGCCCATTATAGGGCAGCTAAATTTTTTAATCCTGATGTTGATTTTATTCTCGATATAGGTGGCCAAGATATGAAGGCTATGCATATTAGAGATGGGATTATTGACTCTATCCAGCTTAATGAGTCTTGCTCTTCAGGATGCGGATCATTTCTTTCAACCTTTGCTGCCAGTGTTGGATTGGGTGTTGAAGATTTTCAAAAGAAGGCTCTTTTTGCCAAAAAACCAGCTGACCTTGGATCAAGGTGTACAGTATTTATGAATTCTAAGGTCAAGCAAGCCCAAAAAGAAGGGTCAGATATAAGTGATATAGCAGCGGGCTTATGTTATTCTGTAATTAAAAATGCCATTCAAAAGGTTATTAAGGTAAGGGACCCAAAAAGCTTAGGAGAAAACATCGTAGTCCAAGGGGGAACCTTCTATGGAGATGCTATACTTAGGGCCTTTGAAAAATTATCTACTAGAAAGGTAACTAGGCCTGAAATAGCTGGACTAATGGGGGCTATGGGCATGGCTCTTTTGGCTAAAGAAAGATCTACAGGTCATTCAAAGATTTTAAGGGCAAATAGCTTAGATAATTTTACCTACAAACAAAACCAGGCTAGGTGTGGTAAGTGTACTAATAACTGTGCCCTTCAGATCAATATTTTCCCAGATGGCCAAAGGTATATTACAGGCAACAGGTGTGAAAGAGGGGCAGGAGTAAAACAAGAAGATACCCTAGCAGACCTTAATATGTATAAGTTTAAAAATGACTTGCTATTTGACAGGGTAGGTCTTGGCGATGATAATATTTTTGGCAGGGTTGGACTTCCTAGAGTTTTAAATATCTATGAAGATTATCCATTCTGGCATGAATTTTTTACTTCTCTAGGCTTTGATGTCATCCTATCAGATGAGTCAAGTAGAGAGGTTTATGAGATGGGCATAGCTACCATTTCCTCTGAGACAGCTTGCTATCCTGCAAAGATTGTCCATGGCCATATAGAAAATCTTTTGGAAAAAGATATAGATATGATCTTTTATCCTGCGATTTTCTATGAATACAAGCAATTTGATAAGGCCAAAAACCATATGAACTGCCCAGTTGTTTCAGGCTATCCTGATGTTATAGAAAATAATGTTGATAATCTCAAAAAGATAAAGTACTTAGCTCCTTACCTATCCTTAGAATCTGAAAAAATTATAGGAGATAGGTTGGTTGAGGTCTTTGAGGGATATACAAGTGGACCTAATAGCCTAAGTAAAAAACAAATCCTAAATGCAGTAAAAAAGGCCTGGGATAAGCAGGCAGACTACCATAAATCCATTGAGAGAAAGGGTAGGGAAATACTTGCTTATATCCATGAGCATAAATCTAAGGCGATAGTTTTGGCAGGTCGTCCTTACCATATAGATCCTGAGATTAACCATGGTATACCAGAGTTAATTGAATCAATGAGAATTCCAGTTCTCTCAGAAGATGCCATAGCCTATAGTATAGATGACTTAACTGATGACACTAGGGTACTTGACCAATGGTCCTACCATGCTAGATTGTATAGGGCAGCAGAATTTGTAGCTAATGATCCCTACCTTCAACTAGTACAACTTAATTCCTTTGGATGTGGCCTTGATGCGGTTACAACTGACCAGGTAGAAGATATTCTAGAATCAAAGGGTAAGATCTATACACTTTTAAAAATCGATGAAGTATCAAACCTGGGTGCTGTAAAAATTAGGATTAGGTCTTTAATACAAGCCCTTGATCAAAAAGATCCAGACAAGGTGTCTGACTTGCCAATAGCCAACAAAAATTCCTATGAAAACCATGAATTTACTAAAAAGATGAAAAAAGATGGTTATACGATTCTTGCACCACAGATGGCTAGAGAACACTTCCAAATCATGGAAGTCTTACTAAAAGGATATGGCTATAATATAGAATTTTTGGATAAGGTTGATAATAAGGTTATAGACAATGGTCTTAAATATGTAAACAATGACTCTTGCTATCCATCAATTACAGTAGTTGGACAGCTAATTGAGGCTGTAAAATCTGGCCGTTATAATACAGATAGGTTGGCCTTACTAATGACCCAGACTGGGGGAGCTTGTAGGGCTTCAAACTATGTCGGTTATATAAGAAAGGCCCTAAAGGATGCAGGATATCCTAACATACCTGTAATAGCCTTATCAGCCCAAGGAATTGAAAACCATTCAGGTTTTGACCTTAAAAAGATCTCCAATATCCCTTTACTAATCAACCTAACAAGGTCCCTTCTCCTAGGAGATTTGATCAATAGGGTGGCTAATGCAACAAGACCTTATGAGGTAAATAAGGGGCAAACTAATATTATCAAATCTAAATGGATAGAAATCTGTAAAGACAATATAGTGAATATGAGTTCAAAAACCTATAAGAGGATAATAAACGATCTTGTAGAAGACTTTGATAATATAAAAGTTTTGGATATCAAAAAGCCAAAGGCGGGAATAGTAGGAGAAATCTTGGTAAAGTACCTAGAAGAAGCCAATAACCACCTACTAGATAAGCTAGAAGCAGAGGGGGCTGAGGTAGTTGTTCCTGACCTAACTGACTTTTTCATGTACTCCTTGGCCAATACTGAAATTAAAAAAGACCTTTATGGAAAAAGTCCCCTTACAGCACTTTTCGGAAAGGCTGCTATATCTACAATAGAAATTTATAGGAAGCCTATAAGGGAGGCTTTAAGAAACTCCAAGAGATTTGATGAGCCTCTTTATATAGAAGATGTAAAGGATTTGGCAAGTGAGGTTACAAGCCTAGGTAACCAGGCTGGAGAAGGATGGTTACTAGCTGGCGAGATGGTCGAATTAATAAAGGCAGACTGCCCTAATATAGTTTGTATCCAACCATTTGGTTGCCTACCAAACCACATTACAGGTAAGGGGGTAATGAAAAAAATTAGAGAAATCTACCCTCAAGCAAATATAGTTGCAATAGACTATGACCCAGGTGCCTCAGAAGTTAACCAATTAAATAGGGTAAAACTAATGATGAGTCAAGCCAGGGATAGAATAAAAGAAGAAGCATAAAATTAACTGACCCCTATAGTTATCTAACTATAAGGAGGTCAGTTTTTTATTGTAAATAACTTATAAGGGAAAATGAAAGAACCAGGGTTTATAGAAAAGTAAATTAGCTTGGATTAAGATGACTATTAGGAGAGTAAAATATTTTTAAATAAAAATTTGACTTTCCCTGACCTTCCTAGTATATTATAAATGTAAGAAGTTAGCAGTCATAAGAATAGAGTGCTAATTCTTGATAACCGTATCGTAAGTATATAAAAAGGAGAGTCACAATGACAAATTTAATGAGAAGAAATAACCAAGCAGATAATTTTTATGATATGGTAGATGCATTTTTTAATGGCATGCCAAGATCAGATGAATTTACAAATTCATTTAAAATAGATATAGCTGAAGATGATGAAAAATTCCTTGTAGAAGCAGAACTTCCAGGTTTTGCTAAGGAAGATATAGATATAGATCTTGATAAGGGTAAGCTAACCTTAAGTGTTAAAAAAGAAAGTTCTGAAGATAAGTCTGATGAAAAGAGAAATTATATCCATAAGGAAAGAAGATATCAAAGCATGAGAAGGACAATGAACTTTACAAATATCGATGAAGAAAATGTTAGTGCCAAGTTAGCAAATGGCATCCTTGAAATAAGTCTACCAAAATCTAAAAAAGATTTAAAAAAGAAAATTCAAATAGATTAATTAAAAGCTTGAATCTAGCCCGGGGTTAACCCGGGTTTTTTGTATGCTTAAGTGTGGTAAAAGAACATTAGAAAGTGAAATAAAAAAACTGGTGGTATAGAAAAAAATACTTATTCTATACCACCAGCTTGATTGAATATTTACAAATTCGATATTCTAGCCCGGTTTTGGTATAATATTATAAGATTTTAGATAAAGAGGTAATAATGGATAAGTTGAATATACCAAAGCATGTAGCAATAATATTAGATGGAAATGGCAGGTGGGCAAAAAAGAGATTGATGCCTAGGACTTATGGCCATAAAAATGGTGCTGATAATGTCGTAGATATAGCTCTTTACGCCAAGGATAGGGGCGTAAAATACCTAACTCTTTATGCCTTTTCAACTGAAAATTGGAAAAGGCCTGAAGAAGAAGTTTCTTACCTTATGAAACTACTGATTTCTTTCATTGACACTAAATTTGATATTCTAATGAAAGAAGATTGCAGAATTAAATTTATAGGAGACCTTGATAATATTCCTGATAAGGTTAGAGAAGTTTGCCTTAAGGCTATGGATGATAGTAAGGATAATAAGTCTCTGATTTTAAATATAGCCCTTAATTATGGGGGAAGAGATGAGCTTGTCAAAGCTTTCAAGGATATGGTTAAGGATGGGATAGGTGCTGATAAAATTAGTGAGGATTTGATCTCTTCATATCTTTATACAAGGGATGAGCCGGATCCGGATCTAATGATTAGACCTGGCGGAGAACTTAGATTATCTAACTTTTTAATCTACCAATTGGCCTATACAGAGTTATACTTTACTGATACTTTATGGCCAGATTTTGATAAAGAGGATTTTGATAAGGCTATTAAAGTCTTCTCTAGTAGAAATAGAAGATATGGAGCCCTGTCATGAACCTTAGAAAAAGGGCGATAGGTGGAGCGATTATTTTAATGATCTTGGTGGCTATTACCTATATAGGTAGGATTCCTCTAGCCTTGGGTGTGGGCTTATTCTCTTATATAGCTCTTGATGAGATGAGAAAAGCCCTAGCAAAGATAGACCTTCACCCTCCAAGAAAGCTTTTATTTATAACTAATACTATAGTTATGATAGCAGCTTACATTAATAATTCTGATATTTACATAGGCTCCTTGTCAGTCTGTGTTCTAATAAGTCTTATATATATTATCTTTGATAATAAATATAATCTATATGATGGTTTTGCTTCAGCCTTTATCCTCCTATATGTTTCCTTTCTAATCAGTCATATATTAAGGATTAAGGACATAAATTTTGTCTGGCTTTTGTATATTACTGCCTGGGGATCAGATACTTTCGCCTACTTGGTAGGGTCTTTAGTTGGAAAACACAAGATGGATTTTATCTCTCATATTTCTCCTAATAAAACTATAGAAGGTTCTATAGGAGGAATTGTTGGTGCTAGTATTTTGAATGTTATATATGCTATAGAGTTTAACCTAGAAGCAAGGATATTTGAAGTTGTTATTTTCACAATAATAGCTGCAATTTTCTCACAAATAGGGGATTTGATAGCCTCCTATATTAAAAGACAAACAGGGATTAAGGATTTTGGTAACTTAATTCCAGGCCATGGAGGCATACTTGATAGGTTTGATTCCTTATTATTTATAGCACCAATTCTTTATCTATTTTCACGACTATAAGGAGTGTTTATGAGTAAAATAATAATTGCTATTTTAATGTTTTTATTCTTGATTTTAATTCATGAATTTGGACATTTTATTATAGCTAAATTATCTGGAATAAAAGTTAATGAATTTTCGGTTGGCATGGGTCCAAAACTTCTTTCTAAGCAAAAGGGTGAGACTCAATATTCCCTAAGACTAATTCCTATTGGAGGATATTGTGCAATGGAGGGAGAAGATGAGGAGAGTAATGATCCTAGAAGCTATGATAATGCCAAGCCTTCAAAGAGGTTTTTGACAATACTTGCAGGACCACTAATGAATCTAATTTTGGCTGTCATTATTTTCTTTATAATAGCCCTTAATTCTGGAAGTCCAACTAATGAAATAGGAAGATTTGCAGAAAATTCTCCTGCAAAAGAGGCAGGCATGCAAGTGGGCGATAGGATAGTTGAAGTAGGACTTAAGGAAGTAAATGACTTTACTGATATTTCAAAAAATCTTAATGATTATTATGAAAGTCATGATTCTAAAGAAGAGATTCCAATAAAAGTTATAAGAGATAATAAGCCAATTGATTTTAATCTAATAGCAGAAGATAAGGATGGAAGCAAGTTTTTGGGAGTTGAATCAAAGCTTAAGCCTAGGGGAGTATTTGCTGCAATTAAGAGTGGCTTTGTAGAAACTGGCAGGAATATAGCCATGATTTTTACAGTCCTTGGCAAATTATTTACAGGAGAAATTGCAGTTTCTGCCTTAAGTGGTCCTATTGGAGTGGTTAATGAAATAGGAAATCAGGCTGCTAATGGCCTAATGAGCCTTTTATATTTCTTATCTTATATTTCTGTAAACTTGGCAGTTTTTAACTTATTGCCAATACCAGCCCTTGATGGATCAAAGTTACTTACATCTTTATATGAGATGGTTACTAAGAAAAAAGTTAACAAAAAACTTGAAGAGAAAGTTACTATAGGAGGTTTCATCCTCTTATTGGGTCTAATCCTAATTATTTCAATTAAGGATATAATCACATTATTTTAAGGAGTTTATAATGAGGAAAAAAACTAAGAAGATCTACGTGGGAGATGTTGCAGTAGGAGGTGACTCTCCCATTTCTGTCCAATCCATGACTACAGCAAAGACAAGCAATGTAGATGAAGTTGTTGAGCAAATTAACGCCTTGGAAGAAGCAGGCTGCGATATAGCAAGGTCTGCTATCAACTCTATGGAAGATGCCTTGGCAATTAGAGAAATAAAGAAAAGAACTAATATTCCTTTGGTAGCTGATATACAATTTGACTATAAGCTTGCCCTAGCAGCAGTAGAAAATGGTTGTGATTGCTTAAGGTATAATCCTGGAAATATTGGTGGAGAAGAAAAGGTAAGGCTATTAGTTGAAAAATGTAAGGAGAAAAATATCCCAATAAGGATAGGAGTTAATTCAGGATCTATCTCTAGAGAAATTATAGATAGGTTTGGGGGAGTTAATTCTGATTCACTTGTGGCAAGTGCCTTAGAGGAAGTAAAAATCTTAGAAGATATGGACTTTACAGATATAAAAATTTCTGTAAAATCTTCTGATGTAAATACTATGATAGATGCCTACAGAAAATTATCATCCAAGGTTGACTATCCACTTCATCTTGGAGTAACAGAAGCCGGTCCCCTCTACCAAGCCTTGGTCAAATCATCAATTGGTATAGGAAGTCTACTTAAAGATGGGATTGGAGATACCATAAGAGTATCTATAACAGGCGATATCCTAGAAGAAGTTAAGGCTGGAAAAGCAATTCTTAAGGCCCTTAATCTAAGAAGAGATGGAATTGATATAGTATCTTGCCCAACATGTTCAAGGACAACAGTTGACCTAAAAGAGATTGTAAAAGAAGTTGAAGAAAAAACTCAAGGCTTAGATATTTCAGCAAAAATAGCCCTAATGGGTTGCCCTGTCAACGGCCCTGGAGAGTCAAAGGAAGCAGATTATGGAATTTCTGCTGCCAATGGCATGGGATTTTTATTTAAAGATGGCAAGACCATAAAGAAAGTTAAGGAAAGTGAAATAGTTGATACCCTAGTAGAAGTATTACTAGAAAGTAAAAAAGATGAAGATTGATCTAGCAGACCTAATTGATGTCAAAAGAGGAGATTTTTTAATAACAAGAGCAGTCTATAACAAAGCTTCCAACAAACTTACCTTGTATATAGAAGGTTTCACCTATAATCTAACCAGTGAGCTTAGAAAAAGTTTGTATGAGTATTTTAACTTTGTAAACCTCGAAGTTGACTTTAATAGGTTAGAAAATATCCAAAAAGAAGCAAGTAGTGAAAATTTTTCTAAGAAAGAAGAAAATCCTGCTAAATCCTTACACGAAGAAAGAGAAAGAGCACTTAGAGATCAAATTAATAGGACCTTAGAATCTAGGGAGAAGAAAAAGCTTGAAAAAGAAAAGGTAGAAGAGATTAAATTTGGTAGAAAGATTAAGACAGACCTTATAGATATAAAAGATATCTATGAGAGAAAGGGGATGACTAATTCTCTTCAAGGAATAGTCTATGGCTTGTCAGTATTTGAAACAAAGGGAGGATATTTTATATACACCTTTGACTTAGAAGATAAAACTGATGCCATATCCTGTAAACTTTTTGCAAATAGCAAAAATAATCACAAGCTTGCCCTCCTAAAAGAAGGATCAGCAGTTAGGGTGGAGGGAGTCCTAAATTATGATGACTATGCCCACGAAGATGTCTTTACAATAAATTCCATGGTCGATGCTCTTATAGGAAAGAGGGTTGACACTGCTTTAGATAGAAGGATAGAGCTTGAAATTCATACTAAGATGACCAACTTAGATGGCTTTATTGACAATAAAGATTTGATAAATACCCTAAAGGAGTGGAAGGTTGATACAGTTGGGATTACTGATACAGAAACCCTCCAAGGCCTACCAGACCTTTATGATTCCTTAGAAAAAGAAGGAATAAAGATGCTTTCAGGGGCTGAACTTTTATTAGTTGATGATGATTTGAGAATTTTGACAAATCTAAGTGACAAGGAAGTTGATCCAATTAATAAAATAGAAGATGGGAAATTTGTAGTCTTTGACCTTGAAACAACTGGTCTTTCAAAATACAAGGATAGGATCACAGAAATTGGTGCAGTGAAGATTGAAAATGGCAAGATTACAGAAGTTTACAATGAGTTGGTAAATCCTCAAATGCTTATTCCAGAAAAGGTAGTAGATCTTACAGGAATTAGCAATGATATGGTTAAAGATAAGCCAAAAATAGATGAGCTTCTACCAGGATTTTTAGACTTTTGTAAAGACTACATTCTAGTTGGACAGAATGCAGATTTTGATATAGGCTTTGTTAGAGAAAATGCTAGAAGGCTAGGTCTAGACTTTAATCCTCTTTACCTAGATACTTTGCCTATGGCTAGGGCCTTATTTAAGGATATGAAGAAATTCTCCCTTGATAAGATTGCAAGGAAACTTGAAATACCAGCTTTTAACCACCATAGAGCTAGCGATGATGCGAAAGCTACAGGTCAAATTTTTATAAAGATGTTCAAAATTCTAATGAAAGAAGATGGAATAAATCTTTCAAATATCAATAAGGTTAAAAGCTATTGGCCTAAAAGTCGTCATGAAAATTTCTCAGTGACAGTTTTTGCTAAAAATAAAGAGGGCCTAAAAAATCTTTATAAATTAATATCTGAATCTAGGATGAATTATTTTCACATGGAGGCAAGGACTCCTCTATCCCTTCTTCAAAAGTATAGAAAGGGGCTTTTGGTTGGATCTGGATCTGACCAAGGTATGCTTTTTACCTATCTTGCCAATGAAAGGTCATCTAAGGATATAAGCAAAGTTAGAGATTTATTTGACTTTTATCAAATGGCACCAAGCCAGATTTTTGAAGATAGGATAGCCAAGGGATCTTTGAGGGATGAGGACCAGGTGGCTTCTATTAATAAGCAAATCCTACAAATGGCCAAAGAAGATGATAAGCTTGCTCTTGCAAGTGGGGCAGTAAGATATTTAGAGAAAAATGATTATATTCTCAGAAATATTCTCCATAAGGGCCAATATTTCTCCTATCATGAAAATAGGCCTCTTTACTATCTTAGGACTACAGATGATATGCTAGATGGCTTTTCTTACCTAGATCCTTTTGATAGGGAAGATGTGGTTATTAGAAATCCAAAACTTTTGGCAGAAAAAATTGAGTCAATTAGGCCAATTCCAAAGGGAACCTTTCCTCCAAAGATTGAAGGATCAGACAAAGAACTTAGGGAAACTTGCTTTAAAAAGGCAAGATCAATATATGGAGAAGACCTACCTAAGATAGTAGAAGATAGGCTAAATAGGGAATTAAACTCTATTATATCAAATGGTTATGCTGTGTTATATATAATTGCAAAAAAGCTAGTAGGAAAATCAAATCAAGATGGCTACCTAGTAGGGTCTAGAGGATCGGTTGGATCATCCTTTGCAGCTACAATGGCTGATATTACTGAGGTCAATCCCTTATCTCCTCACTACATTTGCCCAACTTGCAAACACTCAGAGTTTTTTGAGAATGATCTTTTAGGATCAGGCATAGATTATCCTGACAAGACTTGTCCAGTTTGTGGAAGTAATATGAAGAAAGATGGCCACAATATCCCATTTGAAGTTTTCTTAGGATTTGAAGGTGATAAGGAGCCGGATATTGACCTTAACTTTGCTGGAGAATACCAACCTAATATCCATAAGTATACTGAAGACTTATTTGGTGAGGGCAAGGTCTTTAGAGCAGGAACCATAGGTGCAATCCAAGATAACACTGCCTTTGGCTATATAAAAAAATATAGCGAAGATTATGGGGTTGATTTTACCGATGCCCAGGTTAGAAAATTACAAAGGGGACTTAAGGATGTAAAAAGAACCACAGGCCAACATCCTGGAGGCCTAATAGTTGTCCCTGATGATATAGAAATTTTTGATATTTGTCCTATCCAATATCCAGCTGATGATGGGAGAGGGGATATAAAGACAACTCATTTTACCTATAATATGATGCATGAAACCCTTCTAAAACTTGACCTATTAGGTCATGATGTTCCATCTATAATAAGGGCCCTACAAGACCTTACAGGAACCAATCCGTTAGACCTTCCAATGGATGATAAGAAGGTAATGAAGATCTTCTCATCTACAGAAACTTTAGGAATAAAGCATGATTTTTCAAATAATGAAATTGGAACTTTGGGTATACCAGAATTTGGGACAGGATTTGTAAGAGGTATGCTTAAAGATGTATATCCTAGTAAGTTTTCAGAGATGATTAGGATTTCTGGACTTTCTCATGGTACAGATGTATGGCTTAATAATGCCCAAGACTTAGTAAAAAATGGGACTGCAACTTTCGATCAGATTATCTCAACCCGTGATGATATTATGAATGCCCTTATCCAGCAAGGGCTTGATAAGAAAAAATCATTTACTATAATGGAAACTGTAAGAAAGGGTAGGACCTTATCTGATGAAACCCTAGCCTACATGAAGGATAATGGAGTGGCTGATTGGTATATAGAATCTTGCAAAAAGATCCAATATCTTTTCCCAAAAGCCCATGCAGTTGCTTATTGCTTGATGAGTTATAGGATAGCCTATTACAAGGTCTATTATCCAGAAGCCTTCTATGCAACTTATTATAATACCAAGATCAATGACTTTAAGTATTCTACTGTAATAGGAGGACTAGCTTCTATCCAAAGTGCTCTTTCATCCCTTAAGGATAACTTTGACCTATCGCAAAGGGATAAGCAAATCCGAACAGTCTTAGAAGTAGCTGAAGAAATGGCAGCAAGAGATATAAGGTTAGAGAAGGCAGATATTTATAAGTCACATGCTACGAAATTTCTCCTAAGTGATAGAAAAGGATATATTTTGCCACCCCTATCAGCTGTAGATGATATAAGTGAGGCTATGGCCATAGATATTGTAAAAGAGAGAGAAAAGGGTGAATTTATTTCCCTAGAGGACCTATCCTCAAGGACTTGTGTCAATAAAAATGCCCTTGCATCCTTGAAAAACCTTCAAATAATAGAAGGAATCCAGGAGAAAAATCAAATATCCCTTTTTGATGGATTAATTTAACAAAGACAAGGCTATGACCTTGTCTTTGTTAATTCCTTTTTTATGAAATTTCCTGCCCTATTAGCTAGCTGGTCTATACTTGTTACTTGTATAAAATTATTGTAAAATAAATAGCCTGCTTCATCAGGGTTATTTTTATGAATTAGACCTCCTACAGCTACTTTTAACTTTCTAAGTTGGTTTAGTTCCTCTTTTGCATCTTCTAGGGAATATTTGTCACTATAGGGTTTATTTAACCCCTTTTTTATAAGAGGCTTAATATCTGAAGGCGCTGCATCTGTAAAAATTAGGACTAGGTGGTTTTTGCTAGGGCTTTCAATGAGCTTAGATAAGGCCCTATAGGCAAGTCCATCCCTATTAAATCCCATAGTCTTATAAGTGAGGATTTTTTTTAGTTGAGCCTTCTTATTATAATCTTTAAGAATTGTTAGCCCTGTAACATGGCCTAGGGAGTGATAAGAAATAATCCTAGACCTTATTCCATTATTATCCAAGGCCTTGGCTAGGATATAAGTTTCAATAGCGATTTCTTCTTGCTTATCCATTAAAGATGCTGATCCATCTAAAAGAAGGTCTATCCTAAAATCTGGCTTATCTCTTAGAGATTTTTTAGAAAAAATATACCTGTAGTTTGGAATTTGACTCTTCCATGCTAGGTCAGTTCTAAGATTGCCCCTGGGACTTAGGTCTTCTTCATAGGTTGTTAAGCTTGTTATAGAGCTAGAAATCTTTTTACTTAAAGACTTACTCATCCTTTCATAGCTGGCCTTATTTTTTTCATAAAAACTTAAATTTTTATCCAAGGCTTTTTGATTAAGGTCTTTAATTTTATGGTGGGATTTCTTAGGCCTACCAGTTGAAAAATAAACCCTTGACTTCTTATGCTTATCCCTACATATTTCTTCATTTAGTTTTTGAGTCTTATCCTTTGAAAAATACCTTTGACCAAAGAGGTCTTCTATTTCATCTTCCTTAATTTTTTTATACCTGGCTATAAGTTTTAGGATAAATGAAGAGCTTCCTTCGCCCTTAGTTAACCTAGATCCTGGTCCATCCAACCTATAGGAGAAGGTTGGTTTTAGGGTGGGAAGCTTATAAAGCAAAGATTTTTTTGTCTTAGGATCTTTCTTATAAGCAAGATATTTTTCAAATAAGCCAAGTACAATTTGATTAAGGTCATCTTCTATTAAATCTTCTGGAAGCCTTAATCCCTGGTATATTTCTAATTCCTTCTTATTTAGTTTATTATAAGAAAGGCCTAGGACATCGTGGGCTCTTTTCATGGTGAGGGTATAGGCTAAATTTTGCTTAAGAGCTAGGTCTTTTCTCTTTAAATCAAACCTATCAGCCAAAAAATCTTCATAATAGGATCTTCTTAACTGTTTTAGGTGAGGTCTTTCTTCCAGTTCTTTTTTGTAAAGATAAGCTTCTAAGATATAGACAGCCAAAATATCATACTTATCCCTAGACCTACTATCCTGCCAAATAACAAATAAACTTTCGATCCTTTCTGCAGTAAAATATTTTATAGATAATCCTATTATTATATTCATATAAAAACTATAGTTACCAGCTAGGTCTTCTCCTATGACAGGAGGCCTAAAGTGGTAGCTACTAGCACTAGCCCAGATGAGATTATAGACCCTATTTATTGGAAAATCCTTACTCATAAGGTCTCTCAAATAAGTCATCTTTATCTAGGCTTTTTTTAAACCTAGATTTAATTAAATCTCTAACAAGGTCTCTTTCATAAGGATCAAATATCTTATTGACAATAGTCATATTCAAAGCTTCATCAAGGCTAAGCCCATTTTTGACAAGGTCTAGGCAATCAAAAATGCCCCTTAGGTCAATAGCAAGGTCACTTATTTCTCCAGCCTTAGCCTTCAGAGTGAAGTCAAAAAATAACTTATTTATTTGGTCTCTATATGACTTTATAAGGTTCTTATAGTTTTCCCTAAGCAGAAGATCAAGGTCATCTTCCTTTATTAAGGGCATATCAATTATGACAAACCTTGAAAGCAAGGCCTCGTTTAAGTCCCTAGTTCCTTCATAATTGTAGTTCATGGTAGCTATAAACCTAGTAGCAGGATTGATTTTTATAAGGTCATAGCCTGGGATATCAATAATTCTTCTATAATCAAGAATTGAGTGAAGAACTGCCATGGCTTCATTTCTAGCCATATTGATCTCATCAAAGACAAGAAAACCGCCACTTTTACTAGCCTTTGTGACAGGACCATCCCTAAAGACTACTTGGCCATTTTTTAGGGTATCAAGACCAATCAATAGGGAAGAGTCAACATTAACATGGAAGGATACATTCCATAGGGGTCTTTTAAAAATGTAGGCAAGATTTTCCGCCAAGACATTTTTTCCAGTAGACTTATTGCCAAGCAAAAGTATATTCTTTCCTGCAAGTATAGCAGAAATAGCCTTTTTAAGGACACTCTCGCCGTGGTAGGTGAAGGAGGGCTTTACTATCCTATCCTTATAAGAATCATCTATTTTATTTTCTTTTATAAAAGCATCTATTTGTCTTTGCATAGGGACCTAAGAAAGTAAGTTCTTTTCATTAACTATATATATTTTCTTAAAAGATCCTAGACCAAAAGCTGATATCACAATCTCTTCATTGTCATCAAAATACATGGACATGGTAGGATTATAATATATGCTAATATCATCTACTAATATGCTTTCATACTTATCTTTATTTTTACCTTTAAGACTAACCTCAAAATCAACAACTCCTGAAGTACATAGGGCAGCCTTTTGGTCTAGGTCTGGGTTGATAAATATTTCTTTTATGGATTTCTTTTTAATAAAATCTTTTGCCTTTTCATCTATTTTAAAATTCATAAACTCCTCCTACAAAAAAAGAGTGGACCAGCCACTCTTTTTTTTATAATTAATCAAGCTTTATCGCATCAATTCTTAGTTTGTTCTTCTTAGCATTTTTAACAATATAAACTGCATAGATAATTGTTAGGATAGCTGCAATTATATATGAAATATTTATATCTAGACCAAATCCTAAACCTTTTGTTGTAGAAATAAATGAGGTTGTTATAAAGGTATAGAACATTCCAGGGATCAAAGCAATAAGGTAATTTTTATTTGTATTGATTAGATAAGATGTACCAACTGCTAGTACAAATACTGCAACTAGTTGGTTCATAAATCCGAAGTATCTCCAAAGGATGTTAAATCCAGCTGGGTTTGATTTTGAGAACCAAAGGAGAATTGCTATTGGAACAAAAAGGATCATTGTTAAAGTCATTCTTTTTCCAATATCTTTTTGATCAAGGTTTAATTCATCAGCAATTATTAATCTTAGGGATCTAAAAGCAGTATCACCAGATGTTATAGGTAGTACTATTACACCGATTATTGCAAGAAGTCCACCAAAATTACCCATGAAGAATCTAGAGATTTGACCAACCATAAGGGTACCTGGTGTGTCAGTTGCTGCAGTACCAGAGTTAAATATTACCATAGCTCCAGCAGCCCAAATCATAGCTATAACACCTTCTGCAATCATTGTTGAGTAGAAAGTTCCTACAGCTTCTTTTTCATGCTTGATAGTTCTTGATATAAGTGTTGTTTGAGTAGCGTGGAAACCTGAAAGGATACCACAAGCAACAGTTATAAAGAATGAAGGGATAAATCTTTGTCCAAGTGGGTGATCAGCAAATAAACCACCGTAGAATTTAAGGTGTTCGCCACCTTTAAATATAACACCAATTCCAACGCCTAGGGCAGAAATGATTAAGAATAAACCAAATAATGGGTAGATCTTACCAATAAGTTTATCAATAGGAAGTACTGTTGAAAGTATATAATAAATAAAGATTATTATATAAATTGTCCAAATTAAGCTTCCTTCAGGATCTTTACCTAAAATATCACTTGCAATTATATCTCCAGGAGTATAAACGAACACTACAACTAGAAGTAAAAGTAAAACTGCAACTACAACGTTAAATGCTTTACGAGCACCATTACCTACATATTTACCTACAAGTCTAGGAATTTGTGCTCCACCATTTCTCATTGAGATAAATCCAGCTAATAAGTCATGGACAGCTCCAGCAAAAACGCATCCAAGAGGGATAGCTACCAAAGCAACTGGTCCAAAAAGTGCTCCTTGGATAGGTCCAAGAATTGGGCCGGTACCTGCTATATTAAGAAGGTTAACTAGCCAGTTCTTTTTCTCATCCATAACAACAAAGTCAACACCGTCAGCTTTTCTTACAGCAGGTGTTTCACGATCATCTGGTCCTAATTGACTTTCTACATATTTAGAGTAGAAAATACCAGCGACGATTAGGAATATAATTCCGCCAATAAATAATATCATGATTTCCTCCTATATGTATTATTTACTTCTATTATAAACGGTTTTATAAAAAAATACAAGAATAAAAACGTTTTCTATATATCAAAATAATTTATTAGTGTATTTTATAAAAGAAATATTCATCCTCTTTTGACCCTTAAAAAACTAATACAAATTGAAAAAACGGCATTATAAAGTATAGTTAAAGTAATGAAGAGTGGGGGATGGTTCCACTCTTTTAATCTGTTAAGAAGAAAGAAGGTAGTATGGATTTAGTAAGTAGGCTTAGAGAAATCTTTGAAAGTGATATCAATGACCTAGGTTATGACTTAGTTGATATTGAGTATAAAGGAAGAAAAAATAACAAAATCCTAACATTCTATATATATAGTGATAGTGGGATTAGCATAGAAGATTGTGAGAAGGTAAGTCAATATCTTGATCCTCGTTTAGATGAACTTGATATAATTAAGGATTCATATTATCTTGAGGTATCAAGCCAAGACTTATCAAGACCACTAAAAACTGATAAAGACATCTTAAGAAATAAAGATGAGCTTTTGAAAGTAAAGATGAAGGATGGGGAAGTTTTTCTAGGTCATATAAAAGAGATTTTAGATGACAAGCTTATCTTTTCGGACCAAGATGGCTTAGAAAAAGAAGTCGAAAAGGAAAAGATCAAGCAAATTAATATAGAGATTGTTTTCTAAGGAGTAGAATATGAACAATGATTTTATGTTAGCTTTAGATGAGCTTTGTAGGGAAAAAGGCCTTGATAAGGAAGTTATTCTTGATGCCTTACAAAAAGCTTTAATTAAAAGTTATCAAAAAAATTATGATAATGAAGAAAATGTCGATGTTTTTATCGATGATCAGACAGGGCAAATTGACCTATATGCCCTAAAAGAGGTCGTAGAAGAAGTAGATGATGATATAAGTCAAATTTCCTTAAAAGATGCAAAGGAAATTGATTCTTCTTATAAATTAGAAGATATTGTTAGGATAAAACTTACTCCCAAAAATTTTGGTAGGGTAGCAGCGCAGACTGCAAGAAATATTGTAATTCAAAAGATAAGAGATGCTCAAAGAGATTCTTTGTATGGAGAATATATTGAAAGAGCAAATGAAATGATTACAGGATCTATCCAAAGGGAAGATAAGTATAATGTTTATGTAAACCTAGATAAAATAGAGGGTGTTGTACCCTTGAAAGAGCAGGTTGCTAGTGAAAGATATGTACCAAATGAGCGTATGAAGTTTTTAATCAAGGAAGTTAGAAACTCAGGCAAGGACCCACAAATAATTTTATCTAGGGCAAGTCAAGACCTAGTTACAAGACTTTTTGAGCTTGAAGTACCTGAGATTACTGATGGAATTATAGAAATATATTCACTAGCAAGGGAAGCTGGATCTAGAACTAAGATGGCAGTATTTTCTAATGATGAATCAATAGATGCAGTTGGTGCCTGCATTGGCTTTAAGGGGGCTAGGGTAAATACTATAGTTGATGAACTTCAAGGAGAGAAGATAGATATTATAAACTATGATAAGGATATAAAGACATTTATATCAAATGCCCTATCACCAGCAGATATAATTAGAGTAATAGTAAATGAAAAGACTAAGAAATCTCTAGTTATAGTTAGTGATGATCAACTATCCCTAGCCATAGGCAAGGAAGGGCAAAACGCTAGACTTGCAGCAAGGCTTACAGGATGGAAGATTGATATTAAAAGTGATCTTGTCTATGAAAACTTAAGTGAAGAAGAAATAGATGAAATCTTAGGAGCTGATCAAGAGGTTGATCAAGAAGAAGACCTAGCAGATAGACTAGATGGAATAGATGACATTGATCCTTATGTAAGTGATATTATAGAAGATGAGACTGATGGAAGTGTAAGTGATCTTGAGATTGATGAAAAAATGGCAGATGATATAGAAGATAGCCAGTCTTTAGAAGAAGATTTATCTACAGAGGATGATTATGCTGATGAGGATTAATTAGATGAAAAAAGCTAAGAAAATACCGCAAAGAAAATGTATTATTTGTGGTCAGCTTAAAGATAAAAAAGACCTTCTTAGGATTGTAAAAAATAAAGAAGAAGGGATTTTGATTGATAATTCAGGAAAGAAAAATGGAAGAGGTGCCTATATTTGTAAGGATAAGTCCTGTATAGATAAGGTACGAAAGAGTAGTAAGCTAAATAAAGTCTTTAAAGAAAAGATAGATGAAAAACTTTATGAGGAGTTAGAAGCTTATGAAATAAAGTGAGGAGAAATTTATGGCAGAAAAAGTAAGAGTATATGAATTAGCAAAAGAAAATAACATGAGTGCCAAAGAAATGGTTAAGCTACTAAATGATGAGTTTGGCCTAAATATAAAATCTCACATGTCAATGGTAGGTGGAAGTGACCTTGACATAATAAATGAATATTTTGCTGAGCTTAATGAAGAAAAAGAAGTTAAAAAACCAAACTCAAAGCCTAACAAAAATAAAGAAAATAAACATCAAAGGAAAAATTCTAAGGATTATGAAAAAGACTTTGATGATGAAGAAAAACCTAAAAAGAAGAGAAAGAAGAAAAACAAGAAATCTTCTAGGTCAAACAAAAATCAAAATGTTGAGAAAAAAGATGATGGAATAATAGAAATTCCAGAGACAGTCAATGTAAAAACTTTTGCAGATAGGCTATCCCAATCTCCAAATGCAGTAATAGGTAAGCTAATAGGTCTTGGTGTTATGGCAGGATTGAATGATCAAATAACATTTGAACAAGCAGAACTAGTAGCCCTTGACTTTGGTAAGGAGATAAAGCCTGAAGTAGAATATGATGCCATTGAAGAACAATCAGTACAACTAGACTATGAAGATAAAGAAGAAGACCTTAAGGCTCGCCCACCTGTAGTATCAGTAATGGGCCATGTTGACCATGGTAAGACATCTATCCTTGATAGTATAAGGAAGACCCATGTTACAAGGGGAGAAGCTGGAGGAATTACCCAACATATAGGTGCTTCTGTAGTAGACCTTGATGGAAGAAAGATCTCCTTTTTAGATACTCCAGGCCATGAGGCCTTTACTGAAATGAGGATGAGAGGGGCCCAATCAACTGATATTGCAATCCTTGTAGTAGCAGGTGATGATGGAGTTATGCCACAGACAATCGAGGCTATAAACCATGCTAAGGCAGCAGATATTCCAATAGTAGTAGCTATTAATAAAATGGATAAGGAAACTGCTGATCCAAATAGGGTTAAACAAGAGCTTATGGAGCATGGCTTAGTATCAGAACAATGGGGTGGAGATACCATAATGGTTGAAGTATCTGCCCATACAGGTGATGGTATAGAAGAACTTTTAGAAATGGTTCTTTTAGTAGCTGAGATGAGAGAGCTTAAGGCAAATCCAAACAGGAAAGCTGTTGGAATTATAGTAGAAGCTCAGCTAGATAAGGCAAGAGGTCCTGTGGCTACAGTATTAGTTCAAAAAGGAACTTTATTAGCAGGAGATTATGTAGTAACAGGATCAGCATCAGGTAGGATTAGGGCTATGTTTAACTCTACTGGTGATTCTATAAAAGAAGCAGGCCCATCAATGCCAGCTCAGATTCTTGGACTTTCTGATGTAGCCGAAGCTGGTGACATGATCTATGCTGTAGAAGATGAAAAAACAGCAAGGGACTTTGCTGAAAAGGCAAAAGAATTTAAGCGTGAAGAACACCTAAAAGCTAAAGCAAATACCAACCTTGAAGATATGTATTCAGATATCAAGGATGGAGAAATTAAAGAGCTTAATATAATAGTAAAAACAGATGTAAAGGGAACAGTTGATGCAGTTAGCCAATCTCTAGCCAAGCTATCCAATGAAGAAGTTAAGGTTAGTGTAATAGCAGGATCTGTAGGAGGTATAACCGAATCTGATATACTTTTAGCCCAAGCATCAAATGCTATTATAATAGGATTTAATGTTAGACCTACCCAAGGAGCTTTAGAAAGAGCCAAGGACAACAACATAGAAATAAGGACCTATTCTGTAATATATGAAGCAATAGAAGATGTAGAAGCGGCTATAAATGGTATGCTAGATCCAGAATTTAAGGAAGTTGTCCTAGGAAGAGCTGAAGTTCGTGATACCTTCAAAATACCTGGAGCAGGAACTGTAGCAGGGGTTATGGTAACCAATGGTTCAGTGCCTAGAAGGGCAAAAATTAGACTCTTACGTGATAATATAGTAATCTTTGATGGAGACATATCTTCTATGAAAAGATTCAAAGATGATGCCAAAGAATTAGCCCAAGGTTATGAGGGTGGTATAGGCCTAAATAGGTTTAATGATGTCAAAGTTGGCGATGTCATGGAAGCTTATGAGATGGTTGAAAAGGAAAGAAACTAATGAATAAGAGAAGAACAGAAAGAATATCCTCAGAAGTAAAAAAAGAGCTATCTAAGATAATAAGAGATGACTTAAATGATCCAAGGTTATCCAATGAGTCCATGGTTTCTGTAACAGATGTAGAAGTAACCAATGACCTATCCTATGCGGACTGTTATATAAGTGTGCTTGGAGATGAAAAAAGCAAGGAAGATGCCATAGATGCCTTAAACCAAGCCAAAGGATATATAAAGATTCTAATAGGCGAGAGGATGAGACTAAGGTCAATGCCAGAATTTAGGTTTAAACTAGACAAATCTATAGAAAGAGGAGCTTATATGGATAAGCTTATAGAAGAAACAATTGCAAAGGATAAAAAAGCCAATGAAGATAGAAAGAATTAGTCAAGAAAAGCTAGATCAATTTAAAGAAATGATTGACCAAAGCCAAACTATAGCAATAGGATCTCACATAAATCCAGATGGAGATAATCTTGGATCAACCTTAGCTCTTAGAAAATCCTTAGAGTTATATGGTAAAGATGTTGAAGTTTTGGCCAATGATACTGTAGATGATTACCTAAAATTTTTGCCAGAAATAGACCATTATGCCAAGGCTAAGAGAGATTCTTATGATTTATTCATAATTCTTGATTGCTCTGAGTTTGATAGGATCGGAAAGCTTACAGAAATTGCAAGAAAATCTAAAAAAACCCTTGTAGTTGACCACCATGTTAAGGGAAAGATATCTACAGACCTTAATATAATCTATGATACAGCTCCTGCAACTTGTGAACTTATATTTGAAATTATAGATAGGCTTTCTCTACCAATAGATCAAACGGTAGCAAGTCTGATCTTTACAGGAATCTGTACAGATACTGGAAGATTTCTATATTCAAATGTGAGTGAATATACCCACCAAGTAGCTGGTAGGTTATTAAGCCTTGGTGCAGATGCAGAATATATTTATAGAAATCTCTACCAATCAAAGCCTATTAAGGTTATGAAATTTCATACAAAAATAATATCTAAGGCAGACTTTTTTGACCAAAAAGCCTACTCACTAGTATCTAAAAAAGATGTTGAAGAATTTGGTGTTCAAATGGGTGATGCTGAAACGATAGTAAATATGCTTAGAGATATTGATGAGGTTAAGGTATCAATGATTCTTAAAGAATATGATGATGGAGAATACAAGGTATCCTTAAGGTCAAAGGGGGCAGATGTATCAAAGGTTGCTAGGGAAAAAGGTGGTGGCGGCCATATCCAAGCAAGTGGATTTTCAATATTTGATGATTCATTAGAAAAAGCTAGCAAAAAAGCCAGGGCTATTTTAGAAGAAATTGATGTATAGTGGTATCTTAAATGTAGATAAAAAGGAGGGCATATCTTCAGCTAAGGTAGTTTCTCTAGTAAGGGCTGCCTTTGGCCAAAAGAAGGTAGGTCATACTGGAACCTTAGATCTTGAAGCATCAGGTGTCCTTCCTATTGTCTTAGGCAAGGCAACTAGGGTCTCTGATTATATGATGGATAAGCAAAAAACCTATAGGGTCAGGTCTTTTTTTGGCAAAAAAACTGATACCCTAGATAAGGCAGGTAAAGTTATAGGTGAATCTAATAAAACTTTCCAAATAGCAGACCTAAAAGAGGCAATAAAATCCTATAGGGGCGAAATTACTCAAATCCCACCCATGTATTCTGCCCTAAAGGTAGGAGGCAAGAAACTTTATGATCTTGCTAGAGAAGGGATTGAGATAGAGAGAAAAAAGAGAAGGGTAAGGATCTATGATATAAAGATCCTAGAATTTGCCTTTCCCCTAGCTAGTTTAGAGATAACTTGTTCTAAGGGAACATATATAAGGACCTTGGTTGATGATTTAGGTGAGGACCTAGGTAGCTTTGCTTATGTTGATAGGCTAAGAAGAATTAGGGTAGGAGAATTTAAGGTGGAAAATGCAATAAAATCTGATGATATCCTATCCTTAAGTAAGGATGAGCTTATAGAAAGGCTTTATCCTATAGATACTGCCCTAGGTAATTTTACACCTATATGCTTAGATAAGTCCTATTTTAAACAAGCTATAAATGGGATGACTATGAGAATTGATATAAAAGCTCCTCCCCAAGCCCGCCTATATATTGACAATCAGTTTATAGGTCTTGCCAGGGGAGAAAATAATGGCGATGAATATTTTCTAAAGATGGAGAAAGTATTTTATGATAGACAAAATTAAAATATATGACCTAAATATAGACCTACCAGACCTTGAAAGAAAAGCAGTATGTCTAGGAAATTTTGATGGTGTACATTTGGGTCATCAAAAGTTGATGAAAAATAACTTAGAAATTTCTAACAAAAATGATCTTGTACCAGCAGTCTTACTCTTTAAGGAAAATACTAAACTAAGGCTTAAGGATGAAAAATCTTACCTAACAAGTCTAGATGATAAGATCGAGATCCTAGCTTCTATGGGGATAGAGACCTTTTGCCTAATAGATTTCGATGAGAAGTTTATGAACTTAAGCCCAAGAGAATTTATTGCTGATATCGTAAGCAAAAAGCTTAATGCAGGTTATGTAATATGTGGACCTGACTATAGGTTTGGCAAGAAAGCTTCTGGAAATACAGCTACCCTTAAAAGATATGAAAATGAGTATGATTATAAAACATCAATAGTAGATTTCGAAAAGGAAGATGATCATACAAAGATTTCATCAAATCATATTAGAGATTTGGTAAGGGCTGGAAATATCAAAAAAGCAAGTAAATTTTTAGGCAGAAATTATAGGATTAGGGGTCTGGTGGTAGAAGGCTATAAGAGAGGAAGAACTATGAATTTCCCAACAGCCAACCTAAAGATGCCTTTTAATTATGTCCTACCCAAAGATGGGGTCTACCTGTCAAGGGTAAGGATTGATAATGAGGAATTTTTTGGCCTAACAAATGTTGGTGATAATCCAACCTTTGAAAATGAGAATAGAAAAAGTGAAACTTATATACTTGATTTTGATAGGGATATTTATGGAAAAGAAATAAGTGTGGAATTCCTCGAATTCTTTAGAGATGATATTAAATTTTCATCAAAAGAAGACCTTATAGTGCAAATGAATAAGGATAAGGAGATGGCCTATGAGCATATAGGCCAAATACTTAAATAATTTTACAAATAAGTTAAATAAGAGTATAATAAACAAGGTACCTTTACTAAGTATTTGAAACCTCGACTTATACTTGGTAGATGGCAAATAATTTTTATGGAGGAAAATATGTTAAATACAGAAGAAAAACAAGCGATAATTAAAGAATATCAAAAAGAAGAAGGAGATACAGGTTCTCCAGAAGTTCAAATAGCAATCTTATCAAAAAGAATTGCTGATCTAACAGAACATTTGAAAGAAAATAAGAAAGATCACTCTTCAAGAAGAGGTCTTTATAAGATGATCAGACGTAGAAAAGGTATGTTAAATTATCTAAGAAAAAGTGATATCGATAGATATAGATCTATTATTCAAAGACTTGGTATAAGAGGTTAATTATTGGCGGGGATTTACCCGCCTTATTTTGTATAGGAGTAAAGATGGTTAAAAACTATAAATATTCATCAAAAAATGGTAAGGATTTTGAGGTTACCATAGGAAAATTTGCAGAACAAGCTAATGGAGAGTGCTACATAAAAAGTGGTGATACCTCCCTACTAGTTACTGCAGTAGCAAGTGAAAAACCTAGGGAAGGAATTGACTTTTTTCCACTAATCTGTGATTTTCAAGAAAAACTTTATGCTGTAGGAAAGATTCCTGGCGGCTTTCTAAAAAGAGAGGGTAAGGCAAGCGATGAAGCTACCCTAATCTCTAGGCAAATGGATAGACCTCTAAGACCCTTATTCCCAGAAAATTATTATAACGACGTTCAAATAATTGCAACAGTCTTATCTATGGATGAAGACCACTTGCCAGACCCACTTACAACTATAGGGGCATCTATTGCCCTAGGTATATCAGATATACCCTTTGATGGTCCTGTAGGAGCTTGTATGGTTGGTAAGGTTGATGGCAAGCTAATTATAAACCCAAGCAAGGAAGAAAGTGAAAAGAGCGATCTTAACCTAACAGTTGCAGGTAAAAAGGGTGCTATCAACATGGTTGAAGCTGGAGCAAATGAATTAGCTGAAGAAGATATGCTTGAAGCAATGCTTTTTGCCTTAGATGAAATAGGAGAGATATCAGATTTTATCCAAGGCATAATTGATGATATAGGCAAAGAAAAGATCCTAGTAGAAGAAGCTATAGAAAGTGACCTTGATAGGTTAATTTCAGCTGAATTTGAAGAAGATATCAAAAATTCTATAAGAACAACAGATAAGACAGAAAGAGAAGATAATATCTTTAGGATTGAAGAAGAGGCTAAAGAGAAATATCTTGAAAATTATCCAGAAAGTGAAGATGAAATTCATAGAAGAATCGATGCAATTATGAAAAAAGAAGTTCGTCGTATGATTTCTATTGATAAGATTAGGCCAGATGGACGTGACTTAACCGAAATTAGACCTCTTTCTGCTGAAGCTGGACTTTTGCCAAGAGTGCATGGGTCAGGATTATTCCAAAGGGGACAAACTCAAGTTCTATCAGTTGTAACCCTAGGATCTCCTGCTGATGTTCAAATAATAGATGGGTTAAACAAGGAAGAGATAAAGAAAAGGTATATCCACCAATATAACTTCCCACCATTTTCTGTTGGAGATATAAGACCCTTAAGAGGACCTGGTAGAAGAGAGATTGGTCATGGTAGGCTTGCTGAAAGAGCTTTGATTCCAGTACTGCCAGAAGAAAGTGACTTCCCTTACACTATAAGAGTTGTATCTGAAGTTTTATCTTCAAATGGATCAAGTTCTCAAGCATCTATTTGCGGATCTACCCTTTCATTAATGGATGCAGGAGTTCCAATCAAAAAACCTGTTGCAGGAATTGCTATGGGTCTAATCAAGGAAGATGATTCTATATCAATCCTAACAGATATCCAAGGCCTAGAAGACCATCTAGGAGATATGGACTTTAAGGTAGCAGGAACCCGTGATGGTATAACAGCCCTACAAATGGATATGAAAATATCTGGTATTAGCAAAGAAGTTTTAGAAGAGTCTCTAGCAGATGCTCATTCTGCCCGCATGAGGATCCTTGATGTTATAGAATCAGCAATTGATAAACCAAGAGATGATATATCTAAATATGCACCAAGGCTTTATACAATTGATATAGATCCAGAAAAAGTCCGTGATGTAATCGGTTCAGGCGGAAAAAATATCAATAGAATAATTGATGCCACAGGAGTAAAAATTGAAACTGAAGATGATGGCCATATAACCGTATCCTCAGATGATGGAGAAAGTGGAAAGAAAGCTATAGAAATGATTAAGGCTATAGTCACAGATCCAAAACCAGGCGATGTTTACACTGGAAAAGTAGTTAGAATAATGAATTTTGGAGCCTTTATAGAGATAGCTATAGGCAAAGAAGGCCTTCTTCACATAAGTCAAATAGACCATAAGAGGATAGATAAGGTAGAAGATGTCCTTAGTGTAGGTGATGAAGTAAAAGTTAAGGTTACAGAAATAGATAGGCAAGGAAGAATAAACCTATCTAGAAAAGCCCTACTTAAAAAGCCTGAAGCATGGCCAGTGGATGAATCTCCATATAAGGAGAATAGACGCTCTAAAAGAAATCATGATTAATAAAGTAAAATAAGCTGCCCTTGGGCAGTTTATTTTTTACTATCTTTATTATATAATCAATATAGAGGTGTATATGACTAGTAAAAATGATAATAGAATTAGAAAAAAATCTAAGCAAAGGTCACCTAAAAGGATTAAAGAAAAAAAACCTAGAGAAGCTTCCTTTGACCTTAGGAAATTTTCTATAATTATGATGGTAATCCAAGTCATCTTATTCATCTTTATCCTCAGTTCCAATACTGGTCTTATGGGAGATTTTTTGGCTGATTTATCTGCAAGAATATTTGGAAAATTGGCCTTGGTATTTCCAGTCTTACTATTTATAAGTTTCTTTCTTCTTTTAAGAAATAAACTAAAAGATAGGTTAAGTGAGTTAATCCTTACATACCTTATATATTTTCTTATCCTAGGATTTTTATCTAAGGATTATATAAGAAATGATCTAGCGTGGACTTTTGAGTATGCAAGCTTACAGAAATTAAGTGGAGGCGGTGGCCTGGGAGGCTTAGTAGCCTACTTTGTAATTGGGCTAATTGGACAAGTAGGACTTTATATACTCCTAGCCCTTCTTTCTTTAGCCTTGCTAATAGACTTAAGCCCCCTAACTTATATGGAATTTTTCCTTAAAATCAAAGGACTTAGTCAAAAGGCTGTGGCTGATTTAAGCATTGCTTTTAAGAATTATTCTAGGGAAATTAAGGATAAAAGAGAGCAAGTAGTAAGCAAAGAAAAGCCTTTGGTCAAAAAAGATCCTCCTAGAAAGATAGGTAGAAACGATGGAAATATAAAAAAAGAAGAGCCAAAGGTCCATAAGAAACCAGTAAAAACCTTAGATAAGCCAAGCGAAGCAAAGGTTAATAATTATAGGTCCAGGCAAGTGGAATTGGCCGACTTTAATGAGAATTTTAGAAGAGAGTTTGGGAACTATAAATACCCTTCCTTAGATTATTTAGATGATAGAAGAGATGTTTCTGATATTGATAATGATGAGATCCACCAAAAGGCAAAAGCCATAGAAGAGACCCTAGAATCCTTTGGTATAGGAGCTAGAGTTGTCCAAATCGATATAGGACCTACTGTAACCTGCTATGAACTTAAACCACAAAGAGGGGTAAAGGTAAGTAAGATTATAAACCTAGCTGACGATCTTTCCCTAGCTCTTGCTACCAGCGGAATTAGGATTTTGGCCCCAATCCCTGGAAAAAGTCATATAGGAATAGAAGTGCCAAATGATAAGAAAGAAGTCGTAGGCCTAAAGGAGATTATTTCTTCAGAAAAATTTGTCAAAAGTAAATATAAGATTCCTTTCGCAATGGGTAAATCCATATCAGGGGATGTTGTTGTATCTGGTATAGAGAAAATGCCCCATCTTTTGGTATCAGGTGCTACAGGGTCTGGTAAGTCTGTTTGTATCAATACAATTATAATGTCTATTTTATATAAGCATTCACCAGAGGATGTAAAACTTCTCCTAGTCGATCCTAAAGTAGTTGAATTATCTATCTATAATGGAATTCCTCACCTGATTATGCCTGTGATTACAGATCCAAAGAAGGCTTCTTCTTCTCTTTTTTGGGCCATAAGTGAGATGGAGAAAAGATACAAGCTATTTGAACAATACCATGTCAGGGATATCGTTGGCTATAAGAAGAGCCTTGAAAGTGATGATGAAATGGAAAAGCTACCTTATATAATTATAATAATAGATGAGCTGGCAGACCTAATGATGACTGTAGGATCTGAGGTAGAAGATTATATAACAAGACTTGCCCAAAAATCCAGGGCATGTGGGATTCACCTTATTATAGCTACCCAAAGGCCGACTGTAGATGTGATTACAGGTACAATCAAGGCAAATATTCCATCAAGAATCTCTTTTGCTGTAACAAGCCAAATTGACTCAAGGACCATTCTAGATAGCCAGGGGGCCGAAAAACTTCTTGGTAAGGGAGATATGCTGTATGCCCCATCAGATTCTATGAGGCCTGTTAGGGTACAAGGAGCCTTTGTCTCAGATGATGAGGTAATCGAAGTAGTAGAAAGTATAAAAGAAACAAATAAGAGCGACTACAATAAGGAAGCTATCAAAAAAATAGAAGAAGAGAGCAAAAGAGTAGAAAAAAGCGAAGATGAAGATGACCTAATTGATGAGGCAATAGAGATTATAATCAATGAGAACACAGCTTCTGTTTCACTCTTGCAAAGAAAGCTTAAGATAGGCTATGCCAGAGCAGGAAGGTTAATTGACCAGCTTGAACAAAGAGGTCTTGTAGGAGGTTATGAAGGCTCTAAACCTAGGAAGGTCTTGGTAGATAGGTCTTATTTGAAAGGAGAAGATAATGAATATAGCTAACAAAGTAACTTTAGTAAGGCTAGCCTTGATCCCAGTTTTTCTAGTATCTTTTTATATACTAGGAAGGGACATGAACATAGCAGCGGCTATCTTTATACTTGCATCCTTGACAGATGCCATAGATGGCCATTTGGCAAGGTCTAGAAATCTTATAACTAACTTTGGTAAGTTTGTAGACCCCTTAGTAGATAAGGTCTTGACCATGTCAGCCTTTTTAGTTTTAATAGAAGATAAGACTATAGGAGCTTGGCCTGTAATTATTATAGTATCTAGAGAACTTATTATAACAGGCTTTAGAACCCTTGCTGCTGATTCTGGAAAAACAATTGCAGCATCCATATGGGGGAAGGCAAAGACTATAAGTCAGATGGTATCCTTGGTTATGCTACTTGTTGATATAAAAGTCTTAAACACCTTAGGAATTTATGTTTTCTACTTGGCAGTGATCTTAACAATAGTTTCAGGATTTGACTATTTATATAAAAACAAAGAAGTCCTAGACCTTGATAATATTTAAAATACTTAAAATTGGTAAAAATAAGGAGAAATTATGGATAATGATAAGAAAAAGGCCCTAGACCAGGCTTTTAAAAATATAGAAAAAAAATATGGTAAGGGCGCAATAATGAAAATGGGTGAAGCTCCAAGGGTCTCAGTTGAAGCTATACCTACAGGAGCTGTCAACCTTGATATAGCTTTAGGAATTGGAGGAATTCCAAGAGGAAGAGTTGTAGAGATATTTGGACCAGAATCATCAGGTAAAACAACCCTAGCCTTACACATAGTTGCAGAAGATCAAAAGCTAGGCCATACAGCAGCCTTTATAGACGCAGAGCATGCCCTAGATGCTGAGTATGCTGAAAACCTAGGTGTTGATATAGATGACCTAATTTTATCTCAACCTGATACAGGAGAGCAAGGGCTTGATATAGCTGAATCCTTAGTAAGAAGTGGAGCAGTAGACCTTATTGTCATAGACTCTGTAGCAGCTTTAGTACCAAGGGCTGAAATTGAAGGAGAAATGGGAGATAGTCACGTGGGCCTTCAAGCAAGGTTAATGAGTCAGGCTCTTAGAAGACTAACAGGAGTAATTTCAAAATCCAATACAACAGTAGTCTTTATTAACCAATTAAGAGAGAAGGTTGGAGTAATGTTTGGGTCTCCAGAAACAACTCCAGGTGGTCGTGCTCTTAAATTCTACTCATCAGTTAGACTTGATATTAGAAGGATTAAAACTATTACCCAAGGAGATAACTCAATTGGATCTAGGACTAGGGTTAAAATAGTTAAAAACAAGGTGGCCCCACCATTTAAGGTTGTCGAATTTGATATAATGTATGGAAAGGGAATATCTAAGTCAGGAGTATTATTAGATACTGCTGTAGATGAAGATATTGTCGATAAGGCAGGATCTTGGTTCTCTTATAAGGATGAAAAACTTGGCCAAGGTAGGGAGAATGTAAAAGATTACCTAGAGAACAATCCTGAGATTATGGGCCAAATAGAAAAAGAAGTGCGTGATATAATAAAACCTGAAGAAGAAAATGAAGAGAGCGAAGAAGAATAAGAAAATCCCCAAATCTTTATAAAGATTTGGGGATTTTTATTATAAGAAGGATAACTGGTCTAGGTTTCTAGGATTAAGGTTTGATAGAGAGATACCTATCAACCTAAGGGGCCTGTGACCTAGGGTATCTTTGAGAAGACTTATACTTTCTCTTAAAATATCTTCTTTACTATAAATAGGCTCTTGGAAAGTAATTGATCTAGTATGGACCTTAAAATTATCTTCCTTAATCTTTAGGGTGAGAGTTTTGCCGCTTATATCTTTATCAGCCATATATGATTCTACTTGTCCAGATAGGCTATTTAAGATTAATTTTAATTCGTCTAGGTCTTTTGTGTTTTTAGAAAGGGTCCTTTCTTTACCAATAGATTTCCTCTTCCTATTAGGGGTGACCTTCCTATTATCTATGCCTCTAATCACCTTATAAATGTAAGATCCTTGCTTGCCGAAAGATTCTTCTAGAAAGCTACGATCTAATTTTAGGAGGTCGGCTACCCTATAGATACCAATATCATTTAGTTTTTTACTAGTCTTTGACCCGATCCCGTGGACCTTGTTTAGGGGAAGGTCTGGTAAAAAGGAATCTAAGTCTTCTTTTTTAATCTCAGTTATTCCCATGGGTTTTTTCCAATCGCTAGCAAGCTTTGCTAGGAATTTATTGTAAGATATGCCTATAGAAATGGTAATTTGCGTTTTTAAATAAACTTCTCTTTGGATTCTTTTGGCAAGCTTATAGGGGCTAAGTCCAAATTTAGCCATGTTTACTAAAAGATAGGCTTCATCGATAGAAACTTCTTCCATCTTTTCCCCATAGGTCTTTACTATAGATAAAACTTCCTTTGACTTTTCCCTGTAATAGGGGTGGTCTACAGGAAGAATAGTTAGGTTTGGACAAAGTTTCTTAGCCATAAAAAGAGGCATGGCAGAATGTAGGCCAAATTCCCTAGCCTTATAATTAGCTGTAGTAATAATAGACTTATTGGAAAGTCCTCCAACTGCTAGGGGTTTATCTTTTAGATTCGGATTTCTTAACTCTTCGCAAGATGCATAAAAGGCATCACAATCAACATGGAAAATCATCATACAAGTATTATACTTAAAGATTTGTATATTTTAAGAATCTTACTAGGTCTTTGCTATAATATTTTAAGAACAGTAAGATATATGTATGAGAATTGATAAATATTTAAAAAATGCAAGAATAATAAAAAGAAGACAAGTTGCCAAAGAGGCAGCAGAAAATGGAAGAGTCTTGATCAATAGCAAAGAGGCTAAACCTGGCTCAATAGTAGAAGAGGGGGATATAGTTGAGGTTATATTTGGTAAGTCAAGACTTAAGATAAGGGTATTAAGACTAATAGATGGGGCCAAAAAAGCTAATGCTTCTAGCATGTATGAGGTCATAGATGAGTAAGAAAAATACTTATTTAAGGCAAAGGAGGGGAAGGAACCGAAGGTTTCTGCTAGTAGTTTTGGCAATAATAATCCTAGCCTTTTCATCTATGTGGTTTTATAATAAAAAGTATGAAAGTCAAATGGTTAAATTAGATGAAGAAATAAAGTCTTCATCAAAGAAAAAAGAAGACTTAGATTTGTCAATTAAGACATTAAGAGAAGATTATAAGAATAGGAACACAGACGAATTTAAAGAAAAAATAGCTAGGGACAGGCTAAATATGGTCAAAAAGTCTGAAGTGGTTTATGAAGATGAAAATAATTGATCAAGTAAGAGAAACTATAAAAGAATATGATCTAATAAGTAGGGGCGATACAATTATAATTGGAGCCAGTGGGGGACCGGATAGTCAATTTTTGATCTATGCCCTAAATGAATTAAAAGATGACTTAGGTTTTAATATAATTTTGGCCCACCTTAACCACCTTCATAGGAAAGAAGCAAAGTTTGACCAAGACCTTGTAGAAAAGACAGGTGATTTGCTAGGCATTAAGACTATAACAAGAGCTAGGTCAATGGATGATTATGCTAAAGAGATGAAAATATCCCCTGAAGATGCAGGAAGACGACTAAGATATGAGTTTTTTAGGTCAATCCTTCCTAAATATCCTAAGGGAAAAATTGCAGTAGCCCATACCTTCGATGATCAAGCAGAAACCGTTCTCATGAGAATAATTAGGGGAAGTGGTATAGGAGGGCTTAGGGCTATGGCCTATAAAAATGCTGATATTATTAGGCCAATACTTGATATTCAAAAAGATGACCTCATAGCTTATCTGAATGAAAAATCTATAGCCTATGCTATTGATAAGACAAACCTAGCTACTGATTATAGGAGAAATAAGATAAGACTTGATATAATCCCAAGGATAGAAGACCTAAATCCCAATTTCAAAAAATCCTTAGTAAACTTATCTCACTTAGCAAAAGATGAAAGGTCTATTAATGAACCTTATGTTAAAGAAATTTATGATAAGCTTGTAAAAACAAAGGATAGCAAGGCTATTATCTTTGATAAAGATACTTATGAGTCCTTAAAAGATCCTATAAAAGCAAGGGTGATTAGACTTGCTATAAGTGATTTGAAAGGTGAGGTCAAAGATTTTTCTAAGGAGAATTTAGACTTATTCTTAAGTCTAAGTGACCTTTCATATGGTAAAAAAATAATAAAAGATGATATTAGCTTTATGAAGTCATATAATTATTATGAGCTTAGGCTAGGAGATATTAAAGTAGACAAAAAGGTTGAAGAAATTTACCTAGGAGACCCTCTCAAATTTGATGGTTGGTCCATCAAAGCTACAAGAGCTAAAAGGGAAGAAAGGTCAAAAAATAAAAATATAGCCTATTTTGACCTCGATAAGGTAAACTTTCCCCTAAGGATTAGGTATAGAAAAGCTGGTGATAAGTTTAGACCACTTGGCATGGGTGGTCATAAGAAATTAAAGGATTTTTTTATTGACCAAAAGATAGATAAAAATAAAAGGTCAAAGATTCCCCTTATCCTTTCTGATTCATCCATTATCTGGGTGGTAGGGATGAGGATGTCTGAAGATTACAAGGTTGATTCTACAAGCAAAAATATATTGAAAATTGAGGTATTAAATGATTAGAGATTATAGTGAAGTAATAGATAGGGTTTTGATTGATGAAGAAAGCATAAAATTAAAAATCAAACAGCTTGCCAAGTCCATTAATGACCACTACAAGGATAAGGATGACCTAGTTCTTGTTGGCATACTTAAGGGATCTGTTATGTTTATGGCAGAACTTGCCAAGCATTTAAAACTTGATGTAACCATGGATTTTATGGTAGTATCTTCTTATGCAGAGAACACTTATTCTAGTGGTAATGTAAAGATCCTTAAAGATCTTGATACTGATATTAAAGATAAAGAAGTTTTAATAGTTGAAGATATAATTGATACAGGCTATACTCTTAGAAAAACTAAGGAAAACCTATTAAATAGAGATCCTAAAGATGTAAGAATTATAACTCTTTTAGATAAGCCAGAAAGAAGAAAAATAGATATTAAACCTGACTGGTATGGATTTAAGATTCCTAACGAGTTTGTAGTAGGCTTTGGTCTAGATTTTGACCAACTTTATCGTAATCTTCCATATATTGGAGTTTTAAAAAGATCATGTTATGAAGATATTGAGGATGCAAAATAGGTCTTAGGGCCTATTTTATTATTGAAAGGAGGCGTAATGAATAATTTAGATTCTGTAATTATTATCCTATATGCAGTAATTGTGGTATTTTTCATCTACAGGATAATAAAACAAGTTAAGGAAAAAAATAGTTTGGAAGGTCAGGTAAAGGCCTTTAAAAGACCCCTATCTAGTTTTGAATTGATCCTATTTTCTATTTTGCTAGTAACAGGTGGGGTCAACCTCTATTATGGTATAAACCAAGCAAATATGCAAAATATCCTAACAGCTACAGTGATGATCCTTCTTGCCATTGTTTTTCTAATAGCATCAAGGGCAAAGGTATATGTAGGAGAAAATGGAATTTTGTCAAATTCAAAGTTTTCTACCTTCAAAGAGATTAGAAAATGGGGCTTTGATCCAGAAAGCGGAGACCTTGTTATGCTAATCAAAGATAAGAAGGGAGAAAATAGAGAGTCAACCAAAGTTAGAAAAGAAGACATTGAAGAAATAAATACCCTAATTAGAAGATATAAATTAGGAAAATAGGTTGAAATTTACTAGTATAATCGTATTATATTAGAGTTAATTGAAAGTAATTTTGGAGATGTCGTTTTAAATGTTATTAGTAATAGATATAGGAAATACCAATACTGTTATTGGGGTTTTTCAAGGAGAAAACTTAAAATCTAGATTTAGAGTGGCAACTGATTTAAAAAAGACTAGTGATGAATTGGTTGCTACTCTATTTAATATGCTACTTATAAAGCACATAGATATTAATGAAATAGAAGATTCTATCATATCATGTGTTGTACCTGATGTCTTATACAATTGGCAATCTGCCAATAGGAAGCTATTTGATAAGGAGGCAATTATTGTAAGTGCTGATACTCCTACCTTCCTAAAGATAGACTATGAAAATCCTAGGGAAGTTGGTGCTGATAGGATAGTTGATGCAGTGGCGGCTGCAAGTATCTATGAGGGACCACTAATTGTAATAGACATGGGCACTGCAATAACCTTTGATGTAATCACAGAAGATAAGGTCTACCTAGGAGGGTCTATTGCTCCAGGGATAAGGATAGCTCAAGATGGACTTTTTGGTGCAACAGCCAAGCTTCCAAAAATCAAACTAAGCGTTCCAGAATCAGCTATTGGGAAAAATACTCCAGCATCAATAAATTCTGGAATTATTTTTGGCTATATTGGAATGATTGATCATATTATAGCTACCATTGAGGATGAATTGGAAGAGAAATTTGCTATAAATAAAGATGATATAACAGTTGTATCGACTGGTGGATTTTCAGAGCTAATATCAGCTGAAAGTAAATATATTGACAAAATTGAGCCTGACCTAATGATAAATGGCCTAAGGATAATCTATGAATCAATTAAATAAGGATACTCCAGTCATGCTTGCTCCCTTGGCTGGAGTTACGGATGTGGCTTTTAGGATAATTTGTGAGGAAAACGGGGCTAGTAAGACTTTTACTGAGATGGTTTCAGTAAATGCCCTAGCCTTTAACAACAAGGCTAGCCAGGAGATTATGTTTAGGTCAGACCTTGAAAAAAATTCCAATATACAAATCTTTGGCAAGGATCCTGACCTAATAGCCAGGGTTGTAAAAGAAAAGATAAATCCCCTTGAATACTTTAAGGAAATTTCCTTTAATATGGGGTGTCCTGCCCCCAAAATTTTTAAAAATGGCCAAGGTTCAGCCTTACTCAAAGACCCTAGAGAAGTCTATAAGATCGCAAAAACCCTCGTTGATTCAACAGATAAAATAGTTAATGTCAAATATAGGCTTGGTATTGACGAAGATTCTATAAATTACCTTGAAGTAGGTAAGGCCCTAGAAGATGCTGGAGTTGATTATGTAATTCTTCATGCTAGAACCAGGGACCAGCAATACCAGGGCAAGGCCAGGTGGGAGGCTATAAGAGAGCTTAAAGAATCTCTATCTATTCCAGTTATAGCTAATGGAGATATTTTTAGCCTAAAAGATTTTATAGATATTATAAAAATAACTAAGGCTGATGGGGTCATGATTGCAAGGGGAGCTATGGGAAATCCCTTCATCTTTAGGCAGATAAAAGAATATCTTGCAGGCAAAGAGATTAGCAAGATAGACTTTAAGGAAATATTGGCTACTATAAAAAAACAATACCTTTTATCTATGGCCTATAAGGATGAAAGACTAGTAATAAATCAAATGAGAAAGCATGTAGGTTGGTATATAAAAGGCTTACCTTCTGCAGCATCATTTAGAAAAAGAGTAAATACGGCAAGAACAAGTAAAGAAATTTTCGACTTGTTAGATGAGTACGAGAGATATTTAGAGGAAGATTATGACAGAGAATAAAGAAGTAATACTTAGTAAAGAATATTTAGAAAAATTAGAAGATGAATTAGAATACTTAAAGACAAAAAAACGTCCTGAAATTGCTGAAAAAATCAAGGTTGCAAGAAGTTTTGGAGACCTTTCAGAAAATGCTGATTATGATGAAGCAAAAAATGAGCAAGGTGAAGTCGAATCAAGAATTGCAAAGATTGAAGATATGATTAGAAATGCCAAAACTATAGAAGTAAAGGAAAATTCGGATGAAGTCGGAGTGGGCAATATTGTAAAAGTCTATGATGAAGAATTTGATGAAGAATTAGAATATAAGATAGTAGGTACTGCAGAATCAAATCCGCTAGAAGGATTTATATCAAATGAATCTCCAGTAGGTGCAGCCCTTCTTGGCAAAAAAGTAAATGATAGGGTAGAAGTTGCAACACCTAATGGAAAGATGTTTTTTGTAATTAAAAATATTAAATAAAGGAGAAAAGATGGCTGATAACAAAGATCTAAATGAGATGCTAAAAATCAAAAGAGATAAGTTAGAAGAACTTAAAAATAAGGGGAAAGACCCACATAAGGTAGTAAATTTTAAGGGAAGAATACCTGCAAAAGAAGTCAAAGATGACTTTGAAAATTATGATGGAAAAACAGTTAGGATTGCTGGAAGAATTATGGCTAAAAGAGGCCATGGTAATATGTCCTTTATGGATATCCAAGATGAGTCTGGACAAATCCAAATTGTTAACCGTAAAAATGTTATCGGCGATGAATTTAAAGAAGTTAAAAAATATGATATTGGTGATATCCTTGGAGTTGAAGGAAAGGTATTTAAGACAAACCAAGGAGAGATATCAGTAGAAACTGAAACTCCAACCTTGATGACTAAATCCCTACAAATCCTACCTGAAAAATGGCACGGATTAAAGGATCCTGACTTAAGATATAGGCAAAGATACTTAGATCTTATAGTAAATCCTGAAGTTAAGGATGTTTTTGTTCAAAGATCAAAAATTATCACAGAGATAAGAAAATTCCTAGATAACCTAGGATTTCTTGAAGTAGAAACTCCTATCTTAAATACCATAGCAGGTGGAGCTACAGCAAGACCATTTATAACCCACCACAATAGCCTAGATATTGATATGTTCCTTAGGATTGCAGACGAGTTATACCTAAAAAGACTTATAGTAGGCGGTTTTGATAAGGTCTATGAAATAGGTAGGATGTTTAGGAACGAAGGAATGGATGCAACCCATAACCCAGAATTTACATCTATGGAACTTTACCAAGCCTATGCAGACTTTGAAGATATGATGGAAATAACTGAAAATATGGTAGAAACTGTTGCTTTAAATGTTAAAGGTGACACCAAGGTAGTCTTTGATGAAAAAGAGATTGACCTAAAGGCACCATGGAAGAGAATTTCCATGATAGATTCAATAAAAGAGCATGCTGGAGTAGATTTTAACGAAATAGTAGAATATGAAGATGCTAAGGCTATTGCCAAGGAGAAAAACGTAGAAATCAAACCTACTAGGGGAGAGATTATAGCAGAATTCTTTGATGAATTTGTAGAAGATAAGTTAATCCAACCAACCTTCATAACTGATTACCCTGTCGAAATATCACCTTTAGCTAAGAGAAAAAATGATGATCCTAGCCTAACATATAGGTTTGAGGCCTTTATAAATGGGGCTGAAATTGCTAACGCCTTTTCAGAATTAAATGATGCAAGTGATCAAAAGGAAAGATTCCTAGACCAAGTCAAAAAAAGGGAAGCTGGCGATGATGAAGCCCAAATGATGGACTATGACTTTGTCAATGCCCTAGAAGTTGGTATGCCACCAACAGGAGGCCTAGGTATAGGAATAGATAGGCTAATAATGATCTTAACAGGCCAACATTCAATTAGGGATGTCCTATTATTCCCAACAATGAAGCCAATGGGCAAGGAAGGATCTACAAATAAAGAAATAGCTAAAGAGAAAATCAACCTAGACCTATCCAAGGTAAAGGTAGAGCCTTTATTTGAAGAGTTTGTAGACTTTGACACTTTCTCAAAATCTGACTTTAGGGTAGTAAAGGTTAAGTCTTGCGAAGAAGTTCCAAAGAGTAAGAAATTACTCAAATTTACCCTAGATGATGGAAGCGGGCAAGATAGAATTATCTTATCAGGCATCAAAAATTACTATAGTCCACAAGACCTTCAAGGAAAGACCTTACTAGCAATAACAAACCTTCCTTCAAGAAAGATGATGGGAGAAGAATCCCAAGGTATGCTTCTATCAGCAGTATGCGAGTATGATGGAGAAGAATTACTTAGTCTTATTATGTTAGATTCAAGTATTCCTGCAGGAGCAAAAATATATTAACCTAGCAAGTGTCGATGAAATTTCCTAAAGTTAAGTTTGACTTAATCTTTAGGAAATTTTTAATTTAAAAAAATAGTACAGAAACCATCTTCTTATGTTAAAATATTACTAGAGCTTATAATTTAGAAGGGAGTATTAATGAAATACATAAAAGGAATAATTTTATCTTTACTAATAGCCATCCCAAGCCACCTACTCGGTAAAGCTTTGCCAGTTGTTGGTGGACCGGTTTTTGCTATTATTATAGGTATGGTTTTATCAAATTTTATTGGAAGATATGATGATTTTGATCCAGGTATAGGTTTTACTAGCAAAAAAGTCCTACAGCTTGCAGTGATCCTCCTAGGCTTTGGAATGAATATTAGCACTATAGTTGCTAGTGGTAGACAGTCCCTACCTGTTATAATAGCCACTATTTCTGTATCACTTATAGCATCATATTTTCTAACCAAAGTCTTAAACATAGATAGGAAAGTTGGGATACTTATTGGTGTTGGATCATCAATATGTGGGGGATCAGCTATTGCTGCTACAGCTCCAGTTATAAAGGCTGAGGATGAGAAAATAGCTAAGGCTATATCTGTAATATTTTTATTTAATGTCTTGGCTGCTTTAATTTTCCCAACCCTAGGTTCTCTAATAGGCTTTACTAATGAGGGTTTTGGTCTATTTGCTGGGACTGCGGTAAATGACACCTCATCTGTTACAGCCACAGCTACAGCTTGGGATGCTATCCATGGGTCAAATACCCTAGAGCTTGCTACAGTAGTTAAGCTTACAAGAACCTTGGCTATTATACCAATAACCCTTGTCTTATCTATATACGAAAATAAGCAAACAAGCCAAAAGCAAGACCTTAAGATATATAAGTTAGTGCCAACTTTTATACTTCTTTTCCTCCTTGCTTCAATTGTTTCAAGTGTTTTTACACTTCCTCAAGAGTTTTTAGATTTAACAAAATTTCTGTCTAAGTTTTTTATAACCATGGCTATGGGAGCAATTGGTCTTAAAACTGACCTTATCAAACTTATAAAAACTGGTGGTTCAGCCATCTTGCTTGGCTTTATCTGTTGGATATTGATTTCTCTTACAAGTATTGGTGTACAAAAATTAATAGGAATATTCTAGGGTTAGGCAGGGAGGATTACTCTTCCTGCCTTTTGATATCAAGAGGGTAATTATGGTTATTAAGAGTAAAAAATATTTTGGGTTATTAGTAGGTCTAGGAATTATTTTTTTCCTGGTGGGGCAAAGCTTTTCAATTGTCCTAGCTGAAAATTTTGACTATGGCGGAGAAGAAGTCTTAGCTGAGGAGGAAATTTTGCCCAGTGGGTCTAGCTATGGTCTTTACAATGTAAGTGAAGATCCTTTTAATAAACTTATAAGTTTTAAGTTGAATGGTAAAACAAATGACCTGTATTTATTATTAGATAAGGACATAAGGCTATTTGAGGATAAAACTTATCAGTCTTATGACTTGGTTCATTTAGCCTATGAAAGGCTTTATACCAATTTTAAGGCCCAAGGACTAGAGATTGATGTAGAAATTGCTGAGACTAGTGAGGGATATTATATTGAAAATATATTTGATCAAGAAGAAGTAAACTTAGGAGAGACAAATGAAGATTTTGAAATTTATCATTTTAAAATTATGGAAGAAGACCTAACTTCTCCTATTAATTTCCAATTAATTGATGAATCTAATCTTTTGGATTCAAGGCCCCTAGGTGATTGTATAGCTTTTTTATTAGATGGTGACATAGATCAAGATAATCTCGATCAAGAAAATTCCATGAAAGAAGATGATATTGGTATAAAGCTTAGCGAAGATAATGAGTCTATAGAAAGAACCAATGATTTTGATGAAATAGAGCCTAGGGAAGAGACCTTTCCATTGACTATCATAAGCCTTGATGATCTTGACAATCCTATCGAAAATGTTCGATATTGCCTATCCTTCCAAGGAGAGGAGGTCTTAAGGGCTACTAGTGATAATAAGGGTGAGCTTATTTTTGATGGGCTTAAGCCTGGAGATTATTTATTAGACCAAGAAGAAATAGAGAAACCCTTTATTGAGTCCTTAAAAGATTTTTGGATTAGGATTGATGATAATGGCTTTGCTAAATTTTTAAGTGATAATGAGCAAACAGATCCAGCTGAGGATTCTAATTTTACTGAAGGAAAAAGTGAAAACGAGAATCTTATTGAGGATGTAGAAGTTAATTGGAATGGGTTAAAGCCCATATTTAACCTAGATAAAAAAGTCCTAGCCTTAAATAAATTTAATGAACCAGACCTTAAAGAAGAGGATATAAGACTTTTGGGCCTTGACCCAGATTTTTATAGGATAAGGATTAGTGGTAAGCAAGTTGACATAAATCCTCTAGGTGACCCAAGAGAGGTTAATAGGCTTACAATTATAAATCCTAGAGAAAATCCCCTAGCTAGTTTTCAAGTTCAAAAGATTGATAGTAAGAGTAAAAAACCCCTATCTTATGCGAGATTTACCCTTATAAATAATGAAAACCAGATTATTGTAAAGGGATATACAAAGGCAGATGGCATAGTAAAGTTTGAAGACCTAAGCCCTGGTACTTATACCTTAGAAGAGATTAAAAGTCCAATAAATTATGAAAAAACTATGGATTATTGGGAAGTTAAGGTTGGGCAGATGGGAGAAGTTCAAATATTTGAATATCAGAAACTAATTGACCTAGAACCTACAAATTCTGATCTTTCAGCATATCTGATTATGAATAATAAAAGGGCTTTAAAGGTAAATCAAACAATTACTAAGGGATCAAGAGAGGATGAATTTAATCTTAAAATATCCTATGAGAAATTAATTGATTTTGATAAGGCAATCCTAGATATAAGATTTTTATCTTCATGGTTTTGGGTATTTAAGGACGACCTATCAATTACCTACTATACCCTACCAATAGAAGGTGATGGAAGCATAGACTTTACTGTAAGGCTTAAGAAAATAAGCGATGATGATAATGAATATACCAGTAAACCAGTGTTATCTATGTATTTAAATAATCTTGGGATAAACAATAAAGATGGCTATGCAGCAGTCAAAGAAAATAAATTTTATAGCGAGCCTAAAGAACTTATATTAGGAGAAGGTAATCAATTTACTGTTGAAAATAAGAGGATAAGTAAGAAACCTGACCTTACTATAAAAAACCTAGATAAGGATGATAATCCTATAGAAGGCAGTATATTTGGGGTTGAAAACCTAGATGATCCCTATAATTCATTTAAGATTTCAACTAATGAAAAGGGCAGGGCAAAATTTACCTACCTTAGCGAAGGAGTTTATAGGATTTATGAAGTTAGTCCAGCAAATGGTTATAGTCCTAATAACAAATCCTATGATCTTATAATTGATAGTGGGGGAAATATAAAGATCGATGGGAATAGTTTAGTAGGGGATCCCTTTGTTATAAGGTCTGATAAACCAGTAGCCTACCTACCCCAGACAGGTTCTTTTGGTCTTTTTATAAATATTTTGCTAGGACTTAGCCTAATAGGAGTAAGTTTATTTTCAATAAAAGTAACCAATAGAAAAACGTATTAGCCTAGCAATAGCTTGGCTAATACGTTTATTTTTTAGGCCTCTTAAAAAATAAAAATAACCACTGGATCAGTTTTCTTTCCGGTGGCTGTTAAATACTATTTAAGAATAAAAAAAACATTTTGCAATTATGCTTTTTCTACTTTACCGCTTTTAAGACATTTAGTACATACATTGATTGTTTTAGGTGTTCCATCTACTAAAGCTTTTACTTTATGCACATTTGCTTTGAATGTTCTATTTATTTGTCTGTGAGAGAAAGTTACATTGTAACCTGTTTTGGTTCCCTTACCACATATATCACATGTTCTTGCCATCATTACACCTCCTAACATTAATTCATCTTTATTATTCTACCAAATATTAGGAGAAATTACAAATTTTTATTTGTGATTCTTAAAATAACCTAGGTAAGTAAGATAAGGGATGGCTATCAAATCAATAGTTAATATAGGTAAGAACGAGTATAATCTATTAATGAAATTTCAAATATTAATAGTCTAAGGAGGATTTATGGACTATAAAAATATATATGAAGGTAAGGATCTGGGGGAAGTATCCTATGATTCTTATTTAAAAGATTATACAACCTTCGGCATTGGCGGAAGGGCTGATGTTTTGTTAAAACCTCAAAATGAAGATCAACTTAAAAATATTTTAAGATTAAATAAAAATATGGATATTAAGACAACTGTTATTGGCAGAGGATCAAATCTTTTGGTATCTGATAAGGGTATTAGGGGAGCTGTAGTAGTTTTGGCTGATAATTATAGTAAGCTAGGGGTCAAGGATGAAATAGTCACAGCCCTTGCTGGAACAAGCCTAAATGAAACAGCCTTATTTGCTATAGAAAATTCACTTAGAGGCATGGAAGAAATATCAGGGATTCCAGGCTCTATTGGAGGAGCGGTAGCTATGAATGCGGGAGCCTATGGAGGAGAGATTAAAGATATTTGCCTTGAAGTTAGGACCTTTGATTATGATGGAAATATCCATGTATTTACCAATGAACAGATGAATTTTTCTTATAGACATTCTAGGATTTTCGAACAAGACCTAATAGTATCATCAGCAAGTTTTAAATTAAAAAAAGCAGACAAGCAAGACCTTTTAGAAAAATATGAGGACTTTACAAATAGGAGGCAAAGTAAGCAGCCATTAGATAAAAAATCTGCAGGATCAACTTTCAAAAGACCAGTAGGCTCTTATGCATCAAAATTGATTGATGAGTGTGGGCTTAGAGGATTTAGACAAGGAGATGCCCAAGTTAGCGAGAAACACTGTGGTTTTTTGATAAATAGGGGTGAGGCTACATGTAAACAGATGCTAGATTTTATAAATGAAGTGTCATCTATCGTTTATGAAAAAACAGGATTTAAGCTGGAAAGAGAAGTAAAACTAATCGGAGAACTTTAATGAAATTAAAAATTATTACTGGCCTAAGCGGATCAGGTAAGACTACCGCCCTAAGAGCTTTTGAAGATATGGGATATTATGCAATGGATAATGTACCTGCTTATTTGATGGAGAAGTTTATTGAACTTAATAATAACCAAAAAAATCCAATAGAGAAGATGGCCGTAGTAATTGATCTTAGATCAAGTTCGATGACAGCTGATATGAGTGAGGCCTTTAGAAGGATAAAAAAAGTTAATCCAGATACTGAGATAATATATCTTTACTCTAAGGATGAGGTGATTTTTAAAAGATATAATGAACTTAGAAGACCCCATCCCTTAGGTGAATTTGGAGATGTGGAAGAAGGGATAAAGAGAGAAAAAAACTTATTTATCCCAATAGAAAGAGCAGCTGATAGGCTAATTGATACATCTGATTATAAGTCAGCTGACCTTAAAAAAGTTCTTGAAGACATAGCCCTTAAAAAAGATAAGATGATAATCAACCTGGTATCCTTTGGTTTTAAATATGGCTTAAGTGATAATTTCGAATTTGTCTTTGATATGAGATTTTTGCCAAATCCTTATTATAAAAAAGACCTTAAAAAGCTAAATGGTACCGACCTAGCCCTTAAAGCTTACCTAGATAGGTTCGAAGAATCTCATGAATTTGAGGAAGATATCTACCAGCTTATAAGGAAACTTCTTCCTAAATTTAAAAATCAGGGAAAGGATATACTGACAATTGCCATAGGATGTACAGGTGGCCAACATAGGTCTGTCTATATGGTAGAGCGTTTATATGAGAGAATGAAGGATGATGATTATATTTTAGTAAAAAAACATAGAGAGAAGGATAGATGGTAATGAAATACTTAAAAAGATACCCCTTAGAAAATATTAAAAATGCAAGAGACTTAGGAGGAGTTCCTACTCTTTATGGCAAGGTAACTAAATGGGGGAAATTCGTAAGGTCAGCCAACCTTGATGATGTAAAAGATAATGATATTAACTACCTAAAAGACTTAGGAGTTGAAACCATAATAGATTTAAGAAGAGAAGGGGAGATAGATTCTTCTAGAGAAAGTCTTAAGAGAGTAAAGGAAGAATTTGCCTACAAAAATATTTCTCTTGCAGCTGATAGGGAGTTTAGGCAAGAAGAGATTGATATGATTATATCCAAAAAACTATCAGTAGGAGCAAGTTATAGGAACTTAATAGATAATTATAAGGCAATAAAAGAGATCTTTGAAGTATTTGCCCAAAGCCAAGGGGCTGTTCTTTATCACTGCCAGGAAGGTAAGGATAGGACAGGCATAATATCTATGATACTAATGGGATTAGCTGATGTAGCAAGGTCTGATATTATAGCTGACTATGAGGTATCCTCAGCCTACTTAGGTTATATAGAAAGATATGATGAGGATGAGCCTTATTCAGTATTTAGGATAACAAGCCCATACAATATGAAAGAAGCCTATAATTATGTCGTTAGAAAGTATAAGTCTTTTGATAAATTTCTATCATATGCTAAGGTAGATGATGAGACTATAGAAAAAGTAAGGTCCATGATGTTAGACTAGGAGTGTGTATGTCTTTTTCACAAAGGTGTAAGAAGGAAGTTTTAAAAAAAGATCCGATTTCTCCAGATGGGGAATTGGTATCTATAATTCATTTTGTAGGCTCTATTAGGATAAATAGGCAAGGTTATAATATTAAATTTGAAACTGATTCTAACACCAAGGCTAGGTATATCTACAATCTTATCAAGACTATCTATAAGTATTCGCCTACCTTTGAGATCCTCGATAGGGGGTCAAGTAGGGTTTTTAAGGTCCTTGTAGAAAATAACCATATATCAGACAGGATGATTGAAAAAAAAGACAAGGGCTTTATAGATAATTTTAAAGATATAGACGATGTTTCCTTAGATGATATCAAATCCTTTCTAAAGATAGCTTTTATCTATAAGGGATCTATCAATGACCCCCAAAGAGGTTACAATTTAGAAGTAATAGGGTCAAGTCCAGAAGAGCTTGTATTGCTAAAAGAATCCATGGATGCCTTTGACCTAAATGCTAAGGTAAATTATAGGGGAGATTATTCCTTAGTTTATCTTAAGGATAGTGATAAGATTTCAGATTTTCTAGCAATAATTGGAGCTACCAAGTCTCTTTTTGAGCTAGAAAATGTTAGAGCTATGAAATCTATAAGGAATAATATAAATAGGCAGACTAATTTTGATAAGGCTAATATAGATAGGACAGTCAAGGCATCTTTGAAACAGGTAGATGCTATTAATGATCTTATAAAATCAGGAGATTTTTATAAACTAGATGATGATATGATAGGGATTGGTAGATTAAGGTTAGATAATCCCTACGCATCTATAGAAGAATTAGGAAGGCTGGTTGACCCACCAATGACTAAGGCTAAGGTAAATTATAGGTTACAGAAATTTATAAAGATGGCCGAGGACTTATAGAAGAGAAGGAAGATATGACAAAGCATTTTACACACCTACATGTTCATAGCGAATATTCTCTGCTTGATGGATTTTCAAGAATAGACACCCTCTTAGATAAGTGTCTAGAACTTGGCATGGATTCCATAGCGATAACAGACCATGGGCAGATGTATGGGGTAATCGAATTTTATAAAAAGGCCAAAAAAAGAGGAATCAAGCCTATAATAGGTTGTGAAGTTTATGTAAGTGAAAAGGACCATAGGGAGAAAAATTCTTCTAATAGACGTTATTACCACCTTATACTCTTGGCTAAAAACATGGAAGGCTATAAGAATTTGATAAAGATAGTATCTGAAGGCTATGTCAATGGATTCTACTATAAGCCTAGGATTGATTTTTCTTATCTAAAAGCTTATAGCAAAGACCTTATAGCCCTATCCGCTTGTCTTAACGGTGAGGTTAATCAAAGACTTCTAGAAAATGACTATCAAGGAGCAAAGGAAACAGCTCTTAGGTATGAGGAGGCTTTTGGCAAGGGTAATTATTACCTTGAAGTCCAAAACCATGGTATGAGAGAGCAAGATTTTGTAAATGAAAAATTAAAGGACCTTCAGAAAGAATTAGACATACCCCTTGTAGCAAGTAATGATGTCCATTATGTTAATAAAGAAGATGCTTATTACCAAGATGTACTTTTATGTATTCAAACGGGCAAGCTCCTAGAAGATAAGGATAGGATGCGTATGCCTAGTAGGGAGTTTTACCTAAAAAGCCCTGAAGAGATGCTAGAGATTTTTAAAGATTTTGATGGGGCCATAGAAAACACCCAAAAGATAGCTGATTTGTGTTCTGTAGACTTTGAATTCCATAAGCCTCACCTTCCTTATTTTTCAAAGATAGAAGGAAATATGTCAAACCTTGACTATCTTAAGAGTCTAGTGAGGGAAGGAATTTATAAAAAATATCCAAGAGTCGATGAAAATATTATAGAAAGAGCCAAAAAAGAAATAGATGTAATAGCCTCTATGGGGTATATAGATTATTTTCTAATAGTATGGGACTTTGTAAGATATGCCAAGACCCACGATATAGCAGTAGGACCAGGGAGAGGATCTGCTGCAGGATCCTTAGTATCCTATGCCTTAGATATAACAGAAATCGACCCCCTAGCCTATGATTTGATATTTGAAAGATTTTTAAATCCTGAGAGAGTTTCAATGCCTGATATAGATATAGATTTTGACTATATCCTAAGAGATAAGGTAGTGGATTATGTCAATGATCTTTATGGTAGGGACCATGTTTCTCAAATTGTAACCTTTGGTAGGATGCAGGCTAGAAATGCTATAAGAGATGTAGGTAGGGTCTTAGATATTTCATACAACAAGGTAGATAGGATTGCAAAGTTAATTCCTACTACCATTGGAATGACCATAGATAAGGCCTTTTTATCATCAAGTAAGTTTAAAGAAATCTATGATGGTGATCCAGAAGCAAAAAGGCTAATAGATACAGCAAGGAAACTAGAAGCCCTCCCAAGGCATACCTCAATACATGCAGCGGGAGTTGTGATAAGTAAAGAGCCTCTTGTAGATATAATTCCCCTTGCCTTATCAAACGACCAAGTTGTAAGTCAATTTGATATGACAGAAATAGAAGAATTGGGCCTACTTAAAATGGATTTTCTTGGTTTAAGAAATCTTACTGTCATAAAAGATACCATAAAAGATGTCAAGAAAAATAAAAATATTGATATTGATATAGAAAATATTGATGTAAATGATAAAAATGTTATTGGTCTTTTTACAAGAGCGAAAACTATGGGGATATTTCAATTTGAGTCTGCAGGGATGAGAAATTTCCTAAAAAATCTAAAACCTACAGTTTTTGATGACCTCATAGCTGCAAATTCACTCTTTAGACCAGGCCCTATGGATCAAATTCCCAATTATATTGCAAACAAAAATAATCCATCAAGGGTTAAATATATAGACCCAAAACTTATGCCTATCCTTAAGGTGACCTATGGGATAATAGTTTACCAAGAACAGGTTATGCAGATAGTCCAACAATTGGCAGGATTTTCCCTAGGAGAAGCTGATAACTTAAGAAGGGCCATGAGTAAGAAAAAGATGGATGTAATGGAAGAAAATAGGGAGATTTTTATCCATGGTAAAATAGATAGTAAGGGAAATATTCTTATACCAGGTTGTCTAAGAAATGGCGTAAGCGAGCAAAATGCCAACCTAATATATGATGAAATGATCTCCTTTGCCAAATATGCCTTCAACAAGTCACATTCAGCAGCCTATTCTCTAGTCGCTGTTCAAACAGCCTACCTAAAGTATTATTTTCCTGAAGAATATATGGCTAATTTAATATCATCGGTTATGGACAATACCTCTAAACTATATGCTTATATAAACGAAGCTAAGTCTATGGGAATAGAAATCCTACCTCCTGATGTAAATAGGTCTAATAGAGAGTTTTCTGTTGAAAAAGGAAAGATAATCTTTGGACTATCGGCTATTAAAAATGTTGGATCCAATTTGATCAAAGCGGTAGTTGAGGCTAGGAAAAAAGAGGGTCAATTCTTAAATTTCAAGGACTTTTTGACAAGACTTGACCAAGCTGACCCAAGGTCTCTTAATAAAAAAGGAATTGAATCTTTGATAAAGGCAGGGGCCTTCGATTCCTTTTCCTACACCAGGTCTTCACTAATGGCAGTTTATCTAAAGGCTATTGAATCAGTTATTGATAATAGAAAGGTTAATGTAAAGGGACAATTAAACCTGCTAGAGCAAATTTCTGGTGGCAAATCAGATACTAGTAGGGAGGATATTAAGCTTCAAGATATAAATGAATATCCTAAAAAAACAAAATTAGCCCTAGAAAAGGAAGTCTTAGGGTTTTATATATCTGACCATCCTTTAGGAGACTTTAAGGACCAACTAGATAGACTAGTGACCTTTAATAGTGATTATAAAGAAAATTTGGCTGATGAATCAATCCAAAGACTGGATAGGAAGTTTGTCACTATGGCAGGAATTATTAGCGAAAAATCTGAAATTATGACAAAAAAAAGAGATCTGATGGCCTTTTGTAAACTGGAAGATATGACAGGGTCTATAGAACTTGTGATCTTTCCTGAAGTTTATAGAAAATATAGGTTGGTTTTGGATGAAGATAGCCCTGTCCTTGTAAAAGGTAATTTACAAATAGATGAAAGGGATGTAAAATTAATAGCATCTGAATTTATTGACATAGAAAAGATTAATCTTAAGACTTTATACTTAAAAAGTCAATTTCAAAGGTATAATGACATTAGGAAACTTTTAACAAGTATGAAAGGCAAGATGCCAGTAATACTTCATTTTGATGATATTAAGAAAAATGTAAGGCTTGATAAAAAACTTTGGATTAGTCCAAGTGATGAGAATATAGCCAGGTTAAAAGAATTTTTAGGAAAAGAAAATGTTAAGATTATGTAAGGAGTTTTTATGAAGACTATAGGAATACTAACCAGTGGAGGAGATGCTCCAGGAATGAACTCAGCTATTAGGGCTGCAGTAAGAACAGCTTTAAATAATGGCTTGAGAGTAAAAGGAATTAGAAATGGATATGATGGATTAATGCAAGGTGATATTTATGAGATGAATGTATCATCTGTTGCAGATATTATCCATAAGGGTGGTACAATTTTAGGAACTGCAAGAAGCTTAGAATTTGAAACACCTGAAGGACAAAAAAGGTCAGCTCAAATCCTAGAAGACTACGGCATAGAAGGCTTGATTGTAATTGGTGGAGATGGATCATTTAAGGGAGCCAAGGCCTTATCCGACTTAGGTATAAAGACTGTAGGAATACCTGGAACCATAGATAATGATATGGGATATACTGATTTTACTATTGGATTTTTTACAGCTATAGAAACTGTAATAGATGCAATTGGAAAGCTTAGGGATACATCATCTTCCCACGGTAGAGCTGTAGTAATTGAGGCCATGGGTAGAAATTGTGGTGATCTTGCCCTTTATTCAGGACTTGCAGGAGGAGCAGAGTCAATAATTGTTCCAGAGCACAACTTTTCAATTGATGAAATTATTGCAAAAATGGAAAATGGTAAGAAGAGAGGAAAACTTCACCACCTTATAACTTTAGCAGAAGGTGTTGGAGATCCATATTCTCTTGCCAAAGAGCTAGAAGAAAAGACAGGAATTGAGACAAAGGTAACAATTCTTGGCCATGTCCAAAGAGGCGGCTCACCTTCATCTGTCGATAGGCTACTAGGTTCAATCATGGGGGCTCGTGCAGTAGAATTGCTTGAAGCTGGCAAAACTGATTTAGCCTTAGGATATGTAAATGGGGAAATAATTGAAGTAAGTATTGAAGAAGCTACAAGCAAGAAGTCTGAATTTGATGAAAGACTTTATGAACTTGCTAACTCATTATCAAGATAGGAGATTTTATGAAACCGGATATTTTAAAGAAAACTAAGATGGTTTGTACCATAGGACCTGCTAGTGAAAAACCAGAAGTATTAGAAGAATTAATCCTAAATGGAATGAATGTTGCAAGATTAAACTTCTCTCATGGTAGCCATGAAGAACATCTAGCAAAGATAAAGACAATTAGAAGAATAAGAAGGAAATTAAATGAGCCTGTAGCAATAATGCTTGACACCAAAGGGCCTGAAATAAGAACAGGCAGCTTTAAAGAGTCAGAAATATTCCTAAAACCTGGTGATATTTTCACCTTAACCACAAGAGATGTAGAAGGGGACCAAGCAATAGTATCAGTATCTTATGAGGGCTTGCCAAATGATGTTGAGATTGGATCAACTATTTATATTGACGATGGACTTGTTCAATTAGAAGTAAGTGACATAATTAATGGAACTGATGTAATTTGTAAAGTTTTAAATAATGGAATCTTATCAAACCATAAGGGAGTAAACCTACCAGGATCAAAAACCAACCTACCATCACTTACACCTAAGGATGTAGATGATATAAAATTTGGTATAGAAAATGACATAGATATAATTGCTGCAAGCTTTGTCCGTAAAAAAGAAGATGTCTATGATATAAGAAGGGTCCTTGAAGATCATGGTGGAGAGCATATAAAAATAATCTCAAAAATTGAATCTCAAGAAGGTGTGGACAACCTAGATGAAATCATAGAAGCAAGTGATGGAATAATGGTAGCTAGGGGGGACCTTGGAGTAGAGATTAAAACTGAGCTAATCCCACTTGTACAAAAAGAGATAATAAGAAAATGTAATGCAGCAGCAAAGCCTGTTATAACTGCAACTCAAATGCTTGACTCCATGATAAGAAACCCAAGACCAACTAGGGCTGAAACAACAGATGTAGCCAATGCTATAATCGATGGAACAGACTGTGTAATGCTATCAGGAGAAACTGCTAGTGGTAAGTATCCAGTAGAAGCTGTAAAGACTATGAGAAATATTTGTATAACAACAGAATTCTCAGATGACTTTTATCAAAATGTCTATGGTCTAAAAGTTGATTCTACAAATACAACAACCAATTCCATAGCAAGATCAACCAAGTATATAGCTGAAGAACTTGAGGCTAAGGCAATAATTTCTTGTACATCAAGTGGTAATACTTCAAGAATAATATCTAAATTTAGGCCAAAAACTAATATAGTGGCTGCAACAACTACAGATAGGGTTGCAAGAAGTCTATCTATAGTATGGGGTGTAAACCCAATAGTTATCCAAAAAGCCAAAGAAACAGATGAGCTTATAGAAAGAGCTATAGTAGGAGCCCTTTCTGAAGGCTATGTCCAAGAAGGAGATCTAACAGTTCTAACAGCAGGAATCCCACTTGGAGTATCAGGAACAAGTAACCTAATCAAAGTCCATGTCATCGGTGATATATTAACAAGCGGAACAGGTATAGGAAGTAAGTCTATATCAGGAAAAGTTGTAATAGGATCAACCAAAAAGGAACTTCAAGGTAAATTTGAAGAAGGAGATATAATAATTGGCAAATTCACCGATTCTGATATAACAGACTTCATCCAAAAAGCAAGAGCAATTGTAACAGAAACAGGTGGTCTAACAAGCCATACAGCAGTGGCCGCTGTCCACTTTGGCATTCCAGCTGTAGTAGGAGCAGTAAATATCCTAAACTTAGTAGAAGATGGAGATACAATAACAGTAGATCCAATAGGTGGAGTAATATATAAGGGAGAGACAAAAGTTATCTAATGGTCATAGAAGATATAAAGATAATTGATATCCTTCAAGATGGTCGTGGTGTAGGTAGGAAGGATGGCAAGGTCTACTTTGTAGAAGGAGCAGTCCTTGGAGAGATTTGTACAATAGAAATAATAGAAGAGAAGAAAAATTTCACAAATGCAAAGAAAGTAAAAACTACTCAAACCAGCGACCATTACAGAAAGCCTCCATGTCCATATTATTATGAATGTGGGGGCTGTTCTATTATGGATATAGATTATAAAAGTCAAATACAAGTAAAGAAAAATTTAATAAAAAATGCCTTAAGAAAAACAGCTGGCATAAGTATAGAAGACTTAGAAATGGTTGAAAGCAAGGAGTTTGCCTATAGAAATAAGATAAGATTACAAGTAGGTAAAAATGGGAAACTTGCTTATAAGAAGAAATACTCAGATGACCTAGTCTACATAGAAGACTGTATGTTAGCAAATGAGCATATAAGGTCAAATTTTAAGAAAATCCTTAGCTTATCCCAAGATATAAGTAAGGCTTTGGGTGATCTAATAGATCAAATATCAATAAGGTCAAATGGTAAAGAAATTCTATTAAATATCTATACGACAAAGGCCAAAGAAATATTTACCTATCTAAGAAAAAACTACAAAGCTATAAGCTTTAGAATAAACCTAATAGATAAAAGAGAAGTCTTATCCATAGGACTAGACTACCTAGAATTTAATCTTATGGATAAGGTATTTAAGGTATCTAGGGATGATTTTTATCAAGTAAATGATTTTCAAATAGAAAACCTCTATAAGCTTGCAAAATCATTTATCAAAAAAGATCAAAAACTCCTAGACCTTTTCTGTGGATCAGGAATTAGCTCTATAGCCATAAATGGTGATAGGATAGTAGGAATAGAGATAAATAAGTCTGCCATAGAAGATGCCAAGGAAAATGCCAGAAGAAATGGTCTAAAAGATTATAAATTTATTAGTAAAAATGCTAAGTACATAGGTCAAAAGTTTATAGAAAAAGAAAAAATAGGATCAATAACCCTAGACCCACCAAGGGCAGGCCTTGATAAAGAGATAATAAAAGCAATAGGGAAAAGTAAAGTAGATCAAATAGTCTACATTTCCTGCAATCCTCAAACACTTGCAAGAGATATAAAAAGATTTATGAATTTAGGATATGAGCTTAGCAAAATAAAACCAGTAGACATGTTCCCACAAACTATGCACGTTGAAGCCCTAACACTGCTTACTAGGAAGTTATAAGCAGATGTAGGTCTCATGCCAAGACTTCCCAAGAGAGGGACGTAAGGCCATCGATTGGCTAGAAGTTGACGGCAGAGACAGTAGTATTGATGTCAAGAAAATAGAAGGTTCTATAATATTTATGGGGGG
>JAUNLG010000018.1 GCA_030532385.1 Anaerococcus sp. | reverse complement strand
TTTCCCTATCATCATCTGGTAGGAAGGTTCCTGCACACATAGCTCCTCTTATACCGTGGGAGGTTGATACAAAGTATTTTCTAGTATCATTTTCTCCTTCAAGGATTAGTTGAACTAGGTCTCCCTTGGTAAATTTACATTTGAAGGTTAGCATATCATCTTCATCTATGATTAATGGTTTTTGCCAATCTTCAAATTCATCATCAACTTCATTTGCTGGTATATCATAATCCATTTGTGGAGTTACACCTAGGTTACCTAGGACTTCTCCCTCACCTAAGACTAGGTCCTTACCACGCTTGTTATATAGGTGGATTTTTTCAGCCCTATAGTAGTTGGAATTTACTTCCAAGTATAGTTTTTCTTCTCCATCAGCTATTTCTACTGTTCTTGCCTTAAGTACTGCCTTTGGATCATCTACTTGAGCATATGGTCCAAGTTTTTTACTAGCATTTCCATCCCTATCATAGGTTATTCCACCAGAGTGAACTAGGTAGTGGCCTTCATTATACCAAACTACATTACAGATGTATGGTGAGTAAAAATCAATTCCCTCTTCTTTACCATATTGCCAGTCTTGTTCTATCTCCATTTTGTCAGTATTTATCTTATACTTTACTCCCCTTGAGTAAGAGTCATTTGGTGCTAGGTACTTATCTGGATTTTGTGATCCATAATGGTGGTTATCAAAGCACATTACATCTCCTAATGGTGTTATTAGGGCAGAGTGTTGCTCATATTGCCATTCAAAGTCCTTGCCATTATCTACTGGTGTAAATAGGTACTTGTGGTATTCTTCTGGCCAGTTTTCTGGATCTGATATAATCCAATTTAATTCTTCTGTATCAAAGTCTATATTTACCATAGCATTTACGTGACGGCCTGAGAAGGTTAGGGAGTTGGTATTTTTATCATACCAAACTGAGTTACAGTGGAACCAGTCTTCATCGGACCAAGATCCTGATTTTTGTACGCCTGGTTTTAGGAAGTTATCAAAGTAGATTCTTCTTTTGATCTCTCCTGTATCCTTATCTATTATAACAGCTTCATCTTCTACTGTTCCATTTTCTATGTAGTTATTTAAAGCTATTATATCTCCATTTGGTAAGAAACATTGGTCATGGTGGTAGCCATGTGGAACCCTATATTCCTTATAGATTTTTCCAGCAGCGTTAAATTCATAAAGACCTGATATTGAATAAGGCATTTTTACAATCCTGTCAGATCCCATTGAGAAGTTTCCATTGTCTAAAACCTTTAGGTCCCATAGGAGAGGTTTGGTAAAGTCAAGTCTTACATCCCCTGCATAGTCAACTCCTATAGCAAGTTTTGCTGTAGCTGGACATAAAAACATTATTTGATCTTGAAGGTAGGCTGGACTTGTTTCCATCTTTTCTACAAGGCCTGCTCCATCAGTCTTTGGTGTCTTAATTGTCAAGGTTACCTTATCTGATTCTCTTTGCCATGGATAAACTTCAACCTTATTTTCATAATCACTATATAGACCAACTATTGGTAGGATATGCTCTTTTGCCTTAGGGAAGGATTGGTAGAAGTCTGCTTCTTTGGTTTTTCCTAAAACCCTTACATTAATAGCAACTTCTTCTTCTGTCCTAAAACAAATTACTGCTGATAGGGCATTTAGCTTATAGAGGTTATATTTTATGAGGGGATTTTCTATTGTATAATCTCCATTTTTAAACTCTTCTAGCATAGCCTTTTCAGCCTTAGCCTGCTCTACTACTAGGTGGTCTTTGAATTGGTACTGTAATTTCATTATAAAGCCTCCTTAATCATCTTTTCAATTACTGGTTTTTGTTGTAAGCCGCCTCTTCTATTGATCTCTTGGCCATCCTTAAACATGATCATGGTTGGATATCCTTCCACCCCATATTCTTTAACAAGGTCAGGATTAGCCTCAAAGTCAATTTTTACTATGGTAAGATCTTCATAGTGTTTTGATAAATCATCTAGGACAAAGGAGAGCATCTTACAAGGTCCGCAAGTTTTTGAGTAAAATTCTACTAGGCTTGCTCCATCCTTTATCATTTCTTTTAGGTCTTGGTTTTCAAATTCAATTATCATTTCTTCCTCCTTAATTTATATGCTTAGATTTTTTGTAAGCCCATGCTTCTTGGGCTGCTATAGCCCCATCATTGGTTGCTGTTACAATTTGCCTTAGGCCCTTTGACCTACAATCTCCTGCCGCAAAGATACCTTCTATATTAGTACGCATCTTTTCATCAGTTATTATATAGCCCCTATCATTTCCTATACTACAAGGGTTGATAAATTCTGTATTTGGCAAGGCTCCTATGTATTCAAAGACCCCATCACACTTAACTATTTCTTCATTTTCTAAGGTTTCCTTATCAGCAAACCTAACCCCGCTTAGGTGGCCATCTTCTACTATAAACTCAAGTATCCTCTTATAAGGCTTAACCTCTACATTATCAAGGCTTCTAAGGTAGGCTGCTGAGTTTGGATCACCTGTTAGGTCAAAGTCAGATACTAGGGTTAGTTTATTAACTATTGTAGATAAATAAGTCCCTTCATCTATAGCAGAGTTTCCTCCCCCACAGATTACTACATCCTTATCCTTATACTTAGCCCCATCACATATAGCACACCATGAAACGTTTACACCAGCAAGTTCTGCCTCACCTGGTATGTTAAGCATTCTAGGTCTTGTTCCTGTTGCTATTATTACACTTAGGCCTAAGAAAGGGTTCTCAAATTCTTCTGTATAAACCTTCTTATATTCTCCATCTACTATTTCTGTTACAGTAGCATATTCAAATTCTGCACCTAAATTTTGACTATCTTGATACATTTTGATTGCAAGTTCTGCCCCATTAATCTTGCCAAAGCCAGGGTAGTTTTCAATCTCATTTGTATTTAAGACATTGCCACCTGGAGCTAGTTTATCAAGTAAGAGCACGCTTAAGTTTGCCCTAACTCCATAAATAGCAGCTGTCAATCCTGCAGGACCTGCTCCAATTATCACTAGATCATATTTTTTATCCATTCTTACCTCCTTTAATAAATAAATAGCTTATATTATGGGTTTACCCTAACTTTTCTTCATATAATCATATTTACTTATCAATTTCTCCACTTCTAACAAAGGCCTTTTTACCAAGCATAATTCCCACTATATCATTGATCATTACTCCAGCTGGGAAGGCTACAGTAAAGATATATAAAAAGTCTGGGAAAGAGGCTTCTACTATGGCTGCTGCATTGCTAAAGAACACTAGGGATACTCCAGCTGCAGGTAGCATCATGTACTTGATATTTCTTTTTATAGATTCTTCCTCTTTGGCAAGGCTTGCTCCAAAGTAGGTTCCTCCGATTTTACCTATGCCCCTTACTATTATATAAGCTAGAAGAATAAATAAATGCTCTGGTATAAGCTTTGGATTTAGTGGTAGGCCAAGGCCAAACACTAGACACATTAGTCCTTTTTGTTGGATTGGGTTAAAGCATTTTCTAATAGAAATGAACTTTTCCTTCTTGACCATATTTACATAGGCTGTAGAGAAACCTATACCTAAAATTACAAAGTTCATTACAGGATCTTTTATTATGTAATTGTCCACATATAAGGCTACTGAGCAAGTTATTATTATAAAGCTAACAAAAACCAAAAGGTCCTTGCTGGTATCCTTAAAAATACATATAGCCTTTGATGTAATCACCCCAAAGATTGCACCTATTATAAGGGGTAAGACCATCATGTCCACTATAGATATATTAACTTCACTAGTATTCATAATTGTAACTTGAACTACACCTAGGAGGGTATAGAAAAATAAGTTAGAAAAAATACTATTAAGTCCTGTAACTGTCCTTAGGGTTTCTGTAAACTTTCCCTTTGCCTTAAACTCACTAATAAGAGAAAGGTTAACTCCTGGAGCGGTTGGCACTGATACAAGGCCACAAAGAATTGCTAGCTGCCAAGGAATGCCTAAAATAGCAAAGATTATAGCAAAGATTACACCTGTAAATACCATAGTAGTAATAATTTCAGATAGGGTAATAGTTAGGTATTTGACCCCTGCCTTTTTGATATTATTAAATACCATGCCATATCCAACCATGATACCAACTATACTTTTAGCAAGGTTCATAATAATTGGGAAAACTTTAAGGGCCATTACATCCCTACTTACAAGGCCAATTATATTAGGTCCAAAAATTACTCCTGCCAAAAGCCAGCCTAAAATTTGTGGAAGTTTGATTTTATTCATCAATTTTCCACTTAGATAGGCTATTACATAGCCTAAAATTAATCTTATAATTAACATATTCACCTCCCTGTCTAGTATTATATAAGAAAATCCAAAATTTGACAATATAATATCAAGATTTTCTTTCATATCCGGTGGTTATTGTGTAAAATAAATCTAAGTATATTTATAACAATAAAACATCCGATAAATATATCTCAAATATACCTAGATTCTGCATAAAAAAATCTTCCCGCTAGGCAGGAAGACTTTCTTCTTTATCCTCATCTTTTTCTGGAATAATAATATTCATCAAGACAGCTGATATAGCTGCAAGAACTACAGGAGATGAGCCTATAGCAATCTTTAATTCTTCTGGCATAAAGTAGACTCCAGCAGCCTCTGCCACTGATACTACAGATACAAAGCCAAAGCCTAGGGCAACTGAAGTACCAACTATAGAAGTATTTCTCATAGTCAAAGGTTGGCTGGTAATCATCCTTATCCCATTCATAGTAATAGCTGCAAATACCGAAAGGGTCGCCCCTCCTATAACAGGCTCAGGAATGGTTGTAAGTAGGGATGATAATTTTGGTGAAAGCCCTGCAAGAAGGATAATTATAGCTGCAGTTGAAAAGACCTTCTTATTTATAACCTTATTAACTGAAACAATACCCGCATTTTGGGAGAAGGTTGCAGTAGGAAGGGTTCCTATGAAAGCTCCTATAATATTGGTAAGCGAGAAGGCTGCTATTCCTCCCCTAAGCTCCTGTTTGCTAGGCGCCCTATCCATCCCTCCAATAGTTGTAGAAGTCATATCTCCAATACCTTCAATAGAAGTTACTATAAATATTATAATAAAGGAAAATATAGCAGAAGGTTCAAGTTTTATCCCAAAGTGTAGGGGTCTTACAAAGGATATAAGACTGGCATCACCTACAGGAGATAGGTCAATCATACCAAAAAAACCTGCAAGGGCATAGCCTACTAGCATAGCAAAAAGCAAGGATGCTAGAGAAAAAATCCCCTTGGCAAAATGGGTAAAGCCAATTGATGCAAGAAGGGTAACACCTGCAACTAGCCAATTTTGCCACTGACCCCAACCAAGTTGGTTAACATCTCCTCCCCCTCCCATGTTGGTAAGGGCTATAGGATAAAGGGATATGCCTATACATAAGACCACAGTACCTGATACTAGGGGTGGAAAGTATGGAAGTATGTACTTTAGGGTGAAGGCAAATATCAAAGAGCCAATGGCACCTATAAGTTGGGCTCCAAGGACAACGGCTACTATGTGCCTACCACCAGATGCTTGAAATTGACTAGCCAAGGCTAGCATTGTAGGTACATAGGCAAAAGATACTCCATAAATCATAGGAAGTTTTGCCCCAAATTTTCCAATAGGATAGATCATAAGTAAGCTAGTTAGGGCTGATCCAATTAGGGCCATTTGAACTAGGATTATAGAATCCTCTTGGGATAAGCCTGCCATTTGTGCAAATATAATAGCTGGGGCAACACAAGCTGCAATCATAGCTATAACATGCTGTAAGGCTAAGGGTATGGCCTTAGATAGGGGAATCTTTCCATCAAAGCTAAATAAATTTGAATAATCTTTTCTCATAACACCTCTCTTAATTTTTAGATCATAGATCCATTTGCTTATAATTTGTTCTACATAGGCTATTATAAACTTATGGTCTAAGATTGCAACTTTAGCCAAGGTTTTATTTTTTTAGATTTTATAGTATATTAATTATAATTATAAGGAGTATACATGAGCAAGTTATTAATACCTACAAACTATAAAAGCAGCCAAGACTTATATAAGACCCAGCTGCTAATTAAAGAAATCAAAGATTATTTTCAAATCAACCTGGCCAACAACCTAAACCTAAAGAGGGTTTCAGCCCCACTTTTTGTTCCAAGATCTACCGGCCTTAATGATAACCTAAGCGGTAATGAAGAACCTGTTACCTTCACCCTTCCTTTTGCTAATGATCAAAGTATGGAGATTGTTCACTCTCTTGCCAAATGGAAGAGGTTTGCCCTAAAGGAGTATAAGTTTAAAAACCATGAGGGCCTTTACACTGACATGAATGCCATAAGAAGGTGCGAAGAGCCTGATAATACCCACTCCTTTTATGTTGACCAATGGGACTGGGAGCTTATCATAGATGAGGCTGATAGAAATGAGCTTTTCCTTAAGAGGATAGTAAAGATCATCTATAGGACCATGAAGTCTTTAGATGAGTACCTATGTGGCCTTATTCCTAAAAGAAGCAAGTTGCTTAAGGATGAGATCACCTTTATCACTAGTGAAGAGCTTATGCAAAAATATCCAGATAAGGATGATAAAGAAAGAGAAAGGTTGATAACCAAGGAATATGGGTCTGTCTTTTTGATGCAAATAGGCAAGGTCTTATCTGATGGAAGTAAGCATGATGATAGGGCTCCTGACTATGATGATTGGCTTTTAAATGGAGATATCCTAGTCTATAATCCAGTTTTAGACAATGCCCTAGAACTATCTTCTATGGGAATTAGGGTAAATCCCCACAGGCTAAATGAGCAGTTAAAACAATCTGGCAACCTTGATAGGCTAAAGTTTGACTACCACAGGCTCTTACTTGATGGTAAACTTCCTTTAACCATAGGAGGGGGTATTGGTCAATCTAGACTTTGTATGTTCTTCTTACAAAAGGCCCATATAGGAGAAGTCCAAGTATCCTATTGGCCAGATGAGCAAAGAAAAGCCCTAGCCAACAAGGGAATCCAATTATTGTAAGCAAGGACCGTCTTTTATCTGACCTTTCTAAAGGTTAGCTAGGATAAAAAATCAATTTTAAAAAAGTCTAAGAAACCTAGTTTGCATTAACTTGCCTAGATTTTTTCTTAGAATATTAAAAGATAGCAAAAAACCACTAGCTTGTATAGCAAACTAGTGGTCTTTTTTTATAAATTTTCTTTCACATATTTTAAGGCTTCTTTATTTTTCTCTATAGTATAATTTATAAGGCTTTCATCTTGGGCATCTGATAAGAACATAGCCTCAAATTGGGCAGGTGGTAGGAGGATATTCTCCTTTAGCATATAGGTAAAGTATCTTTCATAAGCCTTGGTATCAGCCTTTTTTACATCATCATAGGATTTTATTTGGTCAAAGTCTCCAAAGAATAGGCAGACCATAGACTTAAATCTTGTTGTAAAAGCTGGCAGGTCCACAGCCTTAATATTATCATTAAAGCCTTCTTCAAGTAGGTCAGCATGGTGGTAGAGTTTATCATAAATTGAAGGATTATCCCTAAGGATTCTTAGGACATCAAGACCCATCTTCATGGCAAGAGGGTTTCCTGATAGGGTTCCTGCTTGATAAACTTCTCCTAAAGGAGTCAAATGCTCCATTATCTCTCTTTTTCCAGCAAAGGCTCCGACAGGAAGGCCCCCTCCTATGATCTTTCCAAAGCAATATAGGTCAGGCTCGATGCCAAAGGCTTTTTTTACAGACCCAAACATGCACCTAAAGCCTGTTATAACTTCATCAAAGATTAGGAGGATATTTTCTTTTTCTGTAAGAGCCCTAAGCTCTTTCATAAAGTCAAGGCTTGGGCTTACTACCCCCATATTTCCAGCCACAGGTTCTATTATAACCGTCGCTATCTCTCCCTTATATTTTTCTATAGTCTCCCTTACATTTTCTATATCATTATACCTACAAACTAGGGTATCCTTGGTTACATCTTTTGGTACTCCCTTGGAGGTTTGGACATTGAAGGTTAGGGTTCCGCTACCACTTTTTACTAAAAGTCCATCACTATGGCCATGGTAGCAGCCCTCAAATTTTATGATCTTATCCTTGCCTGTAAAGCCCCTAGCAAGTCTTATGGCAGACATGGTAGCCTCTGTTCCAGAGTTTACCATCCTTACCATGTCAGTTCCTATAGCTTCTGTCAAAAACTTGGCCATCTCTACTTCTATTCTTGTAGGTAGGCCAAAGGTTAGGCCTTCTTTCAGGTAGGTTTCTGCCTTTGCTATAAGGTCTTCTCTCCCATGGCCTAGGATAAGAGGACCCCAGGAATTGATAAAGTCTATGTACTTATTGCCATCTTCATCAAAGACATAGGCTCCCTTGCCATACTTAGCAAAGATAGGCTCTCTATTTACTGATCCAAAGGCCCTTACTGGGGAGTTGACCCCTCCTGGTAGGTATTTTTTCGCTTGGTCAAATAAAGTCATCTTATTCTCCTTTCAACTTCCTTGCCATTTCCTTGGCATGGTAGGATATAATCATCTTAGCTCCCGCTCTTTTTATTCCAATAAGGCTTTCATATATTATATCTTCACTTACCAGACCTTCTTTTATGGCATATTTTACCATAGAATATTCCCCACTTACATTGTAGGCAACAAGGTTGGTGTTAAAATTATCCTTAACCCTTCTTATTATATCAAGGTAGGCTAGGGCAGGTTTTACTATAATAAAATCAGCATCTTCATCAAGGTCTAGGCTAACTTCCCTAAGGGCCTCATCTGAATTGTGGTAGTCCATTTGGTAGGTCTTCCTATCTCCAAAGGCTGGTGCTGAATCTGCAGCATCCCTAAAGGGACCATAGTAGTTTGAGGCAAACTTGGCACTATAGGCCATGATTGGTATATGGTCATAGGAGTTTTCATCCAAAACTTCCCTAATTTTTCTAACCCTAAAGTCCATCATATCTGATGGGGCAATTACATCAGCCCCTGCCTTGGCATGGGATAGGGCAATTTTTGCAATATAGTCTATGGTCTTATCGTTATTGACATTGCCAGAATTATCAAGGATACCACAGTGGCCATGGTCGGTATATTCACACATACAAACATCTGTTATTACAAGGATATCAGATATTTCTTTAATCTTTCTAACAGCCTTTTGGATAATTCCATTTTCATCATAGGCCCCACTTCCATGAGAATCCTTATGGTCTGGTAGGCCAAATAATATGACTGCCCTTATGCCTAATTCTTCTAATTCTCTGATCTCTTCTTCTAGTTTATCAACAGAAAAATGATAGATTTCTGGCATTGATGGGATTTCTTTTTTGATTCCCACTCCCTCTACTACAAATAAAGGGTAGATAAAGTCACTTACTCTTAAGCTTGTCTCCTTGGTCATTTCTCTTAGTATCTTAGAATTTCTTATTCTTCTCATTCTCATAATATTCCTCCATTTTCTCTAATAAAGACTTAGAACTAGCTATATCTGCCTGGTGGATTTGCTTAAACCCGTGGTCTTTTAGGGTCTTTGTGGTAATATGGCCTATTGAAAATATATCTGCCTTAGCTAGGGCATCCTTGCCATAAACTTCAATAAAGTTATTTACTGAAGAAGATGACATAAAAAGGGCTGCATCAATAGGCCCATCATAGGCTACTTTTTCTCTTATAATTTCATTATCATAGATTACCCTTTGGGTCAAATTTGCCCTCTCTTCTAAAGCTTTTATAATATAAGGCCTGGTTAGGTTTGAATGGGCTAGGTAGACCCTATCATCTTTTTTCATAAGGGAGAAGAGTTTTTCGTAAAGTTTTTCTGCAACTCCCTCCCTTGAATAATAATCAACCTTAAGGTTGTAGGATTCTATAACCTCCTTACACCTTACCCCCACACTAGCAATTTTTACCTGGCCAAGCTTTCTTATGTCATATTTTTTAAGGAGGGTCTTAAAAAACATCCTTACAGAATTCACCGAAGTAAAAATTAGGTAGTCATAGGCAAAGTTGTCTATATCTTTTTCTAAAAGGTCTAGGTTCTTAAATTTTATCCTAAAGGTTGGGGCATTTATTACATTGGCTCCAAGCCTTGTAAGCTTATCTGAAAGAAGTAGGGATTCCTCAAAGGACCTTGTAACTAGGACATTTTTCTTATAAAAAATCCTATCTTCAAAATAATTTAGGGAAGGAGCAAGGTCAAGAACTTCTCCTACCACAATAAGGCTTGGGGAGAAAAATTCCTCACCTTCCATCTCTCTTAGGACTTTTCCTAGAGAACTTATAAAGACTTTTTGGTTGTTATAGCCTCCATTTGAGATAATCCCTATAGGAGTATCAGCCTTTAGCCCTCCTTCTAATAAGTCATTTACTATTTTTTCTATATTAGATAGGCCCATATAAAAAACTAGGGTTCCATGAAGTTTGGCATAAACCTTAAAGGAATCCTTAAAACCTTCCTGCCTATGGCCTGTAATATAGGTAACAGACTCAGCAAGGTTTCTATGGGTTTGAGGGATGCCTCCTGCATTTAGGGCGACACTTCCTGCACTAAGGCCAGGATAGACTTCAAAGCCTATGCCATTTTCCCTAAGGTATAAGGCCTCCTCACTGCCCCTAGCAAAGGTATAAGGATCTCCCCCCTTTAGTCTTAGGACCCTTTTGCCTTGCTTATATTTTTCTACCATAAGCTTATTTATCTCATCTTGGCTTAGGGTATGCTTATCCTTTTTTTTGCCAGCATATATCAATTCCTTATCCCTATAGTCATCTAAGATTCTTTGGTTAAGGAGCCTATCATAGATTATAGTGTCAGCTTCCTTTAGAGCCCTTTGGACCTTTAGGGTCAAATTCTCCTTATCCCCTATGCCAGCTCCTGCTATTATTACTTTCCTGTCCATCTTAACTCCTTAATTCTTCTGCCAATTTTTTGGCTAAAGCCACTCCATCAGCCTTACTTCCCTTAACCTTTCCTAATCTTAGGGTCTTTGACCCATCTTTGCTAAAGCAGGCAAAAAGTTCTAGGTCATCTCCCCTAAGCTTTGTATAAATTCCAACTGGGGAAGTACAAGTTGCAGAAAGCTCTTTTTGAAAGGCCCTTTCTACTTCCATCCTAAAGGATGAAAATTCATCAGCCTCCCTAGCAAAAATTTCCCTAAGATAAGAGTCCTCACTCCTAAATTCTATGCCCAAGATTCCCTGGCAAGGAGCCGGAATAAAGATTTCAGGGTCTAGGATATAGTAGTTTATGTCCTTACCCATCCTATCAAGACCTGCCTTAGCAAGGATTGCCCCGTCTATGGGCTCTTCTTTGACCTTCCTTAACCTAGTGTCAATATTTCCCCTGATAGGGGATATTTCGATATTATAAAAGTATTTTTCTAAAAGGGCAGCCCTTCTTACAGAAGAAGTTCCTATGTGCTTATTTTCTAAATCTTCAAATTTACCTAGGGGGTTTTTTCCCACATAAACATCCCTACAATCAGCAGCCTTTATAGGTTTTGCTAGCTCTAGGCCATCTAATAAGCGTGATGGCAAATCCTTTAGGGAATGGATGGCTAGGTCAATTTCCTTATTGAGCAATTTCTTTTCTATCTCTTTTGAAAATACTCCATAGCCCTTGATCTTATCGATGGACCTATCTAGGACCCTATCCCCCTTGGTAGATACCTTTATAAGTTCACTTTCATAGCCGTTTTTTTCTAAAAGCTCTTTTATACTCATAGCCTGAATAAGGGCAAGCTTACTGGCCCTAGTTCCTATCTTTATCATCAGTCAAATCCTTTATATATTCTTCTAACTCATCCTTAGACTTTGCTAAGACTGTTTCCATGTGAGCTTTTATATCCATATTTTTCTTTTTTAAAAGGCTTCTTAAGTCTAGTAAAAGTTCTATTTTCTCAAAATCCAAGGTCTTAAGAGATTTTTCAAACTCACCTGCCAGGTACTTGGCCAAAAAAGGTCCCCTCCCATCAGTTGATATGGATAAACTTATCCTATCTTTTTCTATAATCTTATTTAAGATAAAATCAGACCTTTTGGGGTCGATTGTATCAAGGACTGGGATCTTTAGAGGTCTTGCCCAGGCTAAAATCCTAGTATGAAGATTTACATCTGCACTTGCAAGTACTAAATAGTCAGCCTTAAGAGATGAAAAATCATCTATGATTTCTTTTTTTATAAGGCTTAGCTTAGGATAAGTCTTTTCTAAAGTATAAAAATCCTCCAAAAAATCTAGGGCTACCACCCTTATAGTAAAAAGCCCTCTTAGAAAAGTCCTCGTCTTAATAAGGCTAGACTCACCCCCACCAAGAATTGTTACAAGCTTATCCTTACTATCTATAGCTATTGGTAGGTACCTCATTTGTCATAGACCTCTTCTAGGGCCTTTAAGAGAAATTCCTTCTTAGCCCTTGGCATATTGGAATTTTTGATCTTTAAAATTGGATCCCTTGAGACCTTATTTAGGGCAGAGCTAATAATCCTTTCAACCTTAATCTCTTGACTATGGTCAAGGTCTACCTTTCTTTGGATATAAGAGATGGTAAAATCCTTGGTCTTATCGCACTTAGCCTGGATTTTAGACAAAAGCTTAGAAAAGTCTAGGTCATTTATCCTAGTATAAATTTCACAAGCCTTAGCCTTAATATCATCATCATAAGAATCTAGGATATCTTTTCTAAGCCTGGTATTTATATCAGCAACCTCCTTTAGCCTATCTATATTATATAGGTTAATATTTTCTATAAGAGAAACATCCTTATCCACATCCCTTGGTAGGGCTAGGTCTAGGATATATTTCTCTCTCTTAGACTCTTTAAAAAAGTCCTTTTTTATAAGGGTGTGGGGACTTTTGGTCGCAGTTATTATAAGGTCATAATCATCTAGGACCTCCCTTAGTTTCTCAAAGGCTACAATTTTTATAAAAGGGTACCTATCCTTTATCTTTAGGGAATTCTTATAGGTCCAATTGCTAATAGAAATATCAGCCCCATAGTCTATGAGGTAATTGATAGATAAAGTTCCCATTTTGCCAACCCCAACTACCAAGGCCTTCTTGCCTTTTATATGTAAATTATCATCTATAGCCTTAAGGCCAATGTAGGCTGTTGATATTGGGGTCTTAGAAACTTCTGATTCTGTCTTAACCTTCTTAGTAAAGTTTATAACTTCTCTAAAGATATAAGAAAGGTATTTTTTTGCTGCATTTATACTTAAGGCTAAGTCTAGACTATCTTTAACCTGGCCTAAAATCTGATCTTCTCCCACTATTATACTATCCCTACCAAGACTTAGGTTTAGAAGGTGGTAGATTGCCTTTTTATTTTCATAATAGAAAATAAAGGGACTAAGAACTTCTATATCAAAAAAGTTTTGGTAAAAATCTATCCCATCATCCTTAGTAAAATCATCATCTGCTAAAAGATAAATCTCAGACCTATTACAGGTAGAAAGTATCAAAGCTTCACTTGCCTTTCCTGAAAGAATTACATCTATGGCATCAATGATTTTAGATTCTGTAAAATGAACCTGCTCCCTAAGGTCTATTGATGAGAGGGTATGATTTATTCCAAAAACTAAAAATTTCATACATCCTCCTTACATATGCAAATTAAAGTAAATCACTAGTTTTTGCACTAGCTATTATACTTTAGATTCCTTTAATATCTTTATTATAACAAAAAAATCTAGATTTGTGATAAAAATGGTGTTCAAGAAAAAATCTATGTGATATAATGAAATTGTGAATAAAAAAATTTAGGAGGTAATATGTCTAGTTTTGATTACAAAATTACAGGCGATAATAAAGAAAATCTCTTTGAAGCTTTGTCTAAAGAGTTTGATATTTACGGACCTGTAAGAGAAATTAGAGGTGGAAGATATTGCGATACTGATGCTATCATGTATAGGCA
>JAUNLG010000009.1:469-71919 GCA_030532385.1 Anaerococcus sp. | reverse complement strand
AGCAATTGATTTGTAATCAATAGGTTGTAGGTTCAAGTCCTATCATCAGCTCCAAAAACAAATTGGATAAAAAATATATTTGGGGATGTTCCAGAGTTGGCCAAATGGGACGGACTGTAAATCCGTTAGCTTAGCTTTCAGTGGTTCGAATCCGCTCATCCCCACCAATATGCGGGTGTAGCTCAGTGGTAGAGCCCCAGCCTTCCAAGCTGGTTGCGAGGGTTCGATTCCCTTCACCCGCTCCACTAAAGCTATTAATCTGCACCCTTAGCTCAGCTGGATAGAGCATCGGACTTCTAATCCGTGTGTCCCAGGTTCGAATCCTGGAGGGTGCGCCAAGATAGTTTTATTAAAGCTTATGATAAGAGTTTGACGGGCTTTGATATTTATGATACTATCATATCGTAGTTTTTGGGATATAGCCAAGTCGGTAAGGCACCAGACTTTGACTCTGGTATGCGTAGGTTCGAGTCCTGCTATCCCAGCCATTATGATCCATTAGCTCAGTCGGTAGAGCACCTGACTTTTAATCAGGGTGTCCGGAGTTCGAATCTCCGATGGGTCACCAACTAATTCATCTTTAATTGTAGATGAGTTTAAAAATTCGTCGAATAAGTCGACGATTTAATTTTATGGATAGGTTTATAGCCATTTGAATACTTACCAACTTAATATATGGAGAGGTACCGAAGCGGTCATAACGGGGCGGTCTTGAAAACCGTTAGAGTCTTTGGCTCACAAGGGTTCGAATCCCTTCCTCTCCGCCAAGCGCAAGCTTAAGGAGAAGTACTCAAGTGGCTGAAGAGGCTCCCCTGCTAAGGGAGTAGATCCTTTCAAAAGGGATGCGAGGGTTCAAATCCCTCCTTCTCCGCCATGAATTTGCCCAGATAGCTCAGTCGGTAGAGCAGGGGACTGAAAATCCCCGTGTCGGTGGTTCGATTCCGCCTCTGGGCACCAAGTTTAAGGTAGATTTGAGGATGAAGACTTACTATTCTTTCAAGCATGAGCTTGTAGGGGAGTAGTTCAGCTGGCAGAACGTCGGTCTCCAAAACCGGATGTCGCGGGTTCAAATCCTGTCTCCCCTGCCAATATGGACCTGTAGCTCAGGTGGTTAGAGCGCACGCCTGATAAGCGTGAGGTCGGTAGTTCGAGTCTACTCAGGTCCACCATCCAATTTAATATAGTACACTTAACTTACATTAATGGGGGCCTCTAGCTCAGTCGGTTAGAGCGCCCGGCTCATAACCGGTAGGTCCAGGGTTCGAGTCCCTGGAGGCCCACCAAAGAAATCTTATCCGAACTTTTTATAGTTCGGGTATTTTTCTTTGTAATATTATGGTCTATTCCTATCTTTTCTATAGTTTTTCCATTCTTTTATCATATACCTAGTATTTATAAAATCCGCTTAGTTTATCTTATTTAGAATTTTTATTTTTGCTATTTTGCCTACATATAATTTTTTATAAGTTTACTAGCTTTGAAGATTTTTCCCTAACCTGTAAAATAAAGGTAAGGATTGTATGTAAGGAGGGGATTTTTTGTCTAAACTTAGTAGGCAATATGAGGTTGTCTGTCAGATGATTGACTTATACCATAGGCATAATGATACTTATGAAGATTATGAGATTGATTCTTTGAAGGCCTATGTTAAGGCTAGGCTTTTTTCCTGCAGGTATGGGGAGGATAAGCCCTTTTGCTCCCATTGTAAGACTCATTGTTATAGGAAAAATGAGAGGGAGGCAATTAGGAGGGTTATGAGATTTTCAGGTCCTAGATTTATTTTTTATAGGCCAAGGTTAAGTCTCTTACATGCCCTTGGTACTTTTAAATTTTCCATAAAAAAACTAGCTAAGAAGTAGAGTTATTTCTTAGCTAGTTTTTTTTCTATTATTATTACATAGGGACTAATGTCTTTCTTATTCGGATAGGATAGCTTTAGGCAAGCAAATTCTCTTTCTTCTAAGTCTTCTATGAATTTTTCAAGTGCTAGACTTTCTTTAAAACCTTCGTCATGACCCCTATAGATTGTCATTATTACCCTGCCATTAACTTTTAGGAGGGCTAGGAGTTTTTCTAGACTCTTTATGGTTGAGCTTTCTTTTGTGCTTATGGTCTTATCAGATCCTGGCAGGTAGCCTAGGTTATAAATGGCTAGGTCTATAGGATCTTTTATGTAGGAATCTATATTTTCATGGCTATCTTTTATAAAGATAAAGTCATCCCTATCTCCTATAAGCTCTAGGCTTTTTCTTCTAGCCTCTTCTTGAATATCAAAGGCGAAGAGAATCCTAGGTTTTAATTTTTCAAGGATATAGGCACTATCTTGCCCCCTACCAGCAGTCATATCCACTGCTAGATTTATATCTTTTTCTTCTTTTAAAATTTCTTTTACTAGTCTTGTTACTCTTTCAATCATTAGTAGTTACCAAAATTTTTCCTATCTTTTCCATTAATTTGCCTAAAGAAATCTACTTTTGATGGATTTTCCTTCCTGATGGGCATACCCATCCTGTGCATCTCATTTAGTTTAAAGATCATAAGGTTGACATTGACATCATACATACTTGCAAGTTGGTTGTAGGTATAACCCTCTTTGACATCTTCTATTAGCCTATTTTCATCCAATAGGAGGTGGGCTGCAAAAATATTTGCTTGAAGTTCCATTTCTGAATTTATATCAAAAAGTTCATACTCAATCATACTATCACTGGCCTCATCCTTATGAAAGATGTGGTGGCCTAGCTCATGGGCAAAGACCATATTGATTATCCTTTCATCTACAAAGGGATTGTAGAAGATAAAGCTTATCCCTCTTATGACCTTATACATACCCAAAAGTTTGGTATCTGACTTAAAGGCTATAAGGTGGACTCCCATTTGTTCAAGGATCTCTCTTGGGTCTCTACTCTTGTAGGTCTTGATGATATCTTTGGCATCCCTATAGATTTGATCATAGGAAATTATCATTATTTATCCTTGGTTTTTTCACTTTCTACCCTAGCTATATAGTAGGCTTCTGATATGGCATCTAGGATAGCCCTCTTATCTTCCTCAGGAATTTCTCCTCCAGCCATTAGTCCTATGACACCGTTGACCATATCTTGAGCTTCCTTGGCCCCATCCTTGCCAAATTTTTCTCTAGCCTTTAGGATAAATTCATCCTCATCAGTTACTAGGTAATCATGGTTGGTATCTAGGTGTTTGGCTAAAAGATCATAGGTCTTCCTATACCTTGGTAGGGATTGGCCCATTTCATATCTTGAGATTGTCTTGGTTGAAACTTCAACTAATTTGGCTAAATCTTCTTGGGTTAGACCCTTTAATTCTCTTAGTTCTCTTACTTTATTGGCAAAGCCCATATTCACTCCTTTGTTCATTTAACGACTGAAAACTTATAATATACCTTGACAAAAGACTTTTAGTGTCTTATAATGTCATTGAAGTCATTTATTGTCTTAATTATACACTAATAGTCTAGTAGAATCAAGGAGAAATTATGAAAAAAATTATTTTACATTCGGATATGAATGCTTGTTATGCATCAATAGAGGCTAAGCTTAATCCAAAGTTAAGGGGGATTCCAATGGCTGTTGCAGGGGATCCTTCAAACAGACATGGGATTATCCTAGCCAAAAGCCAGGAGGCAAAAGAGATGGGAGTAAAGACAGGAGAAGCAATTTGGCAGGCTAAGGCTAAGTGCCCTAACCTTACCCTAGTTCCTCCCCAATATGACCAGTATCTTAAACATTCTAAGATGGCAAGAAAGATTTATTATGATTATACCAACCAAGTTGAGCCCTTTGGCCTTGATGAATGCTTCTTAGATGTAACAGGGTCAAGTCATCTTTTTGGAAGTGGGGAAGATATAGCTATGACTATTAAGGAAAGGATCAAAAGGGAAATGGGTATTACAGTAAGCGTAGGAGTTTCTTTTTGCAAGATCTTTGCCAAACTTGGATCTGATATGAAAAAACCTGATGCCGTAAGTCTAATAAGTGAGGAAAATTTCAAAGACCTAGTTTGGCCCCTTGGTGTCAGGGCCATGGTTGGTATAGGAAGGGCCACTGAAAGAAAGCTTAAGGGGATAGGAATCTTTACTCTGGGAGATTTAGCTAAGAGCCAACCTGATATCCTTAAAAATCTATTGGGGGTAAATGGAATATACCTTTGGCAATACGCCAATGGTCTAGATATTAGGAAGGTCCATGATAGGGACTTTAGGGATGATATAAAGACTATAGGAAATTCTACAACCTTAAGGCAAGACCTAGTCAATGATAGGCAGGTAAAAAAGGTCTTTAAGGTCCTAGCATTTTCAGTTTCTAAAAGATTAAGAAAGGAAGGCCTAGAAGCCTATGGGGTAGAAGTTTTTGTAAGGGATAATAGCCTATATTCCTACCACTACCAAAAGCCAATAAAACTTTCAAGTAAGGCATCTATAACCCTAGCCCAGGAGGCCTTTGACCTTTTTAGGCAAAAGTATAGGTGGAATCTTCCAGTCAGGGCCCTAGGTCTTAGGGCCATAAGGCTAGCTAGGGAAGGCATGGGTAGCCAGCTTGATATGTTTTCTGATTATAAGAAGTATATGAAAGATGAATCTTGTGATAAGGCTCTTTATGAAATAAGGGAAAAATATGGCAAAGATTCTATATCCTTTGCAGGTCTTAGGGGAGATACGAAAATCCCTAAAGATTTAAATGAGATTATAACCCTACCGACCAACCATTATAATTTTTAGGCCTAAAAAGTAAAAATTGCATAGAAGAATATTTACAAATAGTTAGGTCTGTTATATAATGAATATAACAGAGGTGATAAGATGTTTTTAGCTATAGATTTTGCTTCTAACCTGCCTATATATGAGCAAATAAGAAGGGAAATTATAAAGGCTTTAGCCAGGGGAGACTTATCCTATGGTCAAGTTCTCCCATCTGTAAGGAGTCTTGCCAAGGATATAGGGATAAACCTTCATACTGTAAATAAGGCCTACAAACTTTTAGAAGAGGATGGTCTTATAGTTATGGATAGGAGGTTTGGATCAAAGCTTGTTGATGAAAAACTCCCCCTAAGGGTTGACCAAAAGGCCTCTATCCATGAAAACTTAGAGTTTTTGCTAGCCTTTGCCAAGGTCAAGGGGGTCAAAGAGGAAGATTTGCTTACTTTTATAGGCAAGTTTTATGAAAACTAGTAAGGAGGATATGGTGGATAATTTAAATAAACTAGGCTTATTGTATGGAGGATGCACTTTCTTTGTAACAATCCTTTATACCCTTATTCAATATTATTCTAAAAGAGGCTATATCCTAGGAGTTAGGTTATCAAGGAAGATGGCTTTGAGTGAGAAGGTAAAAGTTTTACTAAGAAAATATAAGCTTATGACCCTAGGTCTTGGGAGCTTATCATCCCTAGCCATATATTTCCTATCTTTTATCCTAGGAGAAGTTAGCTTAAGCCTAGCCTTTACTGTCCTAATACTTGTAAGTGGCCTAATCCCCTTAGTTATTTTTAATAAAAAGTTAAGGATATTAAGCAAGGAAGATGAGACTTTGCCCAAGGTAAGGCTAGTTGCCACAGGACTTAATCAAGATAGGTTTTTATATAAGAAAAATACCTACCTAGCCTATGGACTTATCCTAGTTTTAATCCTAGGTCTTGGTATAAAAATCCACCTGGCCTATCCAAGTTACCCACAAAAACTGGCCTGGCATAGCGATTTTTCTGGAAATATAACAAGTTTTACAAGTAAGTCTTATATTAAGGTCCAATCAGTGTCAATTCTAAGCCTTATATTTTTGGTCTTTACTATGGCGACAAATTATGCCCTAACCAATACTAAGTTAAGGATTAGCCCAGATGATCCAGATAGGTCTTTGGGAAATGCAATTAAGATGAGAAGACTTTGGACCTACTATTGCTTGGGTTTAAGTCTACTTATGACCCTTTTATTTCAAATAGGCCTTAGTGGTTTTATGAAAAGGGCAAATACCAGGTGGCTTATTATATTAACCATAGTTTTAATAATATATGCCCTTGGCTTTCCCCTATATATTGGCATAAGATATTCAATAGATGGATCAAGGCTGGCAACTTATGATAACCTAGGTTATGAAGAAGATGATAAATATCGGATTTTGGGAGGAAGTATCTACTACAATCCAGACGACCCCTCATTTTTTGTAGAAAAGAGAATTGGTATAGGAACGACCATAAATCTTGGTACTTGGCAGGGGAAACTTATAGGAGTTTTGATAATCCTATCCCTTTTGGGGTTAATACTTGCACATATTTAAGGAGTATATATGATTGAAATTAAAAATGTATCTAAAAATTTTGGAAATCTTTTGGCCTTAGACCAGGTATCTTTCGAAGTAGCCGAGGGTGACTTATTTGGAGTTATTGGTCAAAATGGAGCAGGAAAATCGACCCTCTTTAGGTGCATAATGAATTTTTTTGAAGATTATGAGGGGGATATCTTATATAAAGGAGAGCCTATAAAAAACTTACCCCTAGAAAAGATTGGATTTTTGCCAGAAGAAAGGTCCCTATCTGCTAAGAAGACTATAGAAGAAGAGATCAGGTATATAGCCAGACTAAATCTTATGAAAAATTTAGATAAAAAAACACTAGAGACCTATTTTCAAAAATTTGAAATCAAAGGAAAATTATCTGATAAGATAAAGGACTTATCCAAGGGCAACCAACAAAAAGTCCAGCTTCTAGCTACCCTTATCTATAAGCCTGACTTTGTGATCTTAGATGAACCTTTCTCTGGCCTTGACCCTTATAATATTAGCCTCTTACAAGAGATTATAAAAGAAATCAATAAAAATGGAACTACAATTTTATTCTCAACCCACAACATGGAAAATATAGAGGAGCTTTGTAACAAGCTTATAATGTTAAAGGATGGAAGGATTGTCCTAGATGGATCACCAAGGGAGATTAGAAATTCTTATGATAGGGATAAGCTTATAATAGAATCTAGAGAAGATATAGGAAAAATCTTATCAGAATTTGACCTAACCTATAAGAAAGACGGCCATACCTACACTATTAAGTTAAAGGATGAAAAAGATGGCAAGATAATCTTTAATAAACTTAAACAAGCCTATGATTACCTCCCTCTTTTTGCCCAAATTCCTCCAAGTCTAAATGAAATATTTACAAGAAAGGTTGAAGAAGATGAATAGATTTTTTACAGTAGCTATAGATTCATGGAAAAGGCAGATGAAATCTCCAGCCTTTTGGTTGATGGTTTTCTTCCCCCTAATATTTATTTTGATTACAAGCCTTATAACATATTTTGCAAGCAAAAACGAACCAAACTCACAAACTAGAATAGTGGCAGACCAAGAAGTAATTGACCTTATGGAAAATCCAAAAGAATTCGACTTTGAGAGCCTAGAAGCAAGCAAGAAGGACTTTGAAAATAAGGATATAGAATCTTTCTTAGAAATTAAGGAAAATGAGGGAATAATAACCATAGACTATCATATAAGAGAGATGAACCCTCAAAGTATTACTAAGTTTAATTTTTTGGCAAAGGAGATTCAAACAAGGCTTAATATAAAAAATGCTGGTTTGACTAAGGAAAATGAGACCATCTTACAAAGACAACCTAGCTTTAATATAATAGAAGATGAAGAGGGAGGAAATCCTATAATCATGTATGTCCTATTCTTTGCCCTTATCTTCTACATGTATTTTGTTTTGATAATGTATAGTAATAATTTAATAATGGAAATTGCTATAGAAAAGGGGTCAAAGATGATTGAATTTATCTTCTCATCTATTAGACCAGGCCAATATTTTGCCGGGAAAATTTTTGGAAACTTCCTAGTAATCTTAACCCACAGTCTAATCTACCTAATATCTGCACTAATAGCCTTTATTAATCTTAGGTCAAGTAAGCTTTTGGAAGACTATGGGATAGATCTTTCGACCTTACTAGCAAGTATCGACCTAGTTAAGTTAGGGCAAATATTTATCCTAATACTTGCTTCAATCTTTATTTATATGGAGACTGCAGCTATGCTAGGATCTCTTGTCAAAAAACAAGAAGATGCAGGAAAGGTAGCATCACCCCTTATGCTTGTCATAATCTTTGCCTTTTTTATAGCCATGTTCTATGCCCAAAGAGAAGAAGGAACCCTAGTACAAGTCTTATCCTACCTACCTTTTATATCAGTTTTCTTTATGCCTTTAAGACTAATAAGGTCAACAGCTACTCCTATAGAAGGACTTATATCAATAGCTATACTTATACTTGCCATAGTCTTACTTTATAAGTTTGCTAGTAGGATTTATAAGAAAAATATACTAAACTACTCTAGCGGATCTATCTTTAATAAATTAAAAAGAGGAAGGAAAAAATAGGGCTCCTTCTATCAAAGATATTCTAGCTAAGGATAGAAAGACCCAATAAAACAACTTATTGTTATATAAGAAAGAATTTTTAGCCTTTAAGATTACTAGAAATTAAATAAAGATAACATGCTTCTACTAGCTTTTATATTAGATGGTTTTGAAAGTTTCTAAGCTTATTAAAAAACTTCTAGTATGGATTAAAAAAGATTGGTCTATTAAGGTCCGATCTTTTTTAATTTCTTAGTAACCATTGAAACGATCGGTTTTTCTAGTAGAATATAAGAGTCTATAAGTGTGGGGAAACTTACACTTTTTTAATATTAAGGAGCATTATGAAAAAAGATATAAAATTAATAGTCTTTGATGTAGATGGTACTTTAGTAAATGATAAAAAAGAAATTTTAGATGAAAGTATTAAAGTTATAGATAAGTTAAAGAAAAAAGGAATAAGGATAGTCCTAAACTCTGGCAGGACCTTTAATGGTATGTGGAGGATGCGTCAGCGCCTTAACCTAATGGGCTTTGATGATTATTCCATATGTGGAACAGGGGCCTTTATTAGAAGAAATGCAGATGGTAAGGCTATTTTAGAAAATCCTCTTTATGAAAAAGATTATAAGGAAGTTATTAACTTAGTGGAAGGCTATGATGTTCAAGTTACAATCCATACTATGAACATCTTCTACCTTAATGAAGAAGTTCCCAATGAGGCCTTTATCAAAGATCAAAGGCAAGTTCAATTGCCTTGGATGAAATTTGAAAAATTCTCTGATATAGAAAAATCTGTTTCAAGAATTGGAATAACAGGAGATAAAGAAATCTTAGATGAAATCTATGCGGCTAATAAGGAAGAATTAGAAAAATCTTATAAGCTTATGAGAAATGAGGACTATCTTCTAGAAGTCCTAAACAAAAAAGCAGGTAAGTCTAAGAGCTTAAGAAAACTTTGTGACTTCTTAGGTATATCCAAAGATGAAGTCATGTATTTTGGTGATGGCCTTAATGATGCAAGGTCTTTATCCTTTGCAGGAACTTCAATTGCTATGGAAAATGCCCATCCAAAAGCCAAAGAAGCCGCACAATATCTTATAGGATCCAACAATGCCCCATCAATTGCAGGATTTTTAAGAAAGTACTTTGACCTAGATGAGTAAGTTTGTAAGTCTTTCTTCAGGGTCATCAGGTAATTCAGTCTTTGTTGAGCATAAGGGGGTAAGGATTCTTGTAGATGCAGGTTTTTCAGGCAAAAAAATGGAGGGCCTTCTAGCAGAAATTGGTGAAGATCCAAAAAACTTAGATGGGATATTCCTAACCCACGAACATATAGACCATGTACAAGGTGCAGGGGTTTTGGCAAAAAGATATGACATACCAATTTATGCTAATGAAGGAACCTGGAAGGGCTTTATAAAAAGAGCCAAGAGATTAAAAGATGAGCATATAAAAATCTTTAAGTCAAATACCTTCCTTAACTTTAAATCTATGGATATTCTCCCCATATCAATCCACCATGACGCCTTAGAGCCTGTAGGCTTTGTAATCTATATAGGAAATAAGAAAATTAGTATCTTAACTGATACAGGTTTTGTAGATGAGAGGATGGCAAGAGAGATTAAAGGATCTGATGTCTACTACATGGAGGCCAACCACGACCTTGAAGCCTTAAAGATGGGACCTTATCCTTATAAGCTTAAGCTTAGGGTAATGGGTAAGATGGGTCACTTATCAAATGATGATTCGGCAAGTGTTTTGGCAGATGCCTTGGTCGGTAAGGGAGAAGAAATCTTTTTAGCCCACCTTTCAGAAACCAACAATACCCCAGACTTATCTAGGATAACTGTAGATAATTACCTAAAAAGTTTGGGCCTTGATACAAAAAAAGATATAAAGCTAGAAGTTGCCGATAGGTTTAAACCTTCTAGGATTGTGGAGTTATAATGGAATTAATAGAAATTGAAAGATCAATAATCAAAAAATATAGAAAAGAGATCTACTCTCCTTTTATAAGGGCTATAAAGGAATTTTCCCTAATCAACGAAGGTGATAGGGTGGCCTGTGCCATATCAGGTGGCAAGGACTCGCTTTTATTGGCAAAACTTTTACAAGAGCTCAATAGGCATTCAAGTGTACCCTTTGACTTGATATTTATAGCCATGGACCCAGGATATGATAGGGCCAATAGGAAGCTTCTAGAAGAAAACCTGGCCTACTTGGATATAGATGGTAAGATCTATGACTCCAATATCTTTGAGGTATCAGAGGCTATTAGTAAGAAAGATTATCCTTGTTATATGTGTGCTAGGATGAGAAGAGGCTCCCTTTATGCCAAGGCTAAAGAGCTTGGTGCCAACAAGCTTGCCCTAGGCCACCACCTTAATGATGTTATAGAAACAACTTTGATGAATGTCCTTTACGCAGGCAACTTTAAGACTATGAAGCCTAGACTAAGGGCCCTAAACTTTGAGTCAATGGAGTTGATAAGACCTCTTTATTATGTAAATGAAAAAGACATAATAAGGTGGAGGGATTATATAGGACTTAAAAGCCTAGACTGCGCCTGCTCTCTTACAAAGTCTAGCCAATCTTATACCAGGCAAAGGGTCAAAAACCTTATAGGAAAACTTAAGGAAGAAAATCCAGATGTCGAAAAGTCAATATTAAGGTCGGCTGAAAATGTAAATTGCGATATGGTTTTAGGCTATCAAATAGGGGGAGAAAAACACTCGTTTTTGGAGGAATTTGAATGATAATAGATATAATAAAGGTCCTAATTCTTTCTATAGTAGAAGGAGTTACTGAATTTTTGCCAGTATCATCAACTGGCCACCTTATCCTAGTAAACCAATTTGTTGAAATGAAGCCTGAGGGTTTTTCCAATGCCTTTAATATTATAATCCAACTAGGTGCCATCCTTTCTGTAGTTGTGATTTATTTTGCCAAGTTAAACCCTTGGGATTATGAGAAGACCTATAGGTATTTTCCAAAAAATTATAAGAAATTAAATGGCCAATCCAAGTTTTACTATAGACTTACCCATCCAGATCCAAAGACCATTAAGCTTTGGAAGAGGGTTATAGTAGGTATATTGCCAGCCATGGTCTTAGGCCTACTCTTTGATGACCTTATAGATACCTACTTATTTAATCCAATGGTTGTAGGAGCCATGCTTTTAATTTGGGGTATTATAATCATCTTAGTTGAAAAGAAGAATAAGAATTCCAAGAGATTTAGACATGATAATATAGCCAATGTTCCCTATAGGACGGTTCTTTTGGTAGGATTTTTCCAAACCCTTGCCATGGTTCCTGGAACAAGTAGGTCTGCAGCAACAATCATGGGGGCCATGATCCTTGGCTTATCTAGGTCTGCAGCTACAGAATTTTCCTTCTTTTTGGCAATTCCAACTATGCTTGGGGCAACTGCCCTCAAGGTCTTTAAGAACCTAGCTGGCTTTACTGGCTACCAATGGTTTTTGATTATCTTGGGTATGGTCCTATCCTTTATAGTTGCCTTTGTGGTAATCAAGAAGTTCTTAGCCTATATTAGAAACCATGATTTTATTCCTTTTGGAATCTATAGGATCATTCTTTCTATAGTAGTCTTTATCTACTTTTTATTTGTATGAAAAAAAGATGTGAATGGGTTAAAAGCGACCTATCTAAAGCCTACCATGATGAGGAATATGGGTTAAGAAAAATAGATGATGCCTATCTTTTTGAAATCCTAGTCTTAGAATTTATGCAAGCAGGCCTATCCTTTGAGATAGTCCTTAAAAAAAGAGAAGCCATGAGAAAGGCCTTTGATAACTTTTCTTATGAGAAGATTAGTCTTTATGATGATGAAAAAATAGAAAGTTTTATGGAAAATAAGCTCCTTATAAGAAATGCTAAGAAGCTAAGGGCCCTTGTGGCAAATGCCAAGGCCTTTATAAGGGTTATAGAGGAATTTGGATCTTTCGATAAGTACCTTAGAAATTTTATAAAAGACCCAATCGATTATAAGAGAAATGAGAAGGAGACTATCTGCCAAAGTCCTCTCTCTAAATCTTTGGCTAGGGATTTAAAAAAGAGAGACTTCAAATTTATAGGACCTATTACTATCCACTCTTACCTAGAAGCCATAGGACTAATAAATAACCACAGTCTAGAATGTTTTAGGCATGATGAAGTTAATAAGATAAATAAGACCCTAAACTAGGGTCTTATTTAAATTTATCCTCTATTAGCCTAAGACTTGCTTTTGGAACTAGGTCTTCTAACTTATCAAAGGATTTTTCTTTTATTAACTTTCTTACCCTTGATGCAGAGATGGCCTGGCCATTTATTTTTTTGCGCTCAATTTCTACAAGGTCTATGGGGTTAGGCTCCTTTATAAAAATTTCTGCCATTGTTTGGTTGTAAATATTTGTGGTCTTATCTTCTTTTTCATCACCTACAAATCTTTTTTTTATGCCTAGCCTTTTTCCAATATGGTTTTTAAAGATATAGGCATCAAGTTTGGTATAAATTTTTGTAACATCCTCATCTTCATCTAGAAAATAAGAAGGGAAACTTGCCTTTGATACAAGATAATCATCAGTAGTCAAGATCTTTACCCTTTTTTTATCATAAAGGGCCTCTTTTACAATCTTAAGACGGTCCTTGCTTGAAAAAAAGGAAGCATCCTCTGATACTAAAAATACATAAAGAAAGTCAACCTCACTTAGGCCATAGTCTATTAGGCTTAAATGTCCTAGGGTAAGGGGGTTGGCATTTATTACAACAGCTCCAGGATTAGGGACATCTACTCGGTTTTGATCAAGGTAAGCTAGGTAGTCACTAAAATTATCAGACCTTTCCATAAAGACTAATTTATCAGGAACTTCTTCTATTTTTTTAAAACCCAGGTGGGTGAAAGTTTCCTCATTTGAAGGCTTGGTATAGATAAATATATTATCAAAGCCACCAGCATGGATTTCATTTATTAGTAGGGATATAAGTTCATTGATCACCTTACTCCCTTGGTAACTGTCGTTAATGGCCAGGGACTTTATGATGTTTTTTGACCTTGACCCACTTGCTACAATTTTTCCTTCCTCCCTTAGGACATAGGTTGACTCAATATTCTCTTCATAGGCTAGATTATGGTTTTTTAAGAATTCTTTTAGTTTCTCCTTATCACTTGCTATTAGGTCTGGGTAAATTTTCTCCATTATTTTCTCCTCCTATATAAGATACAATTTTTACTATGGTAAAAATATCAGCAACTCCTCCACTTGATAGGTTATTAGCCAGGTATAAATTATTAAGGTCCCTAGCCTTTTTGATAAGGGACTTCCTATCATTTTTATAAAGGTCTAAGATATCATTTGCGTAGGCTTTAACAAAGTTTAGGGTCTTTAGGTTAGATCGATTCAGGGTGGTTGTATCATCTGTCAATGAGATTAGTTTTAGGCTAAGGATGGTATTATTAAAATCACCCTCATAAGAGTTTTTGCCTAGGTTAAAAATATCCCTAAAGCCTGTTAGGGGGTGGTACCTTACATCCTTAAGCCCAAGGTCTCTAAAGGCCTTAGCCTTAGGGAAAATTTTATAATCTAAGGCTAGGTCTTTGGAAAAATTAGATATTTCTTCCTCTAGACCATATAGGTATCCATGGTTTATATAAAAATGTGCAAGGATTAGGGTTAGAAAAATTAGGCCCTTATGGGTATTAATCCCACCTGTCGTATCAAACATACTATCTTCCACCCTAAGTCCAGCCTTCCTTAGGTCTTTAAGGGATTTTATCTTTGCCCAAGAAATTTCCCTAAGACTAGCTTTTATGGAATCTTTGGACTTTATAAAAAGTTTATAGTCCATGTCTTTATGGCTACCGGTAGATGACTTATTTACACAACCAAAGGAAATTTCCCTATGCAATTCTTCCTTGATAGCCTTTTCCAAGTACTTATTAAAGTTTTCGATTCTATCTTGCATACTTACTCCTTATAGGTTTATGATAGCATAAATTAGGATATTGGAAAACCTTTGTGGACTTTTATATTAAGGCGTGCTATACTAAAGCTATAAGGAGGTATTTATGAGAGAAGATAAGAAAATTTTAGGTATGTCTTGGCCACTTGTTTTTGTAATAATGGCAATTATAATCTTGGCTATCTACATGGAAGTCCTACCCCTAGGGCTTATAGGAGCGTTTCTATTTCTTTTAGTTTTCGGTGAACTCCTAAACTTTATTGGAAATAACCTTCCTATTGTTAATACCTACCTGGGTGGAGGAGCCATAGTAACGATTTTTGGTGGAGCAACCCTAGTTCATTTTGGTATTTTAAATGAAACTATGGTAAATTTAAGTGATGCTTTTATGAAGTCAGGCGAAGGAAGAATGGGCTTTTTAGACTTCTATATTGCAGCCTTGATCACAGGTTCTATCCTGGGAATGAATAGAAAATTACTTATAAAGGCTGCTGTAAGATACCTACCAGCTATCCTTGGTGGTGTAATTGTTGCCCTAGGTCTTGTATCATTGATAGCCCCTGTCTTTGGTTTTACACCTGGTGAGGCTATGTCTTATATTGGTATTCCAATTATGGGTGGAGGAATGGGAGCAGGTGCAGTTCCTATATCAGAAGTTTTCTCCAAGGCCTTAGGTATTCCAGCTGAGCAAATCTTAGGTAGGCTAGTGCCTGCTGTAGCCCTTGGCAATGCTATGGCTATTGTTGCCGGAGGTCTTTTAAATAGGCTTGGCAAGGTAAGGCCAGAGCTTACTGGAAATGGTCAACTTATGATGTCAGATGATGCAGAGATGAAGGCTGAAGAGAAGGTCCTAAACCTTGATGTTAAGGATTATGCTACAGGTATTACTATAGCGACTGCCTTTTTTACTATAGGAGCTATCATAGCCAAGCTAATAGCAAGCCTAGGTCTTGACCTTCACTTATATGCTTGGATGATCATTTCAGTATCCCTTGTAAAGGCTCTTGATATCTTGCCAGAAAAATATACAGATGCTTGTGCTGGCTGGTATAATTTTGTAGCAAAAAACTTTACTTCACTCCTATTACTAGGTATAGGAATCTCTTATACCAGTCTAGCAGATATCATAGATTCTTTCTCAATCCAGTATGTAGTATTGGTTGCAGTAGTAATCTTTGGTGCAGTTTTAGGTAGTGGATTTGTAGGAAAATTAGTTGGTTTTTATCCAATCGAAGCTGCTATTACCGCAGGCTTATGTATGGCCAATATGGGAGGAACAGGAGATGTTGCTGTATTAAATGCAGCAGATAGGATGGTTCTAATGCCATTTGCCCAAATATCATCAAGGCTTGGTGGAGCATTTATTATCCTCCTAGCATCAATTATAGTTCCGATCTTTTTCGGCTAGATAAATATGAGGATGTTAAAAAGGTTGTGCTTGTGCATAACTTTTTTAACTTAAGGAAAAATATGGAACTTTTTATTAAAGGAGATAGGCCTAGCCTAATTGAGGTCCTTGATAGGAGGGAGGCTAGGGATAGGCTTATAAGGTCTTTGGATAAGCAATACAAAGATTTGCCAGTCCTTAGCTTTTTTTTAAACATTCCAGGACCTGTAAAGAATAATGAACCTATTAGAAGGATCTTTTCCTATGGCCTAGTTAAGATTAGGGAAAGTCTAGAAGGAAAGATAAGCTATGAGCAGACTTACCAAGCTAAGAGTGGGCCTGAGGCCTACATCATTGTAGAGTGTGACCCCTATGAGCTAAAAAAGCTTATGGTAGGTCTTGAAGATAGTGAAATTGGACGTTTGTTTGACATAGATATTTTCTATAAAGGTAGTTTTATATCAAGAGAAGAGGTCGGAGAAGCTAAGCGTAAGTGTTTTTTATGTGAAAAAGATGCCAAACTTTGCGCAAGGTCTAGGGCCCATAGCCTAGAAGATATGCTTACTTATATAGGAAATATTATGAAAAAGTACTTATAGAAAGGAAAAGTATGCAATTAAAAAAGAAGGCTTCTGCTGGCACCTTGCAATCAAATGATTGTTTTATAACGATAAAGCCAGATGAAGAAAGCAAAATCAACCTAGAAAGTCCGGTTAAGTTCGAATTTGGAGAACAAATCGAAGACCTAGTCAAAAAGACACTTAAAACTTACGAAATTGATAAGGCAAGTGTTTTGATTGAAGATAGGGGGGCCTTGGACTGTACAATAGAGGCAAGACTTAAGACTGCAATAAGGAGGGCTAAATGAAAACTTTAAGGTCCATGCTTTTTATGCCAGGCAATAATCCAGGCATGTTGGTATCAGCAGATATCCTAGATGCTGATGCTATCATTTATGATTTGGAAGATGCGGTGGCCCTTGACCAAAAAGATGCTGCAAGAGACCTGGTTGCCAACGCCTTAGAAAATTTAACCTTTGAAAATTCCCTAGTTACAGTAAGGATAAATCCAATAGATTCTCCCTACTGGCAAGAGGACTTAGATGCCATACTTAAGGATAAGCTTGATGGGATAGTAATACCTAAGGCAAGTGTAAAGTCAGTTAAAGAAGTAGAAGCCTATGTAAAAGATAGGTGTAGGCAATTAGGAATCGAAAATAAGTTTAGTTTTTATATCCTGGTAGAATCTACTATGGGAATAATAAAACTTGATAAAATAGTAGAGGCTTCAGAAAAAATTGATGGGATCCTTCTTGGAGGAGAAGACTATTCTCTTGACCTTGGTGTAGAAAGAACTGAGGATTCAGATGAACTAAGGTATGCCAGGTATAGGATAGCTACGGTAGCCAAGGCCTATGGGATAAATGCCATAGATACCCCCTATACTGATATAGACAATGAAGAAGGCCTGGTTAAGGATACTAAGTTTGTAAAGACCATAGGTTTTAATGGAAGACTAATAGTTGGGCCAAGACAGGTTCCAATCCTAAATAAGATCTTTTCACCTAGCAAGGAAGAGATTGAAAATGCCAGGGCTATCCTAAAGCTTGTAGAAAAGGCAAATAAAGAAGGCCTTGGAGTCTTCTCCTTTAAAGGCAAGATGGTTGACAAACCAGTAATAGCAAGGGCTGAGAAGATGATTAAGGCAGCTAGTGAATGGGGGCTAATATGAAAAACATCCTAGGAAGAGAAGGCTTTGATAATCCCTACAAGGGAGCAAGAGTTAATGAAGAGAAGAAAGACTATAATTTTTCTAAAAATGTAAAGATGGAAGAATTAGACTTTGATAGGCTATTTGATGAAATTAACTTTCATGATGGCATGACCATCTCCTTCCACCACCACCTTAGAAATGGTGACTTTGTCCTAAATAAAGTAATGAAAGAGATCCATAAGAGGGGGATAAAAAATATTAGGATAGCAGCAAGCTCTATCTTTGATTGCCATAAGCCAATAGTTCCAATGATAGAAGATGAGACTATAACAGATATCCACACTTCTTACATGGCAGGTCCTGTGGCTAGGGCAGTAAGTGAGGGTAAGCTAAAAAATCCTGCCTATATCACCACCCATGGGGGCAGGCCTAGGGCAATACTTGAAAAAGAGCTAGAAATAGATGTGGCCTTTATAGCTACCCCAGCCCTTGGCAAAGATGGGTCTATATCAGGATCAGAGGGAGTAAGTGCCTGTGGGTCCTTAGGTTATGGAATAACAGATTGCTTGTGTGCAAAAAAGGTGGTTGCCCTTACAGATAACCTAGTAGATAAGGTAAATAAGGCTGACCTAGAGGGAGGATTTATTGATTATTATATAACCATGGATAAGATAGGCGATCCTAATGGAATAGTATCAGGAACTACCCAGATGACAAAAGACCCTATAAACCTATCCATAGCAAGAAAAACCGCAGAATTAATAGATGAGCTTGGCATAATCAAAGATGGTTTTTCCTTTCAAACTGGAGCAGGAGGCATATCCCTTGCTGTAGCCAAGGAAATTAGTGAGCTTATGAGAGAAAAGAAGGTTAAGGCAAGCTTTGGGTCTGGTGGAATCACAGGATTTTTTGTCGATATGCTTGAAAAAGATATGATTGAAAGCCTAGAAGATGTCCAATGTTTTGACCTAGAGGCAATCAAATCCATAGAAAAAAATGAGGGACACAAAAAGATCTCAGCATCTAGGTATGCCAATCCTAATGACAAGTGTGTGGTAGATGACCTAGACCTTGTGGTACTTGGGGCATCTGAAATTGATATGGACTTTAATGTCAATGTTACAACAGGAACAGATGGCTATATCCTAGGAGGATCTGGAGGCCATGCTGACACTGCCACAGGGGCCAAGCTTACCATAATTACCTCTAAGCTATTTAATGCAAGGATTTCATCTGTAGTTAAGGATGTAAGGACAATTACAACCCCAGGTGAGGTAGTGGATGTCTTAGTTACTGAATATGGTATAGCAGTAAACCCAAAAAGAGAAGACCTAATAACCTATATCAAAGAAAATACTTCCATAGAATTAATGACTATAGAAGACCTTTACAAAAAAGCCATATCCTTTACAGGCCTTGGCAAGAGAAGGGAAAAAAGTAAGGACCTAATAGCCTATTCTGTTTATAGGGATGGAACCATCCTAGATGGAATCTATAAGGTAGAAAATTAGCAATAAGTAAGGGCCCCAAGCTTGGGGCCCATTTTTATATAAGTAACCTATATATAAAACTAGCTTGCCTATTAGACTTTAATCTTAGCTATAAATTAACCTCCTTTAAGGATACTTGTTCTTATCACAAGCACAAGTAACCAAGGAGCTTACTTATATAAGGTCACACAAGTACTAGGTCCGAAGACACCTAGGGGTGACCTTATAGGAAATGTAAAAAATTTTATATTCCTAATTCCTATAGGTCTTTTTGGCTTATTACATAGCCATTCCTATTCTTTCTTGGTTGTTTTGGCATTACCCATGAATTATGGTCTGTGTGAAGAAGCATGTGGGCTAGGTTGCTATTAGGTTTTTTAAAGAAATCTTCATAGAGTTTTTTGATATCTTCATTTTCATGAGAATACCTTAAATCTTTTTTCTCATCTAGCCTATAAAGCTCAGCTCCTCTTTCTATATCAAATTCTTCTCCATCATGGATTGGCTGGCCGCCTCCTCCTACGCAACCTCCAGGACAAGCCATAACTTCTACAAAATCATAGTGACTTTTGCCACTATTTATATCATAAATTAGTCTTCTAGTATTAGAAAGTCCATTTACAACAGCAACCTTTAAGGTTTTTCCATCTAAATTATAGGTTTTTTCCAGGATATCCCTATTTTTATTTCTAACTTCCATAAAAAGACCAGGATCAGGGTTTTCTCCCTTTATGGCAAAGTAGGCAGTTCTTAGGGCAGCTTCCATAACCCCGCCACTTGCTCCAAAGATAACCCCAGCCCCAGAGTAATCGTGCATTAGCCTATCTTGGTCAGCATCCTCTAAGTATCTAATATCAAGGTGACTTTGCCTAAACATCCTAACAAGCTCCCTTGTTGTTAGGGAAATATCTGTGTCCTTACCTGCATATTCTTCATAATAAAGGTCCATATTAGCTTCAGATTTTTTGGCCACACAAGGCATGATAGCAACAGTAACTATATCATTAGGGTCCTTGTTGATTTTTTTAGCAAAGTAAGTTTTTATTGTAGACCCAAACATCTGCATTGGAGATTTGGCTGATGAAAGATTTGAAACAAGATTAGGATACTGGCTTTTTACAAACCTTACCCAACCAGGACAGCAAGATGTAAACATAGGCTTTTGGTCCAATTGACCACTTTCTAGCCTATCTAAAAATTCATAGGCTTCTTCCATTATAGTAAGGTCTGCTGAAAAAGATGTGTCAAAGACATAGTCAGCTCCCATCTTCCTAAGTCCATCATATATTTTTCCTACACTTGCCTGATCTCTACTTATACCGGTTTCTTCCGCAAAGGCTGCCCTTACTGCAGGAGCAACTTGGACTATGACCGTTTTATCCTTATCATAAACTGCCCTAAAGAATTCTTCTGTATCATCTCTTTCTCTAAGAGCTCCTACAGGGCAGTGGGTTATACATTGACCACATAGGCTACAGTCAGCTTCATTGATGGTCCTATTTCCTGATACATTTATATCAGACCTTCCTCCGGTTCCTTCAAGTTCCCAGACATTTAAGCCTTGGACCTTATCACAAATCTGTACACACCTCATACACTTAATGCACTTATTGGCATCTCTTATTAGAGGGAATGATTGGTCCCAATCCTTATTTATCAAAACTTCCTTATAAATTGGCTCTCTTATATTTAGGTCATTGGCCAAGCTTTGAAGAGAGCAATTGCCGCTTCTAACACAAGTTGGACAGGAACTATCATGTTGGGAGAGGATCATTTGGACAGTCCTCTTCCTACTTTCTCTTACCCTTTGAGAATTTGTATGGATAACCATTCCATCAAAGACCTTGTTGTTACAAGATGTAACTAGTCTTTTCATTCCTTCAACTTCTACCAGGCATACCCTACATCCACCTATTTCATTGATATCCTTTAGGAAACATAATTTTGGAATATCTATGTTTAAGGCCTTGCAAGCATCCATGATACTAATATTTTCATCAACCCTTAAATCTCTTCCATCGATTGTAACTTTTACCATAACTTCTCACGCCCTCCCTTAAATATACCAAATCCATAGTGGTCACACCTTAGACACCTGGAAGCTTCCTGCAAGGCTTCACTTTCACTTAGGCATTTTTCTATTTCATCAAAGTCAAATTTCCTCTCTCCGGCTTCTCTTAGGTGAAGTTCTGACCTAGCACAAGGTTGCCTATAGACTGTATCAACCTCAGGTATTTCTACATCTACACTTATTTGGGTATTATAGCCTAGGTACTGGTCGATATTTGCAGCCATGACCTTACCTGCAGCTATGGCTTTTATAACTGTAGCAGGTCCTGATGCGCAGTCTCCTCCAGAAAAGATATTTGGAAGTCCCTTGAATCCTCCATTGGCAAGAGAGAAGATTTTTCCTCTTTCAACTGGTATGCCATTATCTTCATAATGGCTTGTTTCTATGTTTTGTCCTATAGCAACGATTATTTTATCACATTCTATAAAGATATCTTCTTCCAAGGATGGCTTAAGGCTAGCCCTGCCATTTTTGATCTCTGAGATCATTTGTGGACTTACATAAATCCCCTTTACCCTTCCATCGACTATTTTGATTTTCTTTGGAGCCTTTAGACTTATTAGCTCTACTCCTTCAGCTAAAGCTCCTTGGATTTCTTCCTCAAGAGCGCTCATATCAGCCACTCTTCTCCTATATACACATGTTACTTTCTTAGCCTTTAGTCTAAGGGCGGTTCTTACAGCATCCATAGCTACATTGCCTCCGCCAATGACTACAACCTTCTTACCATCAAGGTCTAAGGATTTTCCTAAGCCTACATTTCTTAAAAATTCTACAGCAGAGCTTATATCCTCATTATCTTCTCCTTCTAAGCCTAGCTTTTTGTCAGTAGAAGCTCCTATGGTAATAAGAGTGGCATCATAGGAATTTTTAACCTTATCAAAGGATATATCCCTGCCAATCTTTACATTATGTATAACTTTTACCCCTGTCTTTAGTATAGTTTCTATGTCTTCATCAAGCCTATCCTTAGGTAGCCTATAATTTGGGATACCATACCTTAGCATGCCCCCAAGTTTAGGTAGCATTTCATAGATTGTAGTTTGATGGCCCATAAGTTGTAAGTAATAGGCAGCTGTAAGACCTGCAGGCCCTCCACCTATAATGGCGATATTTTTGCCGGTTTTTCTTGCATTTGCTGGAGGGTCTACCCTTCCTGCAAAATCTGCTGCAAGTCTTTTTATAGCCCTAATGTTGATAGGACTATCTACCATGGACCTTCTACACCTATCTTCACATGGGTGCTCGCATATGTAGGCACAGGTTGTAGGTAGGGGGTTATCCTTTCTTATAAGCCTGATGGCATCCTCATATCTTCCATCCTTTACAAGGGCTACATAACCTGGAACATCGACATTAGCAGGACAAAGAGATACACAAGGTACAGGCTGGCCGGTATGGCAGGTACATCTTTTATTTATAATATGGTTTTCATAATCTTCTCTAGAATACCTTACGGACTTATATACCATTTCTGCCGCCTCATAACCAATAGCACAATCTGCACTATCAAAGATACTAAGGGCGGTCTCTTCTAATAAGTCTAGGTCGTCTAGCCTGGCCTTGTCATCAAGAACGTCTGTCAAAAGGTTTTCCAATTGCAAAAGCCCAACCCTACAAGGGACACACTTTCCACATGTTTGAGAATGACACATTTGGACAAAGGCCCTGGTTGCATCTACAGGGCAAACGCTTGCTGACCCGTTAGAAATTCTTCTTGATAAATCGTCATAGAGGTCCTCGACTATTTTTACTGAATTACTCTTAACCTGTAACTCTAATCTAGACATAAGCACTCCTTTCTATTTTGCATAAATTCAAAAGATATATTTACTTTCTTGATAAAATTATATAATATATTCAAATATTAATAAAGTTTATTTATTTATTCACTATCTTATCTAAGGGGCTTACTTAATTTACAAAAGATTGACATAAAAATTTCCTATCTTTTTAGGATAGGAAATTCATGAAAAGACTTATTATCAAAGGATTAAAGAGGTTTACTGATATGGCAAGGACAAGGGGGAAGATAAATAAGGCTAGGTCACTTGGCCCCTTTTCTTCTATTATTGCCTCCATGTTTGCCATGGCATTTGGGGTCTGTCCTAAGCCTACACCGCAGTGGCCTGCAGCCATTACTGCTGCATCATAGTTTGCTCCAAGGAGTCTAAAGGATACAAGGCTTGTGTAAAGGCCAATTAGAATAGCTTGGCTTATTAATATTATAAACATTGGAAGAGCAAGATCTGTTATTGCAGTAAGGTTAAGGTTGATTAAGGCTAGGGATAGGAAGATATTTAGGGAAATATTTCCAACAGTCTCTACACTTTTCATACCTACATCTTTTTTTAATAAATCAAAGATATTTCTGATGATAAGGCCTGCAAATTGCAATCCAACATAGTAGGGGAAGTTTAACCTTGTTAGGGCAAGGACTTTATTTATGAAAATTCCTAAAAGTCCTGCTAGGGAGATTAAAATAATTGCCTTCATTAGGGATTTTTGATCTAAGTTTTGGAATGTTTTTCTACCTTCTATTTGGCTTTTTCCTAAAGTTTCTAGCTTATGGACCCTGATTAACCTTCTAGCCACAGGTCCTCCCACCAAGGACCCTATCAAAAGCCCGAAGGTTGAAGCTGCAACTCCTATGGATATATTATTACTTGCTCCCAAAGCTTCCATGATCTTACCAAAGGAGATGGCAGAGCCTATTCCTCCTGTCATAGAAGTAGACCCCATGGCAAGTCCATGGAGGGGATTTATCCTAAAAAGATAGGCTAGGCTTATAGCTAAAATATTTTGTAGGGGTAAAAGTAAGATTATTAATAAGGATAACTTAAGACCTAGGGGACCAGCTTTTTTTAAGGATTTAAAGGAGGCAGCAAGACCTATGGATGTAAAAAATACATTCATAAAAAAATCTTGTAAGCTTAAGTCAAAGTCAATGGTCATATCTAAAAATCTTTTGCCAATAAAGACTAGGATACTAAAAAGAAGTCCCCCAATCACAGGAGAGGGAATAAAAAATTTCTTGAAAAATTCAAATTTATTTTTAATAAAGGCCCCAAGGGCAAATGCTAGCATGGCTATGGCCATGGTTTGTATAGTATCTAATTGCATATAATATCCTTTCATCTATTAGATAAATATATTACCATATTACTTATTTTCAAGATAAAAAATTTATATATTTATTAGAAATTCCCTAAATTCCTATACCTTAGCTTGATAAGAGCCTAGTTCTTGTTATATAATAAGAAAAGGAGGATGTTTATGAAGATACTTTTTTGGGTAACGGCCATTGGGATTTTTTATGCTATGGTTGGTTACCCTCTTACTTTATTAGTATTAGAAAAAATTATAAAAAGAGAAAATGAAAAAGACTATGATTATAAGCCTAAGGTATCTATTATAATATCAGCCTATAACGAAGAGAAGGTTATAGAAAAAAAGCTCTTAAATATAATAGAAACTGACTATGAAGACTTTGAGGTCATAATTGCCAATGACTCATCTACTGATAGGACAGTTGACCTAGTAGAAAATTTTATAAAAAATCATAAGGACTTTGATATAAGACTTAATAGTGTAAAAAACCATCTTGGAAAGACCAATGCCCAAGATGAAGCAGTAGAGGTGGCCAAGGGTGAGATCCTAGTCTTTTCTGATGCCAATTCTATCTTTAGGAAAAATGCTATTAAAGAACTTATCTCATATTTTACAGCTGATGATATAGAGTATGTGTGTGGGTCTTTACTTTATGCCAAAGACCTTGAAAAAGCATCTGTTGTAGCTGAAAATACCTATTGGGATATGGAACTTAGGATGAGAAAAATTGAGTCTAATATAAGGACAATAGCAGCTGGAAATGGAGCAATATATGCTTGTAGGAAAAAAGATTATAGAAACTATGACCTTGTGGCAAGTCACGATTATGAAATGCCCCTTTATGCTGGACTAAACCATAAGAGGGCCCTTTATAATGAAAAAGCCATCGCCTATGAGAAGGCAGGGGGAACAACGGAGGATGAATTTAAAAGAAAGGTAAGGATGCAAAGAAGGATCCTTTCTAATATCTTTACTAACCTTAGAAGACTTAATATATTTGAATATGGTTGGTTTGCCTTCTTCCACTTTAACCATAAGACCCTAAGGTTCTTACAGGGCTTTTCCCATATAATCTTATTGGTATCCAATATCTTTATCCTAAAAGAATCTTACTTTTACCAAGTGTTTTTAATCTTACAAGTAGCCTTTATATTTTTGGCCCTAGTTGGTAAGTTTACAGAAAGTAAGAATAAGATTTTTTATTTTCCAAGATATTATATGCTCATGATGCTAGCCCAAGTTCTTGGAGCAAAAAATGAGCTTTTAGGAAAATCCAAGGCAACATGGGAGAAAGCGGAGACTACTAGAGAATAATGAAGTTAGAAGTTTTGATTTCTGCAATGAATGTAGAAGATATTAATTTTTATAAGAAGTTTAACCTAAAGACTGATACCCTAATTATAAACCAAACTGACCATAATTCTTATGAGGAAGTTTGGGCGGATGGTTTTAAAGTTAGGATGATCTCAACAGATACTAAAGGCCTTGGAAGAAGTAGGAACCTTGCCCTTCTTAATTCAAAGGCTGATATAGTAATTTTTTGTGATGATGATGAAGTTTTTTTAGATGACTATGATGAAAAAATAGAAAATGCCTTTAAGACTTATCCAGATGTTGATTTTTTTGTTTTTAAGACTATCATCTATCAAGATGGCAAGGAAATCATCAAGGTAAAAGAAGAAAAAGACCTTAAAATTTATAATGCCCTAAGGTATGGGTCAGTCCACTTTGCCTTTAGAAGAGAGGCTGTTGCTAAGAAAAATATCTTCTTATCTACCTACTTTGGAGCAGGGACTGGTAATGGTAGTGGGGAAGACTCAATCTTTATAGCAGACTCTCTTAGGTCTAAGCTTAAAGTTAGGACCAATCTATCTACTATAGCAAAGATTTATAATGATGGGTCAACTTGGTTTAAAGGCTATGATGAGAAATTTTTCTATGATAAGGGAAAACTTGCCAAGGCCCTTTTTCCAAGACTTTATAGGCTATATATAAATTATTTTTTAAGAAAAAAGGACATCAATTTTGATAAGTTAAGTTTTAAAGATGCAAAAGAATTAATGCTAAGAGGAGCGAAAGATTTTGGAGGTTAATATGAAAGAAAAAAGATCGCTTTTAGCTTCTATACCAAAGGGTCTTATCTTTGGAATTTTTGTAGGAGCTATAATTTACTTTGCCCTAGGGTTTTTAGGCTTTAATGAATACCAGGCAAGGTCAAAAATTATTACAACAGGTTTGGAAAATGTAGATGAGCAAAATTTAGATACTAGAAACTATGCTGCAACCATCAATTCCAATAAAATTAAGCAGACAACCCTAGATAACCTAGACATTGATATGTCTTTGGCTATTCTTGATAGCAAACTATCTATAGAACCTATAGAAGGATCTGCAGTGGTGGATATAATAGTTACAGATACCAATAAACTTAGGGCAGAGGATATAGCAGATGAATATGCTGACCTTGCAGTTAGAGTTGTTCAAAATATCTACAAAACTGATGCCCAAGTTATGGAATATTCCTATCAAAATGCTGGAAAAGTCAACAACTACCTAACCTACTCTCTAATTGGAGGACTTATATCCTTTGTTTTATTTACCCTTATATCTATGGTTAGGACCAACTCTTATAATAATAAGCTTATAAAGGCCTATTATGAGGATAGAAAAGAGATAAAAAAAGATCTTAAAGATAATAAAGATGACTCAAATACTAGGGTAGAAAGAAGGGTTAGCTTTAAAAAGATTGAAGAAGATGACAAAGATCCTATAGATGAAAAAAGGATTGATGAAGACTTTACTAAAACTACCATAATTGATAAGACTAGGATAGAAGATAGGTTAGAAGATGGGGAATATGAGATTTTAGGCTTCCTACCACCATATAACCAAGGAGACTTAGATGTTTAATAGAAAAAGAGAAGAGAAAAAACAAATTGCCCTCCAGGCCTTTTATAATATTGAAGATAAGATTTTAGACAAATTAGAAGCTAAAGATAAGATAGTCACCTTTACTTCTACAAGTAACCACACAGACCAAGCCCAAAATGTCTATAATATAGCAAGGCATTTGGCAGAAGATGGCGAAAAAATTCTTATCCTTGATGGCAACTTAAGGAACCCTCAGATAGAAGATGTTAGCCAAAGGGGTAAGGAGAGGGGATTTATGGATGAGCTTTTAGATGATTATTCTCATTCTTCCCTAGTAGAAGTAGACAAAGACTATAACAATCTTTATATCCTATCTACAGGCAAAGTATCTGATTATGCTGATAGGTTCTTGGAGATAAATGATATTAGAAATTATTTTGACAATTTAAGAAAATCCTATGACTATATTTTTATAAATGCGGGCGAGAATATAGATATACCAGAAGCTAATCTTTTTGCCTCCCTTGCAGATAAGTGCATAGTTTTTACAGCCTATGCCAACAAGGATAATGACATATATAAGAAGTCTATCAGCCAACTTGAGAAGGTAAGTGCTGATATCCTAGGAGTTATTGTCACAAATTATGTATATACTGAAGCTGAAATAGATGAATTGTTTGGAGATTAAGATGAAAAAGACAAAAATTTTACTTATACTTTCCCTAAGTTTACTTATGGCATCTTGCTCAAATTCTGAATATGTATCAAAACGCCATCCAGAAGCAAGTGATGTCAATGAAGAGCTTACAGTAGATGAGAATGAAACTGTAGAAAATAATGGAGAAAGTCAAGAAGAAGATCAAAATGACCAAGAGGGTATGGGCGTAACCTATAAGGTAAATGATGTTGTAAATATTAGGTTGGATGCATCAACAGATTCCAACATAGTAGGCCAGGCCTATCCTAAAGATGAAATCCTAGTTTTGTTAGAAACTGATGGTTGGTCTAGGGTATCAGTCAATGGCCAAGCTGGCTATATAAGAAGTGACCTATTAGAAGAAGTAAACTAGTATAATCTAGCAAGAAACTTATAAGTATATTTCCTTAACCTAGTAAGGATGTGCTTAGAAGTCTTGCTAGATTTTTTTCTTTTATAATATTTCATGTAAAAGTTATTTACCTTCCTATCATTATTATTCTCTTATGATATAATTATAGAGAGGTATTATGATAAATTTATTTTTTGACTACTTACTGTGGCCCTTGCTGATGGTTTTTGCATCTATATCATTTCTTAATTCAATAATTGATAATAAGAGGTATAAAATATATATATCAATAATAATTTTGATAGCAGCTGTTGCAGTAATGAGTTTGATTTTTTATAAGCTTGATGATGGCATCTTTATCCAGCTTTATCTTTTCCTATTTTTTCTATCTATTGGGCTTGTTATCCTTGCCCTAAAAAAACAGATAGATTCTTTTACCTTAATTGGTATAGGGATGATGGTTGTGATGCTTATAGTCTTGCTTAGGTATTCTTTAGTATAGAGAGGTATTATGATTAAGATTAGTAATCTAAATAAAGTTTATGACAATGGCTATGAGGCCCTAAAATCTATCAACCTAGATATAAAAGATGGGGCCTTGGTAACTCTTTTGGGACCATCAGGTTGTGGTAAGTCAACAATCCTAAATATAATAGCAGGTATCCTAGATCCAAGTGCGGGAGATATTTCATTTGATGGGGATTCTATTATAGGAAAACACCCTAAGGATAGGGATATAGGTATGGTTTTTCAAAATTATGCCCTTTATCCTCATATGAGTGTTCTTGAAAATATAATCTTTCCCCTAACTGTGGGAGAAAAGAAGATTAAAAAAGATGAGGCCATAAAAATTGCCCAAAAATATATGGACCTAACCTATATAGGGGATATTAAGGATAAAAAGCCTTCCCAAATATCAGGTGGCCAGCAGCAAAGGGTGGCTATTGCCCGTGCCCTTATACAAAACCCAAAGACCCTGCTTTTGGATGAACCCTTATCCAACCTAGATGCAAGACTTAGGTTGTCTATTAGGGAAGAGATTAGAAATATTGTAAAAGAAGTTGGAGTTACAACAATATTTGTAACCCACGACCAAGAAGAGGCCCTATCTATAAGTGACTATATTGCCCTAATGGATGAGGGAGTTATCCAACAATACGATATTCCACAAAATCTTTACCTAGAACCTGCCAATCTTTTTGTGGCAAAATTTATAGGAAACCCTATTATAAATATATATGAGCTTGAAAATGCAAATCCTATGCTTAGGACCAAGGACTTTTCAATAGGTCTTGATGAGCTTTTGTCTACAAGATTTAAAGATGACCTAAAGGATAAGTCCTACCTGCTTGGTATAAGGCCTGAGCATTTTATTTTAGATGATAATGGAAGAATTAAAGTAGAGGTTTCTTCTATTGAAATGATAGGAAGGTATATGATCCTTCACTTTGATCTAAACAACCAAGCTTCAAGGATGGTAGTTGATTCTAAGCTTGCCATTAAACCAGGTGATCTTATAAATATAGACCTTAACTATGAGGCTATCTATTTATTTGACCAAGATGGAAAGAGAGTTTACTGATGAAAAAATGGAAGTATTCTGCTGAAAAATCCAATAAGGCCTGGCTATTTTTGCTCCCAGCCCTAATAGCCATTATGATATTTTCAGTCTATCCACTTATTAGAACCTTTATAATGAGTCTTCAAAGTAATAATATCCTAAATCCAGAATTTGTAGGACTTTCAAACTTTCCTGTTGTTTTAAAGGACCCTATATTTAGAAGGGCCATGGTAAATACTTTGATTTATTCAGTAACCGTTGTACCCCTATCTATAATCATATCCATGTTTATAGCCCTAGTATTAAATCAAAATATCAAAGGCCATAAGTTTTTTGAAACCATATTCTTTATCCCCTACCTTACAAGCGTCATTGCTATAGGTATTGTCTTTAGGTATTTGTTAAATGGAGATTATGGCTTTATAAATTACCTATTAGGCTTTTTTGGACTTGGACCTATAGATTTCCTTAATAACCCTGATTATAATATGCTAGCCTTGATCATATTTGGAGTTTGGTCAGCCCTAGCCTTTAATATCATTGTTATCCTTGCAGGTCTTAGGGGGATTGATAAGTCTTATTACAAGGTCGCAGATATGTTTGGGGCAAGCCCTTGGGAGCAATTTAGGAAAATTACCCTACCAGAGCTTAAGTCAATCTTAACCTTCTTATTTTTGACAAGTTTTATATCAGCCTTTAAGGTATATAATTCTATCTTTGCCCTCTTTAATGGAAGGGCTGGTGTAGGTAATAGGCTAATGACTGCAGTATTTTATATCTACAATAAGTTTTATGTGGAATATAGGTATGGTCAGGCCATGGCAGCAGGAGTAATCTTATTCTTATTCCTCCTTATATTGACATTTTTACAAAAGAAAATTATAGAAAGGATCGGACGCTAGTTATGAATAAAGCATTAAAAATCATAGGATATATCTTCGTCCTCATAATGGCAATAATTACCTTATTCCCATTCTTATATATGATCTCATCATCCCTGATGAGCTTTCAAGAAGTAACCAGTATTCCACCAAAGCTTTTTCCAGATAAGCCCTTATTTTCTAACTATAGTGAGGCTATGGAAGTAGCTCCTTTCGGAAGATACTTTATAAATACTATAATAGTTACCCTGGCAAACACCCTAGTGACCCTTTTAACTACAGTCCTATCAGCCTTTGCCTTAAACTTTTTAAACTTTAAGTATAAGAAGCTTTTGCAAAACTTTATGTTATCTCTTTTGATGATTCCCTTTGAGATAATAATATTTACAAACTTCTCAACCATAGCAAGGCTAGGACTTATAGATACCTATACTGCCCTAATAATTCCGTTTTTGGCTTCAGTGTTTTATATTTTCTACCTAAAGGAGTTTTTAAGGTCAATCCCTAAGGACTTTTATAATGCAGCCAAGGTAGATGGGGCTAGCGATTTTGAATTTATAACAAGGGTAGTAGTTCCTATGTCCAAGTCAACCCTCTTTACCATAGGTCTTTTAAACTTTATAACAGGATGGAACTCTTTTTTGTGGCCACTTCTTGTAACAAACTCAACAGAAATGAGACTAATAAGTAATGGATTATCAGCCTTTGCATCAGAAGCAGGACACTTAATCCACCTACAAATGGCAGCATCTACAATAACAATCCTGCCTATCCTAATCTTATATTTTATCTTTAGAAAGCAAATCCTAAGTGGTGTATCCTTTGGGGGAATCAAAAGATAATTTTAAAGATAGGAAAAATGGGATATAATAGTAAAGAAGGTAATTTTATAAAATAAAGGAGAGATTATGAAAAGAAAATTATCAATGTTAGCAGCTCTCATCCTATCATTAGGAGTATTTACAGCTTGCGGAAGTAACCAAGAAGCTGATCAAGGAGCGGATGCGCCTAGTCAAGAAGTAGAAGAAAGCCAAACTGAAGGCGAAGATAAAGAAGAAGTTAGCGAGGAGCCTTCAGAAGAAGAAGACCAAGCTAATGAGGCAGAAGCAATAGAAGTTGTCTTCTGGCATGCTATGGGAGGCGGCCAAGGAGAAGCCCTTGAAAAACTAACCCAACAATTTGAAGAAGAAAATCCAAATATAACAATCAACCTACAAAACAAGGGTGGTTATGGAGACCTAAACCAAGCCTTAGTTGCATCTATGCAATCACCTAAGGATTTACCAATCATAACCCAAGCTTATCCTGACTGGATGTTACAATTTGATAATGCAGGCATGGTAGCTGACCTTACAGATTTTGTAAAGGGTGAAGATGGGATAGAAGATTATGAAGATATCTTCCCAGGAATAAGAGAAGAAATCGAACAAGATGGCAGAATTATCGGTATTCCATTTAATAAATCAACAGAAGTATTCTGGTATAACAAAGACCTATTTGAGGAATTAGGCCTTGAAGTACCAACAAGCTATGAAGAATTAAAAGAAGTATCACAAAAGATATATGAAGAAAAGGGCATACCTGGTGTAGGATTTGACTCCCTATCAAACTATTATGTAACCTACCTAAAAAATAAGGGCGTAGAATTTGATGGATCATTAGATATAACAAGTCCTGAATCAGTAGAAGCAGTAAATTACTACAATGATGGAGTAAAAGAAGGCTACTTTAGAATAGCAGGAACAGACCAATATATGTCAGGTCCATTTGCCAACGAGCAAGCAGGTGCTTATATAGGATCAAACGCTGGTGAAGTATATATCAAAGAGGGAGTAGAGGATAAATTTACCTACGCTGCTGCTCCATATCCAGCAGAAAATGCCTTCCAACAAGGTACCAACATCTACATGTTTGATAAGGCAAGTGATGAAGAAAAGGCTGCAGCCTTCAAATATCTAAAATTCCTACAAAGCAAGGATGCACAAATTCAATTTGCCCTAGATACAGGCTACATGCCAGCTAGAAAATCTTCAGTAGAAGATGAGGCCTACCAATCATCTGACTCAAGCATTGCACCAATCCTATCTGAAGCAAGTGAGAAATTATTCTCAAGACCACTAGTAGAAGGAAGTCAACAAGCCTACAATGATATAGGAAGCTTACTTGAAAGCATACTTTCAAATAAGGATGCAGATGTTAAGGCAGAGCTTGAAGCCTTTGCACCACAATTTGAATCAGACTTTGCCCAATAATAAAATATAATAATGACTTTAATCATAAAAAACCAGCATTGGACCTTATCCATGCTGGTTTTTTAAGTAGGATCTAAAATTTTTAGAAACAAAACCTTGCTTAGAATTTATTTATTATCAATATTTTTTATATAGGAGGTATATCCAGTGATCAAAACCCCGCCTAAGATATAAATTGGGAGTAGTGATTCGCCTATAGTTATAAGAATAAAACCTAGAGGGAGTATGGCTATAAAACATGCTAGAACCATATTTTTATAGGCTTTATATCCTGCCCTGTAGCTATCATATTTTTCTCTTTCATCCATAGACTCGATAAATTTGCTATAAAATCTTAGGTTCAAAGTCTTATCATATAAGTTTGGGTCTATTTTTTTAAGCAAGTCTACATTAAACTTATTAAGATAGGATAAAAAGAATACAAGACTAACTAAAATTATTAGCTGGATAATTGCTGTAGTTAAGTTATAAGCGTTTTCTAGCCTAGACTTTATAAAACTAAAGGTTAGAAGAAAACTTAGAACTATAGTAATATCAGAAAGAGCAAGGGATAATTTTAAATTAAAATCTCCCCTAATACCATCATCATTGGATAAGGATTCTAAGACTTTTTTCTTGCCTATCCTATAACTTATGTAGGCCATAAGACCTAAACCAATAGATACTAAAATAAATATTGGGAATATATTCCTAGATAGAAAATCTTCAGCAACTTCTAAAAATTTATTAATATACCTAAGACTTGGATTTACGAAAACCATACCAACCATAAGACCTAGGATCGAAATTCCTAGAATCTTTAGAAAAAATTTAACCTTCGAGTTCATTTTACTTCCTTTCGTCTTCAACATATGAGAATACCTCCTCCACAGATTTTTCAAAGACCCTAGCAAGCTTAAGGCAAACTATAATGGAAGGGTTGTAATCTCCTCTTTCTATAAGAGAGATTGTCTGTCTTGATACTCCCACTAATTTGCCTAAGTCTTCTTGGTTAAGGCCTTTTTCCTTTCTAAAAGTACTCACCTTATTATATAGGGGCATGGGACCTCCTTTCTAAAGTTTGACAAGTATCTTTGTCATTATTATATATCTGACAAGTATTGTTGTCAAATGTATTTTAAAAAAATCCACAAAAAAAAGAGGAGCTGACTAGGTCAACTTCCTCTAAATTTGTTTTATCTTACATTTTTGCTGTATCAACTATAGCTTGTAGGTATCCTGCTGTATCAACTAGGGTTGCACCTGTTACGCTATCAACGATTCCTTCTTCTCCAGCAGAAGCTAGGGCTTCTTCAATTTCTGCTACAGTTTTTCCTGCAACAAAGTTTTGGATTGCTTCAAAGTTATCCTTTATTGATGTTGTAGCTTCAGCCTTATCAGCCATGTTTTGTGAGTAAGATTCGTTATTTTCTAGTTTTGATCCTAAAACTTTTTCACTATCTGCATAGTTTTCTACAAACTTGCCACCTTCATTAGCAACGCTTGTTCCATTCATGTATTGGAATTCATCAAAGCTTGCAGCTACGATCTTATCGCCTTCCATTACAACTACTAGGTCTGCAAATGACTTATCTCCGTGTGGAGCAGCTGTTGCTGACTTAAAGGTTAGAGCTTCTGGATCTTCTGCAAAGCCAACGCTTGTAAAAGAATCATCCTTAGCAGCTTCTAGAACTTGTCTTAGTAGGATAGGTGTTGAGTGGAAAGTTGCAGTTGAGATTGCATCGATGATTTCTTCATCGCTTGTCTCATCTAGGTAAGTTTCTAACTCTTCTATAGTTTTACCTGTTGCAAAGTCTGCTATACCCTTGTAGGTGTCAGCAAGAGTTGTTGGTGAGCCTGCTTCTTTCATTTGTGATGAGTAAAATTCTTCATTATCTAGTTTTGATATAAGCATCTTACCTTCAGCAGTTCCTTCACCAAAAGCCTTATCTGAGTTAATTACTGGCTCATAACCATTTTCGCTATCTGCATATTGGTACTCATTTAGTGATACTCCTACTATCTTATCTCCACTTGTAGCAACTACTACACGGGTAAAGGAGCTTGGAGCTTCTTCACGTGGGTATGCCCTGTGAAGGATTACATTTCCTTCGGCATTCTCACTAACTTCTTCTCCTTCTTCGCTTTCTTCTTCAGTTGTTTCTTCTGAATCACTAGCCTCGGTTTGTTCACTTTGCTCAGTTACTTCAGTTTCAGTTTCTTCTGCTGTATCTTCATTTGTAGAACATGCACTTAAAACTAAAGCTGATGCAAGCATAAGTGTAGCAATATTAATTTTTTTCATATATCCCTCCTATATTGTTATTGACAATATCTTATATTATAACTTGTTAAAAGATTTTTTGCAAGCCCCCGCCTAATCTTATAAGGTTTTGGGATAGTCTTTTTATTTTATAAAAAATTTGATATAATGAAGGTACAACTAAAGATATTGGCCAAGCTAATTGATAATAGGTAGTTTTCTAAGAAAACTGCCTTTTTTTTAAGAAATTTTACAAATTTGGAGGAGCCATGAGAAAAATCAATGTCAACAATGAAATCAAACCACTAAAGACTGTCTTATTGCATAGGCCAGGAGAAGAGCTATTAAACCTTACTCCATCTAGCCTTGATGAACTCTTATTTGATGATATCCCAGACCTAGATAAGGCTAGAGAGGAGCATGATGAATTTGCCAAAATCTTTATAGACAATGGGATAGAAGTCTTATACTTAGAAGATTTGATGGCAGAGACTATCAAGGATAACAAGGACCTTAGAGATCAATTTTTGAACCAATACTTAAAAGAAGCGGAGATTGATGATAAGTTAGTCTATGAAAAAGCCAAAGAATTTTTATCATCCATAAAAGATGACAAGGATTTTATCCTAAAGACAATGAGCGGGGTTACCCTAAGAGAACTTGGTATAGGAGAGGGTCATTTGGTATTTGACCAAAAATATACAGCCATAAACCCTATGCCTAACCTTTATTTTACAAGAGATCCCTTCTCATCTATAGGAAGTGGGGTAAGCATCAACACCATGTATTCTAAGACAAGGAAAAGAGAGACTATCTATGCTGATTATATCTTTAATCACCACAAGGACTATAAAGAGATAGTTGATTATTATGGCAGGAACCAGGACTATCATATAGAAGGTGGAGATATTCTAAGTATTAATGAAAACCTTCTTATGATTGGGATTAGTCAAAGAAGCCAAAAAGAGGCTATAGAAAAGCTTGCCCAAAGGTTAATCCTAGATGAAACTACCAAGGTAAAGGAGATTATAGGAATTGAAATTCCAAATGAAAGAGCCTATATGCACCTAGATACTGTCTTTACCCAAATAGACTATGATACTTTCACCTATCATCCTGGAATAATAAAGACCCTAAGGGCTGTCAAATTTTATGAAAAAGATGGCAAGATCTCCCATGACTACTTGGAAAAAAGCCTTGATGACCTTCTAAAAGATGCCCTAGGTCTTGATAAAATTAGACTTCTTCCTTGTGGAGGGGGAGATCCAATAGCAGCCCTAAGAGAGCAGTGGACAGATGGGTCAAACACCCTAGCTATAGCTCCAGGCAAGGTTATAGTTTATAAGAGAAATGTTGTAACCAATAAGATGCTTGAATTAAATGATATTGAAACAATAAAGCTAGACTCCCAAACCCTAACAGTAGGTAGGGGAGGGCCAAGGTGTATGTCCATGCCGCTTTTCAGAGAAGATTAATATATAGACAAAAAAGATGAGGTAAATTTAAAAAAATCAATTTGAAAATCAAGATATATAAAGGTATAATTCAATATAAGAAAACTAAAAGGAGTGGACTTATGTTTGATAATAAAAAAAGAAAAAATGACAACAATCCTCTAGCCCTCTTAGCCCTAGTAGGTGCTTCACTTACAGGAGCCTATGTCTATCTTAAAAAGAATGGAAAGTTAGATGAGAAGATCGATGACCTAAGGGATAGGGTAGAAGATATAAAAGATGAGCTAATTGATAATTTTAAGGGTGAAGACCTTATTTAACTACAAGCCTTCCGTAAGGAGGGCTTTTTTTAAATAGATTTTATTGACAGGCCTACTTTTATTTGCTAAAATATACGATAGTAAATTAATAGACTATGGAGGTATTATGTCTAAGTCAAAAAAGATCTACCAAGTAGATGAAAAAGTTCCATTGAAATTATTATTGCCCCTATCCATCCAACACACTTTCGCCATGTTTGGTGCCAGTGTTTTAGTTCCTATTTTATTTAACATAAACCCAGGAATTGTTTTGTTGATGAATGGTATAGGCACCTTATTATTTATTCTAATTACTAAAAAACAAGCACCGGCTTATTTGGGTTCATCCTTTGCTTTCCTTGCTCCAGGTACAGGAATTATTGCAAGTTATGGATTTGAATATGCTCAAGGTGCTTTTATTGTGACAGGAATTCTAGGTTGTTTTATAGCTTATATAATTTATAAGTTTGGTATTGGGTGGATTGATATCCTCTTACCACCTGCAGCCATGGGAGCGGTGGTAGCCCTTATTGGGTTTGAACTTGCGGGAAATACAGTAACAGGGGGGTCTATTGGAGCAAATCTTATGACAGATACAGCTACTTCCAAAGATTTTCTTGTCTTCATAGTAACCTTACTTACAGCAGTCATTGGATCGGTTGCCTTTAAGGGATTTTTCTCAACTATTCCTATTCTTATAGCTATAATTGTAGGCTATGTCCTATCCATATTTTTTGGTATGGTAGATTTTACTCCTGTAAGAGAAGCCCAACTTTTTAGTCTGCCAAACTTTTCTATGCCAAAATTTTCCCTCCAGGCTATCCTTGCCATGCTTCCAGTTATCTTGGTTATAACAAGTGAGCATATATCCCACCAAGTTGTTACAAGTAACATCATTGGTAGGGACTTATTAAAAGAGCCTGGTCTTCATAGGTCAATCTTTGCAGATAACTTCTCTTCAGCCCTATCAGGCCTTGTGGGAGGGGTTCCAACCACAACTTATGGAGAAAATATTGGGGTTATGGCTATTACCGGGGTTTATTCAGTAAGGGTTATAGGAGGAGCAGCTATTATCTCAATCCTTATGGCCTTTGTTGGTCCACTTGCAGCCCTAATCCAAACTATCCCTGGCAATGTAATAGGGGGAGTGACCTTCCTTCTTTATGGTATGATTGGAACAAGCGGAATAAGGCTTTTGGTTGACCAAAAGGTAGACTTTTCAAAGTCAGTCAATTTAGTTTTGACCTCAGTGATATTTATTGCAGGTCTTTCAGGTCTTTCCATAAAGTTTGCATCTATTGAACTTTCTGGCATGGTTCTTGCATCAGTTGTCGCTGTAGTTTTATCAGCCTTTATGACAATCTTGAAGAAATTTGACCTAATTAATGAGTAAGCAAAAAAGCAAGTAGAAGGTACTACTTGCTTTTTCTATGCTAAAAATACATGTTCTATAAAAATCTTGCTACCTAGGCCAATAAGGATTAGGCCTCCAGCAAGCTCAGCTATTTGCTTGCTTTTCATACCAAGCTTGGTTCCAATTTTAAAGCCTACTAGGGATAAGATTCCTGTTATTATTCCTATAATTAGGCCGGCACTTGCTATATTTATCTTCAAAAAGGCCAGGCTTACCCCCACTGCCAGGGCATCAATTGATGTTGCTATGCCAAGCTTAATTAAATTTACAAAGTCAAAGCCCCTATTTAAGTCACATGATAATTCTCTTGATTCCCTTAGCATTTGGATACCTAAAAATACCAAAAGTATAAAGGCAACCCAGTGGTCAAAGGCTCTTATAGTTTCAGCGAAATTGCTAGCTAAAAAATATCCTATAACAGGCATTATGCCTTGGAAAAATCCAAAGCAAAGGCCAACAGCCAGGCTGTTTTTTACAGAATGGCTTACTTCAGCTAGTCCCTTGCAGATAGAAGCTGCAAAGGCATCCATAGAAAGGCCTACTGCTAGGATAAGTAGTGTTATTAAATCCAAAAAATCCTCCTTTATTCTTCTTTGGGCTTAAAAAGAAGGGGTCCTTGCAATTCTTGCAAGTCCCCTTCCTTATTAAGGTCTTATTTTTCTATTTTGTCAATTAAAGCTTGGGCACTTTCTATAAGCTTATCTGATTTTTCTATTAGGGCATTAAGGTCATCCTTTATATTAGCAACTGTGTTAGGGTAGTTTTTAAGGAGCATCTTGGCTGCATCTGCACTTTCCTTATTATCCCTTATTGCCTTTTTTAAGGCTATGATTTTTTCATCTAGGATAGACTTTTTGTAAGCTTTTACCGCATCTTCTAAGTCCTCTAGGGCATTTTCATATCCTTTTTTGTCAAGTTCTGTATTAAGAATTGCTGCTCTTGCCCTATAGCTTTGGCTTTTTAGCTTATCAAGGTAAGGCTTAGTATAAGCTGTTGGCTCAGCTTCCTTAATTAACTCTTCGACATCATAAAGCTTTAATCTTAGGTTAACCCTTGCCTTAGATTCTTCCATGTCAGAATTATCTACACTTTCGATTTCCTTTTTGGCGGATTTTATTTCCTTATAGATATCTTCATACTTACCATGAGCTTCTCCTGCCAAAACTTCCTTGGCATAGTCTATGTTCATATCATAGACCTTTCTTTCAGCTTCATTGGCACTTTTGTATTCTTTGGATTGTTTATAATCTTCGCTATTTTTCACTTCTTTTTCAAGTTTAGCCTTGAAATCTTCCTCATTACTAGCATAAGCGACTTGGTTTAAGTTGACTTCATTTGATCCTGCAAGCACTAGACCTAAACTAAGGCCTGCTGCAAGAAGTATCTTTGTTTTTTTCATAATATACTCCTTATTTGTATTGGGCTAATAAAGCCTTGGCAGATTCTACTAGTTTATTAGACTTATCAAGTAAAACTAAGAGGTCTTCTCTAATATTTTTTACAGTTTCAGGGTAGTTGTCCAAAAGCATCCTAGCCGCACTGGCATTGTATTGGTTATCTTCTATAGCAGCTTCCAATTTCTTGATGGCTAATTGTAACTTAGCATTTTCTCCAATAGCATTTTTTGCATCATTAATCCTTATAGTTGCATCCCTTAGGTCATTGTAGCTAACTTGGGTCAAATCAGCCATAAGATTTTTAGCATAATCTATTGCTCCTAGGTAATCAGCCTTTAGATTTTCACTGGTAAGAGTAGTATAAACTTCTGAGCTTATTACATTTATGCTATCATCTATTGCTAATTGAAGTTGGGCCTTTTGCTGGTCAAACTTACTTGCCTCATCTTCTTGGGCATAGGCAACAGGGGTAAGTTCCAAAGGATTATAAAGTCCAAGGCCCATAAAGGCAAAGTTTATGGCCATAAGGCCTGCTAGAATCTTCTTTTTAATCATCATTTATCCTTTCGATTTATTCTGCTTGGTATTTTTCTAAAAGCTCATCAGCTTCTTTGATAAGCTTATCAGATTTTGCTATTAATTCTTCAAGGTCAGCTTTGATATTTTTAACTGTGTTAGGATAATTATCAAGTAGCATCCTTGCAGCTTTTACGGTTGTTAGGTTTCTTTCTTTTGCTTCTTCTAACTTCTTTATAGCTTCTTGTAGCTTATCATAGCTTTCTTTTGTAACAAGTTCAGCCTTAGCCTTGGCTAACTTTTCTATAGAATTTGTTATGTTTTCAAGACTTGCCTTCTCATTATCAAGGATGGCCTTAGCTTCATCTAAACTTAGTTTTAAGACTTTGATAGACTCTTTTGTGTATTTATCATTATCTTCATCAATTAATTTAAGGCCAGCTTCGATCTGTTTACCAAGGCTTTCTCTAGCTTCAAGTCTTTTGGCATATTGGATGATCTTTTCCTTAGAATCTTTTATTTCTTTAAGAACATTCTTGTAGGATTTTTCGTTGACGCTTATACCTTGGCCATATATTTCATATCCCTTTTCTATAGCCTTATCATAAGCTGCCTTTAGATCAAAAGGAGCAATTTGATAGTCCTTATCATCTCTCATAAAGCTCTTGGAATCTTCTAAAAGTTCGATAAGTTCATCAGTATTTACCAAATCTCCATCAAGCTTATCAAAAGAATCCTTAAGATAGGAAATTTTAGCTTCTATTTCTGCCTTAACCTTTCCATAATCAAAATCTTGGTTTAGGTTGGATTCCTCTTCTCTTTCTATAAGCTTTCTTGCAGCATCAAGGTTTAAGTCAAAGTTATTTTTGATAGTTGATGAAGCATTTATATATAGGTAGTCATTTTTGATGGCTAAAGATTTTTCGTATAAATTTTTAAGCTCATCTAACTTTGCCTTATAAGCTTCACTTGCTGATAAAGTCTCTTGGTTTACTTCATTAGTTTGAGCATAGACATCTTCTAAAGAGCCGCCTACAACAAGTCCGCTAGCAAGGGCTAGGGCAAATAGGCCTTTCTTAAAATTTCTTTTTTTCATAAAAACTCCTTTATCTAAATATGGATTTCATTTTATTTATTATACCACAAAAGGGCTATTTTTAAATAAGAAACCGTAAGCTATTGGCTAGGTTACCAGGGGATTTTTCCTAAAAATTCTCTATATATTAATAATTTACCCATTATTTTATGAAAGAATCTTTAGATAATTTGGCCTTTGCCTTAGCTTATCTAAGTTATCTTATAAATTTAAAAAATCTTTAGGAAAAGCTTTAAACCCTACTTTCCTATCTTTTAAAAAATCCTAGAAAAAAATAAAAATATTTTATCGAAATTTAAAATATCATAAATTAGACTCTTCCGCTATATGGTAAGATGATATTTATTGACAAGATATTCTTAACTTACCATCCTAGGCATAAGTAATTAGCAAAATAAGATAACGATATCAAATAGACGAAAATAGATTGACATATAAAATCAACTTTATTATAATCATATTAAAATAAAAAATGAAAGAGGTTAATATGGACAATAACAAATATACATTCAAAGAGTTCATGATGAAAGTCTTTGGGGGAGTGTCTATAGCAATAATTGCAGGACTTATAACCAATGCCATCCTAGGTGAGGTTTTTTCTGCCCTAAAAGATAAGGGGAGTATTTTTGAGTTTTTACTCCTTGTAGTTAATATGTCACAAATGGTAGTACCAGCCCTAGTCGGAGCCTTGATAGCCAAGGAATTTGACTTTGACCTAGTAGAAATCTCCGTAGTTACAACCACAACCTTCCTAGCAAGCGGAAGTATTAAGCCAGTGGATGGTGGGTACATAATAGCAGGCATTGGCGACTTGATCAATACTATCCTGGTTGCCAGCCTTGCAGTTTTTGTAGTTTTAAAGCTTAGGGGCAAGTTTGGTAGCCTAAATATTCTTCTGCTTCCTCTAGTAGTAGTAACTTTTGTAGGAGCCATAGGCTTATTCACCCTACCATATGTATCCCAACTAACAGCAGCAATTGGTCTTTTAGTTGAAAAAATTACCACCCTCCAACCCCTATTGATGAGTATCCTTTTGGCAATAACCTTTGGTATTTTGATTATTTCACCATTTTCAACAGTAGCAGTAGGCCTTGCCATAGGTCTTACAGGCTTAGGATCAGGGGCAGCTAATATTGGTATTTGTGCTACAACTGCCGTAGTAGTAATAGGATCTATGAAGGTAAATAAGTCTGGGATTACCCTGGCAGCTTTATTGGCAAGTCCTAAGATATTTTTGAAAAACTGGATTGCAAATCCTAAGCTAAATATTCCTATAGTAATAACAGCTGGTATATCTGGAATATTTGCCTATATTTTTAATATTCAAGGAACTGCCCAATCAGCAGGCTTTGGACTAGCAGGACTTGTAGGACCAATCAATGCCATATCCTTAAGCCAAAATGGTTTAGGCCAAGCAATCATACTTGCTGCCCTTGCCTTTGTCATAATCCCTTTTATAACATCAATTATTGTTCACAAGCTTTTGGTAGGCGTATTAAAGATATATGATTATGATATATTTAAATTTGGTGAAGATAAGTAAGTTTTGAAAATTTTACTAGGGTAAAATATATATTAATAAAATATTTTATACTTATAGGAGCTTTTATAATTGTTGGAGGCTCCTATTTTTTGACTATTAAAAGGCTAGTCGGATGAAACTTACCAAGTCTATAGGGATAGCTAGTAAATTTATACCTAGATTTATCAAAAAATTAACCAGTCTTAGCCTATGAATAATGCATTCCAAGCCCTTTTGTGATATGATATATAAAGATTAATGGAGGATATATGAAAAAATTCGGAAAATTTATACTAGGTCTAGTTCTTGTAGCAGGCCTAGGGTTTACAGGTTTTATTGTCGGTCAAAATTATGGACTAGCTACTAGCCAACAAGCTTCTACTAGGGAAGATGCCCATATGGTGGATATGACCATGCTTAAAAATCTCATAGACCAAAATTATCTTTTTGACTATGAAGAAGAAGACCTTTATGAAGGCTCTTTGATGGGCATGTTTGCCAACCTAGAAGATCCCTACACCCAATATTACCCAGCAGATGACTTTGCTGACCTAATGGAATCTATTGATGGTAGGTATAAGGGGATAGGAGTCCTAGTTCAAGCTAGCAAGGAAGGCTTTATAAAAGCAGTCCAAGTCTTTGAAGATTCCCCTGCCAAAGAAGCTGGGATTTTACCTGGCGATTATTTGATCAAGGTAGATGGGGTAGAATACTTTGCTGATCAAATGGAAGAAGCTGTTGCCAACATCAAGGGTGAAGAAGGAACTAGTGTAGAAATTACAGTCCTTAGGGTAAGTGAAGAAAATCCTGAGGGTGAAGAGCTAAGCTTTGATGTAAGCCGTAGGGAACTTACAGTTGATACTATAGAAGAGAAAGTTATAGAAGAAGATGGCGAAAATATAGGATATATGCACATTAAATCCTTTGATGATGTGACAGGCGAAGAATTTGCCCAAACCTTTAAGGACCTTAAGAGCGAAAATATAAAGGGTCTAATCCTAGACTTAAGAAATAACCCTGGTGGGGCCTTAGACATAAGCCTTGATATTGCAGATACCTTCCTAGATGAGGGAGTAATAGTTACAACTGAAGATAAAAATGGCAAGGTAATCACAGAAGAATCAGATAGTGATTATGATGATATACCAATAACAGTCCTAATTAATGAAAATTCCGCATCGGCAAGTGAGATCTTATCAGGAGCCCTTAAGGATAGGAATAGGGCTATCCTAGTTGGAACTACAACTTTTGGTAAGGGTATAGTCCAAAAAATCTTCCCTCTAGAGGATGGGTCAGGGGCAAAGATAACAGTTAGCGAATACCACACACCAAGTGGGGCAAAGATTAATGAAGTTGGGGTAAGCCCTGATGTAGAAATTGCTAATGAAAAAGAAGGATTTATACCAGGACCTGATAACCTAGAAGAAGATGAGGTCTTTAAAAAGGGCCTAGAAGTTTTAAAGATGCAAATTGAAGGATTAAACAAGGATGAAGACTAAGAAAACCTATAAAATTAGCCATATGCTTACTGATAATCTCGGGGATTTAAGTCTAAGAAACCTAAGTTCCCTAATGTTTGATGTGGCCTTTAGCCAAGCAGGTGAAGTAGAAAAAGACATAGATATGGATAGGCTTAGGTGGATAGTGTATAGGCGGGATATAGACCTTCTAGACCCTATTAACCTAGGCGATGAAATTGAAATAACAACCATCCCAACCCATATGAACAAGTTTTATGCCTATAGGGAATTTTTTGTAAAAAGGAGAAATACCCTGGTAGCTAAGGCAAGGGCCCAATTTATGCTTATAGATATAAGAAGGCTTAGACCCATAAAAATCCCCAAAGACCTAGAAAAAGCCTATGGAAGGGAAGAGGTAACAATTATGGGAGAAGATATATCCTATGACAAAGACCTAGCCTATAAGGGAGAAATTTATGTAAGAAGGGCAGACCTTGATACCAACAACCACGTAAACAATGGGGTCTACTTTGATTATATCAAAGACCTTACAGGCCTTGATGATAAGGACATTGCCTATATCAATATTACTTATAGAAATGAGATAAGAAATAAGAAAAAAATTTATTCCTATATGAAAAAAGATAGGAAAGTTATAGACTTTGCCCTAGAAGATGAAGATGGCAAAATTTATTGCCAAGGAAAGATAAACTTACATGTATAAAGAAGATTATGGAAATATACCCAACAAAGATAAAATAATTTCACTTCTAGCAAGTCCTAAAGAGACCTTTAGGGGAGAGTGGATCATCCACTCCTATATCCTAGGAGCTATGGCAAAAAATATGGCAAAAGACCTAGGGCTTGACCCTGACATAGCCCATGCCTGTGGAGCCCTGGCCCATATTGGAAAAAGCCTTGCAAAAGATGGGACCTATATAATAAAAGGCTTTAATATTTTATTTAAAGAATCTTACTTTTTTCCAGCAAAAATCGCCCTAAGTCATGCCTTCTACCACATGGATTTAGCTAGCTTTGGCCTTCTATCAGACCTAAGCCAAAAAGATAGGGACTTTGTAGCAAAATTCTTATATAAAAAAGGAAGAGATCCCTATAGCGACTTGGTATATATGATGGATAAATACCTAATGAATGAAAAAGATTCTTACCTAAGACCTAAGTCTAGTATATATACTTATGATAAAGAGGATTTAACAAAAGACCTTAAAGCCTTAGAAGTATCACTAACTAAGCCCATTAGCGATTATAAACCTAGGCTAAGGACAGGGAAATTCCCCCTATCTCTCTTTAATCCTAGATGAATATATAAGTTTGCAAATAGGATAAAGTGCAGTATATTATAAGTGAATTTATTTTACCTAACCCAGGGAGGCTGTTGCAAGTAAGTGTTTGCAAGAGTCTCCCGTTTTTTATTAAAATTATCTTAGAGGATTTATGAATAATATTAAAAATATAGGGGATAAGACCCTCAAAAAATGGATAGAAGATGATAAATATAGGAAAAATCTTGCGATAAAGGCAGATCAAATCAGAAGGGAAGTCTATGGGGATAAGGTTTTCGTAAGAGGCCTAATTGAATTTTCAAATATATGCAAAAATTCTTGCTATTATTGTGGAATAAGGGCAGAAAATACCAAGGTCAAAAGATATAGGCTAAGTGTGGATGAGATTATACAAAGGGCTAGGTTTGGCTATGACCTAGGCTTTAGGACCTTTGTTCTTCAAGGGGGAGAAGATATAGGCTTTAGAGATGATGATTTTATAAAAATAATAAAAGATATAAAGGACCTTTATTCTGATGTAGCCATAACCCTATCCTTGGGAGTAAGGTCCAAGGAGTCTTATAAGAAACTCTTTGAGGCAGGGGCAGATAGGTACCTACTTAGGCAGGAGACCTCAGATAAGGACCACTATAGGGCTCTTCACCCAGAATCAATGGGCTTTGAACAAAGGAGAAGGGCCCTTTGGGACCTTAAAGAAATTGGCTTTCAAGTAGGGGGAGGCTTTATGGTAGATTCTCCCTACCAAACTACAGAAATGATCATAAAAGATATAAGATTTCTCCAAGAGTTAAACCCTGCCATGATTGGCATAGGCCCTTTCCTAAGCTCAAAAAATACTCCTTTTAGCTCTTTTCCAAATGGCTCTTATACTAAGACCCTAAGACTTATTTCAATCCTTAGGATTCTTTTCCCAAAGGCCCTAATACCTGCAACCACAGCCCTAGGAACTATAAGGCCTCAAGGGAGAGAAGAAGGACTAAAGGCAGGAGCCAATGTCCTTATGCCAAACCTATCCCCAAAAGATGTAAGAGGAGCCTATAGTCTTTATGATAACAAATTATACACAGGGACAGAATCAGCCGAAGAAAGAGACCTCCTTAGTGAAAAAATAGAAAAAATAGGCTATAGATTAGCTGTAGATAGGGGAGATGTCATAAGCTATAATAAAAAAACTAGAAGGTATGACTAGGCAAAAGTCAAAGTAGTAATTTATATTTAGATTGAGATCTTTATAAAGACCCTTAAAAGATGGATAAAAAACATGTAATAATTGATAAGGTTTTCCAAATTGAGTATAATTATTTAAAATAATTAATAATACTTTCGTAATTGCCTTTCTCCTATCCTAAAAGGAGGATATATGAACCTTAAGTACAAAAGCCAGCTAAAGTTAATCACATTAGTTTCAGTCTTAGTCTTTACCCTAATGGCCCTATCAATCACCTATGTCTTTGATAAAATATCTACTATCTTAGCCTATCCTTTTGGCTTCTCAAAAAATTATAAATACTATAAGCTTGAAAATCCAATAGCTATAGATGATATAGGCCTGATGGATTATAATGATATAAGTCTAATATATGAATCCTTGGACCATAAAGACCTCACGGTCTATGATCCGAGGATGTTTTTCTCAAACGAACTAGAAACAAGAGAATATAATATAGAAAATATGGCTAGGTATTTTTCTATAGATGATTATAAGCTAAAGAAAAAATCCTATATTAGTCAAGCTAATCTTGATAGTTTTGAAATTTATGGAGCAAGTGAGAGGGAGAATGAAGATGGAGATGAGATTATGGTTCTTACACCAAGATCTTCTTTATTTGATGGTAACCATGAAAAGATCATGAACCTAACCTATGAAGGAAAGATTAATAATTTTGTCTATATAGATGCGGACAATATAGAAAAGCTTTCCAACCTATCTTCAAGTCTAATAGAAAATGGGGCAAAGAAGTTAAAAGGGGCTTTGATTTAGGATTTTTTGGACCTTTATAACCATGGTTTCTAATCCTCTACTTCTATTTATGTCCTTTGGAAACCTGATTTTAATTACAAGCTTTCTTTATATCTTTCTAGGCCTCAGTATTTTTTATATGGATAAGATCAATACCAGGCACTTTCGCTTGCTTTTTATGAAAAATCTTTCGCTATTTGAAAGTCTTTTGAAGATGAAACTACCCCTATATAAATTTTTATTCTTAGGTCTAGCTATTGCTTCTTTTTTTACTTACCTTCTAAGCAAGCTATTAAACTTTACAATAAGTATAAAAATTTTGCTTTTGCTAAGTTTAATCCACCTTTTAATTCAGTTTATTTTTGACCTAAGGTCTTTGGCTTCAATAAATAAAAGATTAAAAAATGAAGATATGGAGTGGTTTATATGAATTTTGGAAAGTTTGGAAAAATCTATAGGTTCTTCTTAAGGGAAATATTTATAATTACTTTAATTTTTGTTACTATAAGTTCACTTACGTATTTTTTGCTAGATTATTTTGTAAAAGATCAAACTTATAGGAGGAGGACTGATACTAGGGTAGCTATAGTTGGCGATAATAGGAACCTTGACAAAGACTTTTTGATGACCTCCTTAGTTTCTATAATGACCAAGCCTTTGGTTTAATTGACTTAAGCACTCCTAATAAAAATATCATAATTTATCTTTCGGCAGAAAAATCTTTAGATAAATCGATTAAAGAAAGTATAAATCATGTTCTGCTAGCAAGGCCATATGACTCTAAGACTAAAAATATAGGTGGAAGATCTTTTCCTATTAAAAGGGTTGATGGGCAAATTTTAGCAAATTTCGGCTTAGAGTCAATATCTAATAGCCTTATCCTCCACTTAGATCCCCAAAATTTCTATGATTTATTTGCCTATAAGGATATAAATACCTATTATGTAATAGAAGATCTTATATCAACTACCAAGCTTAAAGATATAGATAAGTCCTTTGGCCCATTCAAATCTCTAATTGATTCAAGTGATTTGTGGTATATAAATAAGAGAGTATCTAATGATCTAGCTACAAGCGAATCAGAATTTATCTTAATGTTCTTTTTGCCAATAGTTGTGATACTTGTCCTAGTTCTTTTGATTTCTATGATTTTTATTTTTAGTGGAAAGATAAGGGACTATTTTAGAAGGATAAGTCTAAGTCTTATGAAAGGATCTGACCTAGCCTTTTTTACTAAAGGTTTTATAAGTATGTTTATCATAATAAATCTTTTTAATTTTTTATTAAGCTTTCTAATTTTATCATATTTAAATAACTTTTTAGATCAAAGTCTTGAGATTTTTTATCTATTATTAGGCTTTCTTATCCCACTTAGCCTAAGTATAATAATCTCTTTGTATGTTAAAAATCACTTGGAAAAAGGAAATTTATCAGATTTAATCAGGGGGTAGGTATGAGGATAGACTTAAAAAATGTAAGTAAAATTGTCAAAGTTAAGGGTGAAGATAGGAAGATACTAGATAAGATAAATCTTAGTATAAAGGATGAGGAGAATATATTTATCACAGGGCCATCAGGCAGTGGTAAGTCTACCCTCCTTAAGATCCTAGGTCTATTAGATTCTGATTTTAGGGGTGATTATCTTATAGATGGTAAAAATATAAAAGATTACTCAAACAAGGACCTTAGGCTTATTAAGCGAAATAAAATAGCCTTTATCTTTCAAGAGTATGTCCTTCTTGAAGAAGAAAGCCTTATTGATAATCTAAGATTTTTATCTGATGACCTAGAAAAGATAAGGGAAGTTGCAGAAGTTACTGAACTTTCTGACTATCTTGATATTGAAGTTTATAAATTATCTGGCGGCCAAAGGCAAAGGTGTGCCATAGCAAGGGCTTTGGCCAGTGATTGTGAGATTTTATTTGCAGATGAAGCCTTCAACTCTTTGGATGAAGCCTTGTATACTAAGATTCTTACCTATATTAAAAAATCACAAATAAAAAATTTCATTCTAGTAAGCCACCAGGAAAGTCTAAAGGAATATTTTGACTTTACAAGTATAAGATTAGAGGATGCTAGGAGAGTTAATTAAAAAAATCTGGGAAATTTCCCAGATTTTTTATGGTAGGGTGATTTTATCAAGGATTCCTTTTAGATAGGCTATGGTTATCCCATAGTTTGTCATTGGAACCTTTTTGGCCTTAGCCTTCCCTACCTTGCTTAACATACTAGTCCTATTAAACATACAAGCCCCGCAATTTATTATGAGGTCATATTTTTCATAGGCTATTGGGTCATCACCCCTATTAAAGTCTATAGAAATATCAGGAAATCTCTCCCTAAGCATCTTAGGAATCTTTACTGTCCCTATATCCTCATCTATAGGAGGGTGGGTGCAGGCTTCAGATATTAAGATGTTTTTAACTTCTCTTTCCAAAACTTTGACAGATTCTACAAAGTAGTCTATATCGCCCTTGTAGGCTGAAAAAAGGACAGAAAAGCTTGTTAGCCTAATACCGTCTCCTAGGATTTCCTTACTTTCCTTAAAGACTTGTGAATCACAGATAACAAGGTCAGGCTTATCCTTAAGAGCCTTTAGGGTATTTTCTAGGTTTTCTAGCTTACAAGCAAGGGCTGTAGCATTTTTATCTATAAGCTCTCTTATAGTCATAACCTGGGGTTTTATAAGTCTACCCTTTGGAGCTGCCTTATCTTGTGGGATCACAAGAATTACCATATCCCCTTCTTTTACCAAAGACCCTGTTATTGAAAGCTCTTCTTTTTTATAAAGTTTTTTTATCCTATCAAAGATTTTAAGCCTACAAGCATTTTCAGTCACATCTACAGCTATAGGATCAAGGTCCTTATATTTTTCAACCAAAGGCCCTGCAAGGTCCAGGTCATCTCTCATGGCCACATAGATTATTGGCTTTTTGCTAAGGTTAATTTTTTCTATAATTTCCTTATCTAAATTTTCACTTAAACAATAGATAAAAATATCACACTTATCTATGATTCCAAGACTTTTTTGAACCCTTAGTTTGCCAAGGTCAGTCTTATCATTAAAGCCTGCCGTATCTATAAAAAGAACTGGACCAAAGTCTGTGATTTCCATGGCCTTTCTGATAGGGTCTGTTGTTGTTCCACTTATGGGAGAGACTATGGAAGTCTTTGTCCCTGTCATATAATTTAGGAGGGTTGACTTGCCTGAATTCGTATCTCCAAAGATTCCTATATGGATTTTTTCGCTATTTTGACTTTTCATCTTTATATATAAAGGTCCCTTTGGCCTTGACCTATTTTTTCTAAGTTTTCTTTGGTTAATTCTCTTACCTTCTCATTTGGTATATTGGAAAGCTCCTTTAGGATAAGGGCCTCTGCATTTTTCCTAGTCTTATCACTTGCATAGTCTATGGCGTATTCTTTTAGGGTAGTTAGGGCGTTTGGTTGGCAAATATTTCCTATGCCTTCCTTCTTGACAAGGTCCATAAAGGCCTCTCCAGTCCTACCCATCCTATAGCAAGCTGTACAAAAACTTGGTAGGTGACCTAAAGATATTAGCCAATCCACTACTTCATCAAGACTCCTATGGTCTGATAGTTCAAATTGGTCGCTACCCTTGGTTTCTTTTTCGGTATAGCCTCCTACTGAAGTCTTGCTTCCTCCGGATACTTGAGATATACCAAGCTCTAGTAGCCTTTCTCTCATAGCTTGAGACTCCCTAGTTGATACAATCATTCCAGTATAAGGAACAGCAATTCTTAGGCAGGCTACAATCTTTGCAAAGATATCATCAGATATAGAGTTGTCAAAATCATCTGGGTTAATATCATCAGCAGGCTTAATCCTTGGAACAGATATTGTATGAGGGCCTACATTAAACCTTGCCTCAAGGTGCTCAGCATGCATCAATTGGCCTATAAATTCATACTCATAAGAATCAAGCCCATATAGGACACCTAGACCCAAATCATCGATTCCACCCTCAAAGGCCCTATCCATAGCCTCTGTATGGTATTCATAGTTAGACTTTGGACCAAATTTATGAAGGGCTTCATAATTTTCTTTATTATAAGTTTCTTGAAAGAGGATATAAGTTCCTATCTCAGCTTCATGAAGTTTCCTATAATTTTCTACACTTGTTGCAGCAATATTTACATTGACCCTTCTTATAGAACCATTCTTATGCTTGATATTATAAATCGTATCGATTGATTCTAATATGTACTCAATAGGGTTATGGATTGGATCTTCCCCAGCTTCAAGGGCTAGTCTTTTATGGCCTAAATCCTGAAGGGCTATTACTTGGGCACGTATTTCTTCCTGGCTAAGTTTCTTTCTTGGAATAGTCTTATTTTGTCCATGGTATGGGCAATAAGAGCACCCATTTATACAGTAGTTTGATAGGTAGAGGGGAGCAAATAGGACTATCCTATTGGCATAAAACTTATGCTTAATCTCATTGGCAAGCTTATAAATCTCCTCATTTAGGTCATCTTCCTTACAAGATAGAAGGATAAAAGCCTCCCTATGGCTAAGACCCTTGGCCTTTTTTGCCTTATTTAATATTTCTATGATCAAATCTCTATTATGGGAATTTTCTTTTCCAAAAGATAGAGTTTCCAAAATTTCTTCGTGGTTTATAAATTCGCTAGCCTTGCTAGACTTTGGATTATATGTTGCCATGTGGCCTCCTTTTGTATTCCCTACTATTATAATAGAAATTGGAGAAAAATAAAAATATATTTATAAATTATTGACAAATACTCCTATAATATTTATGCAAATAAAATAAAAAATATTTGACGGAAATCCTTTAGGGTGGTAGAATATCCTTAAGTAAAACCAGATGATAAGAAGAGTAGCCTAGGTAGACTTTCTACAGAAAATCCCAGTTGCTGAGAAGGGTGAGAGAAAGCTTAAGTGAAGATGGCCTTTGATGGGGAAGATCGATATGAGATTTTCACGGGAATTCCCGTTATAGAAGTAGAGTATAGGTGTACTTGATGAGAGCATATAGTTTACTATATGAATTAAGGTGGTAACGCGAGATTTCGTCCTTAGTTTCCTTTTTGGAAGCTTGGGACTTTTTTTATTAAAATTTGAGAGGGAAAAATGATTAGGCTAGAGGATGTTAGTGTTGACTTTGATGGCTTTAAGGCAGTCGATAGGGTCAGCTTAGAAGTAAATAAGGGGGATAGCTACGGGATAGTTGGCTTTTCTGGTGCAGGTAAGTCAACCCTCATAAGAACTGTAAACCTCCTTCAAAGAGTAAGTTCAGGCGAGGTTTTTGTAAATGGAGAAAACCTCCTTGACCTAGATAAGAAGGCTTTAAGGGAAAAAAGAAAAAAGATCGGCATGATCTTCCAGCACTTTAACCTGCTTAATAACCTAAGTGTGATTGATAATGTTATCTTTCCTATAAAAGAAGATAAGATACCTAGGAAGGAAAAGGAAGCTAAGGCCCTAAGACTCTTAGACCTTGTAGGCATAAGAGATAAGAAAGATAAGTTTCCAAGGGAGCTTTCAGGTGGGCAAAAACAAAGGTGTGCTATAGCCCGCGCCCTTATGAGTGATCCTGATATCCTTCTTTGTGATGAGGCGACAAGTGCCCTTGACCCAAAGACTACCAAGCAAATCCTAAAGCTACTTAAGTCCTTAAATAAGGATTTGGGCCTTACCATCCTTATTATCACCCACCAGATGGAAGTTGTTAAGGACCTTTGCAACAAGACTGCAATAATGAGTAAGGGTAGGATCATAGAAAAGGGGTCTACCCTAGAGATTTTTTCAAATCCAAAAAATCCTTTGACCAAGGAATTTGTAGAATCAACAACCAGACTTGACTCAATGATAGAAGATGTAAAAGATAAGCTAGGTATCCTAAACAAAGGAGAGCTTTTAGTAAAACTTAACTACCTTGGAGAGATTACTAGTAAGCCCCTTATTAGTGAAATTTATGAAAAATTTGGGGTAAGGGCCAATATCCTAGCAGGGTCCATAGAATTTATTAACCAAAGCCCCTTTGGAACCTTGATCCTTACCTTTATGGGGGATGTAGATATGAATGAAAAAGCCATAGCCTACCTTAGGGAAAAAAACCTAGGGGTAGAGATTTTAGGAGGTAAAGATGGGATACTTTGATTATGCCCTATCCATAAGCGATAGGATAGTAGAAGAATTTCTAACAACCTTATACATGCTTATAGTTTCAGGATTTTTTGCAGGAATCTTTGGCCTAATCTTGGGTCTTTTCCTAGTTTTAACAGATGAGGGGAGGATTCTTGAAAATAAACTTGCCTACTCTATCCTAGATAAGATAACCAATACCTTTAGGGCTATCCCCTTTGTAATTCTTTTAGCCCTCCTAGCTCCCTTTACCAAGGCCATAGTATCTACAAGGATTGGGCCAACTGCAGCCATAGTTCCCCTGGTATTTTCGACAGTTCCCTTCTTTGCCAAGCAAGTAGAACAGGCCCTAGCAGAAGTTGATCCTGGTATAATCGAGGCTGCAGAAGCCATGGGCAAGGGTCCTTTGGAGATAATTTTTCAAGTTTACCTAAAAGAGGGCCTGCCAGCCTTGATTAGGGCAGGGGCTATTACCATGATCTCCCTTCTAGGCCTGACAGCCATGGCAGGGCTAATAGGAGCTGGGGGTATAGGAGACCTTGCCATATCCGTAGGCTATCAAAGATATAAGGATGATGTTGTAATTGTTTCAGTTGTCTTGATTTTGCTAATAGTATTTATAATCCAAGCTATAGCAAATATCTTGATAAAAAAAGTAAGTCATTAAGGAGAAACTTATGAAAAAATTATTAAAAATATCCCTAGGCCTAATCCTAGGCCTAGGACTTGTTGGATGTGGATCAGCCAATGAAGATTCTTCTACCATAAAGGTGGGAGTAGTTGGTGAAAATAATGAAGTGTGGGAAGAAGTTGCCAAGAGATATGAAGATGGAACTGGCAAAAAGATAGAACTAGTTAGGTTTTCTGACTACAACCAACCAAATGAAGCCCTTTTAGCCAAAGACATAGACCTAAATGCCTACCAACACTATAAATTCCTCAAAGAATTTAATGATAGTAAGGGTAGCGAAGACCTCATAGCCCTAGGCAATACCATGCTAGGACCTATGGGAATTTACTCAAAAAAAATAGATAGGCTAGATGACCTAGAAGATGGGGCAAGGGTAGCCATACCAGATGATCCATCCAACGGATCAAGGGCCCTTTTTCTCCTCCAAGCTGCAGGTTTGATCAAAGTAAATGGAGAGCCTGGAGATTTAATAAGCCTAGATGACCTAGTAGACAATCCCAAAAACCTTGACCTTGTAGAAATGGATGCCAGTGGGACACCTAGAAGTCTAGATGATACAGATATTTCTATAGTAAATGATAACTATGCCCTAGACTCAGGCCTAAGCATAGAAGAAGATGCCCTTTTTATGGAAGATAAGGATAGCCAGGCTGTCAAAGAATATATAAATATCATAGCAGCAAGGAGTGAAGATAAGGATAGGGAGGACCTTAAAGAAGTAGTCTCCTACTATCAGACAGATGAAACCAAGGCTGATTATGAAAAATACACCAAGGGCTTTTGGATTCCTGCTTGGTAATTGTAAAAAATAAAAAAAAGAGTATAATAATTCCATAGTAAAATAATTAACTAATAAGTTTACTAAATTAAGGCACATGTCCTAGGTCAGTATTATCTCTCCACAAATTTGCAATTTTTTATTTGGGACCTAGGATGTGGGCCTTTTTCTTTAAAAAATTTATAAGACTTGTATAATTTAAGTAAGTTTGTATATAAGGATAAATATGGAAAACGGGGGTAAATATGGATAAATTAGTAAAGCTGGCATTTGATGCCCTAAGATACTACCTAGATACAGGAAAAATCCTAAATGATTATGATAAGGACCTTGAGGATAACCACAATGGAGTAATAATTGAGATAAAAAAGGAAGATACCAGAGAAAGGGCAGGATCAATATATCCAACCAGGTCTAATATTGCCCTAGATATAATAAATGAAAGTATAAACCTAGGGATCTTTAACAATGCCCTAGCCTTAAGAAAAGAAGACCTTGATCATATCTACATCCAAGTCCTTGAGATAAGAAAGGTAAGGCCTATAGCAAAACTTGAAGACTTTGGAGTCTATGATGGCCTTTATTTAAACTATGCCAACAACCCAGTTATAGTTTATAGGAATGATTATGAAAGTGACTATCAAATGTTTGAAGATGCCAAGGACAGGGCCAACCTTGATGACTTTGATGTCTACAACTTAGAGAAATTTAAAATCCTAAGGCATATTTAAGGGGCTGATGTTGACAAAAGGCCACTTATAAGTATTATAAATATAGGAAAAATTTGATAAGGCCTACGAAGAAGAGTAGCCCCTAATTAATCTTACAGAGAGGCAAGCAAGGTGAAAGTTGCCAGAGGCTTAGGTGTGAAGATCATCTTCTAGTCTAATAAATGAATTGTTAGTTTATTACGTTTAGATTGCGTTAAAATTGTTTGTTAAAACGGTGGACCGTCCTTTTTAGGATGGTTTATTTTTTTAAGTAAGAAAAAAGGAGAAGCGATGGCAGAATTTAAGTCCCTAGATGGAAAAAATGTCAAAGAAAGAGAAAGCAAACTCACTAAGTATTGGAATGATATAGACCTACTAGACCTAACCTTTGAAACTAGAGAGGGTAAGGATGTCTATATAACCTATGATGGGCCACCAACAGCCAATGGAAAGCCAGGTATCCACCATGTCATAGCAAGGACCCTAAAGGATATGACAAGTAGGTATCAAAATATGAAGGGCAAGAAGGTCCTCAAAAAAGCAGGCTGGGATACCCACGGCCTACCTGTAGAGATAGAAGTAGAAAAGCAACTTGGCTTTCATGATAAAAATGATATAGAAGAATTTGGTATAGAAAAATTCAACCAACTATGTAAAGAATCTGTTTGGAAATATAGGGACCAATGGAGAGATATGTCAGATAGGATGGCCTTCCTTTATGATATGGATAATCCTTATGTAACCATGGACAATGACTATATAGAAACAGAATGGTACCTTTTAGATAAGGCCTTCAAAAATGGCTACATATACGAGGGAGCCAAGGTCATGCCATATTGCCCAAGGTGTGGAACAGGACTTGCAAGCCATGAGGTTGCCCAAGGCTACCAAATGGATAAGACCATAACCCTAACAGTCAAATTTAAGAAAAAAGATACTGAAAATGAATATTTCTTAGCCTGGACTACAACCCCATGGACCCTTCCATCAAACGTAGCCCTATCAGTAAATCCAGGCCTAACCTATGTCAAGGCCTATGTCAAAGAAGATGATGCCTACTACTATTTTGCAAAAACCCTAAGCGAAAAACTAATGGGAGATAGGGAATATGAGATAGTAGAAGAAATGAAGGGAAAAGACCTTGAATACCAAGAATATGACCAACTTATGCCTTTCGTAGACCCAGGTGAAGATAAGGCCTTTATCATAACCTTGGCAGATTATGTATCAGCAGAAGATGGTACTGGTATAGTTCACTCAGCTCCAGCCTTTGGTGAGGATGACTATCAAATAGGAAGAAAATATAAGCTAGCCTTCCTCCAACCAGTTGACCTAAAGGGTAACTTTACCGAAACTCCTTGGAAGGGTGAATTTATCTTTGATACCAACGAAAAGATCTGGCATTACCTAAGAGAAGAGGGCAAGGTCTTTAACAAAGAAACCATAGAGCACAACTACCCTCACTGCTGGAGGTGTGGAACACCCCTAGTATATTATGCTAAACCATCTTGGTATATAGAGATGAGTAAGTTTTCAGAAAAGATGGTTGCAAATAATAAAGAGGTAAACTGGTTCCCACCAACTATTGGGGAAAAAAGATTTGGCAACTGGCTTGAAAATGTAAAAGACTGGGCTATATCAAGGTCTAGGTATTGGGGAACCCCACTAAATATCTGGAGGTGTGAAGACTGCGGCCATCTAGATACAGTAGGTTCTAGAAAAGAGCTAAAAGACCGTGCCCTAGAGGATATATCTGAAGATATAGAGCTTCACAGACCTTATGTAGATAGGGTAAGTATCAAGTGTGATAAGTGTGGATCAACCATGAAGAGGGTAGATGATGTTATAGATGTGTGGTTTGACTCAGGAGCCATGCCATTTGCCCAACTTCATTATCCATTTGAAAACAAAGAAGCCTTTGAGAATTATTATCCAGCAGACTTTATCTGCGAGGGAATTGACCAAACTAGAGGATGGTTCTACTCCCTAATGGCTATATCAACCCTAACAACAGGCAAGGCCCCTTACAAAAATGTCTTAGTAAATGACCTAGTAGTTGACAAGAATGGCCAAAAGATGAGTAAGTCTAAGGGTAATACCCTAGATCCTTTCACACTTTTTGATAAGTATGGGGCAGATGCTGTAAGATTTTACTCCCTTTATGTATCCCCACCATGGATGCAAACAAAATTTGATGAAAAAGGCCTAGTAGAAGTAAGAAATAACTTCTTTAGGACCTTTGAAAATGTCTATAACTTCTTTGGCCTTTATGCCAACACTGATGGCCTAAGCCTTGATGATATAAGATCTTTCGATGATCTTTCCTATGAAAAGATAGATAGATGGCTCTTATCAAAATTAAATACCCTAGTAAAAGACTACTATGAAGCCATGGATGTCTTTGACTACAACAAGGTTGTCCATATGATATCAGACTTTGTAGTAGAGGACCTATCAAACTGGTATATAAGAAGAAATAGAAAAAGGTTCTGGAAGTCTGATATAGATGCTAGCAAAAAGGCAGTCTATAAGACAACTTACGAAAGTCTAATAACCCTAAGTAAGCTAATAGCCCCTATAACCCCATACCTTGCAGAAGAAGTCTATAGGTCCCTTACAGATGAGAAGACAGTTCATACAGCCTACCTTCCAGAGGTTGATGAAGACCTAATCGATAAGGACCTAGAAGAAGCCATGGCCCTTGTAAGAAAGATCGTAAACCTAGGTAGGGCTAGCAGGGAGAAGGAAGCAATCAAAGTCCGCCAACCTTTATCTAAGATCATAGTAGATGGAGCCTATGAGAAAGTCCTAGGAGATTTGACAGGATTAATCAAAGAAGAACTTAATATAAAACAAGTAAGCTTTGAATCAGACCTAGCTGCCTTTATGGACTACTTCCTCAAACCAGACTTTAGAAAAGTAGGAAGGATTTTCCAATCCAAGGTCAATGACTTTGCCAAATTCTTAAGTCAAGTTGATGCCAAGGACTTTATAAGCCAAGTAGAAGAAGGCCCTGTAAAGATTTCCCTAGGGGAAGAAGAATATGAAATAAGCAAGGACTACCTTGATATAAGAATATCTGCCAAGGAAGGCTTTGATGTAGAAATGGATGGCAATGTCTTTGTAATCCTAGATACAGAAATAAGTAAGGACCTCTTAGATGAAGGTTATGCTAGAGAATTTATCTCAAAAATTCAAAATATGAGAAAAGACAATGGCTATGACCTAACAGATAAGATCAAAATAACCTATTATGCAGATGATGACCTAAAAGAATCTATAGAAAGATTTAGCCAAGAGATAAAGAAAGAAACCCTAGCAGAAGAAATAAGCTTTGAAAACCTAGGCCAAGAACCTATAAGCCTAAATGATAAGAGTGTAGAAATAAAGCTAGAAAGACTATAAGAAGAAGCCAAAATCCAAAGGGGTTTTGGCTTTTTTATATAAAGGAGGACTTATGAAAACAAGACTGATGAATATGCTAATGATAGAAGATAAGGGAAAGTTCCTTATCCTTGATAAGGTCAAAAAAGAAGGCTGGGAAGGCCTTACCTTTCCAGGGGGCAAAGTAATGGATGGGGAATCCATAAGCTCATCTGTAAGAAGGGAGGCTAAGGAAGAAACCAACCTAGATATAGGAGAAATCACCTTCGTTGGAATCATCTCCTGGGTCTATGAAGATAAAAGGGACCTAGGATTTTTGTATAAGACTAATGATTTTAAAGGAGACTTGATTAAAGAAAATAGGGAGGGAAAGCTTTTTTGGGATGGCTATGAAAGGATGAAAAAGATGGATGGCCTATCAGCATCCATGACAGAGATCTTTAAAATCTATGATGGAATTTACAAAGAGATAACCTACTACCTAGATAGGGGAGAGATAAAAAGAGAATAAGAGATATTGAAAAAAATTTAACTTGCTGATATAATAGTTTTAGTGTTTGGTGTATCGTATAACACTATAGAAACTTTACCAAGGATAAGCAAAACTTATCCAAGATACATAAGAGAAAGAAGATAGGAACACCATGAGTCTTATAGAAATTAGAAATCTTAAGAAATACTATAAGGTAGGATCGACAATAATAAGGGCCCTAGATGGGGTAGACCTTAATATAGAAAAGGGAGAATTTGTAGCCCTTTTAGGAACCAGTGGGTCTGGTAAATCAACCCTACTTAATATGCTTGCAGGTCTTGAAAGACCAAGTAAGGGCCATATTAGCTATGGCAAACTTGACCTAACCCAATTATCTGAAGATGAGATTACCAAGTTTAGAAACCTAAATATTGGCTTTGTCTTTCAATCCTATAACCTCTTACCCCACCTATCAGCCTGGGAGAATGTCTCCCTACCCCTTACCTTTAAGGGACTTAGCAAAAGTGATAGGAAGAAGGAGGCCTATAAGATACTAAAACAAGTAGGTCTTGAAGGAAGGATGAACAATAAGCCTAGTGAGCTATCAGGAGGCCAGCAGCAAAGGGTATCCATAGCCCGTGCCTTTGTAGGCAACCCTCCAATAATATTTGCAGATGAGCCTACAGGTAACCTTGATACCAAGACTAGCTTTGAGGTCATGAGCCTAATTAAAGAAATTACTAGCAAAAACAACCAGACCTTTATCATGGTAACCCACGATGAAGAGATGACAGATTTTGCAGACAAGACCCTTTTTATGAGAGATGGAAAATTAGAAAAAGTCCACGAAAGATTAACAATTGATGAGGTATTAGAAAAATGATGACAGGATCAGACGCAACCACCAATGGCAACTTTGAAGAAGGATTAGACAACCAAGGATTAGGTCAAGGAGGAGACCTAGGAGGACCAATAAAAAACCAACCTAAGCTTATAATCTCTAACTATGACCTAAATCCAAGTATGGTTGAGGCAGGAGATGACTTCTACCTCTCCTTTACCCTCTATAACACCAACAACCAACATACTATTTATAACCTTAAGGTAACCATAGACCAAACCCTAGTATCAGCTCCCCAAGCCCAAGGCAACACCAACCTTGTAAGCGATGGGTCAGTTTTTACTCCAGTTGATAGGTCAAATACCTTCTACCTAGCAGCCCTTTACCCTTGGAATACTTCCACCAAAGAAATAAAGATGAATGTCCTACCCAATGCCAACCCAGGTCCTTATGTCATAAACCTAACCATGGAATATGAAGACTACCTAGGCAACCAATATAAGACAACAGAGGCCATAGGCATACCTGTAGTCCAAGAGGCCAAGGTAAACTTTGGCAAGGTAAAGATGGATGAGCTAATAGCAGGCCAACCTACAAATATATCAGTCAATATCTATAACACCGGCAAGGATAACCTAAATACCTTTATGGCCAAGGTTACCGGTGAGGGCTTTACCCTTGATGAAGAAGAACGCTTTATAGGAAACTTCAACCAAGGAACCCAAGAGACCTATTCATTTACCATAACTCCTGATAGCGAGGGAGAAGTAAAGGGCCAGGTAGAAGTTACCTATGAGGATTCTACAGGAAAAGTCCACACCCAGACCAAGGACTTTAAGGGAGAATCAATGCCAGGCTTTGATATGACAGGAGAAGAGGGCATGGTTGATCCTGAAACAGGAGAGCTAATAGGAGAGCCCTACCCAGAAGAGGGCCAAGGGTCAATCCTAACAAGTCCCTTCCTTTGGATAGGTCTTTTGGTTTTAGCCATCCTTGGCCTAGTTTTGATTAGAAAAAAGAGAAAAGCAAAAAAAGAAGAAGAGGAGTTGACCTTAGAAGATGAGGATTAAAGATAGGCTTGAGCTTTCCTTAAGAAACTTGTCCAGACGTAAGTCAAGGACCATCCTAACTATCCTATCGGTAGTCATAGGAGCCACATCCATCATCCTAATGCTTGCCTTCTCCCAAGGAATCAACAGGCAACAAGAAGACCTCCTAGACTCCTTTGGGTCTTTGACATCTATAGATATTCTTACAGAAAGATCTGGAGGATCTACAAAGATCAACGAGGCTACCATCAATAAATTGAAATCTGTAAAAGGAGTCAAGGTGGTAATGCCATCAAAAAGCTTCTTTCAAGAAATCTATACCAAGGATGATGAAGCTTACTCTATACAAGCACCCATAGAAGTAGTGCCAGATTATGTAATAGATGAGCTTACAGCAGACATGTTTGAATCAGGTAGCAAAATTTTGCCAAATGATGATGATAAAATAATACTTGGACCTGGAGTCCAGGTTTCACGAATGATAAACCAAGGAGACTACTTCATGTCAGAGCCTGTGGAAGACTTTGACTATACAAACCACAATTATATTTTAAGACTAGGCTATAAGGATGATATGAATGATGATGGGGTAAACTTTGGCAATGAAAACTTAGAAGACCCTAGCCTAGATTCATCCAAGCCACCTTATGTAGATATAGACATAGCCATAGCCGGTAGGCTAAATAGCAATTCTTTTATAAATTCTTGGACTATAATAACCAACGAGTCCTTATATAAAAGATTATTAGAAGAAGACAAGAAGATATCCATGCCTAGCCTAAGCTTTGAGATGGATGAGATGGGCAACCCAATCGAAAAGAAGGGTGATAGTATCCAATATGATAACCTAAGAGTTGTAATAGATGATCCAGAAAGGCTAGAAGAAATAAATAAGGCCATAATAGACAAGGGCTTTCAAACAAGGACTGACCTAGGTATGGCAGATGAAATCAAGCAAACCAACCTAATAATTACCCTAATCTTTGGTGGTATTGGATCGGTTGCCTTTATAGTCTCAGCCATAGGAATCATAAATACCATGCTTATGAGTATCTATGAAAGGCAAAAAGAAATTGGAGTAATGAAGGTAATAGGAGCATCAATCAAGGATATAAGGTCCATGTTTCTTATAGAATCAGGCTTTATAGGATTTTTTGGTGGCCTAATAGGCCTTATAATCTCCCTTTTGGTAGGTCTTGTAATAAATGGAATCTTTGCAAGTAGCGGCCTTTTTGGCCCAGGTGGACCTAGTGAGATAATAGTAATTCCCCTATGGCTAGCCCTAGTAGGGGTGGGATTTTCAGCCCTAGTTGGAGTCCTTGCAGGCTATATACCAGCAAGAAGGGCAACCAAACTATCGGCCATAGAAGTTCTTAGGGCAAATTAAATAAGCAAAATAAAGAAGTCCCCAGGGCTTCTTTATTTTTGGGTATAAAGGTAAAGAGGATCCATAGGAGGTAATATGTCAAAACTTAGCGATCTTGTAGTAAACTACTTAAAAGAAAACAATATTTCAATCAATGACCTAAAGGATGAGCTAAATAAGCTTGAGATTGAAGTGGTTAATCAATTTTTGAAACCAGAAGATACCCTGGTTATAAAGAAAAATGGAGACATAGAAAAATATGATCCAGAAAAACTTGAAAGGTCTATAAAAAATGCCGCAGGAGATGCCAAGGCAGCCCTTAATACCTCAGACCTTGCCATAATCCTATCAGATGTGGACAGGAAATTAGACGAACTTCCTAGAAAAGTCTATAGGACTTCAGAAATCAAAGACTATGTCATAGAATCCTTGATAGAAGAAGGTTACACCAAGGTCTATGAGAACTACCTAACCTACATTCAAAACTTCTAATGGTAATAAAAATAATTGGAGTAGGCAAAATAAAGGAAAAATTCTATAGGGACGCTATAGATGAGTACCTTAAGAGAATGAAATCCTACAACAAGGTAGAAATAATAGAAGTAAACGATGAGAGGGCAGAAGAAAGTCTAAGTGAAAAAGAATTAGACCTAGTAAAAGAAAAAGAAGGGGAGAGGATCCTAGGCAAAATCTCAGAAGAAGATTTTGTAGTAAGCCTTGAGATAGGAGGCAAAAATCCAGATAGCCTAGCCTTTGCAGACTTTATAAAAGATCATAGGGACTTTGGCTTTGGCAAAAACCTAGTTTTTGTAATAGGAGGATCCAATGGCCTTGGGCAAAATCTCCTACAAAGGTCAAATAAAAGCCTATCTTTTGGCAAAATGACCTATCCCCACCAGCTGATGAGGGTAATCCTACTTGAGCAAATCTATAGGTCCTTTAGGATAATAAACAACCATCCCTACCATAAATAAGGAGGAAAATATGGAAAAATTTATGATACTTTTAGCAAACAACAATGAGACAATCGAAGTTCTTACAGTCCTTGACTACCTAAGAAGGTCTGACATAAAAGTAGACCTAGTATCTACAGAAGAAGGCCTAGACCTTGTCACAAGCCATGGGGTAAAATATATGGCTGACCTTAACCTAGCTGATATAGACATAGATGACTATATGGGCCTATATATACCAGGAGGAACCAAGGGAGCAGAAAGCCTTAGGGATAATGATAAGGTAATCAGGATAATAAAAGACTTTGACCAAAAAGAAAAACTAATAGGGGCAATCTGTGCAGGTCCTATAGTCCTAAATAAGGCAGGGATCTTATTAGACAAAAAAGCAACCAGCCACCCAAGTGTCAAAGATCAAATGGATAAGACAGCTACCTACCTAGAAGATGAAATACTAGTAGAAGATGGCCATATTGTAACATCCAGGGGAGCTGCCCTAACCAACTACCTTGCCCTAAAACTTGTTGAAAAAATCAAGGGTAAACAAGCAAAAGAAGTTCTAAAACCTGCCATCCAACAAGACATGGTAGAAAAATACTACGGTTTTAACTTCTAAGCCAAACTATAAAAAGACGGGGTAATCCCGTCTTTTACTTTGCCTATACAAATTTTTCTAGATCATTTTCTATAAGCTTATCTATGGCATAGGCCACCCCTGACCTTAAGTTTGACCTTGTAATAAAGTCAGCATGGACCTTAAGCTCACCTACTGCATTGGCCATAGCTACTGCAAAACCTGCCTCTTTAAGCATGGGGATGTCATTTTTCTCATTGCCAATAGCCATCACTTCTCCTCTTTCAAAGCCTCTTTTTTCACAAACCTTTCTTATGGCAAAACCCTTGTTGGTATTTTTGCTCATAACCTCTATAAGAAAGGGTGCAGTTTGAACCTGGTAGTAATCTTCCTTAAGGGCCCTTGGCATATGGTCAATAAAACGCCTAATCTCCCTACTTGGGCCAAGGATTAGAAACCTACCGAATCTCTTATCAGGCTCAAAGCTTTCATAAGGGACTATATTAAGGGGAAGGCCTGTAATCTTTGAGTCAATCCTAGTATAGATATTAGGCCTAGGGTGTCTGGTATAAAAACCCTTATCATCCATAGCAGAAACTTCTAGTTTGTACCCTTTAAGAAGGTCATCCACCCTCCTTAAGGCATCTGGAGTCTGGTTGGTCCCAAAAAGAACCTCCCTTGTGTGATTGTCCACCACATAGGACCCATTTTGGCAGATAGAAAAATGTCCCTCTTCACTAAGGCCAAGGTCATCAATAAGGTCTATCAAACCATTAAAGGGCCTACCGCTTACTAGGGCTATATGGACTCCCAATTTTCTTGCTCTTTTTATAGCCTTTTTATTCTTTTTTGTCAGTCTTTTTAGTGGGGTAACCAGGGTACCATCCACATCAATAGTAATTAGTCTAATCATACTATAATTATACCTTATTTGGCAGAAAAGTTGGATAAATCCATATTTTGGGTATATAAATAAAAGACAATTGTAATAAAGACCTAAGGAGGAAATTTTGATAATAGGAATACCAAAAGAAATAAAAGACCAAGAATCCAGAGTTGCAATAATACCAGGAGCAGTAAGCGACTTAATCAAAGTAGCTGATAAGATCCTTATAGAAAAAGGAGCAGGAGAACTTTCTGGTATAAAAGATGAAGAATACAAAGACGCAGGTGCAACCATAGTAGATTCTGCCAAAGAAGTTTGGGAAAAATCAGATATAATCTATAAGGTCAAAGAACCACTCAAAGAAGAATACAAGTACTTTAGGGAAGGACAAATAATCTATACCTACCTTCACCTAGCAAGCAACCAAGAATTAACAGATGCCCTTATAGAAAATAAGGTTACAGGCCTTGCCTTTGAGACAGTACAAATGGAAACAGGCCTTCTACCACTTCTTAGACCAATGTCTGAGATAGCAGGAAGAATGGCAGTCCAAGAAGGAGCCCAATACCTAACCAAGCCTAAGGGAGGAAGAGGAATCCTCATGCAAGGAGTCCCAGGAGTAAGACCTGCCAATGTAGTAGTAGTAGGAGCAGGTACTGTAGGAACAGCTGCAACAAGAATAGCTGTAGGAATGGGAGCTAGGGTAACAGTCCTAGATGTAAACATAGATGCCCTAACAAAACTTCACAACATCTTCCCTGACAAGATAGAAACACTTTACTCAAACCCACTAAATATAGAAGAAGCAGTAAAAAATGCTGACCTTGTTATATCCACAGTCCTTATCCCAGGATCACGTGCCCCACAACTTATAAAAGAGGACATGGTAAAACAAATGAAAGAGGGATCAGTAATAGTCGACGTGGCTATAGACCAAGGTGGATCAACAGACTTGACCAAGGGTAGACCAACAACCCACTCAGACCCAGTGTTCTTAGAGCATGGAGTAATCCACTATGCAGTAGCCAACATCCCAGGAGCAGTAGCTATGACATCAACCTACGCCCTATCAAACGCTACAACCAAGTATGCCAAAGCCATAGCCCAATTTGGACTAAAGGCTTCTATGGAAAGATTCCCAGAGCTTGCTAAAGGTTTAAATACCTACAAGGGTCAAATAACCTATAAACCAGTAGCAGAAGCCACAGGCTATGACTATAAGGAACCAGAAATAGAAGAATAAAATTAGGGGCCTAGGCCCCTTTTTAAATTGGAAATTTAAAGTAAAATCCTCCCATGGAAATCAACAAAAAAAGATACAATGACCTAGACTCATATTTTAAAAGAAAATTTAAGAAAAAAATCCTAAAACTTCCCCTAGATGGGGGATTCACCTGCCCTAATAGGGACGGGACCCTATCTAGCAAAGGCTGCATTTATTGCTCAGAGGAAGGTTCAGGTGAGTGGACCCAAAAAGGATCGATTACAGACCAGCTAGCCTATCAGAAAAATATCCTAAGTAAGCCAGGAAGAAAAGAAGCCTACATGGCCTACCTACAAAATTTCACAGCAACCTACGGACCTATTGATAAATTAAAGAGGATAGTCAAAGAGGCCCTAGCCTTTGAAGGCATAGAAGGAATCTTTATAGCAACCAGGGCAGACTGCCTAAGTGATGAGGTCCTAGATTTTCTAGCAGACCTAAACAAAAAGACCTTCCTAGTAGTAGAATTGGGCATGCAAAGTGTAAATGAAAAAACCATAAGCTTCATCAACAGAGGCTACACCCACAAGGAATTTGACCAGGGACTTTTAAAACTAAAAAAATTGGGAATAAAAGTATTAGTTCACATAATAATAGGCCTACCCTGGACAGGCTTGGGCTTGCCCTGGATGACCTGTCCAGCCAGGGAGGACTTTGGCCAAGCAAGTTTGCCTAGGGGCCACCATGTGGACTATGGGATCGAGGACCTTGGTGATTACCTAAATGATATAGCCTACATCAACCAAAGGTCCTTGTGGGGGATCAAGATCCACAACCTCTATGTAGAAGAAGGATCTAGCTTGCTCCCTTATTTTAAGAAGAATCCCTACACCATGACCAAGGATGCCTATGTAGAAATCCTTGGCCATATGCTAAGACACCTTGACCCTAAGGTAGTTATCAACAGGCTAAGTGGAGATGGTAGGAAAGATAAGATAATCTACCCTACTTGGGCCAAAAATAAGGCCGCCATCCTATCAAGCCTAGATAAGTACCTAAAAGAAAATAACTATAAGCAAGGAGACCTATGGAAAAGCTAGACAAATACTATATCAAATCATTCGACAAAGAAAATGCTACCTACCAAGGCCAAGCCAAAAGCCTACTTTTAGTAGTAGATGAGCAAACAAAATTGATGGCCACCCTAGAAGAAGGAGAAGAGACCATCAAAAACACCCTAGCCCTAATTAAGGCCATGAAAATCTATGGCCAAGAAATAATCGCCACAGAACAATATCCCAAGGGTCTTGGGCCAAGCGATCCTAGGATAAGAAAAGAGCTGGCAGATGATAAATTTATAGCAAAGACAGTCTTTGATGCAGCAAGGCCAGAAGTAATAGACCTCCTAGAAAAAAAGGAAATCAAAAAAGTCCTATTAGCAGGAGCAGAAGGCCACGTATGCGTCTATCAGACAGCAAGGAGCCTTTTAGCCAAAGGATTCCAAGTTTTTTTCGTAGAAGATGCCATAGCATCCTTTAGCAAAGAGAAAAAAACTCTTGCAGCAAGGACCCTAGAGACCATGGGAGCAGTTAGAGCTAGCACAGAAACCATCCTCTTTGACCTAGCCTATGACTCAAAAGACAAAAACTTCAAACAAATATCAGCCTTAGTCAAAGACCTAAGGTCCTAACCCACCCCAACCAATCCACCCTCGGGGTGGATTTTTTTATCCCAAAATACCCTTGTTTGAAATAGTCGACAAGCAAACATTTGTTAAGAAAAAATAGAATATATTTCAACCACTTACTACCCAAACTATCATAAAAGCAGACTTTGTTTTAATATTTTTATAATTTTAGGAATATTGGGAAAATACAAAATAAATATAAAATATTCGAGAAAAACCTAAAAACCTCTTGATTATCCTAAGATAGACATATATAATAATACATAATTGATATACAATTACTGACTTTGTCTATCAATATTGACAAATGCCAATCTTACACCAATAAGGTTGTAGGAATATTAAAATTGTAAAAATAATAAAAATTCAAAGAGAGGTAAACATGGACAAGAAAGATAAGTTAAAAAGAGTCATTGAACTTAAAAAAGTCTCTGGCTCAACAAGAAAACCAAAGTATGCCACTAGGAAGCTTTCTATAGGCCTAGTTTCATGCATGCTAGGTTATGCCCTACTTGTATCTCCAAGCTCTGTAGAAGCAGCGGGGGGGGAAGATCAAGCGCTTGAGACTAGTCTAGAAGCAGATGACCTAGAAGCAGCCATAGCAGAAGTAGATAGCTTGGCTACTGACCTAGGACTTGTAGAAGAGCCTGTAGAAGCTGTATCAGAAGAAGAGCCTGGAGAAGAATCTCTAGAAGAAGCTTCTGCAGAAGAGACTCCAGCAGAAGAGACTCAAGAGGAAGTAACCCTCTACCAAACAGAAGCTTTAGCTAAAGAAGCTGACCAAGCTCAAACTTTCATAGAAGTTCCAAACAAACTAACCTTTGTAAAAGACTATGACCTAACAGAAGAAAATTATAAAAGTGCCTTCGACAACCTAGACCAAGAAGTAGCACTTGAAGTAATAAACCCAATAGACACCAGCGCCCTAGGCCAAACAACAGGCAAAATCCGCCTAACCTTCGCTGATGGATCAAGCAAAGAGTTTGACCTTGAAGCAGAAATAATAGAAGAGCCTAAGGTTGGTACAAGAGAGATTTCAACAGATATAAGAGATGTTGGAAGCGAAAACTTGGATGTCATAGATAAGAAATATAATTTTAATGTTCTTGATTTTATTACTGAGACTTTAAATAAGGATAGTACTGCCACAGCTATTAATTTTGAAATGCAAGGACAGCACGCTATTACGGCATCTACTGATAACTGGGTTGTAAACCTAGTTTTGGATGAAAGAATAGCCAAATATGTAGATAAAATAACAATTGAGGCTACAGAAGGTGTATCAGATAGGGATAGAGTATTTGTCCAACAGGCTGACGCTCTTGGAAGACCTAGCAACCTATGGCAAGTTAACTATATTAGAGGTTCAAATGGTTTATTTCCGGGAAGTGAATTTGCCCAGCTTCATACAGCTCCAAATGGTCTTATTCATTTGACTAAACCTATCAATGAAATTTTAGAAGAGATAGGTTACGAAAACCTATTAAATAATAAACTAAGACATAGAACTTTCCTTACTAGTAACCAAGATAATGGGGCTGTAGTTTCAGGTTTGGATCATTCTGGTGTATTTTTTGTAGAGGGAATTGACCAACCAATAGAAGATAATTTATCCCAAGGTAATGAAGATTGGTTTACACATAGTTCCGTGAATTTATCCTACCTATCACCTGACCAAGTAGGCAATTCTAATGGAGCCCTTGTTGTGGACCAATTAATCAATAAAAAATCGAATTTTGGTTATATTAGTGCAAAAAATAAGCAATGGGTACTTAAGTATGGTCTGGACCAAAGAATTGCTAAATATGTCGATAGTGTAGATCTCCACAAGATGAAGGGTCCAGGTGGCACAATCCCTGATTATTCATTTAATACGAGCACTAACCCTCAGGTAGCTGAAACAATACCTTTTGAAAATAGAGAAGGTCAACCAGGCTATGGTTATGGATCTTTTACTGATAATACTAGCTTTACTAGAATTGTAGAGTTTCGTGGAGGTCAATTTACACCTATATCTATCCGTTATGTCTACAATCTAAATACTCCTTTGAACGATATTCTAGCAGAACTTAAGCAGGCTGATGGTCTAGATCAAACAGCAGTATTTGGTAAGGATTTTTCTGCAGAAGCATGGATAACAGATAATTCTGGACAAGCTCTAATCAATAATACCTATGGTATAGGATACTTCCCAGTTAGAGATACTGATGGAGATACTGAAGCAGATAGGGTAGAAGTTAATAAAGATGAGAGTCCTTATATAGCTAACCCAGAGATAGTAAGCGAAGATATCTACTTAGGTGATACTAGCCTTAAAGCAAAAGTATTTTTGAGTGGTTTTGCAGGTAAGGGAAATATCGCTCAACTAGTAGATGAAGAAGGCAATATAATATCAACAATAGAAAATGTTGATGCTGTTGATGAATTTGGAAATCCTAGTGATGTAACTAAAGAATTAGAATTTGAAATTGATCCAAGTCTTTTAGAGGCAAGACAAAACCTATTAGTTCAAATAGTATCGGCAGATCCAATGTATGGAACACCAGAGAAATCTGGAACAATTCAAGTTCAAGGTCCAATACCAACAAAAACACCTTACGATGTTAAGAAAAATGCAGATATAAGTTCTGACAACGCACTAGCTCAATCACTAATAGCAAACGCAGATGAACTACCAGAAGGAACAACATATTCATGGAAAGAAAATCCTGATACATCAACACCAGGTTCTACAACAGGAATAGTTCTAGTAAAAGTACCAGCTAGAGAAAATCCAATAGAAGTAAAAGTTCCACTAAATGTGTTGGATGAAGAAGTGGAAGAAAAAGATAATTATACTCCTCTTGCAAATCCAATAAGTGTAGAAAAAGATTCAACTCTAGGTCCAGATCAAGCAAAAGAAGCAATAAAGAATAACGCTGATCTACCAGCAGATGCCCAATATAGCTTCAAGGAACCAGTAGATACATCAACTCCAGGAGAAAAACAAGCAACAGTAGTAGTAACATACTCAGATGGTTCAGTAGATGAAGTAGATGTACCAGTAACAGTATTTGAAAAACCAGAACTAGTAACACCAATCGACAAGGTAGAAGTAGAAGATACAAGTGCCTTAACAGATGAAGAAAAAGAAAAAGTTAAAAACAATGTAACAGAATCAAATCCAGAACTCCCAGACGGCACAGACGTTACAATAGGAGATGATGGAACAGCAACCATAACCTACCCAGATGGAACAAAAGACACAATATCAGGTGAAGATCTAGTAGTAGAGAAAAAACCAGAACTAGTAACACCAACCGACAAGGTAGAAGTAGAAGATACAAGTGCCTTAACAGATGAAGAAAAAGAAAAA
>JAUNLG010000009.1:0-369 GCA_030532385.1 Anaerococcus sp. | reverse complement strand
AGGAGATGATGGAACAGCAACCATAACCTACCCAGATGGAACAAAAGACACAATACCAGGTGAAGATCTTGTTATTCAAAAATCAGCATCACCAACAGTAAATACACCAACCGAAGGCGATAAAACTGTAACAGGAACAGGTGTTCCAGGTTCAGAAATAACAGTAACAGATCCAGAAGGAAATGTAATAGGCACTGCAACAGTAGATTCAGAAGGTAACTGGTCAGTAGATGTACCAGCAGACAAGCCACTAACAGAGGGTGATACACTAACTGTAAGTCAAACAGAAGAAGGCAAATCACCATCAAAAATAACTACAACAGTAGAAGCAGCAGACCAACCTTCTGAACCAACCGATCCAGAGGAACC
>JAUNLG010000017.1 GCA_030532385.1 Anaerococcus sp. | reverse complement strand
AGATGGCAGTACCAAAGAGAAGAACATCAAAAACAAGAAAAAATAAAAGAAGAGCCTCAGCTTATACTTTGAATAGATCAAACTATGTTGAGTGTCCAAATTGCCACGAGCCTAAGTTAGCTCACAGAGTTTGCCCAAACTGTGGAGAGTACAAGGGTGAAGCAATTCTTGATGTAGAGTAAGATTAGAAAGATAGTGTAATACACTATCTTTTTTAATATAAAAATTGATATATGAGGAAAGATTATGAAGATATTAATAGATACTTATGGGGCTGATAGGGGAGAAGAAGTTTTAGTTATGGGAGCTCTAAGAGCATTAGAGAAAAGAGACTTTACTCCAGTTTTTATTGGCAATAAAAGTAAAATACAAGCAGAGCTTAAGGATAAGAAGGATCAATTTGAAATCATCCATACTGATGAATTTATAGATAATAATGAGGATCCAGCCAGGGCCATTAGGAGAAAAAAGAATGCCTCAATAGTTATGGCCTACAATATGGCAAAAGAGGATGGAAATTCTGGAATTCTTTCAGCAGGATCAACTGGGGCCCTTCTTGCTGGTGGTCTATTTTTAGCAAAAAGAATTGAGGGCATAAGAAGAGCCTGCCTTGCTACAAGCCTACCTACTAAAAATGGTGTTACCCTACTTATGGATACTGGCGCTAACATGGATACAAAAGCTGAATATTTGGAAGAATTTGGATTAATGGGTAAAGTATATTTAGAAAATGTCTTAGCTATAAAAAATCCTAAGATAGGTCTTTTAAATGTTGGTGTAGAAGAGCATAAGGGCAATAAGCTAACCAAAGAAACTTATAAGTTATTAGAAAAATCCAATATGAATTTCATAGGAAATATCGAAGCTAGGGACCTATTAACTGGTAAGGCCAATGTTATCTTGGCTGATGGTTTTGATGGAAATATAGCTATAAAAACAGCTGAAGGTATCTTATCCCTCTTATCAAAAGAGTTAAAAGATGTTTTTTATAAGTCCTTGGCCAATAAAATAGCTGCAGGTATCATCAAAAATGACCTAAAGGATATGTTTGCTTCCTATAGTGCAGATAAGGTAGGTGGAGCTCCTCTTTTGGGAGTAAAGTCTTATGTATATAAGGCCCATGGAAGCTCTAACCAAGAAGCTATAGAAAATGCTATACTTGGACTTTTAGATTATATGGATAAAAAAGTTATAGAAAAAATAGAAGGAGAAATTAGATGATTAGAGAAAGATTAGAAGAATTAGCAAAAGAAAATCTTGATATAAATATAGAAGACCTTGATTTTGATGGAAAAATCTCTGACCTTGATATAGATTCAATCGATTTAGTTGATTTTATAATGGTTATAGAAGATGAGTTTTCAATAGAATTTTCTGATGAAGAGCTTGACGAAATTGAAAGCTTAAGCGACATAGTAAGTCTAATAGAAAGTAAAAATTAATGGATATATCTAAAGAGAGATTAAAAAAAATAGAAGACTTTGAGAATAAAATTGGCTACACCTTCAAGGACAAGGACTTGATTGATGTAGCCTTTACTCATTCATCCTATACAAATGAAGTAAGAGGAAAGAAAAATAACAACGAAAGACTGGAGTTTTTGGGAGATGCTATCCTAGATATGATAGTTAGTGAGATTCTTTTTAAAAATTTTTCTCATAAAAGTGAAGGTTGGCTTACTAAAACTAGGTCTAGGCTTGTTTGTACCCAATCCTTTGCCAAGGCCTGTGATAAATTTCAAATGTCTTCTTACCTAAATTTTGGAAATGGTGAAAAGCAACATGGAGGCAAGCTTAAAAAACATGTAAAGGCTGATACCTTTGAAGCAGTAGCTGCAGCCATATACTTAGACTCTTCTTACCAAAACTTATATGATTTTTTAATAAAAAACTATAAGGCAGAGGCTATGGAGATTATTATGGATGATACAATTTTTAATGATTATAAGACAAAGCTTCAAGAATACCACAATGCCAAAGATAAAAAGATCTTAAAATATGTCCTAGTGGCTGAAAGCGGACCAGAGCATGAAAAGATTTTTACTATGGCTGTAAAATTAGGTAATAGGATCCTGGCCCAAGGAACTGGTAGAAATAAAAAGCAAGCTGAGCAAGAGGCTGCAAAAAAAGCCTACGAAAAGATAGTAGGCAAGAAATGAAAAAGAAAGAATATATAATTCCAATATTTATACCATTTTTAGGGTGTCCTCATGATTGTGCCTTTTGTAACCAAGTTAAAATTACCAACTATAGGGATAAGGTTAATGAGGAAAATATAATAGGAGAAATTGAGAAAAATTTAAATTATTTCCCTAAAAATGACAATATAAAAGAAATAGCCTTTTTTGGAGGGTCATTTACAGGTCTACCCCTAGATACAATGAAGGCCTATCTTAAGATTGCAAGGTCATATAAGGAGAAAGGAATTATTGATAGAATCAGGTTATCAACTAGGCCTGATTATATAAATAATTCTATTCTAGATATTTTAAAAGAGGAAAAGGTAGATATTATTGAACTTGGCATCCAGTCTTTGGATGAGCAGATTCTAAAGGCCAACGAACGTGGCCATAGGGTAGATGATTCTTACAAGGCATCAAAACTAATCAAATCATATGGCTTTACCCTGGGCCATCAGATAATGCCAGGTTTGTTTAAGGATAGCAAAGAGAAAACTATAAGGACAGGCTTGATGTCAGCTAATATAGGTCCTGATATAGTAAGAATTTATCCAACTTTAGTAATAAAGGATACAAAATTAGAGAAATACTATAAAAAAGGTATCTACCAACCCTTAACTTTAGAAGAGGCAAGTGAAGTTTCAGCAGAACTCTTAATGATTTATAGGACTATGGGCATCAAGGTGATTAGAATTGGGCTTCAAGTTACAGAAAATATAAATGATAAAAAAGATGTTATAGCTGGTCCCTTCCATCCAGCTATGGGTCAACTGGTAGAGTCTTTAATCTATAGGATTTACCTAGAAGATCTGATAAAAAAAGAAGATATCAAAGGAGATATTAGCATATTTACAGATAATAGGTCAATTTCTCTTATAGCAGGTAATAAAAAGGCTAACAAAAAATATTTTTATGACAAATATGGTATAAAAATGACTTTTCAGGCCAACAAGGAAAAGTCTTATATCGAAAATAAGGGAAAGATAATAGACCTTGACCAAGATGGCTTTATTAGGTCATGGGTTAAAAAAAACTATGGTGGTGATCTAAAATTAGATTAGAAAGTATTGAGCTAAAAGGTTTTAAATCTTTTGCAAATAGGAGCAAAATAGAATTTGATAAAAAGATTACAGCTGTAGTAGGCCCTAATGGATCAGGCAAGTCAAATATAGCTGATGCCATAAGGTGGGTTTTAGGTGAACAGTCTGCCAAATCCCTTCGTGGGTCCAAGATGAATGATGTGATATTTCAAGGAGGAGAAGGGGTAAAATCCCTAAATTTAGCGGAAGTTTCTCTAAATTTTTCAAACCTAGATAAGAGTCTTGATATAGCCTATGATCATGTTAATATCCTAAGAAGAATTTATAGGGATGGAGAAAATGAATATAGGATTAATGGAAAGAAAGTTAGGCTTAAGGATATAAGGGAGCTTTTTTTAGATACAGGCGTTGGCAAAGAAGGTTATTCTATTATATCCCAGGGTAGGATAGATGAAATAATATCATCAAGCCCTAGAGATAGGAGGGCCATTTTTGAAGAAGCTAGTGGAATTTCTAAGCATAAGTATAGGAGGGATGAATCTAGTAAAAAGTTAGCTAAGGTTAGCGAGGACCTTGATTTAATTCAAAAGGACTTAGACTATAAGAGAAAAGATTTAGACCTTCTAAAAGCCTATAGAGATAATTACTTAAACCATAAGGATATAACAAAGAGGCTTGATAGAAGTGCTTATTTTTATATGAAGGATAGGTCAAGGACTCTTTTAGAAAAAATAGATGATTTAGAAGAAAATATAAAGAGTATTGATACAAAGATTAAAAATTTGTCAAAAGAAAAAAACCTTCTTTCAGACAAACTCGAACCTTTTAAGGGAGAGTATCTAAAAGTAATTGAAGCTAGGAAATCTTGTGAAAATTTATATAGGGAAAATGAGAAAGCCATAGAAAAATCAACTAGCCTTCTTGAAATAAACAAGCAAAAATTATCCTATAATAGCAAAGACCTTGAAAGGATAAGGGATAATATTAAGGCTAATAGAAGAAAAAGAGTTGACTTTGAAAAAGACCTTAAAGAAAATGAAAAGGCCTACCAAAAATTAAATGAGACTTATGGTTTATTAAAAGATTCCTTAAATTCATATAGGGATAAGGAAGAATCCCTAAAGCTAGGCTTAGGAGAACTAAAAAAAGATCAGAAAACTTATGAAAAAGAAATTAAGATCCTTAGCAAAGAGATTTATGATATAGAAATTGACCAAAAATCAAAAGAAATATTTGATAAAAAAAGAAGTGAACAGGCGAAAATAAAGGCCCTAAAGATTCAAGATATTAATAAAGACTTGTCAAGCTTAAATAATGATAAGGATAAATTAAGTCGTGATTTAGACAAAGTCACAGGTGAAATTTCTACTCTTAAAACTAAGATGAAAACCTTAGACCTATCATTAGATGAAAAAAAACTGGCCTTTGATAAAATTAGTAAAGATATAAGTGACAATAAATTTTCTCTAAAAACATCTATATCTGAATATAAGCTACTAAAGGAGAATATAGATAAAAATAGGGGATATTTTTATTCAATCCAAGATTTTTTAAATAAGAGTAAAGATTATGGCTTAGATGACCTCTACCTAGGAACACTTGCTAGTTTAATCAGGGTTAGGGATGGCTATGAGGATGTCATAGAAATTCTTCTAGGATCAAGCCTACAGAATATAGTTACCAGAAGTAAGGAAGATACCCGTAAATTAATCAACTTTGTAAATAGTAAAAAACTTGGCAGGATAACTTTCTTACCCCTTGACTCAATAAAATCCTTTAGCAAAGCAAAACCTAACCAAGAAGAAGTTATAGCTATGGCTTATGATCTTATATCATATGATAAGACCCTAAAGCCAATAATAGATCATTTTCTAGGCTCTAGTGTAGTAGTAGAAAATATAGACAAGGCCGTAAGTCTTTCAGAAAAAATTAAAGGCTATAAGATAGTTAGCAAGGACCTTGATATAATAAATACCTGGGGGTCTATGGTTGCGGGAAATGATAAAAATAGGAAAAAAAATTCTTCACTACTAAATAGGGATAAGAAATTAGACCTTCTAAAAAGTCAAATCCTTAACCTAAAAAAAAGAGAAGATGACCTAGCAAAAAAATCTAATGGCCTTAAGCAAACAATAATGATACTAGAAGAAGAACAGAAAACTAATAAAATAAGGCTTGATGATACCTTAAATAATAAGTCTAAGCTTATAACAAGGCTTGAGGGTCTAAAGATTAGGATATTTGAGAAAAAAGACCAGGTTGCAAACCTTAGTCAAGAAGTTGACTTTGAAAATGAAGAAGTTAAGACCTATGATCTTGAGAGTAAAAGAGAAGAAAAAGATAGGTTAGAAGAAAAACTTTCTAAGGTCAACGAAGATATTTTAAAAGATGACAAAGACCTAAGTAATTTGAATAATCTAAAAATAAAAAAAGAAAATAAGCTAGAAATGGTCCAAAGAGACCTTAGTATAAATAAAAATACTAGACTAAAGCTTACAAATTCATTAAGCGACCTGGACAATTCATCAAGGCTTGAGGATAAACTTAAAATAGACTTAGAAAAAAGTCTAGATGACTTAGGCAAAAAAGAGATTAAATTTAGGAAAGATATAAAAAACGCCCAAGTAGAAAATTCTAAGCTAGAGATTAAGCTAGAAAAATTTGAAAATGACCTAAAGAGAATGAATGATGAAAACTCCATTTTAATAGAAAAGGATAAAAGCTTAGAAAAAACTATAAATGAATTAAATATAAAAAAGGTAAGGTTAACCTACAAGATGGATTCTTCTAAAGAAAAGTATGAATCCTTATTAGATAAGATAAAGCCATATATAAGCGTATCTTTTGATAAATTAGAAGAAGAATTTGGCAAAAACCAAAGCTTTAGGGTTAACAACCAAGATTTAGTTGACCTATTAAAAAAGAAAAATGCTATAGGGTACTTTACAGATGATTCTCTAGCCCAATATGACCAAGCAAAAAAAGATTTCGATTTTTTATCAAACCAGGTTAATGATCTGATAAATTCAAAGAAAGATATAGAAAAGATGATCAGTCAATTGGAAGGGCAAATGAGAAAAGAATTTATCAAAAATTTTAAAATCATAAGTGATAAATTTACAAAGATCTTTAAGATTCTTTTTAAGGGAGGAGATGCAAGGTTAATACTTGATAGTAAGGATACCTTGGATGCTGGTGTTGAAATTGAGGCAAGACCTCCAGGCAAGTCTCCAAAATCTATAAGTTTACTATCAGGAGGTGAGAAGGCCCTAACTGCTGTTAGTCTATTATTTGCAATCTTTGAAATTAATCCTGCACCCTTTGCTATTCTTGATGAGATAGACGCTGCCCTAGATGAGGCAAATATTAAAAGGTATATAGACTACTTAAAGCTATTATCAGATAAATCACAATTTATAATGATAACCCATAGGCAGACCACCATGCACCTAGCAGAGGTAATCCATGGGGTAACCATAGGAGATGATGGTATAAGCAAGCTATATTCTCTTGACTTTGGCAAAAATTGAAAAGAAACTTTATAAAAGTAAAATATTTAGATAAGGAGGAAGTATGGCAATTAGAAATATTAGAAAAGAAGGGGATCAAATTCTTAGGAAAAAAGCGAGGATGGTTCCTGAAGTAACTGATAGAATAAAAGTTTTATTAGATGACATGGCAGATACAATGTATCATGCAGATGGTGTCGGACTTGCTGCTCCTCAAGTTGGAATTTTAAAAAGAGTAATAGTGGTAGATCCACACGATGATACAACAGGTCTTGTTAAACTTATAAATCCTGAAATAATAGAAGCTGATGGCGAGCAAATTGGGGTTGAAGGTTGTCTATCAATCCCTAACTTTAATGCGACTGTCAAAAGACCAGAGCATGTTAAAGTTAAGTATATGGATGAAGAAGGTAAGGAAAAGATCTGGGATGCTCACGGCTTTCCAGCAGTAATCTTATCCCACGAAATTGACCATTTAAATGGTATCTTATTTAGGGATAAGTCAATTGAAGAGGTTAAATATAGTAGCGACAATGATTAATATATGTTTTATGGGCAATCCGAAGTTTGCAGTGCAAACTTTGGATGTTCTTTATAATGATGAAAATATTGATATAAAACTAGTGGTTTCTTCTGCTGACAAAAAGAGAAATAGGGGCAAGGTCTATCCAACCGAGGTTAAAAAATATGCCCAAGATAAGAATTTATTGGTTGAAAGTCCAAAATCTGTTAATACTGATGAATTTGTTAAGAGACTGGTAGAATTAGAAATCGATTTTATAGTAGTAGTAGCCTTTGGTCAACTTATTGGTGATAAGCTACTAAATACTTTCAAGGATAGGATAATAAATCTTCATCCATCAAAACTACCCTTATATAGGGGGGCAAGTCCAATCCAATATTCTATACTTTTTGGAGAAAAAGAAACTGCAGCTAGCTCTATGCTTATTGAAAAAGGAATGGACTCAGGCGATATTTTAGTTCAAAAGAAGGCCTTAATTGATATAAATGATGACTACCTAAGTCTTGAGGATAAGCTTAGTAAGCTAGGGGCTGAAGCTATTAGAGAAAGCCTTATTAATTTTGACCAAATTTATAAAAATAGACAAGCTCAAGATGATGATAAGGCAAGCTTTTGCAAGAAGATTAGTAAGGATATGGGAAAGATAGACTGGAAATCTTCATCCTTAGATATCTATAATAAAATTAGGGCCTTTGTAGAATACCCAGTTGCATATTTTACATACGATAGTAAAAATATTAAGGTCTATAAGGCTAAGATTGAAGAAAATTATAAGGCCAAGCCAGGCTATGTTTATGAATCATCTCCTAAGAAGGGCCTAGTTATAGGCACGGGAGATGGGGCTATAAGAATTTTAAAAATCCAAGCTCCCGGCAAAAGAGCCATGGATACAAAATCTTTCCTTCAGGGAAATAAGATAGAAGAGAAAATCACCCTATGAATGATCTAGAGATAATATTTAATATTCTAAATAATGTTATTTATAAGGATAAAAAAAGCAACGATCAGATAAATATATTTGCGAAAAAAGCTTTAAACCTATCATATGTTACCAAGGTTGTATATGGGGTTTTAGAAAATAAGATCTATTTAGATTATATGATTGATAAAATTTCTGATATAAAGCTTAAAAAAATCCATGCTAATATTCTTATAATCCTTGAAATGGGATTTTACAATATACATTTTTTATCTACAAAAGATTATGCGACAGTTGATAAGTTAGTTGATTTAAGTAAGAAAAAAAATAAAAAGTCAAAGGGATTTGTAAATGCAATCTTAAGAAATTTTATTAGAAATGAAGAAGATACCGCAAAAATTAAGATTTCTGATGATATTAAGTCCCTATCAGTTAGGTATTCCATGCCTTATGAATTGACCAGGTATATTTATGATTCCTATGGAATGGAATATACTAAAAATTTTCTAAGATACACTAACCAATATGTGCCTTTAGCTATTAGAGTCAACAGGCTAAAGACTACTAGGGATAAGTTGAGGGATCTTTTAGAAAAAGATGGTTTCAACCTAAGGAATTCTAAGATTAGTAAAAATGCTCTTATAGTTGAAAACCCCTCAGGTCTAATAGATTCTACTTATTTTAAAGAAGGTTTTTTTACAATTCAAGGTGAATCATCCATGAAGACTGTGGAAGTCCTAAATCCAAGTGAAAATACAAGGATCCTTGACTTATGCGCAGCCCCTGGGTCTAAAAGCTCCTATCTTTGTGAAATAAGCCAAAATACAGGTAAAATACTAGCAAATGATATAAGTGCCAAAAAACTATCTTTAATTGAGGAGAATATTAAAAGACTGGGCCTTAAAAATATAAGTCTTAGTAATTTTGATGCAAGTGGATTTAAAAAAGAATTCCAAGAGGCCTTTGACTATGTCCTTGTCGATGCTCCTTGTTCTGGCCTTGGACTTTTGGCTAGAAAGCCTGAAATTAGATATAAAAGAGGCATGGATGATATCTATAAATTAAGAGATCTTCAAAGGAAAATCTTAGACCAAGCAGTAAAGTATGTCAAAAAAGGAGGGATTCTTGTATTTTCTACCTGTACCCTAGGTCCTATAGAAAATCAGGATAATTTCACCTACCTAAAAAACAAGAAAGATCTTTCCCACCAAAGGATTGATAATAAGGACTATCTTGAATATGTGCCCTTTGAGGATATGACAGATGGATTTTTTATAAGTAAATTTAAGAAGAAAGAATATGAAAGAGACAATTAACGGAAAAACTTTAGAAGAATTAGAAGAAATTTTTGCCAAAGAAGGCTATAAAAAGTTTAGGGCTAAACAAGTTTTTAGGCAAATTCATGTAAATAAGGTAAATGATTTTGATAAAATGACTGACCTATCTAAAGATTTAAGGTCAGAATTAAAGGAAAAGTTCTCTTTTGCCAAGGTTAAGAAAGAAGAAGAATTTATTTCGCAAATAGATACAACCAAAAAATATCTATTTTCTTTAGACGATGGAAATATCATTGAAGCAGTATTTATGGATTATGGGTCTAGGAAAACTATATGCATTTCATCACAAGTAGGTTGTAGGATGGGATGTGAGTTTTGTGCTTCTAGTAAAAATGGCCTAGTCAGAAACCTTACAGTTGATGAACTTATAGAAGAAGTTTATGAACTTGAAAGATTAAATCAAGATATAAATAATATAGTAATTATGGGAATAGGTGAGCCTTTAGATAACTATGAGAATATGGTTAAATTTATAGAACTAATCACAGATCAAAAGGGAAGAAACCTATCCCATAGGTCTATTACCCTATCTACTTCAGGATTAGTTCCTAGAATTTATGACCTAGCAGACCAAGGCTTAGATGTAAACCTAGCCTTATCCCTTCATTATGCGGATGATGAGAAAAGACAAAAATTTATGCCTATAGGTAAAAAGTATAAGATATCTCAGCTTATAAAGGCCTGTGATTATTATCTAGAAAAAACTAAAAGAAGGGTCAGCTTTGAATATGTAGTAATCGATGGGGTAAATAATAAGGATGAGGATGTCTATAATTTAACTAGACTTTTAAGGGGAAAAAATATTCATATAAATTTAATTCCCCTAAATCCAATAGAAGAATTTGATTACAAAAAACCTAAAAGTTCTGCCTTAAAAGATTTTAGGGATAAACTTTTAGCAAATAAACTTAATGCAACCATAAGAAAACCTATGGGTTCAGATATTGATGCATCTTGTGGGCAGTTAAGAAATAATTATGGAAGGTGAGCATGAAATTTTCTACCATATCTAATATTGGTAAGCATAGGAGTGAAAATGAAGATTACTATGCCAACTATAAAAAAAATGACCTTGATTTTTTTATAGTTGCTGATGGAATGGGTGGTCACTCTAAGGGTGAAGTAGCAAGTAAGCTTGCAAGCAAGCTTTATATTGATTTTATCAAAGATGCTGATATTTGTAAGTATAAGTCCCTAATAGACCTTCAAGAAGAGGCCCTTAGGTATGCAAACAAGAAGATTTATTCCCTATCTGATAAGAAAGATAGTCTAAAAATGGGAACTACAGTAGTCTGCCTTATAATTGATAATAAGGATAAGAAATATTATATATCTTATTTAGGCGATTCAAGGATTTATATTTTTAGAGATGATAAAATAACCTACCAGACTCGTGACCACTCTTTGGTAAATGACCTTTTAGATACAGGATCTTTAAGCAAAGAGGAGGCAGAAAACTTTGTAAACAAGTCTGCCATCACTAGAGCAGTAGGTACAGAAGAGATGATTAAGCCTGATAGTAAAGTTTATGATCTTATGGAAAATGATAAGATCTTAATGTTTACAGATGGCCTATCAAATGAAATAGAAGATGAAGAAATAAGCCAAATACTTAGTTTAAATGATGATGCCTATGAAATATCATCAAAACTTATAAAAAAGGCTTTAGACAATGGTGGTCATGATAATATTACTGTGACAACCATTTTAGTATGAGAGGTAATATGGAAAAGATAATTTTGGACAATAGGTACGAGATTATTGACCAAGTTGGTATAGGAGGGATGGCCAAGGTCTATAAGGCTAAAGATAGACTTTTAGGAAGACTTGTTGCCATCAAAATCTTAAAAGAAGCATACGCTGAAGATGATGAGTTTCTAAAAAAGTTTAACAATGAAGCCCAATCAGCTGCAAGACTTAACCATGTAAATATTGTAAATGTTTATGATATCGGTGAAGATATGGTCAATGGTAGAAAGCTTTATTACATAGTAATGGAGTATGTAGAAGGCCTTACCCTAAAAGATTTAATAGAAAAGGAGGGGAGCCTATCTAACCATGACATAATTGATTATTCTGTTCAAATAGCTCAAGCATTAAAATCTGCCCATGATTCAGGAATAATCCATAGAGATATAAAACCACAAAATATCCTAATTGATAAGTATGGTCTTGCCAAAGTGACCGATTTTGGAATAGCAAGGGTTTCATCAAATGCTACGATTACCTACACATCGTCAATACTTGGAACTGTTCATTATATTTCTCCAGAACAAGCTAAGGGAAAGATTGTAGATGAGAAGAGCGATCTTTATTCTCTAGGAGCTGTAATGTATGAGATGGCAGTAGGCAAGGTCCCTTTTGATGCAGATAACTCTGTAGGAATTGCGGTAATGCATATTCAAGATAAGCCTAAGAGTGTAAAAGACTTAAATGAAAAGGTATCAGACCATCTTAATAGAATAATAATGAAACTTCTAGAAAAAGATCCAGCCAACAGGTTTTCAAATGCCAGTCAACTCATAGAAGCATTAGAAGATCAAAGTTTTTCTTTAGAAGATAAAAAATTAGAGGATACTGCAAGAATACCAATAGTTGTGACTCAAAAAAGAGAGGCAAAACCAAAAGAGGATAAGGAAGCTGTTTATATTTCTGCATCTGATGAAAATGATAAGAAAAATACTTCAAAAAGTTCTATAAGGATTTGGCCCCTTGCCCTTCTTGCCCTTCTTCTAGTAGGAATAGTGTATTTCTTTATGACTAAAAGTAATGATAGCAGGATAGAAGTACCCACAGTCATAAACTTAGACCAGGATATGGCAGTAAGAGAACTAGAAAAAAGAGGACTAAAGGCAAATATATCAAGAACTGAAGAAAGTGACCAATATGATAAGGGTAAGGTTATGAAGCAAGATCCAGAATCTTCAATTGTAGTAGACCTAGGAACAACAGTTAACCTTGTAGTATCTGCAGGAAGAGAAGTACCTGTACCGGACCTTTTAGGACTTGATATAAGCCAGGCTGAAGATGCCTTAAAAGAAGTAGGTCTAACAATAGGAAAGACTACCACAGAAAACTCAGAAACTTACGCAAAAGACCTAATTATAGGTCAAGACCCAAGGGTAAATACCAACCTACAAACAGGATCTAAGGTAGATATAGTAATCTCTTTGGGACCTGAAGAAAGAATAGAAAATACCTGGGTACCTAACTTAATTGGAACAAGTGAAGAAGATGCCTATTCATTAATTAGTCAATATAAGCTAAGCTTAAGGAATGTTGATTATAGGGAAAGTGAAGAGGTTGAAGAAGGATTAGTAATGGACCAATCTATATCTCAAGGAACTGAGGTAGCAGAAGGATCTGCCATAGACCTTGTGATTTCAACAGGCAAAAAGGAAGAAGAAAAGGAAGAAGAAGTAGTTAAAAATGTGGACTGAAGGCTAACCATTAGTAGTGATAAGGAAAGCTTTGATGTGAAAATCTATAAATTGGATGATACCGGTGAAAGATCTGACCTACTTTTTAATGAGGAAAAAAGCCAGGAAGACTTAGGAGAAGATTCTATCCTAAGGTTAAACTTTCAAGCAATCTTAGGCACACAATTTGAAGTGGTAGTAGATGAGCAATCTTATGGAGTGTATACAGTAAATTGATTAAAGGTAAGATTATAAAATCGCAAAAAGAATTATACTATGTTGACATAGGCGATAATATTTATATGTGTAAGGCTAGGGGCAATTTTAGGATTAAAGGGATAAAGCCCCTGGTAGGTGATAGGGTATATGTCGATGATCTTGGTGATAAGAAGGGATATATTGTAGAAATATTAGACAGGGATAATGAAATAAAAAGACCCAATATTGCAAATGTAGACCAGTTACTTTTATTCGTTACAATAAAAAACCCTCCCCTAAACCTTCTAAGTTTAGATAAGTATCTGGCAATGTGTGAGTCTATAAACATAGAAGTAGTAATAATATTGTCAAAAATAGACCTAGCAAGTGACATAAAGCTAGAAGAGTTTAAGGAAATTTATGGAAATATACCTTACAAGATAATAGCCCTTGATAATTATAAGAACTTTCCTAAAAAAGAGGTCAAACAAATTTTGAAGGGTAAAACCTCTGCGGTATCAGGAGCTTCAGGAGTTGGTAAATCAACTTTCCTAAATAATTTAGTAGATAAAGATATAAAAATTGGATCTATTTCACAAAAGTCAAAAAGGGGGAAAAATACAACTAGGCATACAGAAATTTTCAAGATAGATGAGGATTCCTACCTATTTGATACACCAGGTTTTGATTCATTTGATATAGATTTCATCGAAGATGAGAATGAACTAAAGTATAACTTTAGAGAATTTGAAAATGGGTCTTGTAAGTTTAAAAATTGCAACCATATAAATGAGCCAGGCTGTCTTGTAAAAAAAGACCTAGAGGTTGGAAAGATAGCAAAGACTAGGTATGAAAATTATTTGCTGGTATTTAATGAGATAAAAAAAAGGAGAGAAAATAAATGGTAGAACTTTCACCATCAATCCTATCTTGTGACTTTTCAAGCTTACAAGAAGATTTGGATGCTACAAAGGGCACTAGAATTAAGATGATTCACATTGATGTAATGGATGGGGTATTTGTTCCAAATATCTCTTTTGGTTTCAAAATAATAAGTGATATAAGAGATAAAAATGACTATTTTTTTGACACTCACCTTATGATAGTAAATCCTGAAAGATATGTAGACGATTTTAAGAAGGCCGGAGTAGATAGGTTAACTATCCATTATGAAGCAAGTGAGGATATAAAAGGGGCAATTGATCTAATAAAAAAAGCAGGTATAGAAGTTGGTCTTAGTATAAAGCCCAAAACAGATCCTAAATTGATTCTTCCTTTATTAAAAGACTTAGATTTAATCTTAGTAATGAGTGTTGAGCCTGGTTTTGGTGGGCAAAAGTTTATGGAAGAATCAATAGAAAAAATAAAAATCCTAAGAGAATTTATTGATAGCCATAAGCTTAAGACGAAAATCCAAGTGGATGGAGGAATAAAGACAGATAATGTCCATAAGGTAATAGAAGCTGGGGCAGATGAAGTAGTAGCAGGATCTGACGTCTTTGCTAAGGATGACATAAGGGGTCAAATTAATAAGTACTATGAGATCTTTGACCAGATAAAATAAGGTATTAATAGTAAAATAAGAAATTTATTAGTTTAAGTCAGAAGCCTAATTTTAAAGCTTATTATATTCTGACCACATATTTATAAAATTGTATAATAAAAATTTAAGGAAATGGTGGTTTATAAGGTAACCCCATAAAAAAGGACCTAATACCAGGACTGGTACTTATACTAGTTCTGGTATTTTATCTTTTCTATTCTTGATGTATATTGTTTTTCTTGATAAGCCCACCCATGAGTTGAGTGGAATATTCTTTTTTCTTTGTTTACACTTGTTGGTTTATTTATCCTACCTAAGACTTTTAATATTGATATTAGTGTCGGTTGTTTTGATATTTCATAGGATATGATTTCACTTTTGTACATGTCTAGATATATATTTATGCAGATTTGCATTTATATCTTTACCAGTAATTTTTATTGTTACTTTATGTAAAAATAATTCATTATTTTATTGAAAACTTATTACTTGTAGATAGAAATTTTGAATCATTCTTGAGTTTTCTTCTTATTGTGCACTTAAGTGTTTTTAAACAAACTAAAGAGAGTGAAACAATAAACCACCTTATATGTAGGTGGAGGATATTAGCCTCAGCTTCAAGCACCAAAAAATCTCCTTGAAGTATAGTTGTGGTTATCATAAGCATAATAAAATAAGAATGTTAAATTGGATAGAATACTTTATTATATACAAGCTGGAGATGCAAATATCATATAGTGTTTACACCTAAATATAGAAGACAAGTGATCTATAACAAATTTAAAATATGTAGGCAGTATATTAAGAGAGTTATGTTCAAGAAAAGATATAAAAATAATAGAATCAGAATTGTGTTCAGATCACCATCAAATGCTTGTGGAAATACCGCCAAAATACAGTATATCTAAAATAATTGGGTACTTAAAAGGAAAAAGCTCATCAATAATATTTGATAGACACTCTAACTTAAAATACAGATATGGAAACAGACATTTTTGGTGTAGAGGCTATTACATAGATAAAGTTGGACGAAATGAAAAAAAATAAAAAAGCTGGTTAAGAAGCAGTTGAGAAAGTGGTGCGTGTGAAAAATTACTCGACATCCCCAATAGGGGCATGCCGGTATCTGCGCCTTATAGGTTCTGTGAAAGCTCAGTAGATGAGATGGATTCAAAATATGGAGAAACTATTTCATTAGAAAATATAATAAAATTACGAGAAGATATATGATAAAGGATATGATGGGGATGATTTTTCTAGATTGACATGTGGACATGAATTGCTCCATTGGTTAAAATATGATTAAAAGACAGTATCCTTTTGTATAAAGGAGGATGATTTAAGAAAAAGAAGGACGTATGAAGATCCAGAATGGCAGTCGAATTGCTTTTCGGGAGAATTATTAGTTGCAAAGCATTTAGTAAAATGAGTAGTGTTTTTATTATAGAGGATAATACTGAAATTGCCTAGCAAATTGAAAATTTTTAGTTAATAAAGGTTTTGAACTAGTGATTAGATCGTTTTTTTAGTAAGCAAGATATAAGATGAGTATAGACATGAATGTGGTATTTTCATACATAATCTTCTAGATAAAGAAGGCTCATATTGTTTTCCAACTTCTGTAGATATTATTAAAATTATTATTAGGAGGTACAGAAAAGTGATTAATATAGATAATTTTCTAA
>JAUNLG010000016.1 GCA_030532385.1 Anaerococcus sp. | reverse complement strand
GGTATAAGAGGAGCTATGTGTGCAGGAACCTTCCTACCAGATGATGATAGGGAAACAACAACAGTTATATCCAAGGAAGGCTTTGAAAAAGGCCAATACAAGGTAAAAGTTCTTGTAAACGATAAGATCTATAAGACTGATGTAGTAATAAATGCTTAATAAATAAGAAAAATCCAAGCAGGAAGCCCTGGTTGGATTTTTTATTTACAAAGTAAATATCTTAAAGACATACTCACACAATAAAAGACCTAAAACTAGGTCTTTTATTGTGTGGGAGTTTACCGATATTTTATTATATGAAGATCTTATATTCCATCTGTATCTTCATTGCTATCATCATTTATCTTAGCTTCATAGGCTATGAGAGATTCTTTTCCAATCTCTAAGATCTCTTTTATACTAAGGTCTATATCATCTCCATCAGAATTGATAGCTTGGTAGAGGCTAGCAAAGTTTAGTCCTCCTATGACACGGACATTTTCCTTATCTCCTAGGCTCATTACTGACCTATTAAAAGGGGTTCCACCTGCAAGGTCTGCTAGGATTATGACATTTTTGTAAGCCTCTAGGGACTTATAAGCTTCTTTTATCTTCTCATCAAAACCATCTAGTGGATCATTTTCTTTAAATTCAACTATTCTTACATTCTCAAACTCGCCTGCAATCATCTTGACAGCGGAGTATACTCCGCTTGCCAAGGATGCATGACTTACTGCTATTACACCATTCATTCTAGAATATTCCTATATATGTTCCTACCACACCTAAGATAAGAAGGAATACTATAGCATTTATAGGCTTCCATTGTCTCTTAGCCATTAAGAAGTAGAGGAGGAGAGTTATTGCAAGTGGTATTAATTTTGGAACTATACCATCTAGAACGCTTTGGATATTTACAGTTACAGGTCTTTCTTCATACCTATTAAATGAAACTTGGCTTTTACCATTGCCTAGGTCTACAATACTTGCTCCTTCGGCTAATTCTTCTGTATAAGCTCCACTTTCATCAGTTTGATATAGGTATTGCTCATAAGCGTTAAGGTCTTCATTATCTACTACAGTTTCAACTAAAACTGCTTCATTAGTTACACCATTGTCAACTTCAAGGCTTGTTTCTGTATTACCATAAACTGCTGTTAGGGCACCAACTACGATTACACCAAGGATTGATGCAGCTCTTGTAAATTCTTTGGCATTGGCCGTAAAGATATCAATGGCTTCTGTACCCATCTTATAGGACCAGTGCATTAGCCAGAATCTTAGGATAAATTGGGCTATATTAAAGATAACCAAAAATAGGATCGGTCCGGCAATCTGACCCTGTAAGGCCATGTTTGAAGAAATACCAGCTACAATTGGTACTAGGGTAAACCAGAATAAGGCATCTCCTATACCTCCTAAAGGTCCCATTGCTGCAACCCTTACCGCTCTTATGGTTGGTACATCAAGTTTGTTTTGCTCTAAAGATAGGATAATACCCATAACAAAGGTTATTAAGAAAGGGTGGGTATTAAAGAACTCTAGGTTGTGAGTCATTGATGTTGATAGGTCATCTTTGTTTGTATGAATTTTTTCAAGTCCTGGAAGGATAGAATAAAGCCATCCGCCAGCTTGCATTCTCTCATAGTTAAAGGATGCTTGTAAGAAAAGGGACCTCCAAACCATTTTATTTAGGGTCTTCTTATCTAGCATTTCACTTGGAGTTTTATCGATGTATTCATCACGTCTATTATATTCCATCTTCTTCTCCTTCAAAATCTCCTCCTACAGGGCTTGCGCTTTTCATCTTTGTTTGGATTTGATAATCCCAGAAAGCTATGCAGAAGCCTATAAGAGCCATTAGTAGTAAAGCTGCACCTTGTAGGGAGTCATTGGCAATTATAATAACTGCTAGGGCAAAGCCACCAAGGTAGAAGCCCCATAGGTCCTTACTTAACATAAGTCTTAGAAGAACAGCAAAACCTACATATTTCATCATTCCACCAGCTACACCTAAACCAGCCATAAGCTTTTGAGGAATAGCATCTGCAAGGTCCCTACCAAAAGTAGAACCTGCTAGGAAGAATAAAACAACTACTATACCAAATATTAAACCAAGTATACCCATAGCTACATAGTTGATCTTATCAATTCCCTTAGGGTTAGCCTCATGAGCATATTGGTCAGCCTTTGCCATAACAGGACTCATTACTGTAAATAGCAGGGTGATTCCATATTGGCCTAAAAGAGCAAATGGTATAGCAGCAGCAACTGCAGCATTTGGTTCAAGACCACTTGTTATTGCAAAGATAACAGCAACAATTCCTCCGATAACTGCGTTAGGTGGTTGAGCACCTCCGACAGGCATATTACCAATTGTCATCAATTGGTAGGTTGCACCTACTATAAGACCAGTTTGCATATCGCCTAGGATAGCTCCTATGACAGGACCCATAACTATAGGCTGATACAAGGATTCAAGAAAGCTGAATTGGTCTATAGCAGCTATAAATGTGACTACAAATATTAATAATATTTGCAAAGCATTATAATCCATACTTACCTCCTTTATGAATTATGATTTTTTATATTAATAATTGCTTATTAATTAACTAAATAATTTCTCGATGTTTTCTTTAGATTCTGTAGGAACCTTCCTAATCTCAAGTTCAACACCAAGGTCTCTAAGCTTTTTGAAAGCTTCTACATCCTTATCGTCTACTGCAACAACGCCTGCAACTTGTCTTTTGCCCTCAGCCATATGCATGTTTCCGATATTAAGCTTTTTGATAGGAACTCCACCTTCAACAAGGGTTAAAACATCGCTTGGATTTTCAGCAATGATAAAGATAAGTTGCCTATCAGCAGCCTTATGGATGGTATCAATTGTCTTTTGTAAGGTCCAATACCTAGTAGCAACACCATTTGGGGCAGCCATATCCATTAGACCTTGTCTCATCTTATTAGAAGCTACTTCATCATTGGCTACCAAAATTAAATTTGCACCAATAGCCTTTGTCCATTGGGTAGCAACTTGTCCATGAAGTAGACGATTATCGATTCTTGTCAGTACAATATTTGGCATAATAACTCCTTTAATTTAAAATTTCACTTATTGAGTATCGACTTACTTTAATGTTGACATCCTTGGCAACATTGATGATAACTGTATCTTCACCTAAACTAATAATTTTCCCGTATATACCACCTGTAAGCATTACTTTCTTGCCAGGTTTTAATTCCTTATGCAAGGTTTCAAAGTAGGCTTTTTTCTTTTTAAGATTTCTGTGGCTAATAATTTGGCTAATTAGAATAAATATGGCGATAAATGCTAATAAAACCAAGGATACTACTGCGATATCACCTAACATTTCTCCTCCTTTCTTCTAATAACTAGACTTAGACTAGAAAACATTTTCCATCTGGTAAAGTACGAATTTCTAGGGTAAAAATCTAGCCAACCATATTTCAACACGATAAATTATTAATATGGTAACTACCATTATTCTATATCAGTTTCTTATCTTTGTCAAAGGTTTTTAGAAAAAATCTTTCAAACTGAAAGTTCTTTCAACAAATTCTCATCTTTATCTTTTCTCTACCCATCCATAAAATTCCTATATAAAGAAGAGAATATGAATAAAGATTAGCCTTGTTAAAATTTTTTTAGCAAATAGTGAAAGATCTTTAAAACATTTTCATTTTATTTTGACTTTTATCCAAAGGGCCATATAATGGTGGTAATGGTAACTACCAATACAGGAGGTTTTTTATGCTATTAGATGTAAATAAATTAGAAGAAAGAGATTTCAACCACACATATAGGGAAATCCACAACCAAGCAGATACATGGCTTGATGTATATGGCCTATATGAAGAAAGAGAAGCAGATATTGACAAATTTTTAGAAAAAATTGGCAAGGATGTCAAGGTAATCTTTACAGGAGCAGGTACTAGCGAATATGTAGGAAATGTCCTAGTAGACCACCTAAAGACCCATGGGGACCTTGATTTTGAATCTATTGCTACAACAGACTTGGTTTCAGCTCCTTACCTATACTTTAAGAAAGAGCAAAAAACACTTTTAGTTTCCTTTGCAAGAAGTGGTAATTCCCCAGAATCCCTAGCAGCTGTAAAGCTAGGTCAAGACTTGGTAGATGATTTTTATAACCTACCTATAACTTGTGCCAAGGATGGTAAGCTTGCCCAAGGCCTTAAGGATGACCCTAATTCTTATGTTTTCCTTGAGCCTTATATAACAAATGACAAGGGCTTTGCTATGACAAATTCTTTTTCATCCATGCTACTTGCAGCCCTTCTTATCTTTGATAGGAAAACTGATAATAAGAAGGAAGTTGTAAAGAAGGTATCAGACCTTGCTAAAGAAGTTTATCAAAGAGAAGGTGAGCTTGAAGAATTAGTAAACTTTGACTTTAATAGGATAGCCTATCTGGGGTCAGGTCCTTTAGGAAAACTTACTAAGGAGGCAAGACTTAAGATCTTAGAGCTAACTGCAGGAGAAGTTGTAACTATTTGGGATTCATCCATGGGCTTTAGGCACGGTCCAAAGTCTTTTGTAGATGAAAATACCCTTCTTATCTCCTTTGTATCATCAAATCCATACACTAGAGTATATGACCTAGACCTGCTTGATGAAGTAAAGGCTGATGGAATAGCTAAAAAAATCATAGGCATAGGAAATTCAGACCTTGATAGGGATTACCAATTAGTTTTCGAAGAAGATGGCCTAGAAGATGCCTACTTAGCCCTACCATATATAGTAATAGCCCAACTAGTAGCCTTAATTACAAGTTTAAGAGTAGGTAATAGACCTGATAATCCATCAAGGAGTGGAACAGTAAATAGGGTTGTAAAAGGTGTTACAATCCATGAGTATAAGTAATGGCAAGTAAGTATTCAGACCTTATAACCAAGCTTATAGACCAGATTAATACAATGGAGAAGGGGGATAAGCTTCCTTCCGAAAGGCAACTTTGCAAGGACTTTGGTGTATCAAGGACTACAGTTAGAAATGCCATAGGATATTTGGTAAACTCAGGCATGCTTTATCAAATCCAAGGTAAGGGTACCTTTATAAGAGAGCAAAATAGCGAGAACCTATCTAACTATTATTCTTTTACCGAACAGACTAAGAAAAATGGCAAAAGTCCCAAGTCCTTGGTCTTAGATTTTGTTATAAAACTTCCCTCAAAGAAGTTAAGAGAGATCTTTGACCTTAAGGAGGGAGAGAAGATTATACAATTTGAAAGATTAAGATTGGCTGATGATCTTCCAATGATGTATGAGACTACAAGCATTCCTTATCCTAGGTTTGAGGGAATTAGTAAGGAGCTTTTAGAAGTAAAGGCCCTTTATGATATTATGAATGAGGACTTTAAAACCAAGATCTATCAAGTGAAAGAAAGATTTTCAGTATCAAGTCTTACCGGCAATAAGGCCAAGGCCTTAAAGCAAAACGACCAGAGTCCAAGCCTTAAGATAGTAAGAAAATCATATGACCTTGAAAATAAACTTATAGAATATACAATCTCCCAAGCCAGGGCAGACATGTTCTATTATGAAACAAGCTATTGGCCAAACTAAAAGCCTGGGATATCCCAGGCTTTTACTTTGCTTATTAGTCAAAAAAGGACCCTTTTGATTTTAAAACTTTTACTATTAGATAAATTACAGCTACCGGCAAAACTATAGATCCAATCACATTTATAGCAAATCCTAGGATCTTTAGGATAATGACTGCAATAATTGCTAGGATAAAAACTTTTATAAGGTCATTTACTTTTTCATTCATGCTAACCTCCTAATTAATATTATTATAGCATGGGCCTTAGAATAATTCAAGATAAGATTGATAATATAAATAAAAAACAGACAAAAAATCAGGATAGTTTATTTTGATCAAAACTGACCTAAATTCTTTGCCATAAATCCAATTGCAAAATAAGACTTAAAAACAGGGGTTTTATAATTTTAATTGAATAAAGTTGTTAAATTTGATACAATCTAAGAAAAGATATGGAGGATAATATGAAAGTAATAGTGTGTTCTTGTGCAAGGTGTACAGCCCATGGTAATGAATATCTTTTTGATGCAGCTAATGTAGTAAAAGGTGATTTGGAATATGCCTATAGCATAGGCGAATTAAAAAAACTTGCTAAGGTAGACATAGAATATAAAAACATAATGAAGGAAGTTGAAAACGCCCACAAACAATCTCCTATAGTAAAGGTTGATGATACATATATAAAAAAGGCAAGCCCTGAAGTTTTGATGGAGATGATGTTTGATATTCTAGAAGATCAAGTTAAGGATAAAGAGGAGTAAATATGAAAGAATCCTACATAGATATATTAAATATTAGAAGGATGGCCTTTGAGGCAGTTGCAAAAATTGCCTATGAAAATAGGCCAATAACAGATATAGCCCTAGAAGTTTATAATATCCTGCCAGGCGAGGAGGCAAGGTATAGGGAAAATATCTTTAGAGAAAGAGCGGTAATGGGTGAAAGACTTAGGATGTGCATAGGTCTTGATGCAAGAAGTGCAGCCAATACTGACGCAGTTACTGAAGGGCTAACCGAGATGGATTATGATAGGAGAATTTATAATCCTCCTTTAGTATCAGTTATAAAGATTGCCTGTGAGGCTTGTCCTGAAAATAAGGTTACAGTTACAGACCAATGTCATGCTTGTATAGGACATCCTTGTGTAAATGTCTGCCCTAAAAATGCCATAACCTACTATGCTACAGGAGCGGTTATTGACCAAGATAAGTGTATAAAATGTGGTAAGTGTGTAAGTGCTTGTCCATACCATGCCATAAACCATCAAAAAAGACCTTGTGCACAATCTTGTGGGGTAAATGCCATAGTTTCAGATGAGCTAGGTAGGGCAAAGATCCTTGAAGATAAGTGTGTTGCCTGTGGTAGGTGTATAATTACTTGTCCTTTTGGAGCTATTTCTGATAAGTCAGAGATCTACCAACTAATAAAGTCCCTCCAATCTAATAAAAAAGTTTATGCTATAATTGCACCATCCTTTGTAGGCCAATTTGGAACAAATGTTTCCCCTGAACAAATTAGAGAAGCAATTAAGTTATTAGGTTTTGATGATGTTATAGAAGTTGGTCTAGGGGCTGACCTTACAACAATGAATGAAGCCCATGAGTTTATTGACCATGTTCCAAGTGGCAAGCTTCCATTTATGGGAACAAGCTGTTGTTTTTCATGGAAATCTATGGTTAGAAAAAATTTCCCTGAAATAAATGATAAGATTTCAGAATCTTCAACCCCTATGATTTATTCAGGTAAGCAGATGAAAAAGCGTGACCCAGATTGCGAAGTAGTCTTTATTGGACCATGTATATCCAAAAAATTAGAAGCCCTAGAAGAAGATGTAGCAGAAGTTATTGACTTTGTAATAACTTATGAAGAACTTTTGGGCATGCTCCTAGCCAAGGGCATAGAGCCATCAGAGATTGAAGTTAAGGAAAAGATGATGGATGCTTCAGAAACTGGAAGGTTTTATGCAGTAAGCGGGGGTGTAGCTGAAGCTGTAAAAAGAAGGATAGGAGAGATTGATCCTGACCTTCCTGTTGAAGTTGAAAAGGCAGAGGGCCTTGACAATTGTGTAAAACTTGCTAGGATGGCAAAACTTGGCAAGATGGATGGCAAGCTAATAGAGGGCATGGCCTGCTTTGGAGGTTGTGTGGGTGGACCTGGAACAGTTGTAGATGAAAGAAGAAGCGGTAAGGCAGTAAAGACCTTCTCCAGCCAATCAATCTATAAGTCACCAGCAGAAAACGAGCATATCCCATTAGAAGATAGGCCAGATGATACTATCTTTAATAAATAATAATACAAGGGGTCTAGGCTGCTAGGCCCTTTTCTTATCCTTATTTACCCCAGGTTTGGGATTTTTGCCTATAAATTTGTCTTTAAAAAATTAATTGATATAATAAGAAGATAGAAAAAAAGAGAGGTTACTTATGGGAAAAACTACACTAATGCTTATGATCATGACCATGATATCCAAAGTTTTTGGCTTTATAAGAGAAGGGGTCATGGCAAATTATATAGGAGCAGGAGACTTAAAATCAATATATACAACAGCCAATACCCTACCTGTAGTTATAGCTAACTTTGTGGCAGTAGGTATTGCATCAGGCTTTATTCCAATCTATAATAGGGCTAAGAATGAAGAAGGAGAGGAAGCTGCTGAAACCTTTACTTCAAACATCCTAAATATTCTGATGGTCTTTGGCCTTGGGGCTGTTATCGTGGGTATAATTTTTGCAAGGCCTTTTTCAAAAATCCTATCACCAGACCTAGACGGGGCCTACCTGGACCTTGCAACCAACTATACTAGGATTATGATGTTTGCAGTCTTTGCTTATCTTTATTCTTCAGTTTTTAGAGGTTATCTAAACCTTAAGGGCAACTTCCTTGATCCAGCTCTTACTGGAATAATTATGAATATCTTTATCATAGCCTTTACTATTATAACAGGTATAACTGACAATCCTTATTTTCTAATAATAGGGGCCCTTTTAGGAAATGTCCTCCAATATATCTTCTTTCCTAGGGCAAGTAGGAAGAGGGGCTATAGGCATAAGAAAGTCATAGATATCCACAATAAATATGTAAGAAGCCTTATGATAATAGCAATTCCTGTTATTATATCATCAGCTGCCGGAGAAATTTCAATCATAGTAGATAACTCCATGGCTTCAGCCTTTTTTGGTAAGGCTGCTATAAGTAAGCTTTTTTATTCAAAGACTATGCTTACCATGATTACAGGAATTATTACCATATCTATAACTACAGCCTTATTTCCAAAAATTGCAGCCCTAGGTTCTAGCAAGCAGATTGGAAAGATGAAAAAATCAATTACATCAGCCATAGTTTCTACAATGAGCCTTGTAATTCCAGCAAGTGTTGGTATGGCAGTCCTTGCAGGACCTATAGTTTCTGTAGTCTTTGAGAGAAATGCCTTTACTAGTAAGGATACTATGATAGTGGCAGCCCTTATAGCTTCCTATGCACCAAATAATGTCTTCCAATCCTTTATGGATGTTATAGACAGGGGATTTTACGCAGTAGGTGATTCAAAGACACCTGTCATAGTTGTCATTATCCAACAAGTATTAAATGTAATCCTAAACTTTATTTTGATAAACTTCTTTGGCCTTCATGGCCTAGCCTTTGCTACAGTTATATCTACAGCCTTAGGATCTATCCTGATGCTTTATAAGTTTAGAAAGAAGTTTGGGGCCTTTAGCTTTAAGACTTCTCTTATATCAATTATAAAAATCCTTATAGCAAGTGGACTTATGGGGCTTATAGCCTATGGAGTCTTTAACCAACTAAGCTCTAGCCTATCTCAAATCCTAGCCCTCTTTATTGCTATAGTTCTTGCCATGCTAGCCTATGGAATTTTTATTCTTTTTGCAAGAATTCCAGAAGTAATGCGTTTGGTAAATCACAGCTACCATAAATATATTAAAAAATAAAAAGATCCCTAGCCTAAGCCTGCTAAGTTCTGCAAGCCTTAAGGCTAGGGTATTTTTATGCCTGTAATATTTGGTTTTTCATAAAGATTGAAACGATTTTTGAGAAGTTTTCTAAGGAAGTGATCCTACAAAAGTCATTGCCATAGATTAGCTTGGCCTTATCCACATCTTCTTCTTCTCCAGTAAAGACTCCTAGGATATCTATATTATCTTCTTTGATAGCCCTTACTTCCTTGGCAGTATCCTTTATGGCATTGTCATCTACATATTGGTCCTTAGGCAAAAGTTTTATGGTATTGATATTTGACCTTAGATCATTAGGCTTACCATCGGAGAGAACTATAAGGATATTCTTACTAGATGTATCATCCTTTTCTATTAGCTCATGGATGGCCCTAAAGGCAAGTCCATCCCTATTTGACCCTGAGGCAAAGAAATTATAAATCTCTTTATTATTTTCCCTTTCCCCATAATCCCTAAAGAGATTAAAGATTGTATAATCCCTTAGGGTAGAAAAGCTCATAACCCTTATTGGAATATTTAACCTATCCATGGCTTCTTCTATAATGTAGGCTTGGTTTGCTACCAAAGCCTGCCTTGAAATTTGACTAGCTGACCCATCTAGGAGGAGGTCTACCTTAAATTTTTTTACTTCATTATCTTCTTTGCTAGAAAAGATATTATAGTCATGGAGAAGTTCTACTCTCCAGGCCTTAGTTGAATCAATTTGTCCATGGTTTTTGTAGACATCTTCATAGTCTAGGTAATTTGAAATAGAATTTTTTATAGACTGGCTTAATTCATTGATAGACCTATTATTGATAGGAGCATTTGCCTCTATATAGGCCTTGTTTTTTTCAAAAACTTCCCTCCTATTTTTCTCATAAAATCTAGCATTAGCCTTAGTCGAATACTTGCCTCTTGTAAAGTAAAGTCTTTTGTTTGCGTGAATGCCCTTACTTACCTTATTTTCTAGCCTATCTAACCTTTCTTTACTTAAGACAGGAAGCCCATAGAAGTCTTCTATAAAGTCTGATGATGACTGGTAGGCTTCTTCTCCCTTGGGCAAAAATATTAGGTTCCTATTCTTATCTATCTTTTTTTCTTCAAGATAGATATTTCCAGTAAATTCGGCAGATCCTATAGAAAATTGCTCATCTATATGGTCATCAGAGTACTCTATAGGCATATCTTTATTAAATTTTTTTTCTTCACTGTCCTTATCAGCCCTTGCCAGGTCCTTATCCAAGGCTTCCTTCTCCTTAGCTGACCTATCAAAGCGGAAATATTTTTCAAAAAGCCCATTTAAATCATCGATTAAGTCCCTGGTATCTAGGGTGTAGATAGAGAAAATCTCATCATAGATCCTTCTAAAAAGTCCTCCTTCAATTATGGGTTGACCCAAGATTTTACCATAATAGGCCCTTTCTATCTGATCTGTCATATTTTTAGGATCCCTAACCTGATACTTAGACCTGATTTTTTTGGCATAAGATATCCTTAGGTCTTCTATAACTAAATTTTCCTTACTCAACTCTTTATAGGCTATATCTTCCATAACCATAGAAGTAATATATAAAAAATCTTCATAAAATGAATTGTCTTTCTTGATATAAGAAAGAAAGGCATCGATTTTAGAAAAATCAAAGAGCCTGTGCTTAAAACCATAGATTATATTAAGGTAGGGCGTATCCATAGGGAAGGATTTTTTAGGCGTAAACTTATAAGATTTGGCAAAGTCCCAGATTAGGTTATATTGCCTAAGTTTTTCCCTATCATCATTCATCAAAAATCTTCTCCTCAATATGGCTTGGTATCTTTGACTTAAGGCTATCAAGAATAATTCTTCTTTCAAACTCATCAAAGGACTTGTTGATAAGACCTATCTTAAGGGCTTGGTAGGGGGATAGGCCAACCTTCATAGTCTCAATTGCTCCAATAAGCCCCCTAAGGTCTACAGACCTTGTAGAAATCTCATTATTTTCGCTCTTTTCTTGTAGGCCTATAAATAAGTCTATAAAGGCTTTTCTATACTTCTCCTTTAGTTTTGGGAAAGAATCAGCCAAAAGCTTATCTAAATTTTCCTTAGAAATATTAGGAACATTTATAATCATAAACCTTGAAGCAAGGGCCTCATTAAGCTCCCTTGTTCCAACATATCCATAGTTCATAGTTCCAATAAACCTAGTATTAGGGTCAAGCTTAATCCTAGAAAAGCCAGATAAGTCAATGATCCTCCTATGGTCAAGGGTGGCATGAAGGACTGATATGGCCTCATTTTTTGCCATGTTAATCTCATCAAGGATAGCAAAACCTCCATTTAAACTAGCCTTATAGATAGGACCCTTCCTAAAGACAACCTCTCCGTTTTTGAAGGTATCAGCCCCTATTAGGCTTGCTGCATCTGTATTTACATGAAAGGATACATTATAAGAAGGCCTTTTAAAAATATAGGCTAGGTTTGAAGCTAGGACATTCTTGCCTGTAGCCTTAGCCCCTGTCAGAAGGATATTTTTTCCAGCTAAAATACCTGCTATGGCTTCTTCTAAAACCTCCCTCCCATAAAATTTATACTCAGGCTTTACAACCCTGTCATTATCATCAAGGCCAAAGTCTTCTCTATATTTTTCAACTTGTCTAATTAAATTTTCATCTACATTTTCTTCTCTTAAGTGTCTAATCATATTTCACCTCAGAAGCTATTATACAAGCATGAGAAAAATTTTCACTTGACAAAGTCCGATTTGGGACTATACTATTATAGACCATAAAGGGGGTGGCTTGATGAAAGAAGATCTTGAAAAAATGCACAAGATCTTAAATCTGCTTTTTAAGGACTTTGGCCTTGTCAAAAAAAGACTTAGGCATTTTTCCTTAAATGACCTTGAGGCCTTTATCCTAATAAATATGGCCTATATGGAAGAAGTTACCCAAAAAAGTCTTTGTATGAAGCTAAAGGCTCCAAAGACTACCATCAACTCTTCCATAAAAAACCTTGAAGATAAGGGCCTTATCAATCTTGTCCTAAGCGATAAGGATAAGAGAAAGAAGATCCTAGTTCTTACAGAAAAAGGCGATAGGCATAGAAGAGAGATCCTAAAGCCTATTAATGAATCAAACCTTAGGATTTATAAGGACTTAGGAGAAGAGAATGTAGAAAATATTATAAAGTATTTGACCATGTTAACTGAGGCTATTGGTAGGGAATACCAGTACCTAAAAGAAAAATAAAGGAGGATAGATGGAAAGTATAAAAGAATTTAACAGGGCCTTTGCCTACCTAAAAGGCCACCTGGGCGAGTTTAAAAAGACTAGGAGAAAATCCCAACTTTTTACAAGCCTTGAGACAATTTTAGAATTATTGATTCCTGCTATTATGGGACTAACCCTAAATACTGCAGTTTATAACAAGGACTTAGGCCTTGCTATAAAATATGGTATTTTGATGGTCGGCCTATCCTTGCTTACCATGTTTTTTGGTATGCAGGCTACAAAAAATGCAGGACTTACATCATCAGGTATAGCAGCCAATACCAGAGAGGCAGAGTTTAGAAAGATTCAGACCTTTGCCTTTGAAGACTTAGAGTATTTTGGAGTTCCATCCTTACTTACAAGACTTACATCAGATATGCAAATGCTAGCCCAATCTACCTTTATGTCAACAAGATTTATCATAAAGACTGTAGTTATGGCTTTATTTTCATTTGTATTTGCCTTTAGGGCAAGTGCCAAATTGTCCTTGATATTTTTGGTTGGAGTGCCAATCTTATTTATAGCCCTTATGGTTATTACAACCTATGCTATACCAAAGTTTAGAGCAGCCCGCTACCAATATGATAAGCTAAACCTTGTAGTAGAAGAAAACCTAAATAATATCAGAGTTATAAAGGCTTTTGTAAGAAAAAAATATGAGCTTGATAAGTTTGGTATTCAAAATGAAGAAATGTTTAAGCTAGCAGATGGGTCCCAAGGACCAATGTCCTTTGTCTTTCCTATAGCCAATGTTGTCTTATTTGCAACCTTCGTAGCCATAACCTACTTTGGAGGCATTGAGATAATAGAAGGAAGACTTGGGGTAGGAGATTTAATTTCTTTTAATATGTATGCAATTATGCTCTTAGGAGCCTTTATAGGAATGACCATGGTTCTTACAACCTTCATGTCTGCATCTCCTGGAGTAACCCGTGTGGTAGAAGTTTTAACTAGAGAAACTGCTCTAGATAATAAGGAAAAGGTAGAAGGAGCTGACCTTATGGATGGGTCAATCGACTTTGATAATGTATCCTTTAAGTATGAAGAAGACTCAGATGCTTACCAGCTAGAAAATATAGACCTTCATATAAAAAGTGGAGAATCTATTGGAATTCTAGGCCCTACAGGCTCATCCAAGTCAACCCTAGTCCAACTTATTCCAAGATTATACGATATAAGTGAGGGATCACTAAAGGTGGGGGGTCGTGACATAAAAGATTATGACCTAGATATCCTAAGAGATAGGGTATCCATAGTCCTACAAAAAAACACCCTATTTTCTGGAACTATAGCAGAAAACCTCCGTTGGGCAGATGAATCTGCAAGTGATGAAGAAATAAGGCTTGCAGCAGAAATTGCCCAAGCCCATGACTTTGTAAGCCAAAGACATGACGGCTATGATTCAATCCTAGGTCAAGGAGGAAGTGGGGTATCAGGTGGCCAAAGGCAAAGGCTAACTATAGCAAGGTCTCTGCTCAAAAAGCCAAAGATCCTAATCCTAGATAACTCCACATCAGCAGTAGATACAAAGACAGAAACTTCTATAATGGAAGGAATCGATAAGTATTCAAAAGATTTGACAAAGATAATAATATCCCAAAGAGTATCATCCTTTAAATATGTAGATAGGATAATCATTATGGATGAGGGTAAAATTGCTGACATAGGTACCCATGATGATTTATATAAGAGAAACAAAATCTACAGGCAAACCTATGATATCCAACAAAAAGGAGGCGAAGATAATGAGTGATCACAAAATGCAAGAAAGAAAATATAGAAGATCCATGTCATTTAAGTCCCTAACAAGACTTCTAGCCTATCTTTTTACCTATAAATGGCAGATGGCCCTTATAACCATAGGGGTAGTTGTATCGACTGCAACTCAAATTATGGGAGTAAACATGCTAAGGCCTATCATAGATAATTATATCCTAAAGGGTGATAGAAGTGGTCTTAAGTTTGCTGTAATTCAAATGGCCCTAGTATATACAGTATCAGCTGTAACATCAGTAATATATTCAAGAATGATGGTAAGGGTTGGAGAAAAGTCAATAAGAAATATAAGAAATGAGCTTTTTGAAAAGGTTCAAAGCCTACCGGTAAACTTTTTTGACTCAAACCAACATGGAGAGATTATGTCAAGGTTTACCAACGATACAGATGTCCTCTCCCAAACCCTAGCCAATACCATTCCTACCATAATTAGGTCAATCCTAACCTTTGTAGGAACAATCCTAGTTATGTTTAGCCTTGACTTTAACCTAACCTTGATGCTAGTAATTGGTCTTTTAGTAATGATTCCAATCTTATCTAAAATCATCATGAAAACAGGTAAGTTTTTTGGAATGGCCCAAGCGAATGTATCAAAACTTCATGGTTTTGACGAGGAGATCCTATCAGGACAAAAGGTAGTAAAAGTCTTTACTAGGGAAGATGAGGTTAGCCAAGAATTTTATGAAAAATCCCAAACCCTAAGAAAGTCCCTAGCAAGGGCTATAATAAATGCTGGTAAGATCATGCCATTTTTGATAAACTCAGTAAATATTCTCTATGCCCTAATTACAGTCCTTGGAGTATATTTGACCATCAATGGGTCCATAAGTGTTGGAGTTCTTGCAGCCTTCTTATCAAATATTAGGCAAATCCAAAACCCTGTACAAAATGTTGCCCAACAGGCCAATGTGATCTTTCAAGCCCTAGCAGGAGCTGACAGGATCTTTGAAGTAATGGATATGCAAGCTGAAGAAGATGAGGGAATAATTGACCTAACAAGTGTAGTAGTCAAAAAGGATGGAGAAATCAAACCTTGCCCAGATATGAGTGGAAGGTATGCTTGGGTATGGAATGATGGCAAAGATCCTCACTATAAGCTTCTAGAAGGAAGAATCGAATTTAAAAATGTCGACTTCTCCTACGATGGGAAAAATAAGATCCTAAAAGACATATCCTTCTATGCAGATCCTGGTGAAAAAATAGCCTTTGTAGGCTCAACCGGTGCAGGAAAGACAACAATAACCAATGTTATAACAAGGTTTTATGATATAGACAATGGATCTATAGAAATAGATGGCATTGACATAAGGGATATCAAAAAAGATGCCCTAAGAAGAGCCTTTGGTATGGTCTTACAAGATGTAAACCTCTTTACAGATACCATAGCAGGAAATATCAAGTATGGAAAGCTAAGTGCCACTAAGGAAGAAGTAAAATCAGCTGCTAGACTTTCTGGCGCCAATTCCTTTATAAAAAGGCTACCTGAAGCCTATGAGACAGAAATCCACGGTGATGGATCATCCCTATCAGATGGACAAAACCAATTGATTTCTATATCAAGGGCTGCCATAGCTGAACCACCTATGCTTATCCTAGATGAGGCCACAAGTTCCATAGATACAACCACAGAAATAGAAGTAACAGAGGCTATGGATAACCTAATGACAGGATCTACCTCTATAGTAATAGCCCATAGGCTATCAACCATCCAAAACTCAGATGTGATCATGGTAATGGAAGATGGTAGGATTATAGAGCGTGGAGTCCATGAAAAACTAATGGAAGATAAGGGAACCTATTGGCAATTGTACACAGGTCAATTGGAACTTGATTAGAAAAAGTCTTGACAAGTCTTTACCTATATGTTACTATATATAGGTAACTGATTAGCCCAGATAGCTCAGTCGGTAGAGCAGGGGACTGAAAATCCCCGTGTCGGTGGT
>JAUNLG010000021.1 GCA_030532385.1 Anaerococcus sp. | reverse complement strand
TTTCTCTAACTCTAAGTTCACATCCTGAACCCAAGGATGATTAGCTATTATTGTTTCGTTAGAGATTAAACCTCTTGAATTGTTACAATTTTCAATGGTTTCAGTTTCATTTAGTGGTAAATCTCTAGCAAATACTATGTTCACTTTTACTCTTTTGATTGATTCATTTTTAATATCAAGATATTTGAAGATAAAATCTATCAGTCGATTAAATCCCCTTCTAAATTCAGCCTCAATCTGATTATTTTTTAGATCTAAACCGCTAAATAAGAACTTTAACGCTACTCCTGATGGGGCACTACCAAACTTATCAAGATTACGATTTACCCCCTGACCATAATCAAATATATCTTGCTTTATTTGCTCGTAGTGCTGTTTAATTGATGTTATATCCATTTGCGGTGTTAGTGTGTCAACTCCTGCATCCTCATCACTATCAATTATGATTGCCCTATAAGTCATTAATCCCTTAAGAAACTCATCTAGGCTTTCTCCGTCATAGCCTTTTAAAACGTAAATGAGGTTTCTAACATCTTTTACAAAGTTAGCAACCTCACTTCTTGAGCCGTCATAAGCATCAATTAATGTTTTTACAAATTGTAAATCGGATAATTCGCCCCTGTTATTCTTAAAAGCGATCCATGGAACTATTCCCCATGTCTCAGGGCTACCATCTGCCCAAAAATGCCCTTCTTCATTTTGAATTCTCAACAGTTGCCCACCGTCTATTCGGTAGTATTTAACCTCATCAGAAAACCACACCTCAACATTTACTACATTTACGAATCTACCAAATCTAAATACCTGTGTGTCGTAATACCTTATTAAATAGTCAAGGTCTTCATGTCTTGAGTCCTTCCAACCTGGAATAATTTGTTCTGATTTAGCAATAAACAGCCTAAATTGCCCATCTAAATCAATATATGGTCTGACCCAAGCGACACCTTTTTTTGAAGCCTCGTAAGCTAAACTCTCTAGTTCGTACTGAAAATCATCTCCCAATAACTCGGTAATTCTATCAGCTATCTTTTGATTTTCACTAGTAATTGATGCTGGATTAGAAAAACTATATTCTACTTTTTCATCTACTAGCTGATGAAAAATCCCATGGGATAGCTTTTCGTTGGCTTGGTAATCTTTTATATTAGGATTTTGGTATTCTAGTATGTCATTTTCAACCTTATAGTACTTATCCCCTTTAATCATAAATAGTGTTTTTTTATCATTCTTATGCTGATTAATTTTTTCAAGTATTAATTTATCGCTCAGTTGTTCTTTTTCAAATGCCATAGCAAGATACTTCGCCCCCTTCTTAAACCTATCCCATAAAGTCATTTCAATATCCTCATTCCTAATCCGTCTTTAATATATCTTTCAACCGCATATCTCATAGCATCCATCAAGTGGTTAAAATCATCTATCGGCCTATTAATCACTTTCCCAAATTTATCCTTGTCCCATTGATAGTTACTTATCTCAGTTAAATAATTTGTACACCTAGGATGTATTATTATTTCTAAGTCCTGTATCCACTGGATGCCATTTAAGACGCTGTCTTTTCCCTTTTTAGCTCCTTTAATTCTAAGCCCGTAGCCTCTTAATTCGTCTATAGACTTAGGCTCTGCACTATCTGCTATAATTCTCTCCTTTGAGTATCCTAGGGCCTGTACGGCCTCAAAAATGTCCTTATTTGACATGCCAGTTTTGTATATTTCGTCCCAAACATATAATTTTTTATTTTCTTTATCTAAAAATCCAATAAAAAAAGCAGATGGGTCATTGGTATAACCAAAATCTAGTCCTGCTACTGTTATAAGTCCTTCAACATCTTTAAGTGTAAACTCTTTTTCTTTCCAATTTTCATATACTAAGCCTTCAACAACTCCCCAGTTTCCAAGTCCTGCGACCTGGTATCGTCTTGGTTGCGTTCTTTCATATCTTCGAATACTTTTAAGTCGCTTTCATCAAGCCATTCATTGCAAGTATAATTGCTTGTAATGGACAATATTTCATCATCTTTAACATCAAAAAACCTTGATTTAAGCCAATGCCTTTCATTCCAAGGGTTAAAGGTTATAGTCCACTGCTTGAATATTGGTTTATTAACCTGTCCTCTTATAGACTCGTCTAGCATGTTAAATTCATCTTCGTTCATCAGCTCATAAGCTTCTT
>JAUNLG010000020.1 GCA_030532385.1 Anaerococcus sp. | reverse complement strand
CGAGACCCTCACTTGGGAATTCAACCTTGCTATAGCGGATTGCAAGTTACAGGGCACCGCTAGTTCCCCGTCTAGTGCATGGCGGAGAGCATGGGATTTGAACCCATGATACACTACGAATGTATACACGATTTCCAATCGTGCTCCTTCAGCCACTCGGACAACTCTCCTTGCTTACGAATTAATATTATACTATATGGATATAGAAATATCAAATGAAAAATTAAAAAAATTCTGTGGTATAATACTTTAGAAAGGATATTTTATGGCAAAAGCATTATACAGACAATACAGACCTCAAACTTTTGATCCCTAGTTTTACACGAGATTATCAATAAAAATATTTTCTAAGTCAGTTATATCAAGTGATATAGCTTATTTTTTTTGTCAAATTTATTACTTTATGGCGTTGTTCTACATCGTTCTTTGTGGTATAATAGTAATAGCGAGGTGGAGTATGTTTTTGAAGAAAGATAAACGTCCTAACGGAAAAACTTTTTTGTCTATTGTTAAGGGTTATCGTGATCCTGTTACTAAGAAATCTAAGGCTAAGTCTATGCTTAAGATTGGTTATCTTGAGGATTTATATGATGAGTATGATGATCCTATAGCTCATTTTACAGAACTTGCTAAAAGTATGACTGAGAAGGAGAAGCTTTCTAATGCTCCTTTGGAGTTTTCTTTTAAGAAGGATGAGATTATTGATGATAAAACTAATAGAAAGAATCTTGGTTTTCTTGTCCTTTCATATTTTTATCATTTTCTTGGTATTGATGATTTTTGGAATAATAGGCAAAGAACTGCTGGTGTTGATTTTAATCTTAATCATGTTTTCCAAGCTTTGACTTTTTTAAGAATTCTTAATCCTTCTTCTAAAAAGGCTTCTTTTGAGTCTTTGGATGAATTCTTTTTTGATTTTGATTTTGAATGCCACGATATTTATAGAGCTCTTGATGTTTTTAATTTTTATTTGGATGATTTGATTTTATTTATTCATGAGTCTATTCGTGCTAATTTGGGTAGGGATTTATCTAGAGTTTTTTATGATGTGACTAATTATTATTTTGAAATTCCTTATCAGGATGATTTTAGGAGAAAGGGTGTTTCTAAGGAACATAGACCTAAGCCTATTGTTCAAATGGGTCTTCTTATGGATAATGATTCTATCCCTATTTCTTTTGAACTTTTTAAGGGCAATACTAATGATTCCTCTACTCTTATCCCGACTTTGCATAAGCTTAAGGATTCTTTTAATCTTGGCAGAGTTATTGTTGTTGCTGATAAGGGAATGAATTCTGGTATGAATATGACTTACAATATTCTTAATAGGGATGGTTATATTTTCTCTCAGTCTGTTAAGGGGGCTGATAGTGAACTTAAGGAATTTGTTCTTGATGAAAGTGATTATTGCTTTTTATCTGATGATTTTAAGATTAAGTCTAGGATTGTTCCTACTCGTATATGGGTTGTTGATAGTCAGGGTAAGAGAAAGCAGGTTAGTATTGATCAAAAGCAAATTGCTTTTTATTCTAAGAAGTATGATGATAAGGCTAAGAATGACAGGGCAAATGCTATTGATAAGGCAAGGCGAATGATTGCTAGGGGTAATTCTATTCCTTATTCTTCTGCCTATAGGTATATTAAAAACAATTTTATTGATCATGATACAGGTGAGATTCTTAATGATTATGATCACCTTTCTTTGGATACTGATAGGATTTATGAGGAAGAGAAATATGATGGATATTATTTGATTGTTTCTTCTGAACTTGATATGAATGATTCTGATATTATTGATGCTTATCAAGGTTTATGGAGAATTGAGGAAAGCTTTAAAATTACAAAGTCTACTCTAGCCGCTAGACCTGTATACTTGAGTAAAAGAGATCATATTAATGCTCATTTTTTTGATATGTTTTGTAGCTCTTGTAATTTTAAGATTACTTGAAAGGGAGCTTAAAGATTCGGATGTTTCTATTAACAGTGCTGTTAATGAAATGAAGAAAATCTCTGCCACATATATTGATGAAAATTATTATATGCTTGATAGAAACAATGAAATTGTTAGACTCTTAGGTAGTATTGTTGGTATTGATTTTACTAAGAGATTTTGGTCAAGAAAAGATATTAGATATGCTAAAAGTTTTAAGAAGAAAGACCTATAGTACAACAATCTACGGATTTTAAGAAAAGCCTTGTGAACTAGTGTTTTCAATAGTTACAAGGCTTTTTTGCTCATTTTTCGTGTAAAAGTCAAGATAT
>JAUNLG010000008.1 GCA_030532385.1 Anaerococcus sp. | reverse complement strand
GAGCCCCAGCCTTCCAAGCTGGTTGCGAGGGTTCGATTCCCTTCACCCGCTCCATTTATGCGTCATTAGCTCAGCTGGATAGAGCGTCTGGCTACGGACCAGAAGGCCTGGAGTTCGAATCTTCAATGACGCGCCAATATCGTAGGAAGAACATTGGTATTTCAATGTTCTTTTTTTTATGTTTATTTTTAGGTGATTTTGATCTTATATAAATTTTAAGGTATTTACTGACAATTAAGTCTTATAGGTATACTTAGTCTATTAATAGACTTTTAAGTTTTTCTTATATTTTATGATTTTTATTTGTTTGCTTTTAAGGCTTACAAAATAATTATAACAAGTAAAATATATGTAAGAGTTTAATTTGATATTTTACTTATTATAGATTTGATTTACTAGTTACAAAGGAGCTTTAATGAAAAAGACAGTTATGTTAATTGATGGGTCTAGCTTAATTTTTAGGGCCTTTTTTGCCCTACCTAAGCTTACCAACAATGACGGAGTAATGACTAATGGCGTTTATGGTTTTTTGACCATGTATAAGAATGCCTTTGATAAATATAAACCTGATTATATTTTGGTTGCCTTTGATAGGTCTTCTAAGACCTTTAGGCATGATCAGTTTAAGGATTATAAGGCTACTAGGGATAAGATGCCTAGTGAATTATCTTACCAGTTTGGTATCCTAAAGGATATTTTAGATTCTATGAACGTTAAATATACGGATTTGGATGGCTTTGAGGCAGATGATATTGTTGGTACCTATGCCGAAAAGGCCAAGGAAGCAGGATATTCTTCTATTTTAATTACAGGCGATAGGGATTATCTGCAGCTGGTTGATGATGATGTAATTGTTAGTCTTACTAAAAAAGGAGTTTCTCAAACAAAGGAATATACTGTAGAAACTATTAGGCAAGAGTTTGGCTTAAGTCCTAAGCAACTTATTGATGTCAAAGGTCTTGAAGGGGATAAGTCTGATAATATCCCAGGTGTTGCAGGTATTGGCCCTAAGAAAGCTATTGGCTTTATTAAAGACTTTGGGTCTATAGAGGGCCTTTATGAAAATATTGATAAGGTTTCAGGTAAGAAGACCAAACAAAGCCTAATTGATTCGGAATCAATCGCCTATCTTAGTAAAAAAATTGGTACTATTGTTACTTCAGCTCCTGTAGACTATGATCTTGAGGATCTTAAGGTTAAGGATCCTGATTATGATTCATTGAAGGAGAAGTTTTCTAAGTATAATTTTAATAAATTCTTGGAAGATATGACAGATGGAAGGGAGATTTCAGAAGATAGGAACTTTGCCTATAAGCTATTGGATGATCCTAAAGAGCTTATTGATCAAATTTATCAAGCAGGTGAGTTCTCCTTTAAATCTATTTATGATGGGGATAGGTATTTGGCAAGTGAAATTTATAGGATAGCTATAAAGGCTAAGGGTTTTGATACTTACATCATTAAGGTAGACGATAATTTTGCTGAAAATTTCAGTCCAGTTTTTAAAGACCCTAATTTGACTAAGAATTCTTTTGATATAAAGGAAGAAATTGTACTTTTAGATAAACTTGGTATCGACCTAGATTTTCCTTTAGATGATATCATGTTGATGCATTATCTTCTAGATCCTTCAAGATCATCTTATGATATAAAGACTTTAAGCCAAGCTTACTTAGATTTTGAAGTTCTTTCTAAAGAAGAGCTTTTGGGTAAGGGTAAGAAGGCTAAGAAGTATAAGGATATAGAAGCGGATAACCTGGCTAAGTACCTGGCAAGCAAGCTAGTAGCCCTTGAAGAAGTTAAGGGTGATTTACTTAATAAGCTAGGAAGCTTTCAAATGGATAAGTTATATAAGGATATTGAGCTTAAACTAGCTAAGGTATTGGCTAAAATGGAAATAGCAGGCTTTGTTACTGACAAGAAAGTACTAGATAGTCTTAAAGAAGATATAGATACAAGGATTGATGAGCTTACCACTGGTATCTATGAATTGGCTGGAAGTGAATTTAATATTAATTCCACCAAGCAGTTGGGAGAAGTCTTGTTTAAGGACCTTGAACTTCCTGTAATAAAAAAGACTAAAACTGGTTTTTCTACAGATGCATCAGTCTTGGAGAAACTTAGGGATAAACATCCTATTATTGAAAAGATTGAAGCTTATAGGGAATTGTTTAAATTAAAATCTACCTATATAGAAGGCCTTGAAAAATCTATAGCAAGTGATGGTAGGATTCATTCTACCTTTAGACAAAATATTGCAGCTACCGGCAGGCTTTCATCCCAAGATCCTAACCTACAAAACCTTCCTATAAAGACTGATGAGGGAAGACTTATTAGAAAGGCATTTAAGGCAGGAGATGGTATGGTCTTAATTGATGCTGACTATTCGCAAATAGAGCTTAGGATCTTGGCATCTCTTTCTAAAGATGACCATATGATAAGTGCTTTTAATAAGGGAGAGGATATTCATACTCAAACTGCATCCAAGGTTTTTCATACTCCAATAGATAAGGTAAGCCGCAGACAAAGGTCTGAAGCTAAGGCTGTTAACTTTGGTATTATATATGGTATAAGTGATTATGGTCTTTCACAAAATTTAAATATTTCTAGAAAAGAAGCTAAAGAATATATAGATAATTATATGAAGTCTTTTCCTAAGATAAAAGAATATATGGATGAAGTTGTTGAAATGGCCAAGAGAGATGGATATGTTGAGACAATATTTAAAAGAAGAAGGTATGTGCCTGAGATTAATTCTAGAAATTTCAATGTCAGAAGTTTTGGTCAAAGAGTTGCTCTAAATACCCCAATCCAAGGATCTGCTGCAGATATAATAAAGATTGCCATGATTAAAACTTATGAAAATCTAAAAGAAGCAGGATTAGATGCTAGGATCATACTTCAAATCCATGATGAGATAATTCTTGAAGCAAGCAATGAAGATAAGGATGAGGCTGTTAGGATATTAAGAAAATCTATGCAAGAAGCTGTAAACCTAGATGTTGCTTTGACAGTAGATATTGATACGGGAGAGAGCATGTATGAGTCTAAGTAGGATTGTTATTACTGGCCTGATTGCATCAGGAAAGTCCTCCCTAGCCCAAATCTTAAGAGATAAGGGATACTTAGTTATAGATGCTGATTCTGTCAATAGGGACCTATTAGAAAAAGATGGGGCAAATTTCAAAGCAATAAAAGAAAGTGGGGCCTTTGACTATGCTTTTGACGGCGATTATCTTTATAAAAGAAGGCTTGCCAAGATAATATTTGAAGATAAAAGTAAGATGGACCTACTAAACTCTATTAGCCACCATAATATAATAAAAGAAATTGAAAGAAGGATTAACAAGGCTAGTAGGAAGCCAGTCTTTGTAGAAATTCCCCTTTATTTTCAAATGAAAGAGCAGTTTCCTAATGATTGTGTAATCTTGGTAACAGCTGATAGGGACATACAAATAAAAAGATTGATGGAAAGAGATGGGATTGGCTATGAATATGCGGTCAAAAAAATTGAAAGTCAAGCAGAATTAGAAAAAATGAAGGAAAATTCTGATGTAATTATTGACAATAGTGAAAATTTTGATAAGCTTAAAGAAGAAGTTGAAAAATTATTAAAAAGAGGTGACTTTTAATGAAGGTTATAAAAACAATTGTAAAGGCCCTAGGCTTTATTCTCCTAGGTCTTATGATACTTCTAGCTTTAAGCTTTGGCTTAATATCCTACCAAACATCTAGAAGCCAAATATCCTACCAAGAAGAGATCTATAAGTATTCTGATAAATATAATATAGACCCCCTTCTTACAGCATCAATAATCAAAGTAGAGTCAGACTTTGATAATAATGCACAAAGCCATCAAGGAGCCCATGGTCTTATGCAATTACTAGAAGATACAGCCATGCATTCAGCAGACCTTGTAGGACTTTCTTACTATCCAGATAAACTTAATGAAGTTGACTACAACCTTGATTTGGGAGTAGGTTACTTTAACTACCTATATAGCTACTATGGGAATATAGACCTAGCCCTAGCGGCCTATAATGGTGGAGTTGGAAATGTAGATTCTTGGATAGAAGATGGAATTATCGATAAAAATAAGCCCAACCACCTAGATATTCCTTTTGAAGAAACTAGGCAATATGTAACAAAGGTTAATAGCAACTATGAGGTTATGAAGAAGTTTTATAAGGAAGGTTTGCCAAATAATGACCAACTTTCTAATCTAAAGACCTTATCTATAAGAAATTTCAAGATATTTTTGAAAGATATTGCTAATAATGTGAGATAGACGTTGAATGAAAAGTCATTTTAACTTATAATAGTAGTTGAACAATAAAAATAACATAAGGAGAGATTTATGGCACTTAATTCCATGACATTCAAAAATGGTGTCCATATGCCTGAGTATAAGGAACTTACTGAAAATAGTGAGCTTAAAATTGCAAGTATTCCAAAGCTTGTAACAATTCCCCTAACTCAACATATAGGAGCGCCAAGTAAATGTCTTGTTGCAAAAAAAGACGAAGTTAGTGTAGGACAGCTTATAGGTCAAGCTGTCGGAAATTTCTCTGCAAACATTCACTCTTCAGTTGCTGGAGTAGTGAAGGACATTATTGATATTCAAACTGCCTCAGGCAAGGATGCCAAGGCAGTTGTAATCGATACCGAAGGGTTTGATCAAGATAAAGAATACATAGAAAAAGATAATGTCAGCTTGTCTGCAGAAGAAATAGTAGCAAAGATTAAAGAGGCAGGTATTGTCGGCATGGGTGGAGCAGCTTTCCCAGCCCATATCAAATATATGCCAACAAAACCAGTTGATACCGTTATTATAAATGGTGCAGAATGTGAACCTTACATAACATGCGATGATTATTTGCTTAAAAACAAAGCAAATGAAATCCTAAAAGGTCTAGTAGAACTTACAAAATCTGTAAATGCCAAAAAAGCTGTTATAGCTATTGAAGATAATAAGCCAAAGGCCTTTGACAATATGACAGCTGCCTTAGAGAAATTTGGCAAGAGCAAAGATGGTATTTCTATAGAACTTGTAAAATTAGAAACTAAATATCCTCAAGGTGATGAGAAAAGAATCATAGATGTAGTTTTAGATAGGCAAGTACCAAGTGGTGGTCTTCCTATGGATGTTGGAGCAATAGTATCAAATACATCAACAGTCTATGCTGTCTATGAAGCCTTATATAAGGATAAACCTTTGTATGAAAGAATAGTTACTGTAACAGGTAAAGAAGTCAAAAATCCTACCAATATGCTTGTTAGAATAGGAACAGAATTTTCCTATGCTATAGAAGAAGCAGGTGGAGCTGATGATATATCCAAGCTTATAAGCGGTGGACCAATGTGTGGTATAGCCCAACCTGATACAAATAGACCAGTTGAGAAAGCTAGCAACTGTATCCTAGTTTTAGGAAGTGATGAGGCTAAGCCTTTAGAGGTAGATGCCTGCATAAGGTGTGGTAGGTGTGTAGATGTATGTCCTGTAAGTCTACTTCCATTATATATCCATAAGTTCTCACTAGAAGAAAGATTTGAGAAAGCTCAAGAATTTGACATAATGGATTGTATAGAATGTGGATCTTGTTCATATGTATGCCCATCAAACAGACCTCTAGTTGAAGCTATTAAGTTTGGTAAAAGACAAATAAGGCAAGCAGGAAAATAGGAGGAGTAAATGGAGAATACAAAACAATTATTGGTAACAGCTTCTCCTCACGTTAGAAGCAATAATACAGTTAGAAAGGATATGCTAGATGTAATCATAGCCTTAGTTCCAGCAGGAATAGCTAGTGTATATTTCTTTGGCTATAGGGCCCTAATATTAATAGCAGCATCCATAATAACTTGTGTGTTATCAGAATTTATTTTTGAAAAAGTTACTAAAAGAAAAAATACAATAAAGGACCTATCAGCAGTAGTTACAGGAATTCTACTTGCTTATAATGTTCCTTTTACCCTACCAGTTTGGCAAATAGTAATTGGTGGTATGTTTGCAATAATAGTTGCCAAAATGTTTTTTGGTGGAATTGGACAAAATATCGTAAACCCAGCTCTTGCGGCTAGAGCCTTTTTGATGGCTTCATGGTCTGAGACAATGACATCCTTTATCCCACCTCAAAGAGTGGCAACCCTTGCAACAGTATCAGATGTATCAATGCTATCAGGAGCAACACCTTTATCAGACCCAGCAAGCTATTCACTAATGGATTTATTTTTAGGAAACATACCAGGGTCTTTAGGAGAAGTATCATCATTAGCAATCCTAATTGGTGCATGCTACCTACTTGTTAAGAAAGTGATTCACATTAGAATTCCACTTACATATATAATTACAAGTTCAGTTTTATTGGCAATTTTTGGAGGAGACTTCCAAAACCTACCAAAAGATATTTTATCAGGTGGACTTTTATTAGGTGCCTTCTTTATGGCAACTGACTATACAACAAGTCCAATGACCATAAAAGGCCAATATGTTTTTGCTATAGGTGCAGGTCTACTAACAGCAGTAATTAGAGTGTTTGGAGGCTACCCTGAAGGTGTATCCTACTCAATACTATTAATGAACTTACTAGTACCAATAATAGAAGCCTACACTAGACCAAAAACTTTTGGTAAAAACAAGGCAAATAAGGGAGAAGGAAATGAATAATTCTATAAAATTAGGTTTAAAATTATTATTAATAACATCTGTAACAGCCTTAGCCCTAGCCCTAACAAACATGGCTACTTCACCAATTATCGAGGCAAAGGCTCAAGAAAAACTTCAAGAATCTTTAGGAGTAGTATTTCCTGCAGATAATTATGAAGAAATTGACCTAGCAGATAAGCCAGAAACACTTACAAATATCTATAAGGCAAGTGGAGCTGATGGAGATGGTTATGTATTCCAAATCCTTTCTCCAGGTGGATATGGTGGAGATATTGAATTTCTTATAGGCGTTGACAGTGACCATAATATAACAGGTTTTGCTCCACTAAACCATGCTGAATCAGCTGGCTTTGGTAAGAATATGGAAGAAGACCAATTTAAAGAAGGAATGGTTGGAGTTAATATGGATAGTGAAGTTAGTGCAGGAGATAGCCAAGGTGAAAACCAAATTCTTGCAATAAGTGGAGCTACTATTTCTACTACAACAATCCTTAGGGGTATAAACGATGCAGCTTCAGTATTAGCTGGTCTAGAATAGGAGTTATCATGGAAAAACAAATAGATAAAAAAGAAAAACAAACTCCTAAAGTAAACTTTGGAAAAGTTTTTGGAGAGGGAATTTTCTCAAATAACCCTGTATTTGTTCAAACTGTTGGTATGTGTTCAGTATTGGCTATATCATCATCTTTGACCAATGCTATAGGTATGGGAATTTCTGTAATCTTTGTAGCAGTTATGAGTAACTTTGTAATTTCCCTACTTAGAAATTTCATCTCAGATGAAATAAGAATACCAGCCTTCATAGTAATAATTGCAGGATTTGTAACAATAGTTCAAATGCTTATTAAAGCCTACCTTCCAGCCTTGGATGAGTCTTTGGGTATCTTTATCCCACTTATAGTAGTAAACTGCTTGATTCTTGCTCGTGCTGAAGGTTTTGCTTCACAAAATGGACCTCTAGCTTCAATAGTAGATGGTATAGGCCAAGGTTTAGGTTATACACTTGCAATTTCTCTACTAGCCTTCTTTAGGGAACTTTTGGGAGCAGGCACACTTTTTGGTGCAAGAATTATACCAGAAGCATATACAATAGGCTTCTTACAACAACCAGCATCCTCATTTATAGTACTTGGAATGTTAGTTGCAGGCTATAATGTAATTAAGAATTCAAAGAATAGGTAGGAGAAAGTATGGGAAATTTATTTTCAATAATCATAGCAACTATATTTGTAAGTAACTATGTATTAGGACAGTTCTTAGGTATTTGTCCAACCCTAGGTGTAACAAGTAAGGTTGATACTGCAAGAGGAATGGGACTTGCTGTAATCTTTGTTATAACCCTTGCTTCAATTATAACTTGGGTCATTCAATACTACATATTAAATCCATTAAACATTGGATTCTTACAGACAGTTGTCTTTATATTAGTAATAGCAGCTTTAGTACAAGCGGTAGAAACAGTTATGAAAAAAGCTATGCCAGCCTTATATGGGGCCTTGGGAGTATTCCTTCCACTAATCACAACAAACTGTGTGGTTCTTGGTGTAGCAATCAAAGCAATTGACTCATCATACACCCTAGTAGAAACAATAATTTATGCTCTAGCAGCATCTGTAGGTTTCATGCTAGCTATAATGATTTTATCTTACATAAGAGAGAAAATTGAATATAATGACCTACCAGAAACCTTTAAAGGTGTTCCAATCACTCTAGTAACCTTGGGTCTTATGGCAATTGCCTTTATGGGATTTGCAGGATTAGCTTAGGGGGCAGATGTGATAAATAATATAATAATTCCAGTAGCAGTCCTAGCGGTTTTAGGTTTTATCTTTGCAGCTATCTTAGGACTAGTTAGTAAAAAGTTTTATGTTGAAAAGTCAGTAAAAGAACAAGAAGTTAGAAATGCCCTTCCAGGTGCAAACTGTGGTGCTTGTGGTTTTCCAGGATGTGATGGACTAGCAACTGCAATAGCAAATGGCGAAGCTCCAGTTGATGGATGTGCTATAGGGGGTAAGGCTACAGCTGATGCAGTAGCAAGTGTAATGGGAGTTGAAGCTGCCGGTGGCGATGATAGGCTAGTTGCTGTTGTAAAATGTGATGGTAACTGCGATGCTGCCAAAGACCAATTCCAATACTCAGGTCTTGAAGACTGTAGGGCACAAATTTCCTTATTTGGTGGAAAGAAAGCTTGTAACTACGGATGTATAGGCTGTGGAACTTGTGAGAAAGTTTGTCCATTTGATGCAATCCATGTCAAAAATGGCGTTGCTATAGTTGATAGGGAAAAATGTGTAGCATGTGGAAAATGTGTTGCAGCTTGTCCTAAAAAGATTATTAGCCTTGTACCATTTAAACAAAAACAAGTTGTAATCTGCTCAAGCCATGATAAGGGTAAGGATGCTAGAACAAAATGTTCTAATTCATGTATAGGATGTACAATTTGTGCAAAAACTTATCCTGAAGCTTTTAAGATGGATAACTTCCTATCTAAAGAAGTTTGGGGCAATGACTTTGACCCTGAACTTTTAAAACAAGCAGCAGATAAGTGTCCAAACAAATGTATAGAGATATTTGAATAAGATTAAGCAGTATGAGAAATCATGCTGCTTTTTTGATCCCTAAATTGACAAGTCAACTTATAAAATGATAAACTAAAGTGCGAGGTGTAAAATGAAATTAAAAAGAGGAGATATACTTGTAATCTTAATTCTTTTAACTTTTTCTTTAGGCTTAGCATTTTTCATTTCAAATATGACAAGTGGGCTTAGGGGAAATGTCCTAAGAATTGAACAAGATTCAAAGATAATCAAAGAAGTTTCTCTTGATAAAGACCAAGAGTTTAGAATAAATTATGGTGGCCATTATAATATTGTAGAAATTAAAGATGGAAAGGCCTTTGTATCTGAGGCTGACTGCCTAGATCAGATTTGTACTCATATGGCTCCAATAGCAGGTGTGGGCGAGACAATAGTTTGCCTTCCCCATAGACTTTTTTTGGAAGTTTATAATGTGGATGATGATAATATGAACAATGATAGGATAGATAAGGTGGTTAGGTAAGTATGGTAAGTATAAAAAGATTAACTGACTTAGCTCTGCTTACTGCCATGGCCCTAGTTGTCTCTGTAATAGAGCATTATATACCCTTACCCATACCAATTCCGGGTGCAAAGTTGGGATTATCCAATATAATACTATTAGTATCCTTGTATTTTTATGGATTTAAATCTGCCCTTGTTATAGGAATTTTAAAATCAATCTTACTTGTCTTGATAACTGGATTTGTAAGTTCTTTTTTCTTTTCAGTAACAGGTGCCATCTTTGCCTCAATTGCTATGAACCTTAGCCTAAAGGGCCTTGATAAGTCCTTTAGCTTTATTGGAGTTAGTGAGATAGGGGCATTTTTCCATAATTTTGGCCAGGTCCTTATATCAGCTATTGTTATGGATAATATAAAGATGTATTATTATTTCCCACTATTAGTTTTTATTGGAACCTTTAGTGGTTTTTTTGTAGGACTAAGTTCAAATTATCTAATAAAACATATGAAAAAGTTAGGGAGTAAAAGATATGCAAAAAAAGACCATTAAAGACCTAGACCTTGATGATAGACCACGTGAGAAGTTGATAAGAGAAGGTTATGAGGCTTTAAGTGATGAAGAACTTCTAGCCATTATTATCTCTACAGGGTCTAGGAATAAAAACGCCATAGATTTGGCAAGAGAAATCCTAGATACTTTTTCCTATGACCAATTAAAGGAGATAGAAGTTGAAGAGCTTACATTGATTGATGGAATTAAGGAGGCTAAGGCTAGTAAAATAGTAGCAAGCCTCCAATTGGGCTCTAGGATAAGTGAGAAGATATTAAGTAAAAAGATAGAAATAATAGAAAAATCCAGCCAAGTTTATGAACTTATGAAAGATAAGCTTGAATTTTCTAAAAAAGAACATTTTTATGCCATTCTTTTGGACACCAAAAATGTTATAATAACTAAAGACTTAATATCAATAGGCGACCTTAATACAACAATTGTAAACCCTAGAGAAGTATTTAAACAAGCTATCAAAAAATCAGCCAAGTCAATAATACTAGTACATAACCACCCAAGTGGTAATCCTAGGCCATCTTTAAATGATATGAAGATTACAAGAAGGCTGGTTAAGGCTGGAGAAATCCTAGATATTTGCGTAATCGACCATATTATAATAGGTCAAGCTAGGTATTATAGTTTTAAAAAAGAAGGAAATTTATAAGAGGTGAGTAGATGAATTTTAGAATGATTGCTAAGGACTTTGCCATGGATTTAGGTACTAGCAATATTTTACTATATAAGAAAAATGAAGGAATACTAGCAAATGAGCCTTCATTTTTACTTTTAGATGAAAATAATACCAAGGTCTTATCTGTAGGGGAGCCTGCAAGAGATATGCTAGGAAAAACCCACGATAAGGTTCACATAGTAAAGCCCATAGAAAATGGAGTTATTACAGATTTTAATTTGACAGAAGCCCTCCTTAATTATTTTTTTAAGAAGGTAAATCCTGGCTTTTGTGTAATTCAGCCAAGGGTAATCTTAGCTGTACCTAGTCAAATTACAGATATCCAAGCAAGAGCTTGTGAAGATGCTGCCCTTCATGCAGGAGCAAGGGAGGTTATCCTAGTAGATCAAAACCTGGCAGGAGCTTATGGGATGGACCTAAGCCCAGATGAGCCTGTAGGAAGGCTTATGGTAAATCTAGGTGGTGGAGTAAGCGAGGTTGCTGTCCTTGCCCTAAATGGAATAATAACATCTAAGTCTATGAAAAAGGGAGGAGAATATATAGATTCTCTCATAATAGACTATATAAGAGAAAACTTAAGCCTTGAGATAGGACTTAATATGGCTTGTGAGATAAAAGAAAAGATCCTATCTTTAAGGGTTAGGGATAAGGCTTTGATGATGAAAGTTGATGGTAGGGACCTAGAAACTGCCATGCCTAAGACAGTTGAGCTTACTAGTGGAGCCATTAAGGAAGTAGTAATAGATTATGCAGATCTTTTAGCTAATATGATAATAGAAGTCTTAGAAAAAACTCCACCAGAAATATCCAAGGATATAAAGACCAGCGGAATTTTTATGACTGGCAATTTGGCTAAATTAAAGGGCCTTGGTGAATACTTATCGACAAAAATCGGCCTTAAGGTAAATATTTCAGATAACCCTGATGAAGATGTTATAAAAGGGTGCGGAATAATCCTTGAAGATCCTGATAGGTATACAAGGTATAGTAAGTAGGTTATTATGGCATATAGAAGAAAGAAAAAAGATAGGAAGGGCTTTGTAGGAACCCTAATAGGGCTTATAGTCCTAATAGCTATCTCTTCTCAAACAGAAAAGATTAATCAAACAGGATCAAATATAGCAAATACCATCTTTGCCCCTGTCGAAAGACTTACCTATGCTATATCATCAGAAGTTATCAACCAGGTAGAAAGAAGCCTAGGGTCAAAGGAAACAAGGGCAGCTGTTAGCAAGTTAGAGGAAGAAAACAAGGCCTTGGAGATAGAAAATGCAAGGTTGACTAGCCTAATAAGTCAGGCAGACTTCCTAGAACTTGAAAAAAGAACTTTGGATGAAAGCCCTAATTCATATATGAAGGCTAGGGTAGTCAATACTGATACAAATTCTATGACTAAAAATTTTACTATAGATAAGGGTAAAAATGATGGGATAGAGGTCAATGATATAATCCTACAAGCTGTTGGAGACTCAAAGTATTACACAGGTCTAGTAGGCAAGGTTACTGAAGTTTACCAAACGACTGCTAGGGTTGAGACTATAAATTCCCAATCAAATGATGTATCCTTTATAAACTCAGCAAGTGGTGATTATGGAGTTATTGATAATTTCACCCAAAAGACTATCCAAGGCTATATGATAGATGTAGATAGTAGCGTTGAACCTAAGGATGTTTTATTGACATCAGGCCTAGGCGGGGTTTATCCACAAGGGATATATATAGGAACGGTCAACAATGTAACTATGAGTGAGGATGCCTTAAGAAAGAATATAACCCTCAACTCACCAGTAGACTTCTCCCACCTTTATAGGGTCTTGGTCTTAAAGCAAACTGACCAATACAGTGTGGATGAAGTTATAGAAAATGAAGATTACCAAGGAGAGATAGATGAATAAGTTTAAAACTTTTATAATCTTACTTATATCTTTTATCCTACAAACATCAGTATTTTCAAAACTTAATATCTTGGGGGCAAATGTCAATATATTTATCCCTGCCATAGTTGCCATCTCAATATTTCTAGGAGAAAAGATTGGAGGATATTCTGGTTTAATTCTTGGCCTAGTAGAAGATTTTCTTCTTACCTCCTTTATTGGAGTAAGGGCCTTATCATATTATTTGATAGGATATGTGGTAAGTGCAAGGACAAGTAAGCCAAAAAAAGATAAGCTAAGTGGTTTTACCTATACATTATTGGCCAGTCTTTTTAATTTTATCCTTGTATCGCTAATTTATTATATCCTTGGCAAACAGGCCAGCGAGATTATGACCTACCTACCCCTAGGATTATTAATTGAGGGTATAATCAATGGTCTAATTTATCTAATATATAGGTATATTTTAGAAAAGGTCATGTATATACCAACATATAGAATTTGAGGTAAAAGATGAATAAGAAGAAAGAAAAAAGACTAGTCTTTATCCAAGTTCTGGTAGTCATTTTATTTTTGATAATTGCCCTAAGGCTTGCAAAAGTAATGCTTGCCCAAGGAGATTATTACAGGGACCTATCAGATAATAGGAAGGTTAAGGAAGTAGATGAAATTGCAAGCCGTGGCAATATTTATGATAGAAATGGAAACATACTTGCAACTTCAATCCCATCCTTTGCTATCCAACTTTATAAGGACCAACTTACAAGTCTTGATGAAGATAAGAAAATGGCTAATATATCAAGGCTAGTAGATATATTAGAAGAAGATGGGGTTAACTACACAGAAGACTTTATAATAAGACTAAACTCCTTTCAATACAAAGATAAGGAGGATTATTTTAGAGAAGACCTTATGCCAATGGATAAGGTAGTTGACCTATTAATAGAAAATAATTTACTTAGAGAATTTATAACAACATCCTACAAGGATGATGAGATAGAATATGAAACAGCCAAGACCTTCCTTTTAGCCCTTAGAAAAAGAGGGCTTGATATACCAACCCATGTTTGGCAAGAAGAGGGTCAAGTTTACTTAGAGTTTAAGGAAAATGCGGGAGATAAGCTTGATTCAATCGGCTTTGATATAGAATCTTACCCCCTTGATGTAATCTATGAGGCGGTAGGAGGGGATAGGTCAGTGGTTCTTTCTGTCCTACAAAACTCCCACGCTAGAAGGCTAGCCTTTGATCTTTTATCTGCCTATGATCTAGGAAGTGATCTTAAGCTTTTAGCCTATTCAAGCAAGCCTGATGAAGATTATCTAGAGAAAAAAGCTAAGCTTCACAAGATCTATGAGAACATAGACTATGAATCAAGCCCTGCTGATGATTTTTATGAGATAGTCAAAAACTCAACCATAACCGATGTATTGACCAAGGCTTCAATTAATGATAGGGGCGAGTATATAATACCAGCTAATATCCTAATAGAAGAGCTATCCAACCTTGGAATTTATCCAAATTTTGAAACAGAGATAATAACGGAAAAGGCTGATGATAGGAATGAATACTCAGTAGAAGTTAGGTTCAGGAATCCTCAAGCAGGAGTAGCTGTAGAAGAGCTTACAAAACTGGCTGATGAAAATGACCTACTAAAAAAACTAATCTTATCTGAAGATATAAAATATATGGCCCAAAATGCCAATACAGCAGCCAACATATATCCAAATATAGACATAAGCGAAGAAGATCCAAGTGATTGGTCTTATACCTTTAGTAAGGACGAGAAAGATTTTTATACCTACTATGCCCAAAAAGATAGGGCTAATTCTACTAAAGAAGCTGTAGAAATCCTAGCTAAGGAAGAAGATGCTGGCAAAATCCTAGCCTACCTAAAGAAGGTAAATGACCTAGAAGCCTACAATGACTATGAGGCGGTGGGGCTTTTAACCATAGATAATGCCCTAAACATGCAAGGAAACTTTGGCTATAGGCCAATAAATATAGTCTATAACCTAGATGAGTCTACAGTTTTAAAGATAGAAGAAAAAATCGATACAGAAGCAGGAATTGTAGTAGAGACCATACCAATAAGGTCCTATCCAAATAGGTCTTTGGCAAGCCACATCCTAGGCTACATGGGTCCAATTGCTACAGGATATGAGCTAGATAAGTATGTAAATGAAAGAGGCTACCTAAGGGATGAGATAATAGGAAAAACTGGAATAGAAGAAGCCTATGAAGATAACCTAAAGGGTAAGAATGGAAAAAGTCTAGTAACTGTTGACTCAAAGGGAAATAGGCGTCAAACAATATCAAAAACCAGCTCCCAACCAGGGGATGATGTCTACCTAACCATTGATAGGGACCTACAAAAACAGGCAGAAGATTCCTTAAAGGGAGTCTTAAAGGCAATAAGAGAAGGAGATACTTACACATCAGATTATGGAAGCTTTATACCAATAGAAAGTGCTCCAAATGCTGAAAGTGGAGCTGTAGTGGTAAGCGATGTAAACACGGGAGCAATCCTTGCCATGGCATCTTATCCAGACTATGATCCAAATATCTTTGCAACAGGAGTATCCACATCTGATTGGCAATCTTTACAAGTAGAAGAAGGATCAGGTCCTCTAGTACCAAGACCTATGCTTAATATAGCAACCCAAACAGCAGTAATGCCAGGATCTACCTTTAAGCTAGTATCATCTCTAGCAGCCCTTGAAAAGGGCCTAGACCCCCTAGCTGCAACCTATGACTATGGTTTTATAGACATAGGAAATAGGAGGTTTTCATGCCTAATATGGACAGAAACAGGCATGACCCATGGGGAAGAGAACCTTTATGGTGCCCTAAGAGATTCATGTAACTACTATTTCTACACCCTAGCCTTGGGAGAAAATCCTGAGAATCAAACAAGCCTTGGAGTAAAGCTTGAGTTAAACGACCTAAGACTTGCAGCAGAAAAACTAGGTCTTGGACAAACAACAGGGCTTGAAATCAATATACCAAAAGAAGCATCAGGAAATATCCCATCAGTAGGCAAAAAAATTGAAGTAACAAAAACTATGCTTAGAAAATACCTAGAGAATAACCTAGCAAGCTTTCTTAAGGAAGAAGTTAAAAAAACTAGAGATGACTACAACAAAGATATAGAAGATATAGTAAACTTTGCAGATGACCCACAAGGATGGACCAGGGTTAATATCATAGAATTTCTAGAAGAAAGAGGCTATGAGCCACTTGGAATCTATGAGGGACAAATAGCAGGTCTTGCTGATACCATCAAATATACCTACCTCAACCAAGCTAGTTGGGATATAACAGATATGCTAAATATAGTTATAGGCCAAGGACAAAATTCCTATACACCAGCTCAAATGAATAGGGTAATGGCAACCATAAGCAATGGGGGCTACCTAAACAAATTTACCCTAATTGATAAGGTAGCAAGCCATGATTCAGATGAAGTCTTATTTCAAAATGTGGCTGAAAGAGAAAGAATAGATATTACAGACTACACCAACCTTGAAGATATAAAATATGGGGCCATGCTTGTTGCCAAAAACAACCAGATCTTAAACCAATTGCCAATGGATATTGGAGTAAAGACAGGTACGGCAGAAGTTGAGGGTAAAAATGAAGATGGAAGTGATTATTCATCCTATGCTTGGATGATAGGATTCGCTCCATATGATGATCCAGAAATAGCAGTATCGGTGATATTAACCCAAGGAGATACAAGTTATAATGTATCACCAATCATTAAGGATATTATAGGTAGGTACTTTGACCTAGATGTAAATATTTCAAATGTAAATGCCTCAAAAGAAGATGTAAATACAGCAGAATTTGGAACTAGTGGTCAGAGCGCAGAAGATATTCCATATGAAGAAGACATGTGGGTAGAAGAAGAATGGATAGAAGAACCCCTAGACCCACAAGTAGATGAGGAGGGCAGATAGGATGGAAATTTATCTAATAAATTCAAAAGATCCAGACATAAGAACTAGGTTTTCCACAAGTATTGGTGAAAAGATAAAAAATAAAGGCAAGACTCTTATAATTGCCAATCAAAGAGACCAGGTTAATATAGAAGATTACTTCTTAAAAGATGGGATGATAACCTATGACCTTTATGATTATTTTTCTAAACTTGTAAGCTTCGATAGGGTCTTAGTAGAGGAAGAAGAAAACTTAGACTTTATCATAGCCCCTCTCCTAGCTGATAAGTATGAAGTCAAAGAAGAAGATTACACAAATCTTATAGGTCAAGCAGCCTATGAAAATATAATCTTAGATGGGTTAGAGGATAAAAAAATAGACAAGAGTAAATCATTAAGGATACTAACAAGCGATAGACTAGAAGAATCATTTGATGAAGATTACTTTATAATAAAAGTTACCGACAAAGATTTTGATGTAAGGGTCCATAAGGATAAGATAGATTCCTTTAAGAAAAAATACCTAGGTCTCTATAAAGACCCATCTGACCTAGGAAGATTAGTTGAAAATTTTCTTAATGACAAGCAAGAAGAGATAGAAAAAATTGGATTTTTTGAAAAAATAAGGATGAAATTTAAATAATGGACTATAAATTTATAGACAAAAAAGAAAAGCTCATAGGATATGTGAAAGAGGGAAGGATAAAGAAAATAAAATTCTACGATTCAAAACTTGGAAACATCTATAGGGGTAGGGTCAAAAATAAGATTGACTCCTTGGGTGGCTATTTCATAGAATATGAAAAAGGGGAAGATCTTTATTTAAACTCAACCATAGCCTATAAGGTGGGGGATAATGTTATAGTCCAATATGTTAGAGAGCCTGCTAATGGGAAACTTGCCCTAGGCTCTCTTAACTTTTCAATAGAAAATGATAAGTATAGGGTAGAAAGATACCCCTTAGAAAAAAGACCCAAACTAAAAAAAGGAGAAGTTAAGGATATAAGATCTTATAAAGACCTTTGGAAGCTTAAAGAAAGATTGATTAGAGAAGAAAAATTTTGTCCTAGTCCCAAGTTACTCCTAGAAAAATCCCCCTTGGCTAATATAAAAGAGCAAGACTTAAGAGAAGTTTCGATAAGGGACCTTAAAGAATTTAATGACCTAAAAGAGATGCTTAAGCAGAAAAAAATCTATAAAAATGACCAGTCTATAATAATCGATAGCCTTGAGACTATGACAGTAATTGATGTAAACTCAAGTGGGAGGAAGTCTAAAAATAAAAAAGATACCTTTCTTGAAAATATAAACCTAGACCTTATAGACCTAATAGTAGACCAACTTGTCCTTAGAAACCTTGCTGGCATGGTAGTTATAGATTTTTTAAGAAATAAGAATAAGGAAAAAATTGACAAGGCCCTAAGATATAGCCTAGATGCCAGAGGAATATCCTACAAGGCCTTTGGATTTACTGCAATGGGTTTATATGAACTAACCATAAAAAGAAGAGGAGATAGGTTAATAGATGAGCTTACTAGAAGAGGTTTACTCTCCTAGGGCAAAGTCTTTGACCAAGTCCTCTTTTTTTTCTTTTTTTAACTTTTTAATTTTTCTTTCAAGCTTAAGTCCTTCAGACATAGAAGAAACTTCCTTATAATATACAAGGGTCAAGGGCCCCCTACCCCTGGTATATTTCGCTCCCTTGCCAGACCTGTGGGCCTTTAGCCTTTTTTTTAAGTTATTAGTATAACCAGTGTATAAGGATTTATCCTTACACCTTAACATATAAACCCAGTGGGTCATGAAAAGACCTCTTCAATAGCCCTACTTATAATATCAAAAGAAAAGCCCTTGCTAGCTAAGTGCCTGTAGACCTTATTTTTGCTAGAGATAGAATAATCTCCCCTTGCCTTTTTTTGGGCAAAATTAAGGGCCTTGTTATATTCATCATCTTCATCTATAAGATCATCAATATACCTATCAATAAGACTATCAGAAATACCCTTAGCCTTAAGCTTATACCTAATTTTATTCTTAGGCCAGGAATTAATCCTTGACTTATCTATTATAAAAGATTTAACAAAGGTCTCATCATCAATTAACCTATAAGAATTCAAGTAGTCTATAAGCCTTAGGATAATATCATCATTATAACCCTTATCCTTAAGGATCTTTCTAATTTCAAAAGAAGTCTTATTGGCATAGGATATCCTATTGAGTATATAATTTTTGGCCTTATTGTAAGAATCTTCAGCTAAAATTTCCTTATAAGTCTTAAAATCAAGGCTAGAGCCCTTGTGAAGGTCATAGTTATTAAAAAGATCATAAGAAATATAAAGTAGGTCTCCTGAAATTTTTAGCCTAACCAGGTTGTACTTATCAGAATAACCAATCTCTTCAACAATCATAAGCTAGAAACAGCATTGTAGATTAGGGGAGCAACCATAGCGATAGCTATAATAATAGCAAAAATTTTCAATAAAGTTTTTTTACCTTTCATAATTCACCTCCTAAACATTCTACTTCAAAGGATAAGAAATTAAAATAAAAAAAGCAAAAAAAACTTGCACAAAAATAAAAAAGGTGGTATTATATTTATTGTTGAGAGATGAGACATACAAGTTTCTGATAGAAATCAGTAAAAAAACTTGGTTAAAACTTGACAGACTATAAAGTATATAGTATACTGTAATAGTGATGGCTTGGTGGGTATGGTCCAGTTGGTTAAGACACCTGGTTGTGGCCCAGGAGGCCGTGAGTTCGAATCTCACTACTCACCCCATACGCGGGATTGGCGGAATTGGCAGACGCGCTAGACTTAGGATCTAGTGGGAATTTTCTCGTGAAGGTTCGACTCCTTTATCCCGCACCAATAACTCAGAAAGAACGTTGGATTTCCAACGTTCTTTTTTATTCTGCTAGAAAGCTCAGACTTATAATTTAAAAAGACTTTATTTTTAATCATCCAATCCACTCTTTTTCAATTTTTTTTCAAAATGATACAATGTAAGAAAGACCTAGGCTTATGGGTCTCAATTAGAAAACTGAGTAAATATATCAATGGAGCAAATTATGGATAAGTACAGGATAGTTGAAACTTTAAAAAATCATGTAAATAAAAATATAGGATTTATAGAAGAAACTAGACTTAAGGATTTTAATAAAGATTTTGCCTTAAGATTTCACTATGAGTCTACAAAAATAGAGGGCAACAGCTTATCCCTTGAGGAAGTTAAAACCTTGTTAGTAGACCAAAGATCACTAGCAGGAGTTTCTTTAAGGGAAATATTTTAAGTGATCAACCACCAAAAGGCCTATGAAATTATTAAAGAAGCTGGTTTATCTAACTTTGAATTATCTGAAAGTTTTATTAAGGACATCCATGGGATTCTTATGGAAAATATTATAAGTGGGGGCTTTTATAGGAATATAAATGTAAGAATTAGAGGGGCAAGTTTTAGTCCAATAGACTGGACTGGTGTAGGATTTCAGATGGAAAACTTAATATATGTCTATACCAAGAAAATCCAATCCTTTGATCCTATTTACTTGGCTTCATTTGTCCATGCTGAATTTGTGAAAATTCATCCCTTTATAGATGGAAATGGTAGGTTAGCAAGGCTTTTAGTAAATTTTATTTTAATAAAAAATAAGTATAGGGCTCTTAAAATACGTGCAGTAGATAGACCTAGGTATTTTAACTTGCTAGACCTTTATGCCAGGGAGGGGAACTTGGATGATTTCTATAAATTTATTTTAGAAAAAGAATACCAAGTCTTAAAATTATATGAGGAAGAAATTGATAAGGCTTTTGATAAAAACTTGTGAGATCCTATATTTTAGCCATACTTATCTTTTAAGATATCTTGTTAAATAAATTTAGACTTAATACTAATGTAGGCAATCCTTTCTTTCTTGGGTATAAAAAGAATACAAGTAAAGTATGAAAGTTATGGAAAGGATTGATGTAAAATGAAAAATAAAGTTTATTCTGCTGTGAAATTACCAGAAGAAACAATAAAGATTCTACAGGATGCAGGTATTGACCTTACTATGCATGAAGAAAAGACTGATCCTAGCGAAGAGGAAATAATTGATAATTTGGATGGGGTAGGCGCTTTGATATCAGCAGTCAATGTAGATATTAGCAAAAAAATTATAGAAGCTGGAAAAGATTTAAAGCTTATTGCTAATATTGGAGCAGGAGTTAATAATATTGATGGTAAAAGTGCTAAAGAAAATAATATAAGCTTGACTAATACTCCAGGTAGAAATTCTGTTGCATCTACAGCAGAAACTGCTATAGCCTTGATGCTTGCAGTATCTAGGGGACTTTTAAAAAATCAAAAGTTAGTTAGGGAAGACTCTTTTGAAGGCTGGCAAGTCATGGGCTTTCTTGGAGGCCATCAAGTATCTGATAAGGTACTTTTTATTGATGGATTTGGAAATATTGGCCAAGAAATAGCAAAAATGGCTAAGGCCTTTAATATGGATATTTACTATTATGATATTAAGGATAGGAAGAATTTTATAGAAGCTGAAGAAAGGACAGGGGCTAAGTTTATAGACTTTGACCAAGGACTAAAAATAGCTGACTACCTTATCCTTCAAATGAACTATACTGAGGATAACCACCACTTAATTGGCAAAAAAGAACTTTCTATGATGAAAGATAAGGCCTATCTAATAAATACAGCAAGGGGAGCTATAGTTGATGAAGATGCCCTAGCTGATGCTTTAAGGGATAAAAAGATAGCTGGTGCTGGTATTGATACCCATGAACAAGAACCTAAGTTTAACCAAAGACTTAAGGAATTAGATAATGTTATTCTTACTCCCCATATTGGCAATGACACCTACGAGGCTAGGATTGAGATGGCAAATTCTGCAGCTTATGAGGTTATAAGGCTTTTTGAAGGTAAAGATTTAGAAAATGTAGTTGAAGATTAAAGGAGAAATTATGAATTCTGATTATATTAGAGATATGAAATTAGACCACTTACTTACACCAGAGAATTCAGCTTTTATAGCTATTGACTACCAGCCTTTGCAAATAAAGAGTGTTAAGTCGGTAGATAGGGACCTTTTGGTTAAAAATATTGTGAAGACAGGACAAATTGCAAAACTTTTTAACTTACCTACAGTTTTATCTACCGTAAATGTAGCTAGCAAGGACAATGATCCTCAAATAAAAGAATTGACAGAAATTTTTCCAGACATAGACCCAATAGACAGGTCAACTATAAATTCTTGGGAAGATAAGGATTTTTATGAAGCAGTTAAGGCAACGGGAAGAAAAAAATTGATAATGACAGCCCTATGGACTGAAGCCTGCCTATCATTTCCAGCCTTAGATGCTATAGAAGAAGGATATGAGGTCTATGCAGTTGTAGATGCTGTAGGTGGAACCAGTAAGCTTGCTCATGACCTTGCTTTAAGAAGGATGGAGCAAGCTGGTGTCAAGCTAATATCATGGGTACAGCTTGCATGTGAATTGCAAAGAGATTGGAATAGGGAAGAAACTGCATCAGAATTTAGAAATATTTTATTTAAATAGTCTAGCTAGGCTTAAGAAAGCCCTCCTTACTAGATAAAGTAGGGAGGGTTTTTTAAAATAAGCTTAGGTTTAATTTGTATTTTATCCTATGCTAAAATATTAGTATAGGTAGGGCAAAACTTCCTAGCAAAATGCTTGGGATAATTTATCTTTCTATTCTAAATCTTTTTCCTATATCTTCTTTTTCTTTTTCATCAGGCTTTGATAAGATGTTACCATAAACCATTTGTGCAAGTAGTACATAATCTTCGCTAAGGCCAAACATATCTCTAAGTTTTTCATCTATAACAGGGTTATAGTGTTGAAGGTTAACTCCAAGTCCTAACTCGTCTAGGGCATTCCACATGGATATTTGAAGCATACCATTTGATTGGTGGGCCCATGGTTCAAATTGGTCCTTATAAAGCGGGAACTTTTCTTTCATTCTTTCAACCAAGGCCTTATCATAGTAGAAGAGAATTGTACCTGAAGCCTTCTTGAAACCATCAGTTTTTTCTTTTTTTACCATACCATCAAAGGCATCGTAGATTATATCCCAAAGTTTCTTGTGAAGGTCTCCTTGGACTAGGATAATCCTTTGGGATTTCATATTAAAGGCATCAGGAACAAGCTCAGTTACTTCTTCTAGAACTTGGCTGATTTTTTCATCGCTTACCTTTATCTTATCATCTAGGTCCCTGTATGACCTTCTATTTTTTAATATATCAAGTGTATTCATAAATAATCTCCCTTTATTAAAGTTATCATTGTTATATCTATACCCAAGTTAGCCATAAACTTAATAAAAATAAATATAATTTAAGATTTGACAAGTCTTTGGGTAAGAATATTATATAAGTTGAGACAATTTATTTTAAAAAATAATTGTATGATAAATTTATAGGAGGTAAAAATATGACTAATAAGAGAAAATCAGGCTCAGGTTTTGCTCACTTTGCGTCAGGTTTACTGGGTGCAATTGTGGGTGGAGCCCTTGTGTATTTTCTTCTAGCAGGAGGCTTAGCAAATAGTGAAGATTCTTCAAATGAGACCCCTAACTTACAAGCTAATAGGCAAGAAGAGACCTTAGATAATAAAAATAGTGAAAATAAAGAACCAGGAAGTTATGAAGATAGGGGTCAATCTATGGAATCTATAGTTGTAGAAAAGTCCATAGATTCAGTAGTAGGTATAAATACCATATCTGAAGTTGTAAATGAAACATTCTTTGGACCTCAATCAGGCTATGTTGAAGGAATTGGGTCAGGATCCATAGTAAGTGAGGATGGATTTATAGTTACAAATTCCCACGTGGTAAGTGATGGTAATGTAAGTGAAATTAATGTTTTATTTAATGATGGAACTAGCCAGAAAGCAGAACTTATTTGGAACGACCAATCCTTAGACCTTGCTATAATAAAGGTTGATGGAGAAAACCTACCTGCTATTGATATTGGAGATAGTGATAAGATCGATGTAGGAGATAGGGTAGTTGCTATAGGAAATCCTCTAGGCTTTGAGCTACAATCAACCGTAACAAGTGGAATTATATCAGGTCTTAATAGGTCAGTTTCCTTTAATACAGGAGCCACCATGGATGGGCTAATGCAAACAGATGCTGCTATAAATTCTGGTAACTCTGGAGGAGCCCTACTTAATACTGAAGGAGAGCTTATTGGTATAAATACTGCCAAGGCTGGAAATAGTGATGGTATTGGTTTTGCAATTCCAATTAATATAGTAAAACCTGTTATAGAAAGGGTTAGAGAAACTGGGTCTTTCTCATCAGTATATCTTGGAATAACTGGCCAATCTATAGACTATCTAAAGCAAATTCCAAATATTAACCTAGGTAATCTTGGAACTGATAAGGGAGTTTATGTGGTATCTGTCTTTGATAGGAATAGCGACTTTAAAGAAGGGGATGTAATAACAGAAGTTGATGGAAAAGAAGTTACCGATATGACTTCTCTAAGAAAGGTCCTACTGAATTATTCCGTTGGAGATAGTGCAAAGGTAAAAGTCTTTAGGGATGGAAAAGAAGAAGAATTGGATATAAGTTTTAATATAGATTCATCAAATGTAGATGAGTTTTCAAATGCTAGACCAGGAATGATGGACAGGCAAGAAGATAATGGTGGGCATATGTGGATGAATCCATTCTTTAACCTACCTTAAAGATAAATAATCCACTTATATAAATAGATTTTTTATTTGAATCTATGTTATTTACAAAAAATATTACAGGGTCAAGATTTTCTCTTGACTCTTTATTTTTGCCAGTGTATAATATGAGAGTCAAGTAAAAAGCTTGACGGGTGATTTTATGGAAAAAATAGTAAAAGTGGCTCAATTATTTGATATATACGGCTCACTTCTTAATAAAAAGCAAAGAGATGTTATTAATTTCTACTATAATGAGGATTTATCCCTCCAAGAGATAGCAGATAATACTGGTAGGAGCAAGCAAGCTATATCAGATATGTTGCAAAGGTCTGTTGATAAGTTATTTGAGTTTGAAGATGAGCTTTCTTTACAAAAAAACCGTGAAGACCTTAAAGCTTCTCTTATGAGTATAAGAGGGCTGATGGATGATTCAAATTACGATTTAGCTAGAGAAATGATGACAGAACTAATAGGAAGAATATAGAAGAGGGAATATGGTATTTGAAGGCCTTTCTGAAAGACTCCAAGCTACACTTGGAAAATTGACAGGAAAAGGAAAATTAAACGAAAAAGATATAGATGCCGCTATGAGAGAGATAAGACTCTCTTTACTAGAAGCAGATGTTAACTACAAGGTTGTAAAAGAACTTGTAAAGACAATCAAGGAAAGATCACTTGGGCAAGATGTTATGACTTCCCTAACACCTGGGCAAATGGTAGTTAAGATTGTAAATGAAGAACTTACAGACTTAATGGGCAAGGAAAACTCCAAGTTAGACCTTAAAGGATCTACCCCTCATATGGTTATGATGGTAGGGCTTCAAGGTTCAGGAAAGACAACCCATTCTGGTAAACTTGCTAAAAAGCTAAAGGGTGAGAATAGAAACCCCATGCTTGCCGCCTTAGATATCTACAGGCCTGCAGCAATAGAACAGCTTAAGGTTGTAGGTAAAAATGCCCAAACCTTTGTGTTTGAAAAAGGTAAAAAAGATCCTGTAGAAATAGCCAAAGAAGCCAAAGATTATGCAAGAGCAAATAGGCATGATGTTGTAATAGTCGATACAGCAGGTAGACTTCAAATCGATGAAGACTTGATGGATGAGCTTAAAAATATAAAACAAGCTATAAATCCTGATGAGATCTTACTAGTAGTGGATGCTATGACAGGTCAAGAAGCAGTAAATGTCGCAAAGACTTTTGATGATTATTTGGACATAACAGGAGTAATCCTAACAAAACTTGACGGTGATGCCAGAGGTGGAGCTGCACTATCAATAAGAAAAGTAGTAGGCAAGCCAATCAAATTTATAGGTGTTGGAGAAAAGCTAGATGACCTAGAAGCCTTTCACCCAGACAGGATGGCAAATAGGATCCTTGGCATGGGAGATGTCCTATCCTTAATAGAAAGGGCAGAAGAGCAATTATCCCTAGAAAATGCCAAAGAGCTAGAAAGAAAGATGAGAGAGCAAACCTATACCCTAGATGATTTTATGGAACAAGTCAATCAGATTAGGAATATGGGACCCTTAGAAGACCTTCTAGCTATGATACCTGGGGTCAACTCAAAGATGCTAAAGGGAGTCAATGTCGATGATAGGGGCTTTGTAAGAATTGAGGCCTTGATCAGTTCAATGACCAAAGAAGAAAGAGAAAAACCTGAAATCATTGGCAGGAGCAGGAAAGAAAGAATAGCCAGGGGATCAGGCGTTGATATCAACGAACTTAACAAATTGCTCAAACAGTTTAAAGAACTTAAAAAAATGATGAAGAAGATGACAGGACTAAAGTCAAATAAAAGAGGCAAGAGATTTCCAAAAATGCCTTTCTTTTAGAAAAGTAACATAGGAGGAAAAAATGGCAGTTAAAATTAGATTAAAGAGAATGGGACAAAAGAAGAAACCATTCTACAGAGTAGTAGTAGCAGATTCAAGAAGCCCAAGAAATGGTAAATTCATCGAAGAAATTGGTATCTATAATCCAATCTCAAATCCAAAAGAATTTAGAGTAGACAATGAAAAAGCTAAACAATGGATTAAAAATGGTGCAAAACCAACTTCTATTGTAGAAAAATTATTTAAAGATAACGACGTATTAGCTTAAGATGAAAAACCTAGTTGAATTAATTGTAAAAGAATTAGTAGATAATAAAGAAGCTGTAAGAATTGAAGAAAAAAGCGAGGGAGGAGAAGTAGATATCCTAATCCATGTAGCTGATGAAGATAAGGGTAGGGTAATAGGCCTTCGCGGCAATATAATCAATTCAATAAGAGCCATAGCTAGGGCTGCAGCAATCAAGGAAGATGTTAAGGTCAACATTAGAATATGAAAATTACAGTAGCTAGTATACTAAAAACCCATGGCATAAGAGGCGGTGTCAAGGTAAAAGTCCTATCAGATAATCCTGATAGATTTAAAGAAGGATCCAAACTTTATGTTGAAGATCAACCTTTAACTATAGAAGAATCCTTTGACCTAAAGGCTGAAAAAGTAATAAAGTTTAAAGAATATGAGGACATAAACCAAGTTCAAGAACTTATAGGCAAAGATCTTTGGGTAGATGAAAAAGATTTGGCTGATCTAGCAGATGATGAATACTACATTTATAAACTAATAGGGGCAAAAATTATCTCAAATGGGCAAGAGATAGGAGTCCTAAAAGACATCATAAGCGGTGTCTATCCTAATGATGTTTATCTAATAGAAACAAAAGAAAAAAAGGAAGTCCTTCTACCAGCATTAAAATCTGTAATTAAAAAAATTGACCTAGATGAAAATACTATACAAGTAGATAACTTAAGTGATTATGAATAAAGTTACCATACTTACCCTATTTCCAGAAAGTTTTGAATTCTTAAAAACCTATGGAGTAATAGGCAAAGCAATTGAAAATAAAAAACTAGAAATAAATATAGTAAACATAAGAGATTTTTCAAATGACAAGCATAACCATGTAGATGATACAGTATACGGTGGGGCAGCCGGAATGTTAATCAAAGCTCAGGTGATATATGATGCCTTGATGTCTGTAAAAACACACAAATCCAAAGTCTGCTACATGTCAGCAGCAGGCAAAAAATTAGATCAGAAATTAGCAATCAACTTTGCAGAAATTGAAGACCTTATAATCATTTGCGGCCACTACGAGGGAATAGATGCGAGAATAACAAATCATTATGTAGACTATGAGATATCTATAGGAGACTATGTACTTACAGGTGGAGAGATTCCTGCCATGGTTCTTATAGATTCGATGGCAAGATTTATAGATGGTGTTGTAGGAAAAAGAGAATCCCTAGAAACAGATTCCCATTACAATACCCTCTTACAAGGCGACGAATACACAAAACCTAGGAACTTTAGAGGCTATTTTGTACCAAATGAACTGGTAAGTGGTGACCATAAGAAGATAGCAAAGTGGAATAGGAAAAGTGCGATAGAGAAAACTAAAAGAGTAAGACCAGACTTATATGAGAAATTCTTACGAGAGGAGAGTAAAGATGGAGTTAATAAAAAAGATTGAACAAGAAAACCTACGTCAAGACAACTTTGACTTTAAAGTAGGAGATACCGTAAGACTAAGTTATAGGATCAAAGAAGGTGATAAGGAAAGACTTCAAGACTTTGAAGGAACAGTAATCTACATTCACGAAGGTGGAATCAACAAGACTTTTACAGTTAGAAGAATATCTTATGGTGTAGGAGTAGAAAGAACCTTCCAATACCATTCACCAAGAATAGAAAAACTTAGGGTGACAAGACGTGGTAAGGTAAGGAGAGCAAAACTAAAATACCTTAGAAACCGTCAAGGTAAGGCTGCTAAAGTTAGAGAAAAAAATAATTACTAAGAATCAGAGCTGTTGCAAAGATAAAAATTGCAACAGTTTTTTTGTAGCTTTAAATTTGTTTTAATATTTTATAATATTAACATAAAGTAATAACCATGAAGATAGTAGATAGAATTTAGGTCTTATAAGTACCTAAGGAGATAAACGGTCATTATAAAAGTTTATGTAGACCAGCTAAGGTATGACTATCTGTTATGAGATGATTTTGGGATGTACTTTTTAAGATTTTTCGTATAATATATTTATAATAAGGAGAAGATTATGACAATGAATATAAACTGGTTTCCAGGTCATATGAAAAAGACCAAGGAAATGATAATAGAAAATTTAAAGCTAGTTGACCTTGTTCTTGAAATAATCGACGCTAGGATTCCTATATCTAGTAGAAATCCTATGCTTGATGAAATCTTAAAAGATAAGCCAAGACTTATAATTATGAATAAGGCTGATCTTGCTGATAAAGAAGAGACGAAAAAGTGGGTAGAGGATTTTAAAAAAGAAGGAAACCTGGCCCTAGCTATTTCAAGTAAGGAAAATGTAAATGTTGATAAGATTTATAGGCTAGCCTACGGATTACTTAAAGATAAATTTCAAAGAAATAAGGATAAGAATATAGAAAATCCAACTATAAGGATGATGATTGTAGGAGTGCCAAATTCTGGAAAATCAACTTTTATTAATAAGGTTTCTAAGAAAAAGGGGGCCAAGGTTGGTAATAGACCTGGAATTACTCAAACTAAACAATGGATTAAGACAAAGTCTAATATAAATCTTTTAGATACTCCAGGTGTCTTATGGCCAAAATTTGATGAGCAAACAGGCCTTCACTTATCTTTTACTAATGCAATTAAAGATGAAGTCATAAATATAGAAGACCTAGCTCTTAAGTTTATAGACTACATGAAAGAAAATTACCCTAAGAATTTAGAGCAAAGGTATAAGATAGACATAAATGGCCTAAGTTCTCTAGAAATCTATGAAGCTATAGCCAAAAAAAGAGGAGCCCTTATAAGTAGAGGGGACTTTGACTACACTAGAACTGCTAATATTATCTTCCAAGATTTTAGAAGTGGAAAACTTGGCAGGATAAGCTTGGAGAAGTCATGAGGTATTCTATCTATAATGATACAATAAAAGAGGAAATTTATAGGAAGTATAAATATATAGCAGGCATTGATGAAGTAGGTAGGGGACCTTTGGCAGGTCCTGTGGTAACATGTGCTCTGATAATGAAAAAGGATTCAAAGATCGATGGGATTACTGATTCAAAAAAGCTTACCAGAAAGAAAATGCTAAAGCTAAAAGATGAGATTATAAAAGATAGCCTAGCTATATCCTACGGCTATGCAAATCCAGCCTTGATTGATAAGCTCAATATTAGAAATGCCACCCTTAGGGCTATGGAAGATGCCCTTAATAAGCTTAAAATAAGACCTGATATTGTCCTTATAGATGCTGAAAGGATTAATACAGACCTACCCCAGCTTAACATTGTAAAGGGAGACTTAAATGAATATGTTATATCTGCAGCGTCAATTCTTGCAAAAATTAGAAGGGATGATATAATGATCAATTTTTCAAAAATATATAAGGGCTATGGCTTTGAAACTAACATGGGCTATGGGACCAAGGCCCATTATGAGGGCCTAAGGACCTATGGGGAAACTCCCATCCATAGGCAAAGTTTCCTAAAAAAATTTCACCAAAGGCAACTATCAATCTATGACCTATAAGAAAAAAGTTGGAGACTTTGGTGAGGACTTGGCAAGCAAATATCTGAAGGCTAGGTCCTATAAAATTATGGCAAGAAATTACACCAAGCCCTATGGTGAAGTTGATATTATAGCTAGGAAGGGTGATGTAATTGTTTTTGTGGAGGTTAAGACTAGGAAAAATAGGAGATTTTCAAATCCTAGGGATGCAGTTACCTTTAAGAAACAAGAAAGAATTATAAAGGCCAGCCAGGCTTACCTTATAGAAAAGGACTTGAGCGAATATCTAATGCGATTTGATGTTTGTGAAGTCCTCCTTGATACAAAGGAGATAAATTATATAGAAAATGCTTTTTAATTTAAATAAAAACCAGATTATTCTTTACTTAAATTACATATACATAAATAATTCTCTTATTCTAAAGCTTTATGAAAAGACAGGTTTTAAAGATTTTTTTAATAAAGATAGGATTTTTTATGATTTTTTGACAGATAAGCAATATGAAAAGATTTTTTCAAGTAAAAACCTTGATAACTTTAAGCCTTACCTTGATAGGATCAATAAGGAAGGGTATACTTATGTGACTTTTCTAGATGAAGATTATCCTATCAATCTTAGAAATATTGATGATAGGCCAGCTATCCTTTATTATAAAGGAAGTCTTGATAAGATAGGAGATCAAAATTCCCTAGCCTTTGTAGGTTCTAGAAAGTGTACAGCCTATGGCAAGTGGGCAGCTAACCACATATGTAGTAAGATAGCAAGGGCTAATCTTACCACAGTATCAGGCCTAGCCTATGGTATTGATGCAATTTGCCATAGGGCAAGTCTTGATTTATCAAAGAGAACTATTGGGGTAATAGGTTGCGGGATAGACCAGATATATCCAAGGCAAAATAAAGATCTTTATGAAAGAATGGAAGAAAATGGCCTGATTTTATCTGAATATCCCTTAGGCACCAGCCCCCTTGCCTACAATTTTCCTAGGAGAAATAGGATTATTTCAGGCATATCCTTAGGTACAATTGTCATTGAGGCAAGGGAGAAGTCAGGGACTATGATTACAACCAGGTGCGCCCTAGACCAGGGCAGGGAAGTTTTTGCCCTACCTGGAAATATTAATTCTATTTATTCTAAGGGTACCAATAAGTTAATCCAAGAAGGAGCTAAATTAATCCTTGATGCAGAAGATATCCTAGAAGAGATAGACTATCTAATAGATAGAAGTAAGATAGAAAATACTAAGGATTATTCAAAACTTGATAAGGGAGAGCTTGAAGTAGTAAGATATATCACAGACTATCCCAATATTGGGGTAGATAAACTTATAGAATTGACAGGGCAACCCATAGAGATAATAAATTATCTTTTGACAGCCCTTGAACTAAAAGATTATATAGAAAATATTGGAAATAATGAATTTATAATAAAGGAGTGATTATTTGGCTAAGAATTTAGTGATAGTGGAATCTCCTACTAAAGCAAGGTCAATATCCAAAATGCTTGGAAGAAACTATAAGGTAATGGCCACCATAGGTCACCTTAGAGATCTACCAAAAAGTAAATTTGGAGTAGATATAGAAAATAACTTTGAACCCCAATATATAAAGGTAAGGGGTAAGGCAAAGACTATAAATGAACTAAAAAAACAAGCGGATAAGGCTGATAAAGTTTATCTAGCGACAGACCCTGATAGGGAGGGGGAGGCTATAAGCTGGCATTTACAATACCTCTTAGGCCTTGATCCTGATGAGAAAAATAGGGTGGAATTTCACGAGATAACAAAAGAAAATGTTAAAGAAGCCATAAAAAGTCCAAGAAAAATCGACCAAAACCTAGTGGATGCCCAACAAGCTAGGAGGGTGATGGATAGGATAGTAGGCTATAAACTTAGTCCCCTTCTTTGGAAGAGGGTAAAAAGTGGACTATCTGCAGGGAGAGTCCAATCTGTAGCCTTAAAGCTTATAGTAGATAGGCAAAAAGAAATCGATGATTTTATACCAGAGGAATACTGGAGTATAACTGCCCACCACAAATATAAGGGCCTAAGGTTTGATTCTGAATTTTATGGTAGACCTAATAAAAGAATGAAAATATCCAATGAAAGTGGAGCAAATAAGGTCCTTGAAAAGATAGATAAGGATAAGTTTGAAATTGTAGAAGTAAAAAAGACTAAAAAAAGAAGAAAGCCTAATAAGCCTTATACAACATCAACCCTTCAACAAGATGCCTCAAATAGACTTGGTTTTTCAACCAAATACACTATGCAGCTAGCCCAACAACTCTTTGAAGGTATAGACCTAGGAGGAGAAGGAAGCGTAGGTCTTATTACCTACATGAGAACTGATGCCAACAGGATAAGCCAGGAAATAGTTGATGAATCCCTAGCCTATATTAAAGAAAAATATGGCAAAGACTATGCAAGCAAGGGAAATACTTATGGAGCAAAGAAAAAAGGGAGCCAAGATGCCCATGAGGCAATTAGACCAACTTCTATAAGAAGAGTCCCTATTGAAATAAGAGATTATCTGACAGACCAACAATATAAACTCTACAAGCTAATCTGGGAGAGGGTAGTCCAAAGTCAAATGACAGATTACCAATACCAATCAACCAAGTTAGTTTTAGATAACCAAGGTTTGATTTTTAATGCCAACGGGAAAATTACAATATTTGAAGGTTTTTATGCCCTATCTCCTAATAAGGAAAATGAGAATATCCTACCAGAAGTAGAAAAGTCTGAAGTCTTTGGGGCTGAGAAAATAGACAAGGACCAACACTTTACCAAACCACCAGCAAGGTATACAGAAGCTTCTTTAGTAAAAACCTTAGAAGAGTATGGAATAGGCAGGCCTTCAACATACTCTGCTACAATCAATCAAATTATAAGCAGAAACTATGTTGAGCTTGAGGGTAGGTCAATTTATCCTACAGACCTAGGAAAGACTGTAAACCAGTTTCTTCAAGAAAACTTCGATGACTTTATCAATATCGAGTTTACAGCCTCAATGGAAGATAAGCTTGACCACATAGCTGATGGGAAAAGTTATTGGAAGGATGACTTAGGAAGTTTTTATGAAAGCTTCAATAAGGATATGGTTGAGGTCAAAAAAGATGATAAGGATTATAAGGTTAAGGATAAAATCTTAGATGAAAAATGTCCAAAGTGTGGCAGAAACCTTGCTATAAAGCATGGAAGAAATGGTAAGTTTGTAGGATGTACTGGGTTTCCAGACTGTGATTATACAAGATCTATAGTAAAATCTACTGGAATAAAGTGTCCTAAGTGTAATGAGGGAGAGATAATTGAGAAAGTTACAAAAAGGGGTAAGAGATTTTATGGATGTTCAACTTATCCTAAATGTGACTTTGCCCTTTGGGATCCTCCAACAGGAGAAACTTGCCCTAAATGCGGGTCACTTTTAGTCCATAAAAAAAATAGGTCGACAGATGAGATTAAATGTTCTAATTGTGATTATGTAAAAGAGAAGAGAAGATAAAAAAGGAGCTGTTGGTCACCAACAGCTCCTAGGTTTTACTTATCAAAAGTATTTGTATAGCCTTCTAGTTTAGAAGTACAATGTGGACACCTACTAGCTTCAAGTGGAATTTCACTTAGGCAATGTGGGCAGGTCTTTGTTGTAACTTCTTCTTCTACTTCATCTTTCTTTCTCATTTTATTTAAGGCCTTTACTACAAAAAACATAAAAAGAGCAATTATTAAAAATGAGATTATGGAGTTTATTACAAGACCAATTTTTAAAGTAGCTCCACCGATAGTGACTGCTATGTCCTCATAATTTACTCCAGCAGTTAGTCCTGATATTATAGGCATCAATAGGTTGTCAACAACTGATGTTACGATTGCTGTAAAAGCAGATCCCATTACAAGACCTATAGCCATATCCATCACGTTACCACGTGCTATAAATTCTTTAAATTCTTTTAGCATATATCCTCCTTATATAATATTAGATTTATTATACCCCAATTTTTGATTTGACTTTAAAAGCTTTATTTTATATCATTTTATAGAGGTGTTTATGAAAAGTTTACTAGTAGATGATGATTTTTATGAAAAAATAAAAAATTACGCTGTTTTTATCCCTGTAGTTGAAGTTGATGGCAAAGAGCACATCCTACTTGAAGTTAGAAGCCAGCATATTGGCCAACCTGGAGAGGTCTCTTTTCCAGGTGGAGGACTTGAAGGAGATGAGAGCTTTAAGGATGCAGCTATAAGGGAGACTATGGAAGAGCTTAGAATTGATAGAGAAGATATTGAATACCTGGGTTATTCTTCTATGATTTTATCTTCATCCTATAGGCATATTAAGGCCTTTTATGGGAGGATCCATAGGAAAATTGAAGATATAAATTATAATGAAGAAGTAGCCAATCTTTTTACAGTTGATATAGATTACCTAAGGAATAAACCTCCTATAAGGTATAGGGCACCTTATAAGATGGATTTTCCTAAGGATTTCCCTTTTGAAAAAATTCCCAATGGCAAGGATTATAAATTTATAACAGGATACAATGACATGTATTTTTATGATACTGAACCTGTAATTTGGGGGATGACTGCAAAATTACTAAAGAACTTTATAGAAAGCTGGAATAAGGATGAAAAATGATATTAAAAATCGATTTGTAGCCTATGGTAGGGATAATGAAAATATTAGGTCTATCTTTTATCGAAAGTCTATGACAGATGATGAGTTTGTTGACTTATATATAGTTCCTAGGGAAGTAATTATAGGAAAGCTTGAAGAAGACTTAGGGAAGCTATTTGAAGATATCTTCCTAATTAATAGGATAAAATCTTCTTTTCAAGTAGAAAAGGATAGGCAAAATTATACAATCCTTGAAGCCTTTAGGGCTAGTGGTGTAAAGATTTCCCAATCCATTATTGCCGAAGACTTGTTAGGTGATTTTTTAGGCCAGGCGCCAAGTGATTTTGAATTTATCTATAATAAGGGTGATATGCCAAGCTTAATGGTCAATGAAGCCTTTACCTATGACCTACCTAAGGAATATGAGTTTAGGGCAACTGTAGATAGTTTTTTTGCTAAGGCTGTTGAGACTTCACTTTTCTTAAGACAAAAAAACGCTATAGGGGCGCTTATGACCATGGATAAATTAAGGCAAGAACTTATAAAAATGATTAACTTCTATATTATTGATAAGTATAATGGTCTAAGAGATATGGGCAAAAATGGAAGGGATATAAGTCATAGCCTAAGCCAGGATTTAAGGGAAGATTTCGAGCTTACCTTTCCTACCAATGAGCTTTTGGATATCTATACCTGTCTTTTTAAGGCCTGTGGACTTTTTAGAAAAATAGGTATGAAAGAAGCTAATGACCTTTCCTATGAATATAATAGAGAAGCTGATGTGAAAGCCCTAAAACTTTTAAGAAAAAATTATAAGAAACTTGAGTCTATTTTAAGGTAGGATTTATGAAAAAATTAAAAACACTAGCAATATTCTTACTAACATTTATTATAACCATACCCCAAGCCCTTGCCCAAAATGAGGGGAGGATTGTAGGTTTAGATGAAAATGTCAAGGCCTATCTAATAGGCAATCAAGAAACAGGGGAAGTTTATTATGAAAAAAATTCTGATATAGCCTATCCCATGGCTTCCCTAACAAAGCTAATGACCTTTCTTTTGACTAGGGAGGCTATAGATAGGGGAGATTTATCCCTAGATACTTATATTAAGGCTGATGAGCGCAGCCAAGAGCTTACTAGCTGGGAATATTCTTCTCTTGGCCTTAAGGAAGGGGAAGAGTATAAGGTTGATGACTTACTTAAAGGACTAATTGCTGTTAGTGGCAATGATTGTGCCTATCTTTTGGGAAAAACCATAGGTGGATCTGAAGAAGAATTTGCACAAATGATGAACCAAAAGGCAAGCGAATTAGACCTTGCCAGCCAAGTATATTACAATGCAAGTGGAATTGAGACAGATGATGGTAAGGAGAACCAATCTTCTGCAAAAGATTTATTTACCCTAGCATCTATAATTGTAAGGACTTATCCTGATATTTTAGAATATTCATCAATGGATGAGGTAGTTATAGAAGAGAAGGGGATTAAAAAAGAATCTACCATTCCTCTAAGAGGAGAGATTCCTGGGCTAGATGGCCTTAAGACTGGAACTACAGAAAATGCAGGCTATTGCCTAGTTTCTACAGTTGATATGAGTAAAATTGACCCAGAAGATAATTTTAGAACAATTGGCGTAGTTATGGGAGCAGACCAAGCTGATACTAGAAACCTAGTAATGAGTGATTTGATCTATTATATATCAAGGTATTTCTCCTATGAAGATATCTTAAACACAAATGAGAGTGTAAAAACTCTTGATTTAATATCAGCCAAGCAAGGATATGTAGATCTATATCCTGCAGAAGATATTTCTATTGTTTCTAAGGATAGTAAAATTGTTTCTAAAAAAATCTACCTAAACGAACCAATCAAAGCTCCAATAGCTAAGGGAGATATCTTAGGTAGGGTAGATGTATCTTATGATGACCAGGCCTATCAAGTAGATTTATTAGCAAAATCAGATGTAAAAGAAGCATCTAAGTTTGGCAAAATAATGAGGACTTTAGAAGAAAATATAAATTTTTTGATTGATCTCTTGATTGCCAGATAATTTATGATATAATAATAGGGAATGCTTAAAGCATTCTTTATTATTTTGTGTATCGGTAGCTCAGCTGGATAGAGCACCGCCCTCCTAAGGCGGGTGTCGGAGGTTCGAATCCTCTCCGGTATACCAGACAAGGGCTTGTTGCTTATTGCAGCAAGTCCATTTTTTATTTAAGGAAAGTAGGCTTATGTTTAGCAAAGAAGATAGATTTTTTATGAGTGAAGCAATCAATGAAGCAAGGTTTGCTAGATTTATAGAAGAGGTTCCTGTTGGAGCTGTTATAGTTTATGAGGGAAAAATTATAGGAAGGGGTCATAATTACACCTACAAGGGAAAATCTGCCCTAAAGCATGCAGAAATAATGGCCATCAAACAAGCTAGTGAATATATGGATGATTTTAGGTTAGAGAATACGACCATGTATGTAACAATGGAGCCTTGTGTCATGTGCGCTGGGGCTATTTTAAATGCAAGGATAGATAGGCTAGTAATTGGTTTAAGGGACCATAAGAGGGGAGCTTGTGGGTCAAATGTAGATGTTATTAGTGATAGGAGTGGTCTACATTGGATAGATCCAGAATTTTCTTTAATGGAAGAAGAGGCTTTAGTTGAACTACAAAGTTTTTTTAAACTCCTTAGAAAAAGAAGTAAGGAGAAGAAGAAGTGACTTAGGTTAAAACCTTTAAAAGTCACTATTTGAAGTATAATAATAGAAAAGCGTGATAAAGATAAAAGGAGAGGATTATGAAAATTTCTTTAATAGACCCATTAGAAGTTGATAGTGCAATAATTGAAAAAGAAGCAAATAAATTAAGAGAGATGGGCCATGAGTTCGAATATTTTGACCAATCAAGTAAAAGTGATGAAGAAAAAATTGAAAGACTAAAGGATACTGATGTTGCGATTATAACCAACAAACCACTTTCTGCCAAGGTGATAAACAACACCAAGCTAAAATTGGTTGATGTTGCCTTTACTGGAGTAGACCATATAGACCTAGATGCCCTTAAAGAAAATGATATTAAACTTGTAAATGCCAGTGGCTATTCTGATGATTCGGTAGCGGAATTAGTAATTGGCCTAACTATTAGTGTATTAAGAAAGTTTAATAAGAATAGAGAAAACATTTTTGAAGGAGAAGATCACTATCTTCTAGGTGAACTAATCAAGGGAAAGACCTTTGGCGTTATTGGAACAGGTAATATAGGAAGCAAATTAATAGACCTACTTAAAGTTTTTGGTTGTAAAATTATTGCCCACTCTAGAAGTGAAAAAGAGGATATCAAGGCTAAGGGAGTAGAATATGTTAGCCTAGAAGAACTCTTAAGAGAAAGTGATATTGTATCCTTACACATACCAAACAATAAAGAAACCAAAAACTTCCTTGGAAAAGATGAACTTGATATGATGAAAGAAGGAGCTGTTTTAATAAATTGTGCAAGGGGCGCTGTAGTAGATAATGACTACCTAGCCAAACTTCTCAATGAAGATAAGCTTAGGGCAGGAATTGACGTTTTTGATATGGAACCACCACTTCCAGAAGACTATCCTTTAAGAAATGCCAAAAATGTCATCCTAACCAACCACGTTGCCTTTTATACAAAAGAAGCCATGGAAATAAGGGCAAGGATAGTATTTGATAACCTTTATAGCTATTTAGACGGGAAATTAATTAATGAGATAAGCCTATGAGCAAAATAAAAATTGTGGCCATAGCTGGTGGGTCAGCAAGTGGTAAGTCTTCTATAGTTAGAGAAGTAGCTGATTGTTTTAAAGAAGACCTAGTAGTTATAGGCCATGATAATTACTACAAGGCCCATGATGATATAGATTTTGACCAGAGGAAGAAGTTAAACTATGATTACCCTGGTGCTTTTGATAATGACCTATTCTATAAGGACTTGAAAGACCTTTCTATGGGCAAAGATATAGATATGCCAACTTATGATTATAGTGAACATACTAGGTCTAAAAAGACAATTAGGATTTCTCCTAAAAAAATAATCTTGATTGAGGGAATCCTTGTCTTATATGATGAGAAGATAAGAAATCTTACAGATACCAAGGTTTTTGTCGATGCTGATAGTGACATTAGGCTTCAAAGGAGGATTCTTAGGGATACCAAAGAGCGTGGTAGAAGCCTAGAATCCGTCCTTACCCAATATATATCCCAGGTAAAGCCTATGCATGAAACATATATTGAGCCTAGCAAGAAGTATGCAGATATTATAATACCTAGAGGGGCAAAAAATCTAAAAGGCATCCAAATCCTTAAAAGGCATATTAGCCATCTTATAGGGGAAGAGCATGAAAGTTAGGATAAGTGAAAGCGATTATGAAAAAATAGAAGATTATATAAATGGATCATCTAATAAGGGCCATGAAATTTTTGGGCCCATAAAGGAAGATGATGGCCTATATACTTTTAGGGTTTATGCTCCTAAGGCTGATGAAGTTTATATTAAAGGGGACTTTTCAGCCTGGCAGGGGATAAGGATGAGCAAAAATACCAAGTATGGATATTTTTTTATAAAACTTAAGGCATCCCTTGGCCAATATTATAAGTATGTGATTGGCAAGGATGGGAATTTTGTAGAAAAGGCAGATCCTTTTGCAAGGTCTATGAACCATGAAGGTGATTTTGCCAGTCAAATTGTTGACCAAGCCTATGAATTTGCTGATCAAGAATTTCTAAGTAAAAGGAATAAAAACTTTGATAGGCCAATGAATATCTATGAAATCCATATAGGTTCTTGGTTAAGGCTAACTGATAAGGTTAATTTTCTTGATATAGTTGATAGGCTTATTGCCTATGTTAAGAAGATGAATTATACCCATGTTGAACTTATGCCTATTACAGAACATCCCTACTATCCATCATGGGGCTATCAATCAAGTGGATTTTTTGCAACATCAACCAGGTATGGAAGTCCAAATGACCTAAAGAAATTTGTAGACCTCCTCCATCAAAATAATATTGGAGTAATCCTTGATATGGTAGCAGTTCATTTTGCTGGGGACTATTTTGGCCTAGACCACTTTGATGGAACTAGTATGTATGAGTCAAAGTATATGGACCTAAAGTATTCTGAGTGGGGGTCTAATAATTTTGATTATTCCAAGGGTCATGTCAGAAGTTTTATGAAGTCAGTTTTTACCTACTGGGTTGAAGAATTTCACTTTGATGGGATAAGGGTTGATGCAGTATCCTATATGATCCATTACAATGGCAATAAGAATCGTGGACTTAATATGGATAATATAAATTTTATAAAAGATCTAAATAACTTGCTAGAAAGATCCTATCCAGATGTGATGGTTATTGCTGAAGATTCATCTGATTTTCCTAAGGTAACAGACCCTGTTGGTGAGGGAGGCCTTGGATTTGATTATAAGTGGGATTTAGGGTGGATGAATGATACCCTAAGATATTTTAAGATAGATTCTTTTAATAGGATTGATTACCAAAAATACATAAATTTTTCTATGTATTATTTTTACAATGAAAGATTTATTTTGCCTTTAAGTCATGATGAGGTAGTCCACCTTAAAAAGCCTATGATCAATAAGATGAATGGCTTTTATGAGGAAAGATTTAAACAATTAAAACTTCTATATACTTACCAAATGACCCATCCTGGAAAGAAGCTAAACTTTATGGGCAATGATATAGCAAGTTTTGATGAATGGAATGAGAATGAATCTATAAATTGGGATATACTAAAGTTTCCAGTCCATGATGATTTCAACAGATATATAAAAGACCTAAATTTATTGTATAAAGAAAATAAGGCCTTTTATGAAAAAGATTATATGAAAGATGGATTTAAGTGGAGGGTTGTAGATGATAACTTAGGATCAGTCTTTGCCTATGAAAGAATCAGTGGTGATGAAAGATTTCTAGTTATTTTAAATATGACAAACACCTATAAGCCAAGTTATCATATAAGTTTTGATGAAGATATAAGATTTAAAGAAGTATTAAATTCTCTAGGGGAAACCTATGGAGGTTCTAGGGATAGTAAGAGAGAAATAACTATAAAGAAGGGAGAAGATTTGGTTATAGAGCTTTGGGAGTATGAAGCTCTAGTACTAAGGATTAATACTTATGAGAGATAGAAAACCGATTAATCTATCATGGTTAGTTGAAAAATGGACCCTGGTAGATGAAGATTCTTATCTTAAAAACATGTGGCTTAACACTGAGTCACTAGATTTTATTAGGATAAATAGAGAAGTTGTAAGCAAGGAAGATATAGAATCAAATTATATTGACATTGATTCTGATGTAGAAAATTATGTCCTATTGCCAACCAGAGATGAGCTTGATGAGCAAAAACTCAGGGCAGCCTTTATATCTAGGCTTGATAGGCAAAATAGGGACAATTTTGTAGATTCTTATGAGGGGATATCACCTAGTGAAGAATTCATAGATAAGGTCTATGAACTTGGACTTGACTATGAATGGAATGAATTTAGGAAAAAGGCTTCAGCAAACATATTACTAACTTGGGCCATGGATGAAGAGATCCCAATTAATAAGGACATGGAGATTATAAATATAAATAAGTTATGAGAGTAAGAAAGATGATTTATCCTTTAGCCCTTGTTTTAGCTTTAAGCTCGTGTGCTAAGGAAAGTGAGAGTAAGAAAGATCCTAGTGAAATAAAAAGTATAGATGAAGTTGAAGATATTTCACAAAGTAAAGAAGAAACCAAGGTTATAGAAAAGTTTGATAAAACTTATTACGAGTATTTTGATACAGTAACTACCCTTATGACCTATACAGATGATGGCAAGGACTTTGAAAGAATCAGCAAAATTCTAGAAGATGAGCTTGCAAAATACCATAAGCTATATAACTCATATGATGAATTTGAAGGGATCAATAACTTTAAGACTATAAATGATAAGGCGGGAATAGAGCCTGTAAAGGTAGATCCTGAGATAATTGACCTTATAGATTATTCAAAAGAAATGTATGAATTGACTGATGGTAAGATCAATATTGCCATGGGTAGGGTTTTGGAAATTTGGCATGAATATAGGCAAATGGCTAGTAAAAATCCTGATAATGCAAGCATTCCAACTGATAAAGAGTTAGAAGAAGCTAGTAAGCATGTAGACATTGATGCTATTGAAGTAGACCATGAAAATATGACAGTATTTATCAAAGATCCTGATGTAAAGCTTGATATAGGGGCGGTTGGCAAGGGATTTGCAACTGAGAGGATTGCAAAAACCTTAAAAGACCAAGGATTTAAAAGAGGTATTTTATCTGTGGGTGGAGATGATGTAATAATTGGCGAAAATCCAAATAATGAAGATGGGACCTGGAAGATAGCCATAGTAAATCCATTCTTAGACCAAGAAGATAAGCCATATTCATCAGCTATCGATATAAAAGATACTTCTGTAGTAACAAGTGGTGACTATCAAAGGTACTTTACAGTAGATGGTAAAAACTACCACCACATAATCGATCCAGCAACCAATTATCCTTCAGAAAAATGGAAGTCTGTATCAGTTAGCACAGATTCAATTGCCCTTGCAGATACCCTATCAACCTACCTATTTATAATAGATTATGAAGATGGACTAAAGGTTTTAGAAGAAAATGGGGCAGAAGGATTCCTAATTGACCAAGAAGGCAAGGAATATAGGACAGATGGCTGGCAAGAGGTAGAAGATACTGAAATCTTAGAAAAATAAGTGTTGGCATGGAGGATAAGACCCTCTATTTTTATTAACAAAGGATATTTTTATGAAATACGATTTTGAAAATTACAAAGACAGGTCAAAACTTGGTTCAGCTAAGTGGTTAGATATGATCCATAAAAAAAGAGATGTAGATCCAAAAGTTGTGCCCCTATCTGTAGCAGATATGGAATTTGTCCACCCAGATAATTTAATCGATGGATTAAAGGAATATTTAGATGAGACTATCCTAGGCTATACCCTACCAAGGAGACCCTACTTTGAGGCGGTAATCAACTTTATGAAAGAAAGGCATGACTTTGATATAAAGAAGGAATGGATAGTTAATACCGGTGGGGTAGTTCCTGCAATCTTTAATGCCATAAGGGTCTTAACTGATAGGAAAGATGGGGTTATAATCATGCCACCAGTCTATTATCCTTTCTTTAATGCCATTAATAGGCAGGGAAGAGACCTTGTCGAATGTCCACTCATTGAAAAAGATAATACTTATGAGATAGACTTTGACCTGTTTGAAAAATTAGCTAAAGAAGAAAAAAACAAGGTCCTACTTTTCTGCTCACCCCACAATCCAGTAGGTAGGGTTTGGAGAAAAGATGAACTTCAAAGGCTTGGCCAAATTATTATAGAAAATGACCTTTATCTTTTATCAGATGAAATCCACTTTGACCTTATAATGCCAGGCTTTAACCACACAGTTTTTCAGACCATAAGTGATCAACTTGCCGATAGGACAATTACAATGACAGCTCCAACTAAATCTTTTAACCTAGCAGGTCTTGGAGTATCAAATATTATAATCAAAAATGAGAAGCTAAGAGAAAGGTTTAACGAAGGACTTTTGGAAACATCCCACAGGGTAAACTCAGCCCTAGGTTTTAAGGCGGGAGAAATTGTATATAATGACCTAAGGGATTGGTTAGATGAGTGCATAGGCCTTATAGATGAGAATAGGGCTTATATCAAAGACTTTTTTGAAAAGAATTATCCAGAAATTAAGGTCTTTGACTTAGAAGGAACCTATCTTCTTTGGGTTGATTTTAGGGCACTTGGCCTAGGTAAAGATGACCTTGAAGACTTTATGATCAATAAAGCCAGCCTATTTTTAGATGAAGGATATATTTTCGGCAAGGGAGGAGAAGGATTTGAAAGAATCAACCTTGCAGCTCCAAAAAAAGTCATAGTTGAAAGTATGGAAAGATTGGATAAGGCCCTTAAAGATCTTAAAAAAGATGGGGAGGAATAAGTGAAAGAAGCTTTTGACAATGATAAGTATATAAGCTTACAGTCTGAAAAGATCTTAGAAAGAATTAGTCATTTTGACAAGCTATATTTGGAGTTTGGAGGCAAGCTTTTTGATGATGGTCACGCATCTAGGGTCCTACCAGGATTTTTGCCAGATTCAAAGCTTAGGATGCTTAAAAACATCAAGGATAAAACTGAAATATTGATCACAATAAATGCCAATGATATAGAAAATGGCAAGATGAGGATGGATAATGAAACCTCCTATGATATGGAAACTCTAAGACTAAAAGATGCCTTGGAAAAATTTGGCTTTTTCGTAGGAGGGATTATCATAACCCAGTTTGATGACCAACCTAAGGCCATTAAATATATAAAGTATCTAGATAACTTAAATATAAAATCCCACAAAACCTATGACATCAAGGGATATCCAAATAATATTGACCACATAATATCAAAAGAAGGATTTGGACAAAATGAAAGATTAAAAACCCAAAGACCCCTTGTGGTTGTGACAGGTCCAGGACCTGGATCTGGTAAGATGGCAACGTGCTTATCTCAAATGTACCTTGACCATGAGGCTGGAATAAATGCAGGTTATGCTAAGTTTGAGACCTTTCCAATTTGGAACCTTCCTCTCAAACACCCTGTAAATATGGCCTATGAGGCAGCAACGGCCAACCTTGATGATGTAAATATGATAGATCCTTACCACCTTGAGGCCTATGGAGAGCTTTCGGTAAATTATAATAGGGATGTGGAAGCTTATCCAATCCTTAAAAAAATGCTTGAAAAAATTATGGGGACTTGCCCTTACAAATCGCCTACAGATATGGGGGTTAATATGGTAGGTTTTTGCATTAAGGATGAAGAGGCTGCAAAAAAAGCCAGCAAGGAAGAAGTAATTAGGAGATATTATAATACCCTGGTAGATGTAAGGTTTGCCAAGGATAGCCTAAGCACGGTAGAAAAGATTGAAATGCTTATGAGCCAGCTTGAAATCTCACCCTTAGATAGGCTAGTGGCAGTAGAAGCTAGAAAAAAGGCTAAGAAAGAAAAAAGAGAAGCCTTTGCTATAAGACTAGAAAATGGAGAGATCATCACAGGCAAGCACTCAAACCTCCTATCAGCCTCATCTGCTTGTATACTAAATGCCCTAAAAAAGCTAGGAAAACTAGATGATCAGATTCTTCTTATATCTCCCCATATAATAGAACCAGTCTCTAAGCTTAAGACTAAGTCCTTGGGAGAAGAGGAAACTTCCCTATCAGTAAATGAAATGCTAATAGCCTTATCCATTTCTGCTACGACTAATCCCTTAACCCACATGGCTATGGGACAAATCCATAAGCTAAAAGACCTAGATGCCCACTCAACAGTTATCCTGGATGATTCTCAAAGGTCCATGCTTAGAAAGCTTGGAATCAATTTTACCCAAGATCCGGTAAGTTTTAATGATGATTATGAATATTAGCTAGGTTAAGCTAGCTAAGTTTTAAGGAAAATTTAATTAATACTAGGATATTTCAAGTTAAAAACCCTCTCTTGTTAAAAAGAGGGGGTTTTGTCATTCTTGGTATTGGTCATATTCTACATAATTAAAGTAATGGTCAAGTTCATTTAGGTTGGCGTTTTGATATATCGTAGACATATCGTCATTTATCTCTCCTATAAGGCCTAGGAGAAATTTTCTTAGGGACTTTTGTCCAAACATTTTATCAGAAATATTCATCTTTGCCATTCTAACTGCTCTGGAATGGACTATCCTCTTGGCAAGGTCTACTCCCCTAATCTCTGGTTTTCTTGTAATAAACCTTGAGAAGAAATCGAGAAGGTCTCTTAGGCTTGTAACTTTTCTTATAAAGTAGGAGTAAAAGAGATTGCCAGGTAGACCTTTAATTTGAATTAGGTCTCTAAAGAACTTTTGCTTTGATCCATTTTTCTTAAGAAGGATGGAGTCTGTTATAAGGTCAAAGTATTCATCTATCTCTTCTCCTGCATAGTCTATTAAAATATCGATAATATTATAGTCTGGATTATTGATATTATCGATCATTTTTTCTACATAAAGAGGCCTTTTCTCACCATCTGTTGACCTATATTGGTAGATATAGTTGGCAAAGTCATAGAAGGAATGGTCCTTATCGATGGGCATGGACCAAATTTTCTCACTTATTTTAATCATTTTTTCTATAACAAAGTCTGGGCTTAAGATCTCTTCTGCCTGGTCTAGGATAATATCTATGGCAGCTTCTATATTTTCTGCCTTAATAAAAAAGGTATTGGCCAGGGCCCTAATCCTTATTTCATAGTCATTGTTGTAATTTGATAGGTAGATTCTGCCGATAAACTTTCTTGATAGGGGAAAGTGTTTGGCGATTTTTGGAAAGACTACCTGGTTCATATAGCCCTCATAGGGGATATTTTCATCAAATTTTGAGTTTATAATATCAATAATAGCCTCTTTATAGTTAAAGTTTGCTAAAAGAGGATTGTTGGCTTGGATTTTTATATAATTATCTATGACTTCCTTAAGGCTTAGCTGGTTTTGCATGGTATAGACCATGGCATTGTCTATATAATGGCTTTGGCCAAACTGGTCTTTGAAAGAGAAGTCATTGATTAATTCTGTTTTTACAAAAACTTCAAAACCCTTATTGGTCAAGCTTTTATTTTCTATAGCCAAGTGTCTTATAGGTAGTGGGTAGGTTATAGTAGATCCTGTCTGAATATCATAGATTATAGATCCATTTTCTGACTTATATTTAGCGGTGCCATTTTCATGAAGGTGGCCTGTAAATAGAAATTTGACTCCATTGTCAGCCAAAACTTCTATTGGACTTTTGTCATCTATCCTTGGATCAGGATCATTAAACTTATCCTTCCATTCTTTAATTAAAAAAGGGGAAAGGACTAAATCTTGGTTTCTAAAGTTCGGCAAGAAAGCATGGTGGGCTACAACCATTATCATGTCTTTTCTCTTTTTGGCCTCATCTATTTTTTCAACTAGCCACTTCATCTGGCTTAAGCTTACAGACCCTGCAATATTCTCCCTACCATCCCTATGGTTTTCCTCTTTGTCAGCAGAATAGATTGCAGTATCAAGCATGATTATACTCAGACCATTATCAAGCCTATAGTCTTTTTTTATCCTAGCTAGATAAGAAAAATACCCATGGCCATAGTAGGAGTATTGGTATTTCCTCTGGTAGGTCTTATTTATCTCTTCTAGATAGGTCTTAAAGTAAGGACTATCCTTATAAAATTCCATGATCGAATCATCTTCATAAATAAAATCATAAAGCTTAAAGAATTCTCCAGGGCTAATATTTCTACTAGGCATATCCTTCTTATAATCATAGGCCCTGTGGTTATTTATATCATGGTTACCTGGTATAAGAAAGATATTTCTCTTAGGATCCTTCTGCTTCCACTTACTAAGATAGTTGCTAACAAGCTTGTGGGATTCATATTCTCCCTCTTTAACTAAATCTCCTGGAAGAATCAAGCTTGTTGACCCTGCCTTATCTACTAGGTCTAGGGCCTTTTTAAATAAGCCCTCACTTTCTACCACAAGCTTTCTTTCTATCTTAAGTTCTTTACGAAAATTTTCGCTATCTCCCATTAGCTTTGGGGCAAGTACATGGGGGTCTGATATTATAGAAATATCAAAGTTATTAACTTGTTCTGATCTTTTATTTTTTAAATCTTCCATACCTATATTATACTAATAGAAAATATAAGAGAAAGTTTAAGGGACTTTTGTAGGCAAAAGTTTTTACTTAATTGTGAAAATAGGCTATAATTAATATATAGACAATATAAAGGAGGGAGGAAATATGAAAAAGAATATAGGTAAATTATTTGCACTTACTGCCTTGGCTTTTTTAATAAGTGGATGTTCCAGCCAAGGAGAGATTAAAAGAGCAGATGATTGGAAAGAATTGTATCCTGATGTCTATTATACATATCAAGCAAACGCTGACATGAGCGAGACAAAGTTTGGTGGATCTGTACCAGTAGACTATCTAGAAGAGCATCCAAATTTAAATTCTTTTTATGAGGGATATGGTTTTGCTATCCAATATGATAGGGCTAGGGGCCATACATATGCTTTGGAAGATATAATAAATACTCAAAGACCAAAGCCAGGGGCATCTTGCCTTCAATGTAAGACTGCTGATTTTGTGGTAGCCTTAGAAAAAGAGGGAGTAGACCTAAATGCTATGGATTTTGATGAGTTTGTAGCAGAAAATGAAGGCATGAGCACAATTTCTTGCTATGACTGCCATATGAATGATCCAGGAGTAATCCAAATAACAAGGTCTCATACACAAAAGGCCATAGATGAGGGTCAAATTCCTGCCAATACTAGCTTAGAGAGTTTAGCCTGTGGCCAATGCCATGTGGAATACTATCAAGATAGTGAAACTAAAGAGGTCTTTATGCCAGTTGAAAATGGATTTGAAACTGATGACATGCTAGCTTATTATGAAGAGGTTGGCCATAGTGATTGGACCCATCCACAAACTGAAGCTAACTTGCTTAAGGCCCAACACCCTGAGCTTGAGACCTTTAGTGGATCAGTCCATGAGGGAGTAGGACTATCATGTATTGATTGCCACATGCCAGAAGTAAGCGGCGAAGATGGTGATATGGTTAAGTCCCACCATTGGACTAGCCCACTTAAAAATAAAGAAGGCCTTCAAAATTCTTGCCTAAAGTGCCATTCAAACTTAGAAGAAGATGAATTAATATCTTGGGTAGAAGATGTTCAAGGCGGAGTCTATGATAGGACTAATGAAGTTTCTGATAAATTAAAGGACTTTATTGACCAATTGGCTGATCACATAGAAAAAGATGACCTAAGTCAAGAAGATAAGGAAAGCCTCCAAGAAATCCATAGACAAGCCCAATTTAAATGGGACTTTGTATTTGTAGAAAACTCAGAAGGCTTCCACAACTCATCCAAGGCCCACAAAAACCTTGATGAAGCAGAGGCCCTTATAGACTCAGGTCTAGAAATATTATCAAAGTATTAAATAAAAATAATTGGACTCATGGCTTGCCTATGAGCCCTTTTATTTTCAAGGAGAATCTGATAGATGAATAGAAAACTAAAAAAATACCTAAAATTCTTATATTCTATGAAATTTGGTATAGGCTTGCTTATAGTAATTGCTCTTTTATCCTTGCTAGGGACCCTAATTCCCCAAGGCAATGATCCTTTATTTTATGAGCAAAATTATTCAAAAACCATAAGTGAAATTATATTAACCTTTGACCTAGATGATCTTTATTTTTCACCTGCCTATTTATTTTTGACTGGACTTTTGCTAATAAACTTATTTTTTTGTTCTATAAATAGGTTTAGACCAATCTTTACTAAGTCCTTTAAGGACCCATCCTTAGAAAAATTTATTGATCAAAAAGAAATTTTTGTAAGGATAAGAAAGAGTGATGATTTTTCAAGCAAGATAAAAAAAATAGGATTTTCTAAACTTAAGAATAAGAAACTAGGAAGTAAAGAAGTTTATTATGCTTTTGATGGCAAGATTGGTCACCTTGGATCTTGGTTAACCCACCTTTCTATAATTATAATAATCTTAGCCTTTACCTATGGAAAGTTTAAGGGTTTTGATGAATTTGTTTATGGCCTACCTGGGGAAGTTTTAAGCCTTGAGAATGAAGATTATGATATAAGGATAGATAATTACAAGGTCTTATTTAGGAAAGATTATACAGTAGACCAGTATATAAGCGACCTTACTATCTTAGATAAGGGTGGAAGAGAGCTTTTATCAGGAAAGTCTATGGTAAACCAACCACTTAGGTTTGATAAATTTAATGTATATCAAAATTCTACAGGTTGGGCCCTAGACGCTTATTTATTTAAGGATGATAAGTCCTATAAGGAAAAAGTTTTATATAATAGTGAGGTTTTTGTAGAAGATGATCAAAAAATAGCCCTTCAATTGGTTGATTTTTATCCTGATTTTACCATGGAAGAACCTTCTAAGCCAACTACTAAGTCTCCCTTCCTAAACCATCCTGTTGCCCTTTATGCCCTCTTTTATGATGGAGTTAGGGTTGATATGGGTCTAAACCACCTGGGCGATCCTATAGAATATGAAAATTATACCTTTGTTTTGAAGGATCCTAAGATGTTTACCCTTTTACAAGTTGCATCTGACCCTGCTAGAGGTCTTGCTTTACTAGGAGGGCTTATCCTACTTATAGGATTATTCCTTGCCTTTTATATTAATCCTAAGACCCTTATCCTGGTTAAAGAAGATACTTATGATTTATTATATATAGGTCAGGGGAAAAATGACAAGGCCTTTACTATTAAGAAAGATAAGATTTTAGAAGAACTGGAGGTAGATTAATGGATTTGTTTAAAGTTGAAAGTGGGCTTTTTTACCTAGCCCTTGCCGGCTATTTTATAGCCATGATTTTGTATATTTTATTGTTTGTAAATAAGAAGGAGTCTTTAAATAAAAGGGCTAAAAATGTTTTGCTAGTGTCCTTTGCCCTTCATACCCTAGCCCTAATAACTAGGGGTGTAAATGCTGGTAGAATTCCCCTTAGTAACCAATATGAGTTTGCCACAGCCTTTGCTTGGGGAATTGGCCTTTGTTTTTTGATTTTTGAAAAGAAATTTAATTTTGCCTTGATGGGAACTTTCGTGTCACCTATACTTTTTCTAGTAATAGGCTATGCTGCTATGACTGATAAGTCGATTAGACCAATAATGCCAGCCCTAGATAGCAAATGGCTTGCCATCCACGTGTCCTTGGCTATAATTTCCTATGGGTCTTTTGCTGTTGCTGCTGGTATATCAGCCATGTACTTGGCAAGTGATAGGATCTTTAAGAAAAATTTTGAGAATCTTTCCCTTGCAGATAAAGAGACCTTGGATATGATCTCCTACAAGGCATCTGCCTTTGGTTTTCTTCTTTTATGTTTGGTTATGATAACAGGGGCTATTTGGGCAGAGGCTGCTTGGGGTAGGTATTGGGCTTTCGATCCAAAGGAAACCTGGTCTTTAATAACTTGGATAATATATGCAATCTACCTTCACCTTAGAAAGTCAAAGGGTTTACAGGGAAGAAAGGCCGCCATATTTTCAATTATTGGCTTTGCCTCAGTAATCTTTACCTATATAGGGGTAAATACCCTCCTACCATCCCTACATTCTTATATATAGGTAAATACTTATTGTTTACTAGCAAATTAGAAGTAAAATAAGAATTAGTCTAAAAGGAGGTCTTATGGTTAAGGATATAAAAATTAATGGTTTAGTTGATATAATATTTTTTGTAGGGATTATATTTTTATTATTAATCCTTTCAGGTACTTCCCTTATATTTTTAGCTCTTTTACCAATCCTCCTTAGTATTCTTGCTTTAAGCAAGGGGCTTGGCAAATTTTTCCTAAGCCTTAGCCTTACTTTTAGCCTGGGTCTTTTATATAGGAGTCTAGAAGACCTACTAGGACCCCTTATCCTTATCACCCTCCTAAGCCTAAGCTTTATTTTCCTTATTAGATTTATAAAAAATGATAAGGTCCAGATAAGTTTAGCATTTTTAGTGACAAGCCTTATTTTAATAGGCTTTTATAGGATAAGTCTTTATAGGTTGGGCCTAAGCCTTGATGATTTAGCAAGAGAATTAAGACTGGTGGTGGAAGAGGCTGTTAGCTATGACCTTGATTTTTCCTATTATAAGCTAAGTATTGGCCTATATCCAACTGTATTTTCCCTTATATCCTTCGCCTATTCGCTTTTGGCTATTAAGCTAATTAGAAATTATTTATCTATTGCCTATGGGATAGGAGAAGACCTACTTAAGGTAAATAATATGAGGATTGAAAAGAAAGACTTACTTATAATTAGTCTGGGACTTTTTTTAGCCTATTTTTTAGCTAGAATTAGTGGTGCTAGGACTTATGTTGAAATTAATATCTTAGGGATCATGTTAGTTGTCCTATTTTTTAATGGCCTTTCAGTCTTTGACTATATGATTTCTAAGTTAAACCTTCCCTTATCTAGGGGGATCCAATGGTTTTTTATCCTTGTACTAATTCAAATATTGGCAATATTTTTCCTTATTTTAGGTTTTGCTGATATAATACTAGATATAAGAAGCGAAAGGAGATTTGAATGAAAAAACAGGATGAGTTGATAGATAGCAAGTATATGATATATATCCTAGCCCTGCCAGCCATAGCTTCAATTATCCTCTTTTATTACAATCAAATACTGGGGGCCATAGCTATAATTCTTACTATCCTTTTGTTTTTCTTTTTGAAAAATATCAATACCAAACTTGATGGGGATTTTCAAGAATATATGGACGACCTAGACTTAAGCTTTGATTCTATAACAAAAAATGTGGTTTTTGAAATGCCATTTCCTATAGCAATCCTTGAAGAGGGAGGAGCTATAAAGTGGCACAATTCAGATTTTAGGCTTCTTTTTGATAATAAGTCTATTATAGGATCTGAAATAGGAGAGCTCTTGCCAGATTTTAAGGATTTTGATTTTAGTGATGATGGTCTAAAATTACCTAAGAATATTTCTATAGATGGCAAGATTCTCCAGTTTTATTACCAGAAGGTAAATTTTGATGAAAAGCAAAAAAGCGAAATCTTTATTTATGGAATTGATAATACTTATGATGAGTCTATCAAACAGCTATTTAAGGATAAAAGGCTAGTTTTTTATACAGTCTTTGTAGATAATTATGAAGATATTAGAAATGCAACCATGACTATCGATAGGCCTCAAGTTTTAGGTAAGATCGATAGGGTTATAAATGAGTATTTTAAAAAATATAATTGTATTATAAGAAAGTATGAGAACGATAGGTTCATAATTATTAGTGAATTTAGGGATTATAGGGATATCTATGAGGATAAGTTCTCAATCCTAGATGAGGTTAGAGAAATTGACCTTGGCAATACCCTACCACCAACCCTTTCTATTGGGGTAGGCATAGCAGGAGCAAAGCCTGCAGATATATATTCAGATTCCAGGGGAGCTGTTGATATAGCCTTATCTCGTGGAGGAGACCAGGCTGTTGTAAAGCTTGAAGATAATTATGAATATTTTGGTGGAAAGACAAGGGCTATAGAAAAAACTTCTAAGGTAAGAAGTAGGGTAATTTCTCAAGCCCTTAAGAGGATGATCCAATCCTCCTCTGATGTATATATCATGGGTCATAATAATCCTGATATGGATTCTTTTGGTTCATCTTTAGGTCTATATGAGGCCTGCCATGATATGGGTAGGGATGCCTATATTATCTTAAATGAGGTAACTAGGCCTATTGAAAATATGTATGCCAGGGCTACATCAGAGCTTGAAGAGATAAAAGATCATATAATAAGTGAAAATGATGGTTATTCAAAGATTAGCCCCCAATCCTTGATTATTGTTACAGATAACCATAGGAAAAATTCAACTGAGGGACCAAGTCTTCTTGAAAAGACTGATAATATCTTTATAGTAGACCACCATAGGAGGGGGAAAGATTATATAGAAAATGCTACAATTGCTTATATAGAACCCTACGCATCAAGTGCCTCAGAACTTGTTACAGAGATCCTATCCTATATTAATGAAGATTTTAAGGCAAGAAGGGTAGTTGCAGAATCTTTACTTGCAGGAATAACTGTGGATACCAAAAATTTTGTCTACCAGACAGGGGTTAGGACCTTTGAAGCAGCTTCTATCTTAAAAAGATGGGGGGCTGATACAGTCTATATCAAAAGGATGTTTAAAGATGATTATGAGATTGTAAAATATAAGTCAGAGGTAATAGCAGATTCTTTTGTAGTAAATGATTTTATAGCCATAGCTCACTTTAAAAGAGATATAGATGGGTCAACTTTGATTGCTTCCCAGGCTGCTGATGACCTATTAAATATAAAAGGAGTTAAGGCAAGCTTTGTTTTGACTATATCAAATAACAAAATTCATATTTCAGGTAGAAGCTTAGGGGATATATCGGTACAATTAATATTGGAGCGTATTGGAGGTGGCGGTCACTTAACAGCTGCTGCAACCCAATTAGATATGAGCATGGAAAATGCTGAAGATATGTTAAGAAAAGCAATAAATGAATATTTAAGAGAGGAAGAGAAAAATGAAAGTAATACTAACAGATAATATTGTAAGAGTTGGAGTAAAGGGAGACCTTGTAGATGTAAAGCCAGGATACTTTAGAAACTACCTAGACCCACAAGGAAAGGCAGTTAAGGCTACTAAAGAAAATATGGCTGAACTTGAAAAAATGAGAGAGCAATTAAGGGCTGAAGAAGCTGAAAATAGAAAGATAGCTGAAGAGAAGAAAGAAAAAATCGAAGCAACAACAATAACTAAAAAAGTTAGAGTTGGTGAAGATGGTAAGCTATTTGGTTCAATAACAAATAAAGACTTAGCTGAAGCTTTAGAGGAAAATGGTATTGAAGTAGACAGAAAGAGAATTGAAGATGTTGAAACAATAGATGGTCTTGGAGAATTTGAAATCAATGTTAGACTTTATGAGGGAGTAAATGCTAACCTTAAAGTTAATGTAGAGGCTGAGGCTGAATAATGACTGAGGGCATGATGGCCCTACCAAATGACTTCTTGGCTGAAGAAGCTATAATCGGAAGTATCCTAAAGAAAAATGAAACTTTCGATACTGTCAATCAAATTATAAAACCTGTTGACTTTTATGATTCTAGAACACAAAGGATATATAAGAGTATTGTCGATATGTTTGAAAAAGACATTAAGGTCGATGAAATATCTTTAATATCCCAGTTAAAGAATGAAAATATACTAGAAGAAGTTGGAGGGGAGGAGTTTATCACTGAGATTACCCTCTCCTCATTTTATACTCCAAATATCGATACATATGCCAAATCAGTAAAGGAAAAATCTATTCTAAGAAGTCTAATAGGGGCCGGTGAGGATATTATCGATTTATCTTTAAAGTCAACAGATAGGGTATCTAGTATCTTATCTACGGCTGAGGAGAAAATTTTTCAAATAAGTCAGCAAAGCCACAATCAAGGCTTAGTTAGGGTATCTGACACCCTCGATGATACCTTAACTCAGATAAATGAATTGACCTTAAATGAAGGTAGGATCACAGGAGTTGCTACAGGTATTGATGGAATTGATAATAAGCTTTCAGGACTTCAAGCCTCCCAGTTAATTTTGCTTGCGGCAAGGCCTGCCATGGGAAAAACTGCCCTAGGTTTAACTCTTGCTTGGAATGCTGCCAAATCTGGTAAGTCAGTAGCCTTTTTCTCCTTAGAAATGAGTTCCTACCAACTAAACCAAAGGCTCTTATCTATGGCTTCCTTAACTCCCCTAGAGAATATAATCAATGGATCTATTAGAGATAAGGAGTGGGAGCTTTTGATTAGGGCAACCAAAGAGATTAGAGAAAAAGACCTATATGTAGATGAAACTGCAGGAATTTCTCTATCTGAAATGCGTTCAAAACTTAAAAAATTAAAGGTAGAATCAGGTCTTGACCTTGTAGTTATAGACTATCTTCAGCTAATGCAGGCTGATAGTAGGCATGAAAATAGGCAAAATGAGATAGCAAGTATATCAAGGGGCCTAAAGTCCTTATCAAAAGAGCTTAACTGTCCTATCCTTTCCCTAGCCCAACTATCCCGTGAAGCCGATAAGAGGTCAGACCATAAACCTGTCCTATCAGACCTTAGAGAATCAGGAGCCATAGAACAGGATGCAGATGTGGTTATGCTTTTATATAGAGAAGACTATTATGATGAGGAAAAGGATCCTAATATAGCCAAGATAATCTTTGCGAAAAATAGAAATGGAGCAACTGGATCAATAGACCTATTTTTCAATAAACCTTGTACAACTTTTAAAGACTTTACAAATAGGGAAGAAAATGCCTAGGATATATTTAGAAAAAATTACCCTAAAGGATGCCAAAGAAGTAAAAGAATGGGAAATTTTTGATGAAAAAACCTTAGTTGGCTACAATTACTCTAAGCTATCAGACTTTGAGATAAAACTTTGGTATGGGTCAATCACTAGTCCTATGAAAAAATATTTTGCTGTTAGAAAAATAGACGATGACAGGTTTATAGGTTTTTTGGGCTTAAAGCAAATCAATCCTATACTAAAGAGGGCCAAACTTGGCATAGTTTTTGATAGGGCCTATGTGTCTTTAGGTTATGGGACTGAGGCCATCAAACTTCTCTTAGATATTGCCTTTACTAAGGTAAAACTTAAAGAGGTCTACCTTGATGTCAACCTCTTTAACAAAAGGGCCCTTAGGGCCTATCAAAAAGTGGGCTTTTATCCTATAGGTGAGAGTGAGGAAGTTTTTGAAAACCAAGATATTGATTTTGATCCTAAATATTTTGTCAAAAAATCAGGTCTTATATACTCTAAAATCCTTCAGATGAAGATTAGAAAGGATGATTACTATGAACTTTAAGATGCAAGAATTAAAGTTAGATATGGGAACAACTCCCTTTGAAAACATGTTTTTAAATACCTATATCCAAATGGCTGATGGAGATGCAATCAAGGTTTATCTTTTAATCTATAAGGATGTCTATAATTATGGTAAGGCAGATAGGGGAAAAATTAAAAGACAGCTTTCCTTTGATGATCAAAGGTTTGATAAGGCAGTAGATTTTTGGGTTAATATGGGAATATTTAGAAAAAAAAGATCTGACAATGGTCTTGACTTTATAGAAATTGTTTCATTAAGACAGACCTACTTTGGCCAATCAGATGATCTTGATAATCAAACAAGTGAGAAGGCTTATGACCTTGCCCAAAGAAAATCTATTATGTTTGATAATATTGAAACCATAGTTGAAAGAAACCTTACTCCTGCTGATATAACTAGGATCCAAGAGACGATTCTTGAATATAAGGCTGATCCAGAGCTTGTAACAGAGGCTTTTAGACAGGCAAAGTCTTCTGGTAATGTCGATGTAAAGTATGTAATGGGCTTTATCAAGACATGGAGAGACCAAAATATAAAGAGCTTAAATGACCTAAGGATGAAGGAAGAAAGAGATAAGCTAAAGAGGTCTTATTCACCTAGAAGGTATAGGAAAGCTACAGGAAAGACAAACGAGACAGAAGATAATGGAGAAATCTCATCCTTTATAAGACGAAAAAGAGAAGAAAGACTTAAACAAATCTTAGGAAAGGAAGATGGGGTAGATGAATCCTAATAAAAAGGCAAGTCAAATCCTTGAGCAAAGAAGGAAAGATAATAAGATAAACCAGGCTAGAAGAATTGAAGAAATCTATAAAAAAATTCCTCAAATAAGGTCTATAAATAGGCAGATTAAGGAGTTAGGATTTTCATCCCTAAAACTTGCCTCTATGGGAATGGAAACTAGAGAAAAAGAGCAAGAAATCAATAAATTATCCAAGGTTAAAGAGGATCTTTTAAGAAAAAATGGTTACCCTAGAGACTACATGGACCTAAAGTACCACCATGGAATATGCAAGGATACAGGTTTTATAGGAAATAATATATGCTCATGTCGAAGGCAACTTATAATTGATCAAAAATATGACCAATCTAACATAAAAACAAGGCTTAGGGAAGAAAATTTTGCAAGCTTTAATATAAATCTTTTTTCTAAAAATCCCCTAGACAATTATCCTGTAAGCCCTTATACAAATATCCAATTTATCCTTAGGGATATAAGAAAATTTATAGACAATTTTGCCTACGAAAATGGTAATATCTATATTTATGGAGATGTGGGAAGGGGCAAGACTTTCTTGGTAAATGCCATAGCAAAAGAAATACTTGATAAAAATTTTTCTGTAGTCTATATGACATCAACCAAATTATTTAAGTTCCTTAATGACTATCTTTATGCTTTTGAGGATAGGAGGGAGAATCTAGAAGAAAAGTACCAGCTTATTTTCACTTGCGATTTACTTATTATTGATGACCTGGGGGCTGAGGCTTCTAGGGCATCTGATAGGTCAAATCTTTTTGATGTTGTAAATGAGAGGATGAATGAAGGAAAGCCTATTATTTTCTCATCAAACCTTGATGAAAGTGCCTTGTTAGACTTCTATGGGTCAAGGATATTTTCAAGGATTATGGGCAATAACTCAAGGATCTATGAGATCTATGGAGAAGATTTAAGGCTTAGCTAGGAGGGCTTATGCTAGTTGTTGATGGAAAACAGATGAAGGCCATAGATACCTATGCTATAGAAAATCTAAAGATACCATCTTTAGCTTTGGTGGAGAGAGCTTCTTTGGCTATTTTAAAGAATATTAACCTTGATATAAGAAATTCCTTTGCCATAGTAGTTGGTCTTGGCAACAATGGAGCAGACGGACTTGCCTTGGCTAGAAATCTTCTTGCCCTAGACAAGAGGGTAGAAGTTTATATCCTAGGAGATACAAAAAAAGCAAGTAGGGATTTTATAATAAACTTAAATGCTGTAAAAACCCTGACAGATAGGGTATATCCCCTAGTTAGCCTAGAAGACCTATCTTTTATGGAAAATAATCTTAGGGAAGTTTCAACTATTATTGATGGAATTTTTGGAACAGGTCTAAATCGACCTATAAAGCCTCCTCATTCCTTTGCCATTGCAGCTATTAATAAGACCCTAAAATATACTATTTCTATAGATATTCCATCAGGTCTTGATGCAAGCACTGGTAGAAGTTTTGGAGAAGTTGTCGATTGCGACCTTATAGTTAGCATGCAGCTTATGAAAAAGGGAGTTTATGAAAAATCAGACTTAAGATCAAAGTGCCTTGTTGAAGATATAGGAATTCCAAAGCTTGCTATAAAAAAGGTTTTAGCTAGGGATCTTTTATGATAGAAAACCTAGTTTATGACTACGGCCTAAGTTATTTTATTTTTATAAATATACTAGGCATTAGCCTAAGCTTATATGATAAGCTAGCTAGTAAAAAGTTTAGAAGAAAAAGAGTAAGGGAGAGGACATTTTTCATCCTTGCCTTTCTTGGAGCCAGTCTTTTTATTTATATCAGTATGGTTATAATCAACCATAAGACTAGGCATAAGAAATTTATGGTTGGACTTCCATTGATTGTCATCTTTCATGGTTTGATTTTTATTTTATTGAGAAAATTAATATTTATTGTATAGTATAAGTAATTAAATAGTGCTATGATAAGACTTAGTAGCTAGGAGAAGACATATAGAGAAGGAATGGTTGGTGGAAATTCCTTGTTGGACCTAGTGAATCTACCTTTGAGCATATAAGTAATTAAGGCAATATATTTGCATAATTTGGGTGGCACCACGAGACCTTCGTCCCAAGCGGGAGGGTCTTTTTTTTATTATTTAAAAAGGAGTTATTATGATTGATATCAAATTAGTAAGAGAAAATCCTGACCTTGTCAAAGACAATATTAAAAAGAAGTTCCAAGATGAGAAACTTCACCTAGTAGATGAGGTTAGGGACCTTGATGAAAAACTAAGGGCCTATAAGACAGAGGGAGATAAGCTAAGAGCTTCTAGAAATAAGACTTCTAAGCAAATAGGAGCCTTGATGGGCCAAGGAAAAAGAGATGAGGCTGAAGAGGCTAAAGAAGAAGTTAAAAAGATCAACCAAAGACTAATAGACATTGAGGCTGAGACAGAAAAACTTGACCAAGAAGTTAAAAAGAGAATGATGGTAATTCCTCAAATCATCGATGATAGTGTACCAATTGGTAAGGATGATAGTGAGAATGTAGAGATTGAAAGATTTGGAGAACCTATAGTTCCTTCATATGAGGTCCCTTACCATATAGATATAATGGAATCTTTTGATGGGGTAGACCTAGATAGTGCAAGGGATACTTCTGGGGCAGGATTTTATTATCTAAGAGGAGATATTGCAAGACTTCACTCAGCTATTCTTTCTTATGCTAGAGACTTTATGATTGATAGGGGCTATACCTACTACATACCACCATATATGATAAGGTCTAATGTAGTTACAGGAGTAATGAGCTTTTCAGAAATGGAAGATATGATGTATAAGATAGAAGGGGAAGACCTTTATCTAATCGGTACATCTGAGCATTCAATGATAGGAAAGTTTATTAATACTATCAATGAGGAAGAAAAAATGCCAATGAGGATGACAAGCTATTCTCCATGTTTTAGAAAAGAGGTTGGAGCCCATGGTATAGAAGAGCGTGGAGTATATAGGATCCACCAATTTGAAAAACAAGAGATGGTTATAATAGCTAAACCTGAAGAAAGTAAGAAGCTTTATGATGAGCTTTGGAAAAATACTGTAGATTTCTTTAGGTCCTTAGAAATTCCTGTAAGAACCCTAGAATGTTGTTCAGGTGACCTAGCTGATCTTAAGGTAAAATCTTGTGATGTGGAGGCCTTTTCACCAAGACAAGGCAAGTATTTTGAAGTTGGATCATGCTCAAACCTTGGAGATGCCCAAGCAAGAAGACTTGGTATAAGACTAAGGGGAGAAGATGGAACCTACTTTGCCCACACCTTAAATAATACAGTAGTAGCTCCACCTAGGATGCTTATAGCATTTTTAGAAAACCTCTTACAAGAAGATGGATCAGTTAAGATTCCAGAACCCCTACAAATGTATATGGGTGGTAAGGATAGGATTTATCCAAAAGAAAAGTAAAAAGAGTATAAAAATAAAGCTCTTGGAAGATTTTAATCTTCCAAGAGCTTTTTATCTAATTAAAAAATTCCCTCTTCTGTCAAAATATAGGTCATTTTTTGATCATGGTCATAGGTATCCAGGGTGTCAGCCTTAAAATCTTTAGGAAAAACACCAAGTCTTATTGTTTTATTTCTTGCTAAGAAACGATCATAAAATCCGCCTCCTAGGCCTAGCCTATTTTTATCCCTATCATAAGCAAGACCTGGAATTATACTAAGGTCGGGATTTTGGATTTCTTCTGTATTAAAGGTAGTTTCAATTCCAAACCTACCTTCTACTAGGTCATCAAAAGACTTTAATCTTCTTGCCTTCATCTGGTCTTTTTCTATGAAAGGAATATAAACTTTTTTACCATCATCAAGGGCTTTACCTATAAACTTTCTGCTATCTACTTCCTTACCTGTTGAAAGATAAGTAAAAATAGTTCTTGCATCCTGATATAAGCTAGATTCAATTAAATTTTTATAAATCTTCTCTGAGATTTCAGCCAAGGTTTCTTCATCCATTTCCCTTCTTAAATTTTTAAAAAATCTTCTAAACTCACTTTTCATTTTGCCTCCTCTTTAACATATTTTCAATTTTTTTAATGATAGGACTTTTTTTCTTCTTCTTTTTATCCTTAAAGAAATCTTCCTTATAACCCTCCCTATAGGCAGCTATACATTCAGCTCCTAGGATTATTATAACTGATATAATTAAAAGCCAGATGAAAAGTGCCAAGATTCCTGCCAAAGCTCCATACACCAAGGACTTGTTGGAGAAGTTATTTATAAAAAATGAGTATATAAAGCTAGATAAGAATATAGCTACAGTTGCAAATAAACCTCCAAGAAAGGCTTCCTTGTTGGAAATCCTGTTTTTCGGGTTGGATGGGGAATACTTATAAAAAACCCCAATAGCCATAGCCATTATCAAAAAGGGAACCACATAGGTGATTAACTTAAATATAGGAGATGATATCATATCTAGTAAGTCTTGGATTATAGTAGAAAAATGAGATGTTATTCTTTCAAAGATTTGGGCATCGAGTATTCCTAGAATAGATGACCCGTAAATTTGAAAGATCAGCAGAAATACAATCAAGATGATAAAGATGATTGTAAATAAAACACTCATTATCCTTTGCTTAACAGCCTGTCTATTATCCATAAGACCGTAGGCATGGTTTATAGCATTTATAAGTTTGTTGATACCTGATGTAGCAGACCATAGGGCAAATAAGATAGTAAGGGTAGTAACGGCAGCTGATTGGTTACTTCTTATTAGGATATCTAGGGCCTCTACTATTAGGTTTGCAGAAGATTCAGGCAATAGTTCTAAGAACCTATAAATTACTTCTTCATTACCTTCTAAAAAATAAGATAGGACATTTACAAGCACCATCATAAGGGGGATGGATGCTTGTAAAAGATAGAAGGATAGGGCAGCAGAATAGGTTGTTATATCATGCCTATTAATCCTATTTATTAGGTTTAGGATAAAGTTTTTAAAGTTTCTCTTCTTAATTTTCATTCTTCAAATACTTATCAAACCAAGCTTTGATTTCAGTAAGCCTTTTTATTCTGCCCTTTGGCTTACCTGACCTTGAAAGTTCATGGTTTTCTCCATGGAAGATATTAATTTTTGTATCAACTCCATTTAGTTTAATCCTTGTATACATTTGTAGACCTTGTTCTAGTGGACACCTATAATCTTCATCTGAGTGGATAAAGAGGGTTGGGGTTTTTACATTTTTCCCATACTTGATAGGGGATTGGTCCCACATTTTATCAAGGCTATCCCACATGTCTGCATCAGTTTGATCATTTGCAAAGAAATATCCAATATCAGATACTCCAAAAAAGCTAGTCCAGTTTGATATGGATCTTTGGGAAACAGCCGCCTTAAACCTGTGGGTGTGGCCGATAGTAAAGTTTGTCATAAAGCCGCCATAGCTTCCACCAAAAATCCCCATCTTATCTTTATCAATTTGTGGATATTTTTCTATGGCCCTATCGGTAAAGGTCATTAGGTCATCATAGTCAATATCCCCATATTTTCCTCTTATATCAGAAAATTCTACCCCTCTTCCACTTGACCCATGAGGGTTGGTATAAATTATGATGTAGCCTGAGCTTGCTAGCATTTGGTGTTCATGGTGGAAGATGTCAGAAAATTCTGTTTTAGGTCCCCCATGAACTGAAAGTAGGGTTGGGTATTTTTTATTTTGATCAAAATCCTTAGGTAAAAGAACATATCCTCTTAGTTTATCTCCATTCGAATCAAAGTCAAAAGTTTCTATAGGACAAATATCTGATTTGACCTTATTTTCAAGTAAGAGTCCCTTATTTTTGCTCATAAGTTCACTTAGGGTCTTTGGCCCCATTGTTAGGTAATAAATATCATCTTTTCCTAGGATGAAATCTTCCACATTTTTACTAAGCTCTTCTCTAAGCTCTCCCTTAAGGTTGATTGAATAGACCTTGGTATTTTCATATTCTGTTACTAAAAAGTAGAATCTATCATCTCTTGTATCAAAAATATGGCCGCCGCCAAAACGGGCATCTGTTCCTATAGAGTTGCCAAAGGCCATATCAAAGTCATCATCAACTAATTTCTTATAGGATCCTTCATAATCACTGAGATAGATTAGGGCATCCTCATTTATCCCGTGCTTTTGCATCTTTGAGCCTACAAAGATGATCTTATCCTCTATAAATCTTGCTGTATAAAGGGAGAATTCTTTTTCTATGAGGGTCTTAAGAGTCTTTTCTTCTATATCAAAAAGTAGGAGGTCTTCTCTAAATTCCATGACTTTATTAGCTGTATAATTATCTTTAGAAAAAATGATTTTCTTCTTATCCCAATTTATATCAAGGAAGTTTAAGCTATTATAAGGTTCACTTTCTATTAGAAGATCAAGCTTATCTTCATTTCTATCATATATATAGAAAGAAGATTTTTCTTCTTCTAGGAAGCCTTGGCCATTAAGATAGAAGGGAAGGCTTGTAATTTCCTTATAAAAGTCATTATCCTTTCTTTCTTCCTTCTCCTTTTTGCTTTTCTTATCACTTGCCTTTATTAAGAATAAATCTTCGTCAAGGGCTCTTATTAGACTTACATCTTTTTTTATAGAAAAAAACTTTCTAGCTAGACCTGGACTATCCTTTATGTAGAAGATATCTTCTGTATCAGTTGAATCCTTCTTAAAAAAGAACTTATTGTCCTTGGTAAATCCAGCAAGACTAGCCTTTTCGCTTACCATATATGAGCTAGCTAGGTTAAAGTCATAAATCCAGTAGCTAGAATCATAGGTGTTTTCTTTTTCATTTGCCTTAGTGGTTTTATAGGCTATAAATTTTTCATCATCAGATATTTCTAGGTCCGATAAAAATTCATAGTCAAGTATATCTTTTAATTTAGTCTCTTTCATATTCACTCCTTATCTTTCTTTAATTATACTAGATAAAATATATTTGTGTAAAAGAAAACGTTTATAACTTATCCAACTTGGGTAATATAATAAAAAGAAATTAGGAGGCGCTTATGAAATTAAATTTGATAGCCAAAAACTTTACACTCACAGACGATATAAAAAACGAGGCAAACAAAAAGTTTGACAGGCTAGATAAGTATTTCGATGATCAACAAGAAATGGATGTAAGATTTGCCAAGGAGGGTAACTTCTATGTGGTAGAATCTACAGCATTTTTAAACGGAGGAAGAATCCTAAGATCTGAGACAAGCGATGATACTTACCCAACAGCCATTGATAAAAATATTGACGGTCTTGTTAGGCAAATTAGGAAAAATAAGACTAAGTTAATGAGAAATAGGCAAAGTGGAGATTCTATCAAATATGAAAGCTTTGAAGTAGACCTAGATGAAAAGGTTGATGATGATACAAAGATTGTAAGAAGAAAAGAAATCCACGTTAAACCTATGGATGAGCAAGAAGCAATCCTACAAATGGAGCTTTTAGGCCATAACTTTTTTGTCTACCTAGATGCCGAAGATAACGAGGTTAGGGTTGTATATAAAAGAAAAAAAGGAGATTATGGACAAATAGTTCCATACCTTGATTAATAATATAGATTTAAAGGGGCCTAGCCCCTTTTTTTATGGCAAAAAATCTACAAATTTTCCTTAAAATCCTAAAAATTACTGGTATAGTAATAAAAGCGGTAAAGTATAAACTTATATATTTTACAAATTTTAATTTATGCTTTAAGATATAATAGAAAATCCTATAGGTAGGTTTAAGCCTATGGGGGAAGATGGAAGGTGAATAATTTGGCATTATTTAATTTTTTTAAGTCATTTAGTCAAAAGGAAATCGACGAAAATATGAAGCTAGTCGATCAAATCCTTGCCCTAGATGAATCGATGCAAAAACTAACAGATACACAATTACAAAATAAGACAAGCGAATTTAAGCAAAGACTACAAAATGGAGAAAGTGTAGATGACCTATTAGTAGAAGCTTTTGCTGTAGTTAGAGAGGCAAGCTTTAGGGTATTGGGAATGAAACATTATCCAGTCCAACTTCTAGGTGGTATTGTTCTTCACAACGGACAAATAGCTGAAATGAAGACAGGTGAGGGTAAAACCCTAGTTGCTACCCTACCTTCATACCTAAATGCCCTATCAGGTAAGGGAGTCCATGTTGTTACTGTAAATGACTACCTAGCTAAACGTGACCAAGAGTGGATGGGTAAGGTACATACCTTCTTAGGACTAACAGTAGGATGTATAGTTTATGGCTTAACTAATAATGAAAGAAGAAAAAATTATCAAGCTGATATTACTTACGGTACCAATAACCAATTTGGTTTTGACTACCTAAGGGATAATATGGTTATCTATAAAAAAGATATGGTACAAAGAGACCTTCATTATGCCATAGTAGATGAGGTAGACTCAATTTTAATCGATGAAGCTAGAACTCCACTTATCATATCAGGTCAAGGAGACCAATCAACTGATACCTATAAGAGGGCTAATGACTTTATCCAAACCCTTGAAGGAAGGATTCTTGATCCAAATGAGGATGCTGATATAGATCCATTTGATAGGGAATTTAAGGTAGAAGATGTTGACTTTATAGTAGATGAGAAGAGAAAATCTTCAAACCTTACAGAAAAGGGAACTGCCAAGGCTGAAAAATTCTTTGGAATAGACAACCTATCAGATACAGACAATATTGAACTTGCCCACTATATAAATAATGCCTTAAAGGCAAATACAACAATGACAAGAGACATTGACTATGTTGTAAACCATGGGGAAGTAGAAATAGTTGATGAGTTTACAGGAAGAATTATGCAAGGTAGGAGGTTTTCAGATGGACTCCACCAAGCTATAGAAGCTAAAGAGGGAGTAGAAGTAAAGGCTGAGAGTAAAACTCTTGCTACCATTACCTTCCAAAACTACTTTAGGATGTATGATAAGCTTTCTGGAATGACCGGTACTGCAAAAACTGAGGAAGATGAGTTTGATGAGATCTATAAACTTGATGTTGTAGAAATTCCAACCAACAGACCAGTCCAAAGAAAAGATGATGTTGATTATGTTTATATTAATGAACGTGGTAAGTTTAATGCAATCATTGATGAGATAAATAGGGTTCATAAAACTGGTCAACCAATCCTTGTTGGTACAATCTCAATTGAGGCAAGTGAGAGATTATCAAGTGCTTTAAAGAAGGCAGGAATCTCCCATACAGTTTTAAATGCTAAAAACCATGAAAGAGAAGCTGATATAGTTGCTCAAGCTGGTAGGTTAAACCAAGTAACCATAGCAACCAACATGGCTGGTCGTGGTACAGATATAATGCTAGGTGGAAACGTAGACCACATGGCAATGACAAAGCTTAAAAGAGAAGGAGTAAGCGAGGATGTATTAGAACAAGTAGATTCTTTCGCAGAAACTAATGATAAAGAAGTACTTGAAGCTAGGAAAAAATATAGGCACTATAAAGACCAACTTAGACCAGCAATTAAGGCAGAAGCTGAAAAGGTAAGAGAAGTTGGTGGTCTATATATAATTGGCTCAGAAAGACATGAATCAAGACGTATAGATAACCAATTAAGAGGACGTTCAGGTCGTCAAGGAGACCCAGGAAAATCAAGATTCTTTATATCCCTAGAAGATGACCTAGTAAGGCTAAACGGGGGAGAAGCTGTAGCTAGGTTTGTAGAAAAATATGACTATGATGAGAATGAACCTATAGTATCAAAAATGGTCTCAAGGGCTGTGGAGAAGGCTCAAATAAGAGTTGAAGCAAATAACTTTGCTACAAGAAAAAGAGTCCTCCAATATGATGATGTTATGAATAAACAAAGGACTATAATTTATAATGAAAGAAGAGAAGTCCTCTTTGGTCAAGATATGAAAAATCAAATTATAGCTATGATCAAAGATGTAATCTCATCAGCAGTCTATACCTTCACTAATCCTGAAGTAAAACCTGAAAATTGGGAAATGACAGCCCTCCTTAACTACCTAAATGGCCTTTCAATTCCTGTAAATACTCTTCACTTTGAAAATATTAATGATTATAGCCAACAAGATTTAATTGATTATATAACAGATGCTACCCTTGCAAAATATGAGGATAAGGAAGCTCAATTTGGCTCAGAAAATATGAGAGAAGTAGAAAGAGTGATTCTTCTTAGAGTTATAGATCAAAAATGGATGGACCATATCGATGCGATGGATCAAATGAGAAAAGAAATCGGAGTTAGGGCTATGGGTAATGAAGATCCTGTAAGAGCCTATACAAACGAAGGTTTCGATATGTATGAAGAGATGACTAAATCCATCCAAGAAGAAACTGTAAAATACATGCTTGCAGTTGAAATTAGACAAAATATTGAAAGAAGACAAGTCCTTAAGCCAAGCGAAGAAGTTCATAATAATGAGAAAATAGATAAAGAAGATCCACAAGCAGAAAATATGAATAGGGCAGAACGTAGGAGACTTGAAAGAGAAGCTAAGAAATCCCAAGTAAAGAAATAATATGAAAGAAATATTTGAATTAAGAGAAGAAATAGAAGATTTAAGTAAAAGGTTGAAGCTAATTGGAGACTCTCTTTGACAAAGCTAGCCTAGAAAAAGAAATAGCCCAAATGACTAAAAAAAGCCAGGCGCAAGATTTTTGGGATGATTCAGAAGCGGCAAGTAAGCTAATGGCAGAATTAGCTGATAAAAGAGAGGACCTTAAGGACTATAGGAGTCTAGAAGAGGGAATAACCGATAATACTGACTATCTAGATCTTGTAGAACTTAGTGAGCAAAGGGAACTTGCTACTATAGAAGCTGTAGAAGAGAATCTAAGAGAGCTAGATAAGCTAGCCCAAAAAATGAAACTTAAGACCCAACTAAATGGTGAATATGATAAAAATAATGCTTACCTATCAATAAATGCAGGTGCAGGTGGCCTTGAAGCAACTGATTGGGCTAGTATGCTTCTTAGGATGTACACTAGATATTGTGAAAAAAGAGGCTATAAACTAGAGGTTAAAGATCTAAACAACGAGGAAGCAGGTGGCATAAAGTCAGCGACCCTTCACATAAAGGGAGCCTATGCTTACGGATATCTAAAGGGAGAAAAGGGAGTCCATAGACTTGTAAGGATATCCCCCTTTGATAGCCAATCAAGACGTCATACCTCCTTTGCCTCAGTAGATGTATTTCCTGAATTAGATAGGGATATAAAAATTGATATAGACCCATCAGACCTTAGAGTAGATACCTACAGGGCATCAGGAGCTGGTGGTCAACATGTAAATAAAACTGACTCAGCTGTAAGGATAACCCACCTTCCAACTGGCCTTGTAGCAACAAGCCAGGCTGAGAGAAGCCAAATACAAAATAGGCAAACCGCCATGAACCTACTAATATCAAAACTGGTTCAAATAAAAGAAGAAGAGCAGAGAGAAAAAATTGAAGATATCCAAGGTAAGTATTCACAAATAGCCTGGGGTAGCCAAATCAGATCCTATGTCTTCCAACCCTACACTTTGGTAAAAGATCATAGAAGTAACTATGAAGTAGGAAATGTTGACTCTGTAATGGATGGAGATCTTCAAGGCTTTATAGACGCTTTTCTATCAAGCAAATAAGTAAAAAGCTGTAACCTGTGGGTTTCAGCTTTTTTAAAGGAGATGAATTATGAAAAATATAATACTAACAGGAGATAGGCCAACAGGTAGACTCCACCTAGGTCATTATGTAGGATCCTTAAAAAATAGGGTAAGAATGCAGGAAGAAGCTTCCTATGACACCATGTATGTGATGATAGCAGACTCTCAGGCCCTTACAGATAACTTTGCCAATCCAAAAAAAATAAGGGATAACCTTATAGAAGTAGCCCTTGATTACCTATCTGTTGGACTTGACCCAGAAAAGCTAATAATCTTTGTCCAATCTCAGGTTAAAGAATTAACAGAACTTAACTTCTACTTCTTAAACCTAGTAAGTCTTGCAAGGCTTGAGAGAAATCCTACAGTTAAGTCAGAGATTAAACAAAGAGACTTCTCAAATTCTATACCAGCAGGATTTCTAACCTACCCTGTAAGTCAAGCTGCAGATATTCTCCTCTTTGATGCCAATATCATACCAGTAGGAGAAGACCAAGAGCCTATGCTAGAGCAGGCTAGAGAAATTGCAAGGTCCTTTAACAATATTTATGGTAAGACTTTTATAGAGCCCAAAGCCCTCCTACCAGAATCCAAGCAAGCAAGGAGGATGCCGGGCATAGATGGGTCAGCAAAGATGAGCAAGTCTTTGGGCAATGCCATCTACTTAGCTGATGATAAAAAGACACTTAAGAAAAAAGTTATGAGTATGTATACAGACCCTAACCATATAAATATAGAAGATCCTGGCAAGGTTGAGGGAAATATAGTCTTTACCTATCTTGATGTATTTTCAAATGAACAAAGTTTTGAAAAATACCTTCCTGACTATAAAAACTTAGATGAGCTAAAAGACCATTATAGGAGGGGAGGACTTGGTGATGTTAAGGTAAAGAAGTTTTTGATTAAGGTCTTGGAAGAAGAATTAGACCCAATTAGGAAAAGAAGAGCCCTTTATGAACAAAATATAGACCAAGTCTTTGATATCCTAGAAGAAGGATCAAAAAAAGCCAGTGCCAAAGGAGAAGCAAAGCTTAGGGAAGTTAAGAAAGCCATGGGCCTAGACTACTTTACTGACCAAAAACTAAAAGAAGAGATTCAAGATAAGTATAAATAAGAGTTGCCAGCTGGCAGCTCTTTTCTTTTCCTACTGATATAATATAATCTTTTTGCCTAATTAAAGTTAAGCCAATAAGTCTATCCTTAAGAGATAGTTTTAATCAACATAAAGAAGATTTATAGAAAAAAATAAGAATTAATACAAAAAGATTTCTAATATTGACTTGGCTATGGTATAATAAATAAAACAAGATTGATAATTATATGGCTAAAAAGTTTATAAGCCTATCGGTTTATACTAGATTAGTAGATCTTGAAATATATTTAGTGAGGACTTATTATGAACAAATTTACAAGCAGACTTGGTTTTATCTTGGCCGCCGTAGGTTCTGCCGTCGGCATGGCCAATGTTTGGGGCTTTCCCTACAAACTTCAAGAGGGAGGCCTTTATTTTTTGATTTTTTATATATTTTTTATTGGTCTTTTCTCATATGTAGGCCTATCTTCTGAGTTTGCTATAGGAAGGTTAGCAGGGGCAGGTACCATAGGATCTTACGAGAAGGCCTTTGAAAAAAGAGGAAAAAATATCGGAACTATAATTTCTATTCCACCTCTTATTGGCCTAATCCTATTAACCATAGGTTATGCTGTAGTGATTGCCTATATTTTTAAGGCTTTAGTTGATTCTTTTACAGGGTCTTTGATGAGTGTTGATGTTAATTTATGGTATAAGGACTTATCAGAAACTAAGTTTTCTGTTTGGCCCTACCACCTTTTTGTAATCTTGCTTACTGTGGTAAATACCCTAGGTTCTGCAAAAACTTTAGAAAAATCGGCTAAGTTTATGATGCCAGCCTTTTTTATTTTATTTATTATAATTGCCATTAGGATTATAAGTTTACCCAATGCCCTAGAAGGTTATAAGTATATGTTTAGACTAGACCCATCAAAGATTTCTCTATCTACCATAGTTTCGGCTATGGGCCAGGCCTTCTTCTCCCTATCTATAACAGGGTCAGCCATGATGGTTTTTGGGGCCTACCTTCATAAGGATGAGGATATTGTATCTTCATCAAAGATGACAGGAATCCTTGATACTGTTGCAGCTATGGTTGCAGCCCTGGTTATGATTCCATCAGTTATTGTCTTTGATATGAAAGATGCTGCAGGACCTGGGCTTTTGTTTCAAGTTTTGCCAACTATCCTACAAAATATTCAAGGTGGAAGGATCTTTGCTATTATCCTTTATACAGCTGTCCTATTTGCAGGAATATCCTCCCTACAAATAATGATCGAAGTAGTGGTTGAATCTATTACCTATAAGTTTGAGAGGGTAAATAGGACCCTAGCCTTGCTATTAGTATCCCTTCTTGTAATTATTTTAGGTTTATCTATGGAAGAGATTAGGATTTGGGGACCTTTTATGGATATTATATCTATTTATATTATTCCTGTAGGGGCTATGATAGGGGCTATATCCTGGTTTTATATTCTTGATAGGGATAAGCTAATGAGAGAAATAAACCTAGGGGCTAAGAAAAAATATGGTCTTAGCTGGTATAAGATTGGAAAATATTTTTATACCCCTTTGGTAATTATAATTTCATTGCTTACAATTCTTATGTAGTTTAGGAAAATCTGTCTTAGGGCAGATTTTTTCTTTTAATCCTTTACTTATTGCTAGTCTATATGGTATAATACTAATATGCTTTAAAGCGATATAGTTTTACAGTTTAAAGGAGCACTTATGAGTAAATTTAATTCAAAACTTGGTTTTATCCTAACAGCGGTTGGATCTGCTGTTGGTATGGCAAATGTTTGGGGCTTTCCATATAAGTTCCAGCAGGGTGGACTTGTATTTTTAATTTTTTATTTAATTTTTATAGGACTTTTTTCATACGTAGGCCTATCTTCTGAATTTGCTATAGGTAGGTATGCTGGAACTGGAACCCTAGGAGCCTACCAAAGGGCTTTTGATTCTAGGAAGAAGGATTCTTTTTTAGGAAAGTTTATTGGCTTTATCCCACTTTTAGGATCATTGCTGATAGCTATAGGCTATGCAGTTATAGTAGCCTATGTTTTTAAGGCCCTAGTAAATTCTCTTACAGGAGACCTTATGGTTGTAGATACAGGAACTTGGTTTGATTCTTTTTCAGCTAGGGAATATTCTGTTGTAGGCTACCACTTTTTAATAATCATAATAACTTTAATTACCTGTATAGGGGGGGCTAGTACAATTGAAAAATCAAATAAGATCATGATGCCAGTCTTTTTTATCTTATTTTTAATCCTTGCTATTAGGATTATTACCCTTCCTAATGCCCTTGAGGGTTATAGGTATATGTTTAGGTTTGATAGGTCTGCTTTAAGCCTATCAACTATCCTAGCTGCCATGGGCCAAGCTTTCTTTTCTCTTTCAGTTACTGGAAGCGGAATGATTGTCTGTGGGGCTTACCTTAATAAGGATGAAGATATTGTATCTTCATCTAAGATGACAGGATTTTTGGATACTATAGCTGCTTTATTATCATCAGCTGTTATTATTCCAGCTATAATGGTCTTTAAGATGGACCAGGCTGGAGGTCCGGGACTTTTGTTTCAGGTCCTACCAACAATCCTTCAAAACATGTTTATGGGTAGGATATTTGCAATAATTCTTTATCTAGCAGTAATACTTGCAGGAATCTCTTCTTTGCAAAATATGTTTGAGGTTGTTGCTGAGTCTTTGATAAAAAGATTTCCAAAATTAAAGAGAAATTTTGCCCTTATTCTAATTGGTATTTTTGTTTTTGGCTTTGGGGTCAATATGGAAATGATTAGCCAGTGGGGTCCTTTTATGGATATAGTGTCTATCTATATTATCCCAATAGGGGCATCAATCGGAGCCTTATCATGGTTTTATGTATTTTCTAAGGATAAACTCCTTAAAGAGATCAATCTTGCTTCAGCTAAGACCTATGGAGACAGCTGGTATAAGATAGGTAAGTATGTATATACTCCTATAGCAATTGTTCTTTGTATAGTTGCCCTGGTATTTAAGATATCATTCTAAATTTATATCCCTTTAAAGTTTAGCTTTGAAGGGATATTTAATGCAATAAAATACCCTCTTTACTGGAAAACCTAGTAAAGAGGGTATTTTTTTAAGTCAATAAGACTTCTTATTTATTTTCTTTTTCTATTGCAGCTTGGGCAGCAGCAAGTTTTGCTATTGGAACTCTAAATGGAGAACATGATACATAGTCAAGACCTACCTTATATAGGTATTTAACTGTGCTTGGTTCACCACCGTGCTCACCACATATTCCTATGTGAAGGTCTTTATTAGTCTTTCTACCCTTTTCTACTGCAGTTTCTACTAAGAAACCAACACCTTTTTGGTCAAGAACTTGGAATGGATCCTTTTCTAAAATTCCCTTATCGATGTAGTCAGGTAGGAATTTACCAGCATCATCTCTTGATAGACCGAAGGTCATTTGAGTTAGGTCGTTGGTACCGAAACTAAAGAAGTCTGTTACTTCTGCAATTTCGTCAGCTGTGATAGCAGCTCTTGGGATTTCAATCATTGTACCTAATAGGTAGTCTACCTTTTGACCCTTTTCTTCAAATACTTTTTGGATTTCTTCTTCTACTGTTTCTTTTACAAGTTTAAGCTCTTTTAGCTCACTTGATAGTGGGATCATTATTTCAGGAACTATTTCAATTCCATCTTCCTTACAGTGAAGGGCAGCTTGGATTATTGCGCGAGCTTGCATTCTTGCAATTTCTGGGTAGATTACTGCAAGTCTTAATCCTCTAAATCCTAGCATTGGGTTAACTTCACTTAGTTGGGCAATCCTATCTCTAACATCTATTGGATCTATGTTTAGCTCGCTTGCTAAATCTTCTATTTCTTGACCACCTCTTGGTAGGAATTCGTGAAGTGGTGGGTCTAGAAGTCTTACTGTTACTGGTCTTTCTTTCATTAATGAATAGATTTGATAGAAGTCATCTTCTTGCATTGGTAGAAGTTTATCTAAGGCAGCTTCTCTTGTTTGAAGATCTTTTGCTAGGATCATCTTTCTTACTTGGAAGATCCTGTCTTCTTTAAAGAACATATGCTCTGTCCTACATAAGCCAATTCCTTCAGCACCAAATTCTAGGGCTTGGGCAGCATCTCTTGGTGTATCTGCATTTGTCCTAACTTTCATATCTCTAAATTTATCAACCCATTCCATAAATTGGCCGAAAGCACCTTGGAATTGTGGAGGTTGGGTAGCTAATGTTTTATCATAGATTAGACCTGTTGAACCATCTATTGAGAATACATCTTCTGATGTATAAGTTTTTCCATTAACCTTAACTTCTTTAGTTTCCTCATTTACATGAAGGTCGCCTGCACCAGCAACACAGCATTTTCCCATTCCTCTTGCTACTACTGCAGCATGGCTTGTCATACCACCACGAGCTGTAAGGATACCGGAAGCTGAGATCATTCCTTCAAGGTCTTCTGGTGAAGTTTCTTCACGGACTAGGATTACTTTCTCACCATCTTTAGCTCTCATAGCAGCTTCTTTTGCTGTAAAGGCAATCTTACCTACAGCAGCTCCTGGAGATGCAGCAAGTCCTTTTGCTATTGGTTCATTTTCTGATAAAGCTTTTTCTGTAAAGGTTGGGTGGAGGAGACCATCTAAGTCCTTTGGAGCTACTCTTAAAACTGCTTCTTTTTCATCAATTAGTCCTTCTTTAACTAGGTCAACTGCAACTTGAACAGCAGCTTGGGCAGTTCTTTTACCATTTCTAGTTTGAAGTAGGAATAACTTACCTTCTTGGATAGTAAATTCCATATCTTGCATGTCTTTGTAGTGCTCTTCTAGAGTTCTTGCTGTATTTGCAAATTCTTCGTATACTTCAGGCATCATATCCTTTAGGTGGTTTATTTCTTCTGGAGTACGAACACCTGCAACAACGTCTTCTCCTTGGGCATTCATTAGGTATTCACCAAAAAGTTTGTTTTCACCTGTAGCAGGGTTTCTTGAGAAGGCTACACCTGTACCTGAGCTATCGCCCATATTACCAAATACCATGGTTTGAACGTTAACTGCAGTTCCCATAGAATCATCAATCTCATTTATCTTTCTATATAAGATAGCTCTTTCGTTATTCCATGAAGCAAATACTGCACTTACTGCAAGGTTAAGTTGTTCTCTTGGCTCTTGTGGGAAGTCTTGGCCCATTTCTTTTTTATAAACTTCCTTGTATTTTTCAACTACATCTTTTAGGTCTTCTTCTGTCAATTCGTTGTCAGTTGAAACGCCTTTTTCTTCCTTTTTAGCTGTAAGAACTTTTTCAAATTTATTTTTGTCAATTCCCATGGCAACATCAGAGAACATTTGGATGAACCTTCTGTATGAGTCATAGGCAAATCTTGGGTTGTTTGTCTTTTTAGCAAGACCTAAAACAGCTGTATCATTTAATCCTAGGTTAAGGATAGTATCCATCATACCAGGCATTGAAATTGGTGCACCACTTCTTACAGAAACTAAGAGAGGATCTTCATTATTTCCAAAAGTTTTTTCATTTTTAGCTTCAAGATCTTCTATATGTTTTGAGATTTCTTTATTTAAATCATCCCAAAGTTTTTCACCTTCTTCGTAAAATCTTGCACAAGCTTCTGTAGTAACTGTAAATCCATAAGGGACATTAATTCCCATTGAAGACATTTCTGCTAAGTTTGCACCCTTACCACCAAGGAGGGCTCTCATTGACATATCGCCTTCATCAAAATTGTAAACGTATTTTTCGCTCATTATTCTTTCCTTTCCAATAAATTGTTTTCTCTTAAACTATTGATAATGATATCTGAAGTTTCTTCTACCGACCTATAGGTAACATCGATTATTTTACAATCAATATCTACCATCAACTCTTCTGCATACCTTAACTCTCTTTTGATCCTTTCCATAGAAGAATAGATCGAATCATTAGATAAGTTTAGGGACTTAAGCCTTTCATCTCTAATTCTTTTTAGGACATCCTCATCTATAGTAAGGCCAAAAACTCTCCTAGGATCGATTTCAAAGATCTCTCTTGGAGGTTTTGAATCTATAATAAGGGGGACATTAGAAACCTTAAGCCCCTTACTGGCCAGGTACATTGATATAGGTGTCTTAGAAGATCTGGAAACTCCTATTATTGCAAGATCACAAAATTTTAATCCCCTAAAGTCTGCACCATCATCATATTTGATAGCAAAATCAACTGCTTCAAGCCTTTTGAAATGGTCTGAGTCATAGGCATTAATCATCCTAGTATTCTCCTTAACATCTTTTTTTAAAATTTTACTTAAAGAATTGATTGCATAGCCCATAATATCGATGGTTTCGATTTCATAAGTTTGAGTAAAATTTTTGATATATGCGCTCATCTTAGAATCTTGGAATGAGTGATAAATTATTATATTTTCTTTAGATATGCTATCTAGTATATAAGAAAGAGTCTTGAGGTCTTTTACTTCGCTTTTGACATTAATATTAGCATTTATATCAAATAAGCTTACAGAGAAATTGACAATTTCTGATATAGCCTCATATGCAGTATCCGAAATAATATAAATATCCAATTAACTTTCACTCCTTATCTTTGATCCTTATTATATTATAACAAATTTTTTGAAATATGAAAATATTTTCCGTAAATTTTATTAAAGATTATAAAATAGCATGGTTTAGAGGATGATAGCCAATAAACTTTAAGGAAATTATTTTAAAGTTCTTTAATTTTCGAATTTATTCACAAATAAATATCGATCTTTCCCAAAGAATATGTAAAAGAATTTACTTAGGATAGTCATTGACAAAAGTTATTATAAAAATATAATGATAATAATATAATATAGAAACAATAAAAGAGGAGTAGGAAGGGCAAATTTTTAGAGAGAAGATGGTTGGTGAAAATCTTCAATTTAAACTTTCGAAGGTTACTTTTATATATGTTTCATGAGCACACATCCGTGCAAAGAGATTCTTTTAGAAAGTTAGGTGGTACCGCGATAATTCGCCCTATGTCGGTACCATCTTTTATTTTAAGAAAATTTAAGGAGTTTAGTTTATGGATACAAAATATAATCCTAGTCAATTTGAAAAAGAAATTTATAGGAATTGGGAAAAGAAGGGTTACTTTAAGGCAAGTGTAAATAAGGATAAGAAGCCTTTTACTATAGTAATGCCACCTCCAAATGTCACAGGCTACCTTCACCTTGGCCATGCTTTAAATAATACCATCCAAGATATTATAATTCGATATAAAAGATTAAAGGGCTTTGAAGCTTTGTGGATTCCAGGTACTGACCATGCATCAATTTCAACAGAAAGTAAGGTTGTAGATAAAATTACTAAAGAGGGGAAGAGCAAGAAGGACCTTGGTAGGGATGGATTTTTAAAAGAAGCCTGGGATTGGACCCATAAGTATGGGGGAAGAATAAAAGAACAACTACGTACTATTGGAGTTTCTTGTGATTGGGACCATGATTCTTTCACCATGGATGAAAACCTCACTAAGGCTGTAAGAAGAGTTTTCAAAAAAATGTATGATGATGGCCTTATCTATAGGGGAGATAGGATTGTAAACTGGGATCCTCTGGCAGAAACGGCCATATCAGATGCTGAAGTCTACCACCTTGAGCAAAAAGGAAAGCTTTGGTATATTAAATATTTCTTTGAGGATAGTGATGAATATGTAACTATAGCAACCACAAGACCTGAGACAATGTTTGGTGACCTTGCAGTTGCGGTCAATCCAGAAGATGAGAGATTTAAGGATAAAATTGGCAAAAACCTAATCCTACCTTTAGTTGGAAGAAAGATCCCTCTTATTGAAGATTCTTATGTAGATATGGAGTATGGTACAGGACTTGTAAAAATAACCCCATCCCATGACCCTAATGACTTTGAAGTTGGGGCTCGCCATGACCTAGGCCAATGTCTAGTTCTTGATTCTAAGGCTCATATTGTAGAAGGCTATGGAAAGTATTCAGGCTTAGAAAGATATGAGGCAAGAAAAGAGATCCTAAGAGATTTAGAAAGCCAAGGATATTTAGTAAAAACTGAAGATCTTGACCATGCTGTTGGTTATTCTGAAAGAACAAATGTTGTAATAGAGCCAATCATATCTAAACAATGGTTTGTAAAAATGGATGAGCTTGCAAAAATGTGTATAGACGCTTATGAAGGTGGAGAAGTTAAGCTTATACCAGAATCTTTGTCTAAAACATATATGAACTGGCTAAATAATATTAGAGACTGGACTATATCCCGTCAGCTATGGTGGGGCCATAGGCTTCCAGTATTCTATACTGATGATGGTGAAGTTATAGTATCAGAAGAAGATCCAGACGAAAATGGATTTTTAGAAGGGGTCCATGTTACACAAGATGAAGATACCCTAGATACATGGTTTTCATCAGCTCTTTGGCCATTTGCAACCCTAGGATGGCCAGATGAGAATCCAGAGTATGATTACTTTTTCCCAACAGACATCCTAGTTACAGGCTATGATATAATCTTCTTTTGGGTAATAAGGATGATCTTTTCATCAATCTATAATACAGGAAAGACCCCTTTCCACCATGTATTATTTACAGGATTAATAAGAGATTCCCAAGGAAGAAAGATGAGTAAGTCCTTAGGCAATGGAGTTGATCCTATAGAAGTTGTAGATAAATATGGAGCTGATGCCCTAAGATTTACCCTAATAACAGGCAACTCTCCTGGAAATGACATGCGTTATGATGAAAAGAGGATTGTAGCAAGTAGAAACTTTGCCAATAAACTTTGGAATGCATCTAGATTTGTCTTAATGAATATAGAAGAAGGCGATGACCTTGAATTTACTAACCTAGACCTAGAACTTGAAGATAAGTGGATCCTCAAAAGATTAAATGATGCTATAAGTGAGGTATCAAAAAATCTTGATAAGTATGAGATAGGTCTTGCAGCTGATAGGATAGAAGAGTTTATCTGGAATGAATACTGTGATTGGTATATAGAATTTGCCAAATTAAGACTTTATGGAGAAGATGAAAAGGCAAAGAAGACTGTAAAGAAGGTCCTAATCTATGTGCTAAAAAATATGCTCATCCTCCTTCATCCATTTATGCCATTTATAACAGAAGAGATTTACTCAAGCCTTCCTATAAAAGATGACATGCTTATAGTAGAAGAGTGGCCAAGTTTTAAAGAAGAATTTGATTTTGTCAATGAAGAAGCCAATGTAAACTCTGTAATTGATGCCATAGGTGCTATAAGAAATCAAAGATCAAGTTTAAATGTGCCAGCTAAAACTAAGCAAAATCTTAAAATTCTAGTAGAAAAAGAAGAAAATATCAAGCTTATAGATGAGATCAAGGACCAGTTTGTAAACCTTGCTTTTGCTAAAGATGTCGAAGTCTCAAAGAAAGAAGGAGAAACTGTCGATGAAGATGGAGTAATCAAGCTAATCTTTAATCAATTCCAAGTATTAATGTCTCTTGATGAACTAATGGATTATGATAAGGAAAGAGCCCGCCTAAAAGATGAGATAAAAAGACTTGAAAGTGAAATAAAAAGAGCAAGTGGCAAACTAGCTAACCAAGGCTTTGTAAGTAAGGCTCCTAAGAAGGTAGTAGATGAAGAGAGAGTAAAGCTTAAAAACTATGAGGATCTCTTAGAAAAGACAAAAGAAAGCTTAGAAGAAATAAGGGATAAGTAATGTATGAAGATTTTGCCTACATTTATGATAAATTATCATTTGACCTAGACTATGAAAAATATGCTAGCAATATAAAGACCCTTGCCCAAAAATATAATATTGATAATAAAGCTATGCTGGAACTTGCTTGTGGCTCTGGCATGCTAACTAGGCATTTTTTCAAAGACTTTGACCAGATAGATGCCTTAGATATATCAAGGGATATGCTAGAAGTTTTTGCTCAAAAATATGATCCTGATAATGTCAACCTTATCTATTATGATATGGTAGATTATGAAAAGGAAAATTTCTATGATCTTTTGGTAATACTCCTTGATTCAATAAATTACGTGACAGATGAAGATGAGTTAAGAAAATTATTTAAAAATTCCTATAAAAACCTAAAGGATAATTCACTTTTAGTCTTTGATATAAATTCAGAGTATAAAATTAGGGAGATATTTGGTTCAAATTCATATATTTATGAGTATGAAGATATTTTTTATACCTGGGATAATTACTTTGAAGATGATCTATGTGATATGCACCTTGATTTTTTTATCAAAGAAGATGATGGAAGGTATAGGAGAGTTAGAGAATTCCAACAAGAAAGGCTCTATAGGGTAGACACCATCAAAAAAATCCTAAAAGAGGCAGGCTTTAAAAGAATTGAAACCTATGATGAAGATGATTTTTCAGATGTAAAAGAAGATACAATGCGAATCTTATTTGCATGTTTTAAGGAGAAAGATGACTAGGGGAGAGGTAAAGACCTTTGACAATGAAAAGGGATATGGTTTTATAACTTGGGATGGAGGGGACATATTTGTCCACTATTCAGATATAATATCAGATAAGTCTTACAAGACCCTCCTTAAAGGTCAAAGGGTAGAATTTATAAAAACACAAGGGCCAAGAGGGCCTATTGCAAGAGAAGTTCAAGTAATTGAAGATCAAAATTTATAAGATTTAAATTTTAAGAAAGATTTTAGAATATTCTATCAATCTAACCTTCTGATTAGCTAAAGAAAAACTAATCAGAAGGTTTTTGTTATAAGAAGATTATTATTAGAAAATTTACCCTAATAGACTAGATTTAAGATAAAAAGAGATTTATCAACAATCAGTCAATTTTTTTAACTTCTTTAAGAAAGGAGAGTAAAGGTAAGGGTATGTTAAAAAAATTGAAAGGAATAATATATGGTTAGGATTAATCTTATCTTTTTATCTATATTCTTAGAGTAAGACTTAATAAAAATATTTGATTAATCTACGAATCACAAAGTACTTAATTTTTAGCCCACATCAAATTACCTTAACTAAAATTATCCTAGGAATAAAGCTTATAGATAGATAAAAAAAGTACCAACCCTGTCCATTATGGATTTGGGTTGATACTTAAATTTTTTAGAATCTTTTATCCTATCTTTACTTTCCTTCTAAATATTTATCAATATTTTCAGCAGCTTTTTTACCAGCACCCATGGCTAGTATTACTGTAGCTGCTCCACTTACTGCATCTCCTCCCGCAAATACTGCTTCTTTACTAGTCATGGTTGTATCATCTATTATAATCCCACCCCAAGACTCAGTATTTATATCCTTGTTAGTTTGTTTTATAAGTGGGTTTGGTGATTGGCCTATGGCAATAATGACTGAGTCAAAATCTACTAGGTCGTATTCTCCCGTAGGAATTGGTCTTCTTCTACCAGATTTATCAGCTTCACCTAATTGCATTTTCTCAACCTTTACAGCCTTAACCCAACCATTTTCCCCAATGATTTCTACTGGATTATGAAGGTTTAGGAAGTTTATTCCTTCTTCCTTGGCATGGTGACTTTCTTCAACCCTTGCAGGCATTTCATCAAAACCCCTCCTGTATACAACTGTAACATCAGAACCTAGTCTTTTGGCACTTCTTGCTGCATCCATAGCAACATTGCCTCCGCCGACTACACATACCTTTTTGCCAACATGGACTGGAGTATCATATTCTGGGAATTTGTAGGCTTTCATCAAGTTCATTCTTGTCAAAAATTCATTGGCAGAATATACCCCATTTAGGTTTTCTCCAGGAATATTTAAAAACTTTGGAAGCCCTGCTCCAGTTGATAGGTAGATAGCCTCATATCCTTGTTCAAATAACTCTTCTAAGGATAAGGTTCTTCCCACTATAGTATTAGTTTTTAGCTTTACCCCAAGGCCTATTACATTTTTAAGTTCCTTTTGAACTAGGGTCTTTGGCAACCTAAATTCAGGTATTCCATACATCAAGACTCCTCCTGCTGTATGGAAGGCATCAAATAAGGTTACCTTATAGCCAAGTTTAGCTAAGTCTGCTGCTGCTGAAAGTCCTGAAGGTCCAGCTCCTACTACAGCAACTTTTTTGCCCTTGCTTTCAACTTCAACTGGCTTATGGTAGTTTTTGTTATGTCTATAATCAGCTACAAATCTTTCAAGCCTACCTATGCCTACAGGTTCATCCTTGATTCCCCTAGTACATCTTCCTTCACATTGGTTCTCTTGTGGACACACCCTACCACAGATGGCAGGAAGGTTATTGGTTTCTACAATTTTATCATAAGCTCCATCTAGATCATCTTCAAGGATAAGTTTTATAAATTCAGGGATTTTTACACTAACAGGACAGCCTGATACACATGGCTTATTCTTACATTGGATACACCTGCTGGCTTCTTCTTTAGCCATTTCTAAGTCATAACCTAAACTTACTTCTTTAAAATTCTTGTTACGTTCGTTGGGATCTTGTTCTGGCATTGGAACTTTTGTTTTTGCCATATTAAATTTTGCCATTTCTTACCTCCCCTGTTAGTCTGCAAATATGATCTCTTTCTTCTTCTAAGTAATTTCTTCCCCTATTCATTGCCTCATCAAAGTCAACTAAGAAGCCATCAAAGTCAGGCCCATCAACACAGGCAAATTTCATCTTGCCTCCTACTGTTAGCCTACAGCACCCACACATGCCTGTTCCATCAACCATGATGGAGTTCATGCTGACAGTTGTGGGAATATTATGTGGTTTTGTCACCTTGACTACATTTTTCATCATTATAACAGGACCTATAGTCAAGACATGGTCATAGGTTTTACCAGCCTTTATATTTTCTTCAAGAACTTGGGTTACAAAACCTTGTTTGCCAAAAGATCCGTCATCAGTAGTTATGTAAAGGTTATCAGAGCAAGCCTTAAGTTCATCATGAAGGATTATCAAGTCCTTATTTTTAAAGCCCATAATTACATCTACATTAGCTCCAATTTCATGTAAGTATTTTGCCTGAGGATAGGCTATTGCAGTACCAAGTCCTCCACCTACTACACATACATTCTTGCCCTTTAGATCATCAAGTTCAGTTGGTACTCCCAAAGGACCTACAAAGTCAAGGAAGCCATCGCCAGCCTTAAGCTCATTCATCCTCATTGTAGTACCACCTACAACTTGAACTATTATAGTCACATTCTCATCATCTGTATCTGAGATGGTAAAGGGAACCCTTTCGCCCCTTTCATCTAATCTTAGGATAATAAATTGTCCAGGTAAAGCTTTTCTAGCTATCTCTGGAGACCTTACGACAAACTTTATGGTGTTGTCATTCAAATTTGTTTTTTCTATTATTCTTGCCATAAAATACCTCCTACATCTATACTATCAAGAATTTAATAAATTTACAATTCTTTATATTTAGGTGAAAATAAGAAAACTTCTAGTAAAGTAGTCCTTATAAAGAAAAGAAGGGAGGATTTATGGAAAAAAATAAAAGAGAATATACAAATAATTATCTGATGAAAAGATTTATTCCCTATTATAAACCCTACAAAAAAATCCTTATTTTAGATTTATTTTTTGCAGCCCTAACTACTATAAGTCAGTTAGTTTTACCAATGCTACTTTCTTACCTTACAGACTGGGCTCAACTAGGTTTACTAGACTTACCTAGGGTATTTAAGGTTGCCATAGTCTATGTTGTTACAAAGTTTATAGAAGTAATAGCTAGATTTATCATGCAATCTTACGGCCATATCATGGGCGCTGAGATAGAAAAAGATATAAGAGGGGATGTTTTTAACCATCTTTTGACCATGGATACAGAATTTTTTAATGAAACAAAGATTGGTCAATTGATGACTAGAATGACTACAGACCTTAATGAGATAACTGAATTCTCCCACCATGTTCCAGAAGAGTTTTTGGTTGGAGCTATCAAGCTTATTATCTCTTTTGTGGTCCTTCTTACTATAAATTGGAAACTTTCCTTAATAATTTATGTTCTTATCCCTTTGATGTATATTTTTTCTAGAAAATCTAGGAAGAAATTTAGAAAAGCGACCATGGATACAAGAAAGCAAATAGGTGCTATAAACTCAGGTATAGAAGATACCTTACTAGGAATTTCAGTAGTAAAATCTTTTGCCAATGAGGATACTGAAAAGAGAAAGTTTGCTAAGGAAAATAATAAGTTTGCCGATATCAAGAGAGTCCAATACTTTTCTATGGCAACTTATTTTGGGGTCAAAGATGCATTTTCTGGACTAATGTATGCACTTTTGATCTTATTCGGTGGCTATTTTGTTATAAAGGGTAGCATAAGTGCAGGCGACCTTATAGCCTTTACCATGTATTTAAATATGCTTGTGGCAACTATAGAAAGGCTAATCAATTTTACAGACACCTATGAGAGAGGAACTACTGGTATAGAAAGATTTGTCCAAATAATGGACCTTGATAATACAATCTTTGATAGGAAGGATTCAAAGGAACTTTCAAATGTAGCTGGAAAGATAGATTTTGAAAATGTCTACTTTAAGTATCCTAACACTAATGAAGATGAGTCATATGTCTTAGAAAATATGAGTTTCTCGATAGATGTTGGAGAAAATATCGCCCTTGTAGGTCCATCTGGAGCAGGAAAGACTACAATTAGCAAACTTATACCAAGGTTCTATGATGTCTTAGATGGGTCCATAAAAATTGATGGGGTAGATATAAGAGACTTAACAATTGATTCTTTAAGAGATAATATAGGTATAGTCCAACAAGACGTCTACCTATTTTCTGGAAGTGTTAAGGATAATATCAAATATGGTAAGGAAGATGCAAGTGATCAAGAGATAAGAAAGGCTGCTGAACTTGCTGGAGCCCTTGAATTTATTAAAGACTTGCCATTTGGTTTTGATACCTATATAGGGGAAAGAGGAGTTAAGTTATCTGGTGGACAAAAACAAAGAATTTCTATAGCAAGAGTATTTCTCAAAAATCCACCTATCCTAATCTTAGATGAAGCAACTTCAGCCCTTGATAATAAGTCCGAGGCTATAGTTCAAGCTTCCCTAGAAAAATTAAGTAAGGGAAGAACTACCCTAACAATCGCTCATAGGCTATCAACCATAATAAATGCGGATGAAATTTTAGTCCTAACCTATGATGGAATAGTAGAAAGAGGAGACCATAAGAGCTTATTAGATAAAAAGGGCGTATATTACAAGCTCTACAATTCAAATAACAAAGACCTATTCGGTTAAGCCAAAGCGGGTGATCTTAGATCACTCGTTTTTTATTTACAAATCTTATGAATTTATTAGCTTCTCGTGTATAATCCTTAGTGTATAAGGAGTAAATATGACAAAATTTTTTGGAAAAATCTTACATATGCTAGCCACAGGCTTAGGCAGCATTTTTAATTTATTAATAAATTTGATGAATGTCATAGTTATGACCTTTGAAGGAATTAGGAGAATTTTATTTTTAATCTTCATTTTTGGATGTTCAACCTTTTTCTTCCTTCCAGTCATAGCCTTGGCAATCCCATACTATTGGTGGTATATAATCTTTATAATTTTGATAATACCAATTCTTGGACCAAAGTTTATATCCCTATTAAGGTATGCCAACTACACCCTAACGGAGTGGCTTTATGATAGGGGAGAGTCTTTGATTACAGGTGAGAAAGTAGGCTTTGATTCTCTTTCTGATTACTCAGATAAATATAAGTATGAAAGAGAACAAGAAAGAATAAGAAAGGCTCAAGCAGAGGCTAGGGCAAGGCAAGAGGAGATGAATAAGAGGTTTGAAGAATTCTTCTCAAACTTTAATGAAGCAAATTTTAACAATTCTTCTTGGCAAAATTCTTACACTAACTCGTCTTTTGATGGTAGGCCAAGGGATGTAGGCTTTAGAGAAAAGTATGAAAGTGCTTGTCAAACCCTAGGTCTTTCCTATGATACTGATATTTATCAAGTCAAACTAAATTATAGGAAATTAGCCAAAAAATACCATCCTGACTTAAACAAAGAAGCTGGTGCAAAAGAAAAATTTCAAAAGGTCAATGAAGCTTATGAGTTTTTAAGCGAAGAAAATATAAATAAATATAAGAAAAATTATGGGTGATTGGATGGATAAAGAAATAATAGAAAATATGGACCAGGCAGCCGTACTATCAGAAGTAGCCTCAAATGCAGGGGCCATTATGCTTCAAAATGGGGCTGAGATTTATAGGGTTGAAGATACTATAGAAAGAATCATAAAAAGTAAGGAAAATATAAGGGATGTGGATGTCTACTCTACTTCCAATGTCATAGTCTTATCCTTCTCCCTTAATGGGAAAATTCACACAAATGTTAGAAGGGTAAAGGCAAGGCGTAATAACCTTTATTATATAGATAAGGTAAATTCTTTCTCAAGAAGATTTGTGGCAGGAGACTTTAATCTTGATGAGGCCTTGGTTGAACTTAGGGCTATAAAAAATGATCCCGGCTATTCACCAAGATGGCAGTGCCTAGGATCAAGCTTATCTGCAGGGGCCTTCTTGTTATTACTAAGAGGGAGGCTAGAAGATATGGTCCTATCATTTTTTGTTGGCCTAATATCTTATGCAATAAGCCACTTGTTTGAAAAGGCAAAATTTGGTTTTTTCCTAATAAACTTTATAGCAGGTATAGTAGTAAGCCTAATAACCATGACCTTTGGCTACTTTTTTACTGGCGTTGAAGTAAACAAGGTAGTGGTGGCATCTATGATGGCCTTTTTGCCAGGAATAACCCTGACAAATTCAATGAGAGATCTTATGAGTGGAGATGTAACAAGTGGACTAACAGGGGCTACAACAGCATTTTTGATATCAACAGCCCTAGCACTAGGAGTTGCACTACCGATTACTATTGCAACCTATCTAGGATAAGGAGGGAATATGTATTTATACCAATTTATAGTATCAAGCATTTCAGCCCTTGGCTTTGCCCTAGTATTTCAGGTTCCCAAAAAAGCCCTGGTAATCTCATCCTTAAACGCAGGAGTAGGCTGGCTAATCTATAGACTTATTATAAATAAAACAAAATCAGTATACATGGCAACCTTCCTATCAGCTTTTGTAATAGCCTTGATATCAGAATTTTGTGCTAAAATATTTAAGCATCCAGCCCTAATTTTCATAGTGCCAGGAGTAATAAACCTATGCCCAGGTCAAGCCATATATGATACAATGAAATTTTTTATAAATAACCAGTCTCAGGCCGTTCTCCTATCATTATTTAAAACTATGGCTATAGCAGGAGCAATTGCCTTTGGTATACTACTATCATCATCTTTCTCATCAAATTTAAAACACTTTAGGATTAGAAAGACAAAAAGAACAAATTACTTGAGGATAAAAAAATGAAAAAAACCATATATCTAGCAGGTGGATGTTTTTGGGGAGTAGATGCCTACTTTAACCAACTTAAAGGAATCTTAGAAACTGAGGCAGGATATGCCAATGGAAACAGCGTAAAAACAACTTATGAAAAATTAAAAATAACTGACCATGCAGAAACTGTAAAGCTTATTTATGATGATGAAAAAATAAGCCTTTCAGACATTTTGGAATATTTTTACTATATAATAGATCCATTTTCAATAAATAAACAAGGAAATGACATCGGCCGCCAATATAGAAGCGGTATATATTCAAAAGATAAAAAAGATCTGGAAGAAGCTAGAAATTTCTTAGAAAAAAAGCAAAGAGAAGAAAATCAAAAAATACAAGTAGAGATAGAAGAATTAAAACATTATCTAAAGGCAGAAGAATACCATCAAGATTACCTAAAAAAGCATCCTAATGGTTACTGCCACATAAATCTTATGGATCTACCAGATCTAAGTAAATTACAAGAAAATTAGAGACATATAAGGAGTTTTTTAACTCCTTATATGTTTTTTTAAAAAGAAAAACAAAAAAAGATTTGACACCATAAAAATAAGGTGGTATTATATAGAAGTCGGCACAAGCTGACAGATGAACCAAGCAAAGTAAATAAGCAATAACCAAACCTTAAATTCTTTTGATTTAAAGGATAACAAAAATAAATCACGCATTTAGTAAAAGCTAGATGTAAATGAGAGCTAGAATCATCTCATA
>JAUNLG010000007.1 GCA_030532385.1 Anaerococcus sp. | reverse complement strand
ACACCGACGATGGTTCAGGTGATACCACAGATGATGATACCAACACTGATGATGGTTCAGATGACAACACAGATGATGATAACAAAGATGATAGCTCAACTGATGCTGACAAGATAGAACCAAGCCTACCATCTGATAAGGTTGAAGTTGAAGATGATGAAAATCTAACGGATGAGGAAAAAGAAGAAGTTAAGGACAATATAGAAGAAGCTAACAAGGATAAGCTACCAGAGGGAACAGATGTAGATGTTGATGACAATGGCGATGCAACTATAACCTACCCAGATGGAAGCAAGGATACTATAGATGGCGATGACCTAGTTAGCCAAAAAGAAGATGATGGCAAGGAAGAAAGCAAAACAGATGCAGAAAAGAATCCAGCAAACCTACCAGAAAACAAGGTAGAAGTAGACAATAAGGATAAGCTAAGCCAAGAAGAAATCAATAAGGTAATAGATGCTGTTAAGAGAGCAAACCCTGAAGCAGTAGAAGTTATCGTTGATAGTAAGGGCAATGCAACCCTAGTTTACAAAGATGGATCCAAAAACTTCATAGAAGCTAATAAGCTAGTAGTTGAAAAGAAGGCACCAATCAAAGTTCCAAGCCAAAATGCAGCAAATAGACCAGCAGCAAACAGCACCAACAAAAACGCAAATAAGAATGTTAAGACTGGAGTAACAGGACTAACAGGAGTACTTGCAACACTTGCGGCAGCAGCTGGCGGACTATTTATAAGCAAGAAAAAAGAAGAAGATAAGTAAGAATCTTAACAAAAGCTCGAGTCAAACTCGGGCTTTTCTTCTACATAATTAGACTCCTTAAAACTTTTCCCAAATACCACGCCTACGAAATATATAAATATTTTTTGAAATACTTAGCTAAAGCTGGTAAACTATCTATATTATAACCACACATTAGCCTCATATTCTTAGACCCAATTATAGAAATATAACCTAACAAGAACCCGTAGGCTTAATATGAAAGCAAGTTCAAATTAATAATAAATATGCCTGTAAGTACAGTAAAAAGAGAAAAAATCTTTGGTCAAAAAGTTATAAAAAACACAAATTATACAAGTGAAATATTTGACCTTGTTAAAAAAATCGATATAATAGAACAAAAATATAGCTACATATTTCAAACATAAAACTGAATGGGAAATGTATATATGGGCAAGACGAAAGTACAAGTAAAAGCCCTTGATTTAATAAAGGAAATTGATAAGGAGAAGATATGAAGAAGAAAAAAATTGTTCTTCTTAGTCTAATTATACTTTTATCTACAATTTTTAATATAAGTCCTAATCTTATATTTGCAGAAGTAGAAAAGAGTGATTGGACAATAGAGGAAGAAAAGTTAGCGCAAATGGACTATTGGCCACTAGGTGAGTCTAACAAAGTTGAAGTTGTAGCAAATGCAGAAGGGATTAAAACTCCAACTATAAACTACATAGGGACCTATACCAATGCTTATGGTAGGACAGTCCTTAGGCTTTCTTATAGAAAGTTTCAGAACTTGAAGAGCGCAGTTTGGAAAAAAGGAATGCTAAAATTTGATAAGGATCTTTATGACTTGATAGATTTTACAGATAGTGCGACAGGCTTGTATGGTGGCTTATCTAATGGATGGTATCATGATTCATCAGATAGACAGACCAAGGTTGATTTTTACCCTGTACCTACTAATGTAAGTGGATCTAACAATGTAATGGCATTTGATTTTATAGATACTAATCCTATAGGTCACAGTGTAGATGAATTCCCTATAGACTTAGTCCTAAAAGAAGGATATAGCGAAACTGATATTATTGGTGAGCCTCATATACAAATGAGAATTTTAGATAGTAATTTTAATAGGGTATTTTCTTTAGCAGGTACAAAATCTCTTGATAAAAATGCTAGTACCGATGGATCGGAGATCTATCCATATGGATCCTATACCTTTATGACCTTTATTCCATCAGAATCAAATGATTATAGTCTTGGGACTGAATCAAGTTTTGAGAATAGCCATGGTGGAGGTTATGAATTTTATGGAGCTAATGCCTTTGCAAGATATAATGAAGACTTAGGATACTTTGATATAGTATATAAGCAATCTAAGGGACTTACATGGGTTACTGCTTGGGGTAGCCATTATGCATTAAGGCAGGTTTTTAGTAAAGATTTTGCAGACCTTCTTGATGTAAGAGATGGAGGCAATATTGGTCAGGTATTTATAGGAGACCAACAGGCTAATAAGTGGTTAAGAAAGCCAAGTATTGACATTCATAAGGATAGTGTGAATATTGGAAACATTGACGGATCCATTGATTCAAATCCTTTGGGCACCTTAAATCCTAGGCTAAATACGGGGCTTGCAGCAATTCAAGTAGCCTCAACAAAAGGGTCTTCTATAGGAGAAGATTATGCAGGCCTTAAGACCCAACTAACAGACTATGATCCTAGAGATGTTTTGCTAAACTCTTCGGTTACGCATCTCAATAGTGGTCTAACTACTGTTATTAGATATTATATTGATAAAGATAAACTTATTGAAAAGGGCTTTAATGAAGACGACTTAGCCTACTTTAATTTCTACACTAGCTATATCACCGAAGGCGAAGATATTGCAAGATTTGAGGGGACCAATACTTCTGATAAAGATCTTGTTATACTTAAGAATAGCAAAATAAAGATATATTATCCTGATGGTTATACACTAAGTGCAGATAAGCAAGAGTATAAGTACTCTCTAAAAATTGGATCAGATCCTCACTCTATAGAACTAAGGTCAAATTTCGATCACACAGGAAATGGAAAAACATATGAATATACACTCACCTTTGATAAGGGAATGACAATTCCTAAAGGAGAGAAGATTGTCTTTAGGACAGGAAAGTATGATAGACTTCCTAGTAGGGTTGAGCTTACAATTGATGGAGAAACGATAAGCCTATATCCAAATAGTTCAACTGTAGTTAATGAACCAACCAGATATGACTTTATTGCAAGCTACTCAGGAGGAGCTGCTAGCCAAACAGCCCTTACTCCAGATATTGATGAGATATTTACTGATACCAAGGCCCTTACAGGTAGGAGTAAGTATAGCAATGCTGATATCGACCTCTACCTTCCAGGAAAAGAAGAGTCTATGACCTTTAAGGGAGGAAAAGATCCTGTTGATGGGTCTATCAACGGAGAAGACCTACCAGCCTATGAGTTTACAACTCTAAATAAAGAAGGAGTAAGTTTACCCGACCTAGTAAAAGACTATCCTCTCACTTTCTCTAATACGGATGTCATGTCTACTTCAGTAGAAAGCGATAAGGTAGTAGAACAAGTTCAAGCTAAGGTAAGATTTGAGTTAAATGGAGGAAGGTTACCTCTAGATACCTTATCTTTTGAGGGATTTGATAGGAGCAAACCAGGCGAAGAGTTTGCGTATTTGACACAAAGAAGTACAGAATTTGCCCCTGTAAAAAGAATTGTCCCAATGAATGAGAATTATTCGACAGACCCTTCCTATAAAGCCAATGGATTCGCTGATGGTACTAACAAGGACCACAATGGCCAAGACCTAAGTGGAGATGCCCTTAAGTTAAGGCAATTTCTTGACTTAAAACCAACCAAGACCAACGAGTATTTCCTAGGTTGGTCAAACAAACTAGTAGACCCTGAAGAATTCAAGGAACTTGAAGAATTAAGGGATGTAAGTCAGTGGTCAGATGGTAAGGCTTACAAGGTTACGGCTAATTCTCCTATAGAGAAAAACCAAACTGTCTATGCAATCTATGCAGATAGCTTCAAATTAATCCTTCATGCTAACAATGATAGTGGAGTAAAATATGAAATCCCAATCCAAGCATCAGACTTTAAGTCCGATGGAGCAAGAATAGAGATACCACAATCTCCATATTGGAATATGGACAAGGTAGGAGTTTTAGATGAATTTACAAAGACAGATCCAAGCAATCAAAGATATAACTTTATTGGCTGGTCTGCTAAGGCAGATGGGAATGGTATCTATCTAGGATATAACTTATCTGACCTAGTAAGTATGGGTGAATTAACTAATGATGAGATTAAAAATGAAGCCTACAATTACTCAAGTCTCATAGGTGAGAATCTAGAGCCTACTTCTGTTATGTTGCCAAATGATTTTGACCTTATTTTACCAGGAACTATAGGAGATTATATAGCAAATGGCGATATTAATCTTTATGCCCAATATAGGCCTTTCTTTGATATAGAGGTGACCAAAAACTATAGACTTATAGATGGGGAAGATACGGATAGTCCTTCTTATGTTGATAGTGAAGATATCATCTACAAGCCTGATGTAATGATAGGGCTTTTATATAGGACTGCTGTAACTAACTATATTGATCCAACAGTCCATCAGGCAGCAAATTACTACAATCTGGAAAAAGACCAATACCAAATGGGTGAGGTAGAAGGATTTTCTCTTCAAAAAGCAAGCGTAGAAAGTCCTACAGTTTCCTTTAGTTTGCCTGGCTATGATGAGCTAGGACAAAGACTATCATATTCAGCTGTTGAAACACAACCTGGAAATGAACAATCTTACTATAATTTTGATAACAATTGGTCAAATCTAGGAATTACCATTTATTCTAGAATTCCTGGACAAGGAGAGCCTGTAATAAATGAAGGTCCAATAGACCCTGCTGATAATAATAGAAATATATCAAAGATTCAAACGATCACGTTCCCATCGGATAATTCTGATGATATTGATGCTTTTTCATCAGCAACAACCAGGTCATCACAAGTAAGAGAATCGGGCCAGGGAGAATATGACCTTAAAGGATATAACATTCAAATGTATAATGTCCCAAGGGACACTCCTCAACCTATCTTTGATAAGGTCTATGATCAAGATTCTTCATTTAAGCTTAGTGCTGAAGGACTTACTAATGGAGTGATTGATTCGATTCTGATAAAATATCCAGGTTTAGATGATTTTGTAAGATTTATTTACTCAGCAGATAGTAACCAGTGGTTTCAAGCAAAGAAAAATCCAGATGTGAATAGTGCTCAAGTCTATATAAAAGAAGATAAGGAGACAAATATTATAGGAACAATAGAAATTAGTGATAATAACTTTGTTTTTACTAGAAAAGAAGGAAATTTTGCAAAAGCTGAAGTGATTTATGCAAGGTATGGCAAAGCAGATCTAACAGGACCAGTTGGACAGACTACAGTCTTAGACCAACCAGTCAACATTCCAATAAATCAAATATGGCAAGAAAAAAACTTATATGACGAAAGTGATACAAATCACGAGAATCCTAATGTTGTAATATCTGCTAGGATACCTGAAGGAAGTGGAGGAGTTTTATATGAACCGCCAGCAGGAACAGAATATCACTTAGTGGATATAAATAATAATCCTATTCTTGGATTGGATGGAAATCCACTTGTCTATACCAAAAAGCCGGGTGAACAAAGTGGATCTACTATAAGCTTTGAACCATTTGACCCTTATTATAATAATCTATCCCATAAGGATGAGCTAAAGATAATAAGTAAAATGAAAGACTTCCCTAATATAGAGGACGCCTATTCGACGAGTAATCCAATCATTATAGAAGGACCTATAGCAGAAATTTCCTATAAGGATGATTACTTCCGTAGGTGGATGGATATTACTGTCACTTTAAAAGATGAGAATTATCCTGTTGTAGGTACCTATAGGGTAGAGTTAGAATTAACAGATGATATAACACTAAAAAATCCTGATGGAAACTTGTCCTATGATGAAAGTTCTAATATCCTAACTATAGAAAATGTAAGGGCAGATAAGAATGATAGGTCACTTTTACCAAGGATCTATAGGACAGATGATATTATTAATATAAAAGTTATAGGAGAAGATAAGTTTGGCAACCTAAGCGAAGTTGAAATTCCCTATACTGAGGTTAAGCAAATTGTTCTAGAAATAGAATCCCCTCAAATAGGAGATGACTTTATCCTATATTTCTTTGACCAAGCTTTGATAGAAGAAGCAAAAGAGGGAGAGCTTAAAGTTCAAACTCTTATTAAGAGAGGAAATCAAACTATTTTTGACGATACATTTTCAGCAACTGAAGATTTTGAGATGGTTGATCTATTAGATGGTAATAATAATTTTATAAACCTAGAAGAGGGAGATATAATAGACTTAGAGGCAAAATTATATGATAGTGAGGGTAATTTAAGTGGAAAAACTAACCCATTTAGATTTGCTATGTGATGATAACTTTAATAGAAAGGAGGTGTTAGATGAAGAAGAAAAAATATTTTTGGATATTGCTTCTAGCCTTGATAGTGCAGGTATTCTTTGGTTTTAGCAAGCTTGTTACTATCCAGGCAGCTGAAGAAGATCTAAATAATTTCCTAGATCAAGATGGAATGGTTCAGATGATAAACCTAGGAGAAAGTCCTGATGGTAGGGAAGAATTTGGATTACCTCAATCTCTTATAGAAGAGTCTTACCCCTATTTATTAAAGGAAGAGTCAAGTGAAAATATTTATGATATGGAAAGCTCCTTTGACGATAAAGATATAAGTAGTCAAAGTATAGGTGATGATGACTTAGAAATTAAGGATTTTGAAGATGAGTCCATGATGAGTCTAGAAAGTTCCCCTTCCTTAAATATTAATATGGATCAACTTATGGAAAGCAGGGAAGAAATTGGATTCACTACACAAGAAGTTATAATCGAAACTAGCAAGAAGGCACTTAATAATATTACAGTTACTGATTCGACTAATAACTTCGTGATAGATGATTTTGATATAGAAATATTCTGGGAGGGTGTGCCTAAGGGAAGTGTTCTAATAGATGGAAGTCCTATAACAACCACCAACCTAACCACAATAGATATTCCTAGTGGCTCAGACTTTACAAATCTAAATACATTATTTAAGATTTCTATACCAAAGTTAGATAATTATGAAATCCTAGCTTCCTATACTAAGCCAAGTGCCACAGGAGGAGGGGAAGGTCAAGCTATTAGACTTAACTTAACTATAATCCAGCTTCCAGAAACTAAGATAGAAGTACAATACTTAGACCTTTATAAAAGACCCCTGGATGATAATATTATAACTACATCACCTCAAGCAACCCTAAATTTTAGAAGGTCAAGTAATCCATTTGACATAGGAACAAGTTCAAATATTCTAGATAGACCTTATGTTAATGCCAACTTTAGGAGTGATTCAATTACAAACCTAATAGGTAACAGTCCAAATCTTAGCGTAGTTGGTTTGGGGGCTGATGATATATTAACTATCGAAGATAAAGAATTTAAAGTAGAGACATTATACACTGTTACAGATGGAGGCAGAATAATTCTAACCTTACTAGAAGATGTAATAGAAGACCCACCTCTTGAAGAAAGATTAGATGGGTATGTAAGACTTACCTTTGACCCGACTAATCAAGGAAGTCTTGATGGATATTCTAGTAGTCCAAAGGTCTATGATGTAAGAAAAGGTCTAAGTTGGCAAAAATTTTTAGACGGTATTGGTCAAGTTCCAAGTGCAAGTCCTTATGAACCTAGCAAGCAATTTGAATCGTGGAATCCAAGCCTACCTGATGGACTTGCTACTATAGAAGAAGATACAAGCTTTATAGCAAGCTATATGGATAAGGATAAGATATTAGATGTCACAGACCCAACATCTCCTATCCCAGAGGGATATGTAAGATTAAGTTTTGATGCAAGTACTGAAGGGACTTTTGATGGGGGAGAAAAAGTCAAACAAATAGATGTCCTCTACACATTAACCTATGAGGACCCTGACCTTAAGGTAAAGATTAGTTCTTTTACACCTAAAACAGGTAATTCGCACCAAACTTTTGATAAGTGGAATCCAGATGTACCAACAGATAATACCTTGGTTATTGAAGAGACTTATCTTGCAAGCTATAGGGACCTTGAAATAATAGGTCCAGTGGATGAGAGTATAAATCCTAATCCAGACCCTGAAAAGTATTGGACAGTAAGATTTAAGTCAGAAGATGAGAATAGGGGAACCGTCCCTGAGGAATCTACTTTTTATGTTTTAAAGACTGCAAATAAGAGCCTAGCAGACCTAAAAGACCTAGCTCCTAAAGCAAATCCTATGCCAGGCTATACTTTTTATAAATGGGATCCAGTATTGGATGAAACAACCCTAATCGGTGATGACCTAGATGTATTAGCTAGATTTAATTTTATACCACCTACAGGAGTTAATGAGATCCTTAGCCCATTTATCCTAAGCCTATTTATGGGATTAGTAGGACTTAGCTGGATTTTAAGAAAAAGGACCTATAATGAATAGAATTAGCGAACACATAAAAAATATGAAGTTTAGAAAGAGAATTTTAGGAGGAGTTGATGAAGCTGATGTTTGGAGACAAATAGAATCACTCCACCAACTTTACCAAGAAGAAATAGCTTTACAAAATAAAAAACACATAGAACTAATAAATTCTCTAAAGGAGAAGTATGAAAAAAAATACTAGCAACCAAGGTCAAGCCCCCCTAGATATAATAAGATATCGAAAAACAAAGGCGATTGGACGAAACTATACCTACGACCTTGTTGAAAAAATATTTTTGCTAGGAATATTTATGATCATTATATTAAACTTTGTATTTGGTATAAAGATTGTGGACCAGGATGATATGTATCCAAGGATAAGCCCTATGGACTTATCTGTTTACTATAGATTGGATAGAGATTTTAACTCTAGCGAAGTTGTAATCTTTAACAAAAATGATAAGGACTACCTAGCAAGAGTCATAGCAAAAGGAGGGGATAAGGTAGATTTGAAAGAAGAAGGTCTTTACATTAATGGCTCTCTTCAAGCAGAAAGTAACATTTTTTACCAGACAGGAATTTATGACGAAGGCATTAGATTTCCGATTAACCTTAAGCATGGAGAATACTTTCTCTTAGGTGATAATAGGAGAAGTGCCCATGATAGCAGATTATTTGGACCAATTAAAGAAAAAGAAATTAAAGGAAAAATTTTTACCATTATAAGAAGAACTCAATTTTAAGGAGGAGTTTATGAAATTAAGAAAAAAATTATTAGCTCTAGGGCTTGCTGCAAGTATTTTAGGAGTAAGCACTGGGTATGCGCAAGATACTTATACAGAACCAAGTCTTAGTAAGACAGTTACAGTTGGAGATAATTTATCTTTACCAACCACAAACTTAACCTTCACTTTTAGCTTAGAAGGAGCTGAAGTAGAGGCAACAGAACTTGTAGATGGAACTGTAAAAAAAGGACCTGCTGACTTATTAACTTTAAGCTCAAATACCTTAACTTATAGCAATAATGCATTTACAGATGGATCAAATGGAAAAATAAGTTTTAATGTAAACAAAGGAAATACTGAAACAGGTATTTATAAGTATACCCTAAAAGAGTCAGTTGCTGAAGCTGATCAATTAGAAGGAATGACTTATGACCCAGCGGTTTATACTATCTATCTTTATATAAACGCAGATGGAACATCTAACATCTACGCTTATAGAAATAATGATCAAACTAAGGTAACCGATATTGCTTTTGATAACAAATATGTAGAAGAATCTGATACAAATACAGATGGTTCACTCCACAAGGTAAGCGTAAATAAGGTTGTTGCAGGTAACTTAGGAGATAAAAATAAGGACTTTGAATTTACTATTAATCTAAGTGTTGATGTAGATGGAACATTTACAATTACAGATGAACAAGGTACAAATCTAGGAACTATCACAACTACTAACAAAGCAGGTTCAACTACAATAAACCTAAAAGATGGACAAACTTTTGTAATTCATGGTCTATCATCATCTGATACTTACACTGTAACAGAAACTGACTATTCTGCTGATGGATATGTAACCGATTATGCTAGGGGAACTGAGAGCTCTGAAACTGCTTTTGCAGCCAAGGCAATGGGAACTGCTGATGATTCTATAACAGTAACAAACACTAATAATGCTACAGTACCAACAGGAGTAGTTGAAAATATAGCTCCATTTGTTATAATCCTTGCCCTAGCAGGAGCAGCTGGTGTAGTGATAGTTAAGAGAAGATCTTACGAAGGATAAGAGATAGGAGGCTAACTTGGAAGAGACAAATACTTTTACCAAAGCTTTAAATAAAATATTAGATACCCTAGTGGGGATATTTGTAATCTTGCTTATACTTTATTCAAGTTATAGCCTCTACACTTCTTTTAGGTTATTTAGCTCAGGAGTTGCATCTAGTGACCTACTAGCCTTAAAACCAGATCCAGAAGTCAAAGAACTTAAAGAATCTTTTTCTGATCTTAGAAAGATAAATGAAGATGTTATAGGCTGGATAAGCGTTGATAATACCAATATCGACCATCCTATTTTAAAGGGTGAGGATAATATGGAATATGTCAACAAAGACGTTTATGGTAACTTTGCTTATGAGGGTTCTATCTTTTTAGATGCCAGATCATCTAGTGACTTTAAGGACCCTTATTCTCTAATCTATGGCCACCACATGGAACATGGAGCCATGTTTGGAGATCTTGATAAGTTTAAGGATAAGAATTTTTTTGATCAAAATCAAAAAGCTTACCTGATAAGTGAAGATAAGAAATATGACTTAAAACTTTTTGCCCTAAGCCAGTCAGATGGATATGATCAATATATATTCAATCCAACTAGTATTACTAATTACCAAGATCAAAAAAAATTTATAGACTATATAAAAGAGAAAAGCATTAATTTTAGAGATATAGATCTTGGAGAAAACCAGAGGATAATAGCCTTATCTACTTGCCAATCAGATAATATAAGCGCTCGTCTAATCTTATTTGGCGTAATTGATGTAGAATAGAAGGGAGGATAAGTGAAAAAGTATGTAAATAGAATCAAGATTTTCTTTCTAATCCTTATCACCCTAACTCCTATTAAGGTCTATGGAGCAAGTTATGTGGATATCTACCTACCATTAACAGTAAAAACCATAGGAGATAATCCAGATCCAAGGGCAAGCTTCATATTAGAGAACAAATTAAATGAACCTATGCCAGAGCAAGATATAATTGAAACTTATAAAAATAATGATGACCTTGCTTTTGGACCTATAAGAATTGACAGACCTGGAATTTATAATTATAAAGTCTATCAAAATATTGGATCAGATGAGAAACTTAGCTATGATGAAACAACCTATAATATTCAAGTTGTTGTAGAGACTGATATGGAAAATTATATTATAGCATATAAAAGTTCTAGTGACCTAAAGAGTAAGGTATACTTTGAAAACACCTACCTAGAAGATAATAAAAACCCAACCAGCGATCCAGCCCAAAGGCCTAAGCCAGGAGAAGATAAAAACTCAGCCACCAATGTAAAAACTGGAGTAGAAGGCCTCTGGCCTTTGGTAATCCTTGCACTTTTGGCAGGGGGACTAGTCTATCTTTTGGCTAGGAGAAAAAAGAAATAAAAGTCAAATTAAGCCTAGCGGTAGCTGGGCTTTTTGCTTTGGTTAATTAGCAAATCCAATATAGATAAAAACAAATTGCGTTTTATACTGACAATCGATTTCTTTTAAAATGAAATAGAAAAATGTGTATTTATCTTGATTTGCTATTGAAAAATATCTTAGTATTGATTAAAATAGGGTTATGGGTCGATATAATATCTTCATATTTTCTGATTTTTAAAACATGTGAAGATTAGTTGACCGTTATATTCGCAATTATAAATTAAAGGAGAATTTATGGAAGAAAGAGAAATAGACTTACTAGAGCTTTTTGATATAATAAAGAAAAATTTTTTTAAGATTATCCTTGTAGGTCTAATTTTTGGACTAGGGGCCTTTTTGGTATCAAAGTTTCTGATAGCTCCCAAGTATGAATCATCAGTTTCGCTTATTGTAAATAACAACCAGCCGACTGAAAATAATGAAGCTCTTCAGCTTAATGATGTTCAACTTAACCAAAAGCTTGTTGGGACCTATACTGAAATTATTAAGACCAGGGGAATTGCCTCAATGGTAATCGATAATCTTGGACTTGATATAGACTATGAAGATTTTGTATCCATGGTTTCAGTTTCATCAAAAAATGATACTGAGATTTTTGAGGTAAGCGTAAGAGATACCATACCCCAAAGGGCAGCTGACATTGCCAATGAGACCTCCAAGGTTTTTAAGGATGCTATTGTTGAGATTATGAATGTAAACAATGTCCAAATCCTTGATGAGGCCATAGTTGCTGAGGATCCTTATTCACCAAGTGTAGTTAGAAATACAGGTCTTGGTTTTATCCTGGGGATTTTTATTTCAATCTTTATAATTTTGGTAAGAAGTCTCCTAGATACTAGGATAAAATCTGCTGATGATATAACAGATACCTTCGACCTACCTGTTATTGGTATCCTACCAGATAGAGAAAGATAGGAGGAAAAATGGCCAAGAAATCAACATACTATGCCAACAGCTCGCACTATGATGAGGCTATTAGAACATTAAGAACCAACATTCAATTTTCAGATATAGACAACCAACTAAAAAAGATAGTCGTGACTTCATCTATACCAGATGAGGGAAAGACAACTGTTGCGGTAAATCTGGCAAGGTCTTTTGCCCAAAATAAGTTTAGGGTCTTGCTTATAGACTGTGACCTCAGAAATCCATCAGTCCATAAGGAAATGAAGGTAGACAATAAGGTGGGCCTTACCAATGTCCTTTTAAATAAAAAAGACCTAGTCCACTCCCTTATGAAAGATTATGGGGAAGACTATTTTGATATTTTATTAAGTGGGCCAACTCCACCAAATCCAGCAGAGATCCTATCATCAAAGGCTATGAGGGATTTGATAGAAGAGGTAGAAGACCAATATGACTATATAATAATCGATACTCCTCCAACAGGGATAATAACTGATGCAGCTATAGTATCAACCCTAGCTGATGGAGTCCTACTTGTAGCAAGGTCAAAGTATACCAAAAAAGAGCAAATAAACCAGGCTATAGAAAATATCAAAAATGTAGGGTCGAGGATAATAGGAGTAGTTATGACCTTTGCCGAAAGTTCAAAGAATACCTACCCAGATTACTATAAGTAGGTGGGCTTATGTATGATATACATTCCCACCTAATCTTTGGGGAAGATGATGGGTCAAAATCCTTGGATGAATCTATAGAAATGGTAAGAGCCTACAAAAAGATGGGCTATGAGGGGACTATAGTAACTCCCCACTTTGATAAGGGCAGGTACCTTGTTACAAGTGAGCTTATAGAAAAAAAATTAAAGATCATAGAAGAAAGATTAGCAGAAGAGAGGATTGACTTTAAACTTTATCCAGGTAATGAGATCCAGATAGACTTTGATACCATAGACCTAATTAAGTCAGGTAAGGTCTTTAGACTAAACAATTCTTCCTATGTTCTTTGTGAGCTACCCTTTGCAAGCTTCCCATCCTTTGCCAAGGACCTTTTTTACCAGATGGCCCTTGAGGGATGGACTCCAATAATTGCCCATCCTGAAAGGTATACCTATACTAGGGAGAATATCCCATGGCTAAAGGATTTAATAAAATCTGGAGCCCTCCTCCAGCTAAACTTATCATCCCTAGGGTCTGATTCTTCGAAAGACCTTGCCATAGACCTCCTAGAGTCTAGGATGGTAAGTCTAATAGGTACAGATACCCACCAGATGACCTATAGGAGCCCTTTATTAGAAGAAGAGATGGGTCTTGCAAGAGAAATCTTGGGAGAAGATTCACTAAGAGAGCTAATCTATACTAATCCCCTAAGGGTCATAGAAGATAGACCCATTGCAAATCCTTATGAAAATATTAGAAAAGAAGAGCCAAAAAAGAAAAAACCATGGTATAAATTTTGGAGGTAAGAGTGATAAAGAAAAAATATCCCCTTATACTTTTATTTCTAGGCCTAGGCCTTGTAGGCTGCAAGAAAGAAGAAACCTATGAGCCAAGAAATCTAGAGATAGAAAGTGTATTTGATAAGATAAAAGATAAAAATCAAACAGACCCCAACCAAACCATGGAGGGGGAAGAGGCAGAAGTAGCCCCTAATGACGAAGACCAAGGTCAAGCTGAAGAAGAGACCAATCCACCAGCCAATGAAGCAAACCAAGAAGGGGCAGACCTAAAAGAGCTTGAGGCCAATGTCAACATGAGACAAGAGCCTAGTATGGGGGATAATATCCTCCTTCAATCCACACCAGGAATGAAAGTTAAGGTATTAGAAACCGGCCTAGGTCCTGACCAAAGTTTCACTAGGGTAGAGTATGAAGGTGCGGTATACTTTGTCAATACCAACATGGTAAGGCAATAGGAGGCAGTATGGTAAGAAAAGCAGGACAAGTACTCCTAATCCTAAGCCTTCTTGTTGGTGGGCTCTTATTTGGCATAATTTATGCCAACAATATTTTTCCGCAAAAATTAAGATTTATATTATTAGCCATATTAATTATTTATCATTTGATCTTATTTTTGCTGGCAAAAAGTAAGACAACCTACCTCAATGGTTTGGCCCTTGGCCTAGGTCTACTTGGACTTATAATAAATTCATTTGCAAGTTTTTATATCTACCAGGCAGTGGGAGTTATAGATAAAATCAGTGAAGAGAGGGAAGAAAATGAATTCTCCCTTGTAGTCAAAAAAGAGTCCACCTACCAATCCATATCCGATGTAATAGATGAAGATATAAGGACAGGCCTAAGCCAAGATGAGGATAATATAATAGCCTATAAGGATAAGTTAGAAGAAAAAGATATAAGTCTTAAGCTTTCAGATGCAAAGACCTATGTAAATGCTGGAATAGAATTGATGGAAGGACAAAGCCAAGTAATTCTTCTAAATGAAAGATATAGGAGTATTATCAAAGAGCAAATCCCAGACTTTGATGAAAAAACTAGGGTCATAGACCAAATATTTGCAAGTAAAGTAAGGGAAGATATAGAAAAAGAGCCAGAAGAAAATTCTTCCTTCAATATCTATATTAGTGGCATAGATACCTTTGGAGACATATCTAGGGTATCAAGGTCAGATGTCAACCTAATCCTAACCATAAACCCACAAAGTAAGAAAATGCTTATTACAACAGTCCCTAGGGATTCCTACGTAGAAATAGCTGGAGGGGGTCTAGGTTATAAGGATAAGCTAACCCATGCTGGAATCTATGGGGTCGAATCATCAGTAAAAACCCTAGAAAACCTATTTGATATAGATATCAATTACTACTACAGGGTCAACTTCTCGACCTTTATGAACTTAATCGATGTCCTAGGTGGGGTAGATGTGACCAATGACCAGGCCTTTACAAGTGGGGCCTACACTTTCCCACAAGGAGAAATCCACCTAGATGGAAGAAGCGCCCTAGTTTTTGCTAGAGAAAGATATAATTTAGAAAGAGGAGACCTAGATAGGGGCAGAAACCAGGAAAAGGTCCTAAAGGCTATCCTAGAAAAGGCCCTATCCCCAGCCATCCTCTTTAACTACCAGTCCTTCCTAGATATAATGATGGAATCGACAGATACTAATATGGATAAGGAGAAGATCCTAGAATTAGTAAACCAACAACTAGAGGCTGGCTCAAGTTGGCAGATAGATTCAACAGAGCTTAGAGGAAGCGGCCAAATGGGCCTACCATCCTTCGCCATGCCAAACGCCAACCTATATATGTATGTACTAGATGAAAAAAGCCTAGCAGAGACTTCTAAGATGATAAAGAGTGTTATGAAAGAGTGAGGAAGATGAGAGATAAGAATATAAATTTAAAGTCAGTTTACTTGTTAATATATGACATAATTGTCTCGAACCTATCTTACTTCCTAGCCCTTTGGTTAAGATTTGACTTAGAATTTTCAGAAATTCCAACTACCTACCTAGGGCCATTTTTGAAGTTTGCACCAATTTATACCCTGGTATTAGTTATAGTATTTTATAAATTTAGGCTATATAAGAGCCTATGGAGGTATGCAAGCTTTGGTGAGTTAAACTCAATCCTCCTAGCATCCCTTATAACAAGCATGGCCCATATTATTGGGATAAGCCTAATATTTAGAAGAATGCCTATTTCCTATTATGTAATAGGAGCCCTTCTTCAGCTAGTTGCCATAGTGGGAATTAGATTTTCCTATAGGTTTGTAAGCTTGCTTAGAAATACAAGAGGGAAGAATTTTCAAGCTGGTAGCAATGTAATGGTCATAGGAGCAGGCCAGGCGGGGCAAGTTATAATAAGAGAGCTTGTCAACTCAAAGAAAATAACAGATAAGCCAGTTTGTATCATAGATGATGATCCTGAAAAATGGGGCTATTATTTCCAAAGTATTCCTATAGTAGGAGGCAGGAATAAGATATTAAGAACTGTAGATAAGTATAAGGTTGGTAAAATTATGCTAGCGATTCCTACAGCAAATCCTGAAGATAAAAAGGAAATCCTAAATATATGTAAGGAAACCAAGTGCGAACTACTTAGCTTACCAGGCATCTACCAACTAGCCAATGGGGAAGTCTCTCTTTCTAAGATGAAAAATGTAGATATAGTTGACCTACTAGGAAGGGACCCTATTAGGGTAAATATGGATGAGATCTTTGCCTACACCAAGGATAAGGTAATACTTGTAACAGGTGGGGGAGGATCCATAGGCTCAGAGCTATCTAGACAGCTTGCCAACCACCAACCCAAAAAATTAATCATCTTCGATATTTACGAAAATAACGCTTATGATATTGAACAGGAACTAAAAAGAGCTTATCCAAACTTAGACCTACTTGCCCTAATTGGGTCAGTAAGGGACTATGATAGGGTAGATATGATATTTGAAAAATATAGGCCGGATTTAGTATTCCATGCGGCAGCCCACAAGCATGTCCCACTAATGGAAGTAAGTCCCAATGAAACAATCAAAAATAATGTAGTTGGAACTTACAATGTAGCCTTTGCAGCCCTAAAGTACCACGCCAAAAACTTCGTACTTATATCAACAGATAAGGCAGTAAATCCTACAAACATTATGGGAGCTAGCAAAAGAATGTGTGAGATGATCATCCAGTCCTTTGACCAGGTTATCAAGGAAGATAAGTTTGACATCTTGCCAAAGCTTGATATAAAATCAAAAAGAGACTTTAGTAAAGAACTTTTAGATGATAAGGATACCTATAAGACCCAATTTGTGGCAGTAAGATTTGGAAATGTCCTAGGAAGCAATGGATCAGTCATTCCTTTATTTAAAAAGCAAATAGCAGATGGGGGACCTGTCACAGTAACCCATAAGGATATAATAAGGTTTTTCATGACCATACTAGAAGCTGTAAGCCTGGTCCTTCAAGCTGGAACCTTCGCTAGGGGAGGAGAGATCTTCGTTCTAGACATGGGAGAGCCAGTAAGGATAGACACACTAGCAAGAAACCTAATCAAATTATCAGGCTATGAACCTGATGTGGACATAGACATAGTCTACACAGGCCTAAGACCTGGAGAGAAGATGTATGAAGAAAAACTAATGGATGAAGAGGGCATAAGAAGGACAGAAAATGACCTAATCTACATAGGAAGCCCAATCAAATTTGACCTAGAAGAATTTATGGCTAGCCTAGAAGAGATATCAAAGCTAAGCCTAGGTAATAGAAGTGATATAGATAAGTATATAGGCAAAATTGTAAAGACCTATAAGAGAAGTTAGGGGAAAGAAATATGAAAATACCATTTTCACCACCTGATCTATCTTATTTAGAAGAAGAAGAGGTAATTGAAGCCATAAGATCAGGATGGATAACCACAGGACCAAAAGTTAAAGAACTTGAAAAAAAAGTAGCAGAATTTTGTAATACAGAGAAAGCAGTATGTCTAAATTCCCAAACATCTTGTGCAGAGATGACATTACGCTTATTAGGTATAGGCGAGGGAGATGAAGTTATTGTTCCAGCGTATACTTATACCGCTACAGCATCAGTTGTATGCCATGTTGGGGCAAAGTTAGTCATGGTTGATATACAGAAAGATAAACCTGAAATGGACTATGATCAGTTAGAAGATGCTATCACTGAGAAAACAAAAGTTATAATTCCAGTCGATATTGGAGGAATTCCTTGTGATTATGATAAGATATTTCAGATAGTTGAGAGAAAAAAAGACCTATTTCGCCCTAAAAATAAGATTCAAGAAGCTTTCGGCAGAATAATAGTTTCAGCAGATACGGCACATTCATTTGGAGCATCATACAAGAATAAAAAAGTGGGATCTATAGCAGATTTTTCTAGCTTTTCATTCCATGCCGTAAAGAATTTTACTACAGCAGAAGGTGGCGCAGTGACCTGGAGAAATATCCCGGGAATTTCAAATGAGGAAATTTATTATCAATATCAATTGTATTCCTTGCACGGACAATCAAAAGATGCTCTATCAAAAACAAAATTAGGAGCATGGGAATATGATATTGTCGGACCTTGGTACAAGTGCAATATGACAGATATACTAGGAGCAGTTGGACTTGGTCAAATGAAAAGATATGACAAAATGCTGAAACGAAGAAGAGAAATTATTGAAAAATATAATAAATCCTTATCAAGTTTAGGGATAATATATTTAGATCATTATACTGATACTTATTCCTCATCAGGACATCTTTATATAAGCAGGATACCTGGATATGATGAGAAAAAAAGAAACAATTTTATTACAAAAATAGCTGAAGCTGGTATAGCTACAAATGTGCACTATAAACCACTTCCAATGATGACAGCGTATAAAAATCTTGGATTTGATATAAAAGACTATCTAAATGCTTACACTTTTTATAAAAACGAAGTAACTCTTCCTCTTCATACACGATTAAAAGATGAAGAAATTGATTATATTTTAGAAAATTATACAAAATATTTTTAACAAACGGTCTTAATTCATGAATAATTTAGAAAAATCATCAAATAAAATAAATTTCCGTAGAGTAAAAATTTATAATATTAAAAGGCTATGGAATGTATCTAGAATACTAAATCTTTGTGGCAAAGATATGGCCAAGAAATATAATTTGCATCATTGGGACAACATAATGGTAAAGACTATTATAATTGTTATTATCGGTATTTTTAAAAATCGAGTATATATTGGTGAAGTAGAAAATAAACCAATAGCGACATTTCAAATCAAAGAATTAGAGAACATCTTATTTTTTGAAAAATTGGGTGTACTACCTAATTTAAATGGTAAAGGATATGGATCTTTATGTATGAGATTTATTGAAAAGAATGCACAGATGTTAGGAAAAAAAATCATAAAGATGGAAGTTTATAAATTAAGTAAACATGCAATTGCTTTTTATGAAAGTCTTGGTTTCAGCATCGACAATGAAATAGATACATTGAAACATAAAAATGTAATTATGAAAAAGGAAATATGGGATTTATGAAGAAAATTTTGATAATTGGTGCAGGATTTTTACAGAATTTTGTTATACAAGAAGCTAAAAGATTAGGATATTATGTCATAGCCGTTGATGGAAATAAAAATGCAGTAGGCTTTAAGTCAGCAGACAAATTTGCTACCATTGATATAATCGATGAGCAAAAATGTTTGGAATTTGCTAAAGATGAGAAAATTAATGGAGTTGTGACAGCTGCAACTGATTATGGTGTTCTCACGTCAGCCTATATAGCAGAAAAGATGAACCTACCAGGATTAAATTATAAAGCAGCTAAATTAATAAAAAATAAGTACCTGGTAAGAAAAAAACTATATGAAAATAATGTAGATGATACTGATCAATTTTATGAGATTAATAAAAACACAAATTTAATTGATCTTTCTAAGAAAATATCTTTTCCAGTGATAGTAAAACCTAGTGATGGGTCAGGTAGTAGAGGCATCAGCAGGATTGATAGCACTAAAACATTAGAACAATCTTGTGTCAATGCAATGGAATATTCCATAAATGGGACAGCAGAGATGGAATCATTTATAGAAGGTAAGGAGTATGGTGTAGAGTCATTTGTTTATAATAACGAAATCCGAGTTTTAGGTATAATGAAAAAGTGGATGACTGAACCTCCATATTATGCGGAATTAGGACATGCAATTCCATCAGGATTGCCTGAATATATAGAAAATAAAATAGTCAATTATGTAAAAAAAGCCATACAGACCCTAGGCATAAATTTTGGATCAGTAAATATGGATATATTGGTAACAGATGCTGGTAAGATACATATAATTGATGTTGGTGCTAGAATGGGTGGCAATATGATTGGTCCCTGCCTTATTCCATATGGTACGGGAATAAATTATATTTCAAATTTGATAAAATCTGCAGTTGGTGATCCTATTGATTGGTCAGTTAGAGATAAAAATGCAGTTGTTTCTAAAATATTAGCATTTGCAGGTGGGAAAGTTACTAGGTTACCTAATTTCGAAAATATTGTGGATGAAAATGTCGAAATATATCATAAGATAGAGATTAATCAAATGATAAACGAATACCATACAAATTTAGATGGTTCTGGATATATAATAGTGAAAGATAAAGAAATTAATTCAGCCATTAAATCTGCTAATGAAATTTATAAAAGCATTGAAGATACTATCTTTGAAAGGACTTCTGATGATTGATATCAATAGTATCAAAGAACTTTATGAATCCACAAAACATAGAAAAAGATATTCTGGACTTTATCAAAAAATAATAAAAAGAGTTATTGATATTTTACTGTGCTTGCTTGCACTTCCATTTTTCATAGTTATTATGTTAGTAGTTGGTGTACTAATAAAATTGGAAGATGGAGGTCCTGTTTTTTACCATTCTAAGCGTTTAGGTTTAGAATTTAAAGAGTTTGATATGATAAAATTTAGGTCTATGAAAACAGATGCTCCAGATATAAGAAACAATGATGGGAGTACTTTTAATTCAGCAAATGATTTTCGAGTAACAAAAATAGGTAAGAAACTTAGAGAAACTAGCATTGATGAAACTCCTCAGATTATTAATGTTTTGAGAGGTGAAATGAGTATTATTGGACCTAGAGCTGGAGATGTTGAATCGAAAAATACTTATGAAGAAGACGAAAAAGACAAATTGCTTATACGTCCAGGTATAACAGGGTACACTCAGGCTTACTTTCGAAATAATATTGGAGTTAGAGAAAAAAGATTGTATGATGCTTGGTATGCTCATAACGTATCATTTTTAATGGATATAAAAATTTTTATTAGAACCATCAAAACTGTTATTAGTAGCGATAATATATACACAAATACTTGATCAAATCTTGTGATAGTAAGAATAGATTATGTAAGAAAGGATCTTATGAGTAGCATACTATTTATTTCTAATTTAGCAAAGAATGTAGGTCCATTTTCAATTGGAAGTGTAAATGTTTCTAAGTCATTAGGATTAAGATTCTATATGGTTGCAAATTGGAAATTTTCTGAAAAAGGACAACTAGAAAGTGATGAAAAAAAATATGGTGTAACTATATATGATGTACCGATAAACAGATCTCCATATTCAATAATAACAAATTATAGAGCATATAAAAAGATATGTGAAATTGTGGAGTCAGAAAAAATAAAATATATACATTGTAATACGCCTGTAGGCGGTCTTATAGGCAGAATTGTTGCTTACAAATACAACTTGCCTGTAATTTATCAAGCTCATGGATTTCATTTTTACAGAGGTGCTTCAATTAAAAATTGGATACTTTATTATCCCGTAGAGAAGTTTTTAGCAAGGTATACTAATGCTATAATTACAATAAATAAAGAAGATTTTGAATCCGCAAAAAAATTTAAATTAAAAGATGATGGTTCAGTTTACTATTTACCAGGAGTGGGTATTAACACCCGAAAGTTTTTAGGAAAACGACATATTATTAAAACAAAAAGATCTGAATTAGGGATTGATGAAGATAGCACAGTAATCATATCAGTTGGTGAATTAAATTCAAATAAAAATAATGGAGTAATAATAAAAGCATTAGCTGGATTAAAAAGAAAAGATATTGTTTATTTATTATGTGGCATTGGCGAAGAGGAGGATACTCTCAAATCGTTGGCTAAACGTAGTGGATTAGAAAAACAAGTGAAATTTTTAGGTTATAGAAAAGACATAGCGGAACTATTTTATGAATCCGACATCTTTGTTCTTCCATCTTTTAGGGAAGGATTGTCACGAAGTTTAATGGAAGCAATGGCCAGTGGTCTTCCATGTATTGTTTCTGATATTAGGGGTAATAGAGATCTAATTAAAGATGGATTAGGGGGATATCTGTGCGATCCAAACAATCCAAAAGAATTTGAAGAGAAAATTAAAAAAATAAGTAATGATAAACAATTATTATCGAGTATGGGTAACTACAATCAGAATGTAATCAAAAAATTTGATATCTCTTCTGTAGAGTCTATATTAAAATTAGTTTATTCAAAGGTATTTGGTTTATAACGGTAAAATTAAAAATAATTATTATAGATTTAAATTAACTTGCGAATAAGAGGAAAAATGTATGTATGAAAAGATATATCTTAGTAAAAAAAATACTTTCAAAACAATTAGTTTAGCAATTATATTTCTAGCTATTATTATAAAGCAATTTTATTACGGTAGGAGTGGAACTTTACAATTAGGAGATTTTCTGTATATACTTCCATTTTTTATGATTATATTGGCTGAAAAAAAGATTGTAATTAATTCAATAGATTTGAATATATATATATTTGTGTTTTTTGCGATTATTATAAATATAATTTATTATATAAACTACTTAGATATTAAATTTATATATAGCTGTTTATATTTGGTTTATAATTTGGCGATAATATATATTGTTAGGTTTTATAATTTGGATCTATACTTTTCCAAGACAGTTTTACTTGCAGCAAAAATGGTTCTTATTGCACAATTGATCATATATTTTCTTGGAGAGGGTAGATATTTCTCATATAGATATATGGGTACTTTTAACGATCCAAATCAATTTGGATACTATATATTTTCAATGTTGTCATTGATACACGTTAATAATAAGTTTCTAAAAAATAAGGGAATTATTATATGGATATTAATAGCGAGCTTTCTTATATATCTATCTCAATCTACTAGTATCGTATTAGGATTGATATTATTTATACTATTATATTTTTTATATTTAGATAATAATGACAAAAAAAATAAATATTATATTATAGCAGGTATTGCATTTTTCTTAATTTTTGTGGTATTTATCCTCAATAGGAGTTTATTATATGAATCACTTATTTTTCAAAATAATAGAATAATAAATAAATTTAGAAATACCAGTGGGGTGTTTGATATGCTTTATAAATTTGCTATTGATAGATCAATGACAGGAATAATTTTAAAACCATCCGCTTTTTTATATGGATCAGGAGAAGGTATGTTTTTAAGATTCAATGAATTATCAGAAATACACTCAACCTTTATAGGGTTTGCTTTTTACTATGGATTAGTTCCATTTTTATTTTTTATAAAGTGGATATATAAAAATATATCAAATATAAGCAAGGATCTGTATTGTGTCTACATTTCAATGTTTTTTATTGCATTTACTTTAGCTAATCATAGACAACCGACATTTTGGATGCTCATTGTTCTAGCATATAATCCTCTTATGAAACAACTAAAGAGAAATAGTGAGCATATAACTAAGGAGATAGTATGAAAGAAATAAGCATTATTATACCAGTTTACAATTCAGAAGCTTATTTATCAGAATGTGTAGATTCTGTACTAAATCAAGCATATGAAAATTTTGAGTTAATATTAGTAAATGACGGATCTACAGATGAATCAGGTCAAATATGTGATTCATATTCTAAAAAGGATAAGAGAGTGAGGGTGATTCATAAAGAAAATGGAGGAGTCTCATCTGCTAGAAATGTTGGAATAGAAAAAAGCAGTGGAGATTATATTATTTTTATAGATAGTGATGATTCGATAGATCTTGATTTATTAGATTATCTTAAAGATGTGGCAGATAAATATAATACAAGCATGGTAATTCATTCGTTAGGGTTATTTAACGATGCAAATGAACAAAATGAGCATGAAACTTTGGAAATGCTCGATAAGAGAAAGTTGGTTGACTATATGCCAGTTTTTATAAAAAGAAGGTATATTAATGCTCCGCGGAATAAACTATATAGAAGATCTATAATTATTGATAATAACATCAGGTTTGATGAAGGTGTCTCCATGGGGGAGGATGCACTTTTCAACTATGAATATTTTTCTACTTTGACAGATTTGATATTAATTGAAAGAAACTTCTACCATTATAGAGAAAATGAGGAATCATTAACTCATAAGTTTATAAAGAAAAAATATGATATGTTAATTTCGGTGAATAATAGATTGCAAGAATTAGTTAGAACCAATGAGAATTTTTCAAAGTGTAAAAGTGCGGCCAACTTTATTAGGATAAAAAATATATACTCATCTATTTTTGATATATTGGATAATGATGAGGTGAGTAAAAAGGATGTAAATGCACTTTTTAATAAAATATTTAGAACAAATCAAAGATTCAATCTAAATGAAATAGATGAGAGAAAGTTTAAAATACTCGCAAAGGCTGTAAATTCTAATAACAAGCTTGTATTAAAAAATGTAGCAAGATTAGTTTATAATATAGCTAAAAAATAACTACTTAAGCTTAGGTAATAATAACCAGCATAGTGGACCAAGATCTCAAAGTCTAGTATCAAATGGAATTTGTATAATATATAAAAGGATTAAGTGAGTAGGCAGATGAAATTAAATCAGAAAAAAATGGGAGCATTCTTATCATATGTATCTATTTTATTGTTGACATTAATAACGATGGTTTATACTCCTATAGTTTTAAAATACTTGGGTAAATCTGAGTATGGAGTCTATAATTTGACAATCTCAATTGTATCATATCTAAGTCTTTTATCACTTGGATTTGGTGGGTCTTATGTTAAATTTTATTATCAGTTTAAAGTCAGAAATAAGTTTGAGGACATAGAAAAGTTAAATGGACTCTTCATGCTCGTATATATGATAATGGGTGCGGTCAGTATTATAGTAGGTATTATTCTTGTTGATAATATAGATACTTTATTACAAGGGAAAATGTCTATTAGTGAGATAGCTCTGTCTAAATCATTAATGATTATTTTGATCATAAATATTTTCTTAACCTTTCCGGCAACAGTTTTTGAGGCTTATATAACTGCCAATGAAGAGTTTATTTTTCAAAAGATACTTATGCTTTTTAGGCAAATATCAAGCCCCTTACTAAGTATTCCTTTACTTATTATTGGATATAGGTCACTGGCCTTAGTAATTATCACAACAATTATTACTTTCTTGTCATTGATAGCTAATATGGTATTTGCAGTAAAGAAATTAGGAATGAAGTTTTCTTTTAAAGATCCCGATCTACGGCTTTTGAAAGATATAGCAATATTTTCTAGTTTTTTATTTTTAAATGTTATCACTGATCAAATAAACTGGTCCATTGATAAATTTGTACTTGGGAAATTTGTAGGAAGTGTAAGTATTACTATTTATTCTATGGGGGCAATCATTAATAGTATGTATATAAATGTATCTACTTCTGTTTCTTCAGTTTTTATTCCTCAAGCAAATGACATTATACAAAGAAATAGTAGTGATAGTCAAATAAGTGATTTTTTTATTAAAATAGGTAGATTACAGTACTATATTCTTATGCTAATATTATTAGGATTTATTACTTTTGGTTCTTATTTTATAAGTGAAATATGGCTAGATGCAACTTATAAATCATCTTATTATGTTTCTATTATATTAATAATACCAGTTACTATTGCATCAATACAAAATATTGGTATAGAAATTCAAAAGGCGAAAAATCTTCATAAATTTAGGTCGATTCTATACTTTATGATTGCGATTGCAAATTTGTTTATATCAATACCTCTAGCTATAAAGTTTGGACCAATAGGATCTGCTATAGGTACAGGAATTACTTTATTGATCGGTAGTGGATTAATAATGAATATATACTATAAGAGGGTAGTTGGTCTAGATATAAGAAGATTTTGGATGAATATACTTTATATTTCTAGAGGAATAGTAGTTCCAATAATTATATCACTTATATTTTTGATAACGAAAGTAAGCAGTCATTTTGATTTTCTAATAAAGGTAATTATTTTTATAGCTATTTATGTAATTTCAATTTATATAGCTTCAATGAACGACTTTGAAAAATTAGAAGTCAATAAATTATTAAAACGTGTTAAAGGATAGGTTGTATTTATAGGAAATCAGCAATTGTCATTATGAGGAGGATTAATGATGAGAAAGCGTTTAATAATATGGGGATATTTTATTAAGAATTTAGGTGACGATTTAATGTTATCCTCATTTCTTAATTCAAACGATACTTATGAAGATATTTATATTATTACAAAGAAACAATATGTAAATTATTACAAGGGGCTAGGTGTGAATACCATTACTAGTGATTCCCTAGTCTATAAAATTTTAAATATAATTTTATACGGATTTCATTTACACTCTCCTTACTTTTATTTACCAAAATTTTTTAATGCAGATTTTATGATTTTGGGTGGATCGCTCTTTATTGAATCAAGTAGAAGGTATAGTATTTATCAAATTAGAAATTTAAAGTATGCCGTGACCAAGTCTTCTAGATCATATGTAATTGGTAGTAATTTTGGTCCATATTCTACTGATGAGTTTTATCAAAATTATAAAGATATATTTTCTATGTGTGATGATGTATGTTTTAGGGATGATTATTCCTATCAGTTATTTTCTTCATTGAATACAACTAGATATGCACCTGATATAGTTCTTTCAGGAATGTGGGAAAAGAAAAATAGCTATAGGAAAGAAGAAGCTTATGTGGTTATTTCTGTAATAAATCTAGAAAATAGAGATAATCTAAAAGGAAAAACGGCAGAATTTGAGCGAAAATTAAAGGAGATTTCTGATTACCACACCTCTAATGGAGAGAGAGTAATATTAGCATCTTTTTGTAAGCAAGAAGGAGATTTAGTAGCCTGCGAACGAATAAAAAGCAATTGCAAGGATCAAGATTTGGTTACAATTTTAAATTATGAAAATTTTGATATGTTAAACATTATAAAAAATGCTAAGATTTTATACGGAGCAAGATTTCACTCTATTATTTTAGCTATTTATTACAATATCCCTTGCTTACCTTTTGTCTATAGTAAAAAAACTTTGAATGCACTTAAATCATATACTAATAATTTTTCACATGTGAATTTATTAGATATTGAAAATACATCAAGTGATATAATTATTAAGTCGGTTAATAAGATATCAGTTAGTGATTCTGTATTAGAAGACTCTTTTAATCAACTAAAGGGTATCAAATAACACGATAATCGACTATAACAGATTATTAAATTAGAACCAGGTCGAGAGCTTTAATCTTCTTAAAGTGAACTTAATAAGATTAAGGCCTAGACCTGGTTTTTTAGCTTTCAAATATTTTATTTTCGCCTCCTAACTACAAAGCTTAGCAAAGTAAAAAAGAAGATTATACTTATGCCTATTAGAAAAATTTCTAGAAATTTTCTTAGAAAGCTTCCTCCTCCTAGGATGGCTAGGGCTAGGATTATTGAGGCCAGGAGGATTGTTAGGGCTAGGATTAGGGTGGTGGTTGCTTTTCTTTGGTCTATTTTATTTTTCTCTTTTATTAGGTCAGGGTCTTCTTTTATTTTTATTGAGATTCCTCCATCTGCTACCTGTCTCATGGTTGAGAGGGTAAAGGAGGGGATTTCCTTAGCTAGGGTATATAGGTCAAAGGCTTTTGGGATGGACCTTTCCTTTAGGGTCTCTAGAGAGAAGAACCTGTGGCTGATTTTTTCTGCTATTGGGTAGGCTAGCTCTACTAGGGATTGGTTTTCTACTAATCTTTCTATAACTCCTTCTAGGATTATGACTGTTTTGCCAAAGTTAAAGAGGCTTGATGGGATTATTATCTTGTGGTTTTTTAGAAGGTCGAAGAATTCCCCGATCATATCTGTTAGCTTCATCTCATGAAGGCTTAGGTCAAGGTACTTATCAAGGATTTCTGATAGGTCCATTTCAAATTCTCTTATATTGGCCCTTGATGGTCGAAGTAGTCCCATTTCTATGACTGCATCTGTGATTATGACAGGCTGGTTGTAGGAGATTCCCATAAAGATCTTCATGATCTGATACCTATAGTTTGCTGATAGCTTTCCTACTATACCAAAGTCGATTAGGCCCAGGTGGTCTTCTTCCATGATGAAGATATTGCCAGGGTGGGGGTCAGCATGAAAGTACCCGTCCCTAAAAAATTGGTTGACATAGGAGTAGACTAACCTATTGGCAAGATTTGTCTTATCAGAAGTTTTTGCCCTATCCAAGGCTTTTATAGATTGGCCAGGGATTTCTTCCATGGTCATGACCCTTGTCGAGCATAAGGATTTTATGAGTCTTGGTGTGTGGATGTACTTATCTTTCTTGTTGTTTTTCCTAAATTTTTCTAGGTTTTTGGCTTCTATCTTAAAGTCCATCTCAAAGTAGAGGTTTTTCTTAAAGACCCTAACCATATTTTTTATGTCTAGACTTCCTCCTAGGGGGGTGTCCATTAGGTATTTTTGGATCAAGTCTTCTAGGATTTTTATATCTAGGTTGACCTTCTCCCTTAGGCCCTTTCTTTGGACCTTTACTACTAGCTTTATTTCCTTATCATGGTCTATGATTTTTGCCTTATGGACTTGGGCTATGGACCCGCTTGCCAGGGGTTTTTGGTCTATGTAGGCGAAGGAATTTTCTATTTTTTCCTTAAAGTCTTCATAAAAAACTTCCCTTATGGTTTCAAAGCTTATAGGGTCTACATCATCTTGGAGTTTTTCTAGCTCTTCTATGGTCTCTTTTGAGAAGATGTCTGACCTTGTTGATAGCATTTGTCCAAATTTGACAAAGGTGGGTCCAAGGGTCTCGAAGGTCTCTTTCATCTTTATGCCTAGGGCCCTGTCCTTTTCTTTGTCACTTTTCCTATCTTCAATTAGGTTTTGGTCAACAGACATAGCCTCCCTGAAGGCCTTTAGGATTCCAGACCTTAGGAAGGCTAGTAGGATTTCTATTCTTCTTTTTTGATAAGCTATCCTCTTGATTTTCATTTTTAGTCTAAGTTTTCTTGACTTTTCCTTATTTCTTCATCGATTATCTCTCTTAGGTCATCTTTTTTGACATAAGAGTCTAGGTCCATGTAGGTTTTGATTTCTTCTCTTACTATTTTTCTTATCTCTTCTCTTTGCTCTTGGCCCTTTTCCATAAGGGAGTCTACTATCCTATCTTTTTCACTTTCTCCATAATCTCTGATCTCATCTAGGGTTCTAGATATTCTTTCCCTAGAAAATCCTACCAGGCCAAAGCCTAAGGATAGGGTGTCATCGATTAGTTTGTCTATATTATTTTTCATAAATCCTCCTTGTATTCTTTACTATATTATATAACAAAAGTGAATATGGTGAAAGTTTTTTTTGACTTTCCTATGAATTAGGGTATTTTTTGACATATTTTTTGATAAGCTATATAATTTTATTAAGTAATAGTGAGGTGAAAGTCATGAAAAAGACCAAATTAGCTGGGGCTTTGTTAATCTTTTCCCTATCCCTGCCTGGCTTAGGACAGGAGGTTTATGGAGCAAGCGATGAGATAAGCCCTGTAAGTATAGAAGAAACTAGCAAAGATATGAAAAGTACAGAAGCTTTGGATGCTGATGGCAAAGACAGTCCTGGTATTAGTATAGAAAATCTTGATGATCTTGAAAAAATTAATAAAGAAATAGAAGTCTCTAAGACCTATAAGCTTGCTACAAAGGCAGAGCTTGATGCTTATGACAAGGCCTTGGATGAGCTAAAAAAGGCCCTTGAAGGGGAAGATAGTGACCTTATAAGTGAGGCTAAGGATTCATTTATGAAGGCTAGGTATGGTTTAGGCTACCATGTAACTAAGGCAAGGCCTATAAGGGATGCCCTTAGGAAAAATCTTCTTTCCTATAAGAAGGCTGCCAGCGGCAAGACTGGTGATGGTTTAGCTGGTATTGATAAGGCAAAAGACCTCCTTAAGGATAAGGAAGTAAGCCTAGAAGACTTAATAGAATATAATGAACTTTTGGCTATGGCTTGGATGGGCTATAATGAAGGAGAGGAAATAGACCTTGACCCAAAAGAATTAGAAGAGATTGAGGCAAAAAAGGGCTATCCTGATGACCTAATCGGTGAAATTGACCTAGCTACAAGCTTTGATGAAGTTCTTGTTGAAGGAAGGGTTTTTGTAGAGCTTGCCCAAGCTATGAAGGATGATCCTTCTTATGCTAGCTATGATAAGGATAAGAAAGAAGCTTTTGAAAAGTCTCTTGATAAACTAAAAGAGGCCCTAAAGCTTAAGGATAATGATACCTTAGTCTACCTAGACCAAGCAAGGAATGCTAGGGATGGGCTAAAAGATTCTGTCAGTAAAGATGATCCATATATAAAAGAGATAGAAGACTTTTTGGCAAGTCCTTCCTATAAGAAAGCAAGGGCAAGCTACAAAAAAGACTTTATAGGTCTTTATGAAAGACTTAGCCAAGGAGAAGATGTCAAAACTGACCTAGCTAGTCTCGAAGAAGCAATTAAGGCAGATGACTTTGACCAAAAGCTAGAAGACCTTGAGATTTACCTAGAAGAAGCTAAGTCTGATAAGATTTCTAAGGATTCTTTGCAAGAGGTTAAGGAAGCTATGGGTCAAAGGCTTAAGGAAATAGGAGAGGATGAAGAGTCCACTATGGATGACCTATTAGCCTTTGAAAAGGACCTAGATGACAAATTATTCCCAAAAAATAATGCTATAATACAAGGGACTAGTGATATAGAAGAGGAAGAAAAAGAGGAAGAGAAGGATAAGCACTTTATCCAAAGTCCTCAAAAAAATGAACCTGTAGAAAAAGATAGAAGGGTAGTCAAAGTTCAAAGAAAGCCTGTAGAAAGTCCAAAAAACCAACCCAAAGAAGAAGAGAAAAAGGTCATAAAAAGGACCAGTAAGCAATCTTCTAAGGATGTAAAAACAGGCATTGATGCCATCCTTCCTTGGGTTGGAGGCATTGGCATTATTGCAGTAATTGGCCTTATTATCCTAACTATCAAAAATAAAGAAAAATAAAGGAGATTTAAGATGAAAGCAAACAAAATTCTACTAGTAGCCCTCCTCTTGGGCCTAAGCCTAACATCATGTAACAATATGGGGGCTAATGAAAATAACCAAGAACCTAGTGAAGAAAGTCAAGTAGAAGAAACTAGCCCAGAAGAAACTACCGATGAATCTAAAGAAGCTACAGATGGCGAATCTGCTGCTGAAAAAGAGACTTCAGATGAAGATGGTGATAAGGAAACTTCTAACGAAGATCCTAATGAAGAAGAAGTGACTGAAGAAGATCCTAATACAGATTCAAAGGAAGAACCTAGTGAGGGTTCAGAAGATATGGATATGGAAAGTGCCAAGGCTAAGCTAGAGCAAGCTATCTTTGACAATAGGGTCCAAGCAAGGGCAGCTGAGATTTTATTACAAGAATCACCAGCAACTATAGAAAATATAGCTGGCCAATTAGAAGAGCTAGTAAGCTCATCTGAAGCCCTAGTTGATGAGGGCCGTGCACTACTAGATTCACTGGAAAACTAGGAAATCATATTTTGGCAGGTAAGTCTTGGTAGATTTGCCTGCCTTTTTTAGAAGAAAGACCTTTGAAAGTGTTGAAATATTGATTTTTTCTACTTTTTGGATGATAATTATAGTAAGGAGATTATATGTTAGTAAGAGAGTTTTTGCTAAGTGGGATCTTCGTTCTGGCAGTCATTAGCCTGATATCGGTCCTATTTACTGACAAAAAACGAATTTTTGCAGGTCTTGCCCTAATTCTTATGGCAATCTTTTACTTTATGAGTGAAAGTTATGATATGGTCGAAAGCCTTCCTCTTATAGCCTTTATTATGGGGGTTACCCTTATAGCCTTAGAGGTCTTTATCCCATCCTTTGGAGTGATTGGCATAAGTGGAATAATCCTAACAGCCTATGGAGTGATCAATATCCTAAGGGCAGGTTATGAGGAGCTGGTTTTGATGGTTGTAGCAGCCCTAACCATTCTTATAAGCGTTATAGTCTATGTAAGGCTTGGCTTTAGGGTCAATATCTTTGACCAAGGGATCCTTAAGACTACCAATAGTAGGGCTAGGGGGTTTAATAGCAAGGCTGACTACTCTAAGTTACTTGGCAAAACTGGTCTAAGTAAGTCCATCCTTAGACCAAGTGGAAGAATTGAGATTGATGGATCCTACTATGATGGGATAAGCAATGGTGACTTTATCAAGGCCAACAGACCAATTGAAGTTATTAGTATAAAAGATGGAAACATAATTGTAAAGGAGAAGTAGATGGAAAAATTTTTGATCCTTGGACTTATAATTGTAGTCCTTATAGTATTTTTGACCATGGTTCCTGTGGGCCTATGGATTACTGCCAAATTTTCTGGAGTAAATATTTCAATGGCAGCCCTTGTTGCTATGAGATTTAGGAGGCTTTCTCCATCAAAGATTGTAAATGCTATGATTAAGTCCCACCAAGCGGGCATACAAATTAGCACTAACGACTTAGAAAGCCACTACCTGGCTGGTGGTAATATCAACCAAGTTGTAGATGCCTTGATAGCTGCAGAAAGGGCTAATATAGACCTATCTTTTGAGCAAGCTGCAGCTATAGACCTTGCAGGTCGTAATGTCTTTGAGGCAGTACAAGTTTCTGTTACCCCAAAGGTTATCAATACCCCAATTATTGCCGCCGTTGCCAAAAATGGTATAGAGGTTAAGGTTATAGCCAAGGTTACTGTTAGGGCTAATATAGAAAGGCTAGTAGGTGGTGCAGGTGAAGAGACAATCATAGCAAGGGTTGGGGAAGGAATTGTAACTACAGTTGGTTCTTCAGCATCCCATGCCCAAGTCTTGGAAAATCCTGACAATATTTCCCAAACTGTGCTAATGAAGGGTCTTGATAGTGGAACAGCCTTTGAGATCCTTTCTATCGATATAGCTGATGTGGATGTAGGTAGAAACGTCGGTGCCCAACTACAAAGAGACCAGGCTGAGGCTGACAAAAACATTGCCCAAGCCAAGGCTGAGGAAAGACGTGCCCAAGCTATAGCCCTAGAGCAAGAAAATAGGGCCAAGGTAGTGGAAGCTGAGTCTAAGATCCCTATAGCTATAGCCAAGGCCTTTGAAGAAGGCAACCTTGGTATCATGGACTATTATAATATGGAAAATGTCAAAAGCGATACTAAGATGCGTAAGTCCATATCAGGTGAAGATGGAAGTGGTCTAGATGGCTAAAAAGGACATCCCTAAGTTTGACCAGTGGGTCAAGACTGCCTACAATCTTTTAGAGGAATTTGCTGAAGGCCTTGATGAAGATGAAAAGAAGGCCTTAGAAAAAAATAAAACTTTTAAAAAATATAAGAAAAAAAATAAGGAAAAATCCCCTAGCAAGGCAAGGCCAAAAGCTAAGGAAAGCCTAGCTAGGAGGGAGGATCTTTCTAAAAAGGATAGGGACTTTACCTTTAACCAAGGAGGAGATTTTGAAGGCGATACTTCAACCCTTCTTAGAAATGAGAGAAGAAAAAGAGAAAAAGAGATTAGGACTAATCTTTATGATCAAAAAAACAAGGCCAAGAGGGCTAGGCTAAGAAAGGCCCTAATCTATAGTGAGATCTTGGATAAGCCCCTTGCCCTAAGGAAGAAGAAATAGATTTTGGAGGATAGTATTAGAGATTTTATAGAAGTAAATAAGCCAGATAATGTAATGACCTTATTTGGAAGTTTTGATAAGAATAGAAAGTATATAGAAGATAGGTTTGGAGTAAAGATCAACCTTTTAGATAATAAGATAGAAGTAAGGGGCGATGAGCCTTCAGAAAGACTTGCCCTTAAGCTTATCAAGGAGCTTTTGGAGGAAGTGGATAAGAATAAGGACCTTGACTTTCAAAGAATCAAGTATTTTGCAGATATGCTTGAAAGAGAAGAGAGGGTAATAGTCGATGCCATGCTTGATAAGAATATTGTAACTAGGGCTGATGGTAAGCCAATAAAGGCAAAGACCCTAGGGCAGAAGTCCTATATAGACAAGATCAACAAGAATGACATTGTCTTTGGTATAGGACCTGCTGGTACTGGTAAGACTTATCTAGCAGTAGCCATGGCAGTCAAGGCCTTTAAGAATAATGAGGTTGATAGGATAATCCTAACCCGTCCTGCAGTAGAAGCTGGGGAAAGTCTTGGATTTTTGCCAGGAGACTTACAAGATAAGGTAGACCCTTACCTAAGACCTCTCTACGATGGGCTTTTTGACATCCTTGGTTATGAGACCTACCAAAGTCTTGTAGAAAAGGGCCTAATAGAAGTAGCTCCCCTAGCCTATATGAGGGGTAGGACCCTTGATAATTCCTTTGTAATCCTAGATGAAGCCCAAAACACAACACATGAGCAAATGAAGATGTTTTTGACTAGGATTGGTTTTGGATCTAAGGCTATTATAACAGGAGATAAGACCCAGATTGACCTACCTAGGGGTAAGAAAAGCGGGATAAGGTCTGCTGAATTTATCCTAAGAAATGTAGATGGCATAGCCTTTCAAGAGTTTACATCCATAGATGTAGTAAGGCACCCTTTGGTTCAAAGGATAATAGATGCCTATGATAAGGAAGATTTAAGAAGAGAAGAAGAAAGAAAACAAAAGGCCGATAAGGAAGACTAGTATGGACCTACTCATTGACTACCAAATAGATGATCAAATAGATATGGAAGATGACCTAAGAAAAGTCATCGAGGAAGTCCTTCTTACAGAAGGGCTTGACCTTTCTTATGAGCTTTCCCTAAGCTTTGTAGGAAGGGATAGGATAAGAGAGCTAAATAGAGATTTTAGGGGGATAGATAGGGTGACTGATGTCCTATCTTTTCCTTTGGATGAAGATATCAAAATTGAGGGTGAAGCAAGTATGCTTGGAGATATTGTAATCTGCCTTGATGTAGCCAAAGACCAGGCTAAGGATTTTGGACATTCCCTAAGAAGAGAAGTTATGTATCTAACAGCCCACTCAACCCTCCACCTTCTTGGCTATGACCATATGAATGATTCTGACAAAGCAAAGATGAGAAAAAGAGAAAAAGAGGTTATGAAAAACCTTGGTGTCTTTAAGAATGATTCAAGTTTTGGAGATGATATAGATGAAAGTGGGCCCTCCCCTGGAGGGGATAAGCTTAGTAAAAAAGATTTGGCTAGCTTTAAGGAAGCTATAAAAGAAGAGATTAAAGAAGAACTTAGGGTAGAGAGAAGGATGGAAAATGTCGAATATGGCAAGATCTATACCAAAGAAGAACTAAGCCATGGACAGAAGTTTCTAAAGGGTTTTGACTATGCCTATGAAGGCCTGGTTTTTGCAATAAACCATGAGAAGAATATGAAATTTCACTTCCTAGCTTCAGCCCTAGTGATTGTAGCCAGTTTATTTTTTAATATATCAAGGCTTGAGATGATGTTTTTAGTTTTTTCTATAGCAACAGTTATAGCCTTTGAGCTAATCAATACAGCCTTAGAAAATGCAGTTGATATATCAACTGATGGTAGGTGGCTAAGTCTTGCCAAGGCTGCAAAAGATGTGTCTGCTGCTGCAACCTTTGTTACAGCCCTTAATGCTCTTTTTGTAGCCTACCTTGTATTTTTTGATAAATTTTTAAATTTTTATGATTCAGTTATTGTAAGAATTGCCAAAAGACCTTCCCACCTAGCCCTTATTTCAATCTCCCTTATTATAATTATTACAATTTTTTTTAAGGGGGTTTTTTATGAAGGTCATGGGACAGCCTTTAGGGGTGGCTTTGTAAGTGGTCATTCATCAGTAGCCTTCGGCCTTTCGACAATTGGAATCTTGATGGTTGATAATACTATGGTTAGGATAATCCTAATCCTCTTAGCCCTAGTTGTTGCAGAGTCAAGGTATGAGGCTGACATTCATTCGGTCAAAGAGATAATAAGAGGGGCCCTTTTAGGTTCGTGCGTGGCCCTTATAATTTTTGGAGTATTTTCATGATAGATATAGAACAATTGATAGAAGAAACTATAGCAAATAAGGAAAATTCCTATTCTCCTTATTCCAATTTTAGGGTATCTGCAAGTCTTGTTACCAAGGATGGGGAAGTCTTTAGGGGGGTCAATATAGAAAATGCCTCCTATTCTCCAACCATATGTGCAGAAAGATCTGCCATAGCAGGAGCTGTGTCTAGTGGCAAGAGGTCTTTTGATACCATAATAATAACGGGGGATTCTGATATGACCTTCCCTTGTGGGGTATGTAGGCAGGTTATGGCTGAATTTTTTGATGAGGATACCAAGATAATCATAGCCAATTCCAAAGAAGATTATAAGACCTACACCCTGGAAGACATCTTGCCATTTGGCTTTGGAAAGAAGGACCTAGATGATTAAGTCAGGCTTCGTATCAGTTGTAGGTCGTGCCAATGTAGGTAAGTCCACCCTGATGGAGAAGATCATAGGAGAGAAGATTTCAATAATTTCTAATAAGGCCCAGACTACTAGGGATAAGATACAAATAATCTATAATGATGAAGATAGCCAAATTATTTTTATAGATACACCAGGTATCCAAACTCCTAGGAATAAACTTCAAGAAAAACTCCTTAGCTTCTCTGAAGAAAGCCTTGAAGAATCTGACATAGTAACCTTTATAGTAGATGATTCTAAGGAAATTGGTAGGATTGATGCAAAGATCCTAGACATGCTTGGTAAAGTCAAAAGGCCAAAGATTTTATTAATTAATAAGACTGATCTTTTGGATAAGGATAGGCTTATGGCAATTAGGGCAAACTTTAGGGCCTATGACTTTGAAAGAATTATTGAAATATCTGCCCTTGATGGCAAAAATATTGACACTTATATAAAGGCTATCAAAGACCTCCTAGACTATGGACCAGCCTTTTATGATAGGGATATGATTACTGATAAGTCAGAAAGATTTATAGTAGGTGAAATAATAAGGGAGAAAGCCCTAAGAAACTTATCCAAGGAAATCCCTCATGGGATAGCTATTAGGATTGATGATTTTAAGCAAAGGGATAATAAGAAACTTATAGACATAAGGGCATCTATTATTGTAGAAAGACCTAGCCATAAGGAGATTGTAATTGGCAAAGGTGGGTCTATGATCAAAAAAATTGGTATGGATGCAAGAAGTGAGATAGAAAAATTCCTAGATTCAAAGGTTAACTTAAATCTTTGGGTTAAGGTTGAGAAGGATTGGAGAAAGAAAGAAAAGTTGGTGGACCGCTTTGGCTACAAATGACCTAAATGATATTGACGGCTTTATCTTAAGGGAGTTTAAGTATAAAGAAACTTCCAAGATCCTTGAAATTTTTGCCAAGGACTTAGGGAGGATTTCTATCCTTGCCAGGGGAGTTTTCAAGAAAAATTCTAGCCTGCTAGGCCTTACCAATAGGTTTTCTAAGGTGAATCTTTCCCTTTATAAGTCTGGCAAGGACTTTTATGGGATAAGGGAGGGAAGCCTTATATCTTCTTATAAGAAATCTAGTAGGAACTTTGATATAATGGTATATAAGTCTGCTATCTGCGATCTTTTACTAAAGACTATAGATGATACCCAGGTAGGGGAGGTCTATATGCTTTTGGATAGGACTTTTGAAGCCTTTGAAAAGTCTGATTCTAACTATATTAATATATTTTTATCCTTTTTGATAAAGTATGTTTCTTTCTCAGGTCTTAAACCTAACTTTTCTACTTGTGGAAGATGTGGTAAAGTCATAAGAGATGGGAGAGCCTACTTTTCTATTAGTGAGGCTTCACTAGTTTGTGAAGATGAAACTATTAGAGATAAGATTTACTTAGATAGGAACGAGCTTACTTATTTTTTGAGGCTCTTATATACAAGTTCTGATGAACTTTATAAGATAAAATTAGCCAAAGACTACCAAAAGGTAGGCAGGTTAATAATAGATTATTGCTTAAATAAACTTGACCTTAGAAACTTTTCTTCTATGGATTGGGTCTATAAAAACTTAAGCGAAAGGAATATAAATGTACTTTGAAGATTTGATTTTTAAACTTGAAGATTTTTGGAAAAAACAAGGGTGCTCAGTTATGCTTGCCTATGATATTGAAAAGGGAGCAGGAACTATGAACCCTCATACCTTCCTTAGGGCCCTAGGACCTGAACCATGGAAGGTTTGCTATGTGGAGCCATCTAGAAGACCTGCAGATGGTAGGTATGGAGATAACCCAAATAGGCTCTACCAACACCACCAAATGCAAATTCTCCTAAAGCCAACTCCTGATAATATCCAAGAGCTTTATCTAGAGTGTCTTGAGGCAATCGGTATTAACCCAAGGGAGCATGATATAAGATTTGTAGAAGATGACTGGGAATCTCCTACTATGGGAGCCTGGGGTCTAGGTTGGGAAGTATGGCTTGATGGGATGGAGATTACCCAATTTACCTACTTCCAACAAGTTGGCGGAATCAACTGTGAGATTGAAAGTGGAGAGATAACCATAGGACTTGAAAGAATTTTCATGTACCTAGAAGATATCGATAATGTCTATGATATAAGATGGTCAAAAGACTTAAAGTATTCAGATCTTTTTAAAAAGGCTGAGTATGAGAATTCTAAGTATGCCTTTGAGGATGCTGACAATGAACTTTTAGAAAATTTATTTGAAATTTATGAAAAAGAAGCCAATAGGCTCATAGACCTAGGTCTAATTCTTCCAGCCTATGATAATGTCCTAAAGTCAAGTCACACCTTTAACCTCCTAGATTCTAAGGGAGCTATATCAGTTTCAGAAAGAGCCCACTATATTAGAAGGGTTAGAGAGGTATCAAGTAAGGTTGCAGGAAAATATATTGAGCAAAGAGAAGAGATGGGCTACCCTCTTTTAAGAAAGGATAATGATGAGTAATTACTTATTAGAAATCGGTGTAGAAGAGATTCCCTCAGGCTATGTCAAGCAAACTAAGCTTCAACTTAGGGATAAGTTCAAAAAGCTAATTGCTGATAATAAGCTAGAGTGTAAAAATTTGAGAATAGAATCAACTCCTAGAAGATATGCAATATTTTTGGAAGATATCAGTGCTGATATGACTGAAAAACTAGTGTCTGTCAAGGGACCTAGTGTAAAAATTGCCTATGATGAAAATGGAGCTATAAGAAAACCTCTAGAAGGCTTTCTTAAAGGTCAAAGGGCTAGTATTGATGATGTTATCATAAGAGAATTTAAGGGTGAGGACTATATTTATATAGAAAAAAAAGAAGTATCCAAGCCTTTAAGTGAAATCTTAAGAGAAAATGTCTATGATATTGTAAAGTCAATCTCTTTTCCAAGGTCCATGCGCTGGAGGGGAAAGTCAATAAGGTGGGCTAGACCTATAAGGTGGTTTGTGTCCCTCTTAGATGATGATATCTTAACCTTTGATGCAGAAGGGATAGAAGTATCCAATGTAAGTAAGGGCCATAGGGTTCTTGGAAGTAGCCATATAGTTATTGATAAGATCTCAAATTATGAAGGCTTACTTAAAGAAAATTATGTAATCTTATCCAATAAGGAAAGAAAAGACCTTATCCTTAAGGGCCTAAATAGGCTATCAAGTGAGGTTGGAGGAGACTACCTAAAAGATGAGGACCTTTTAGAAGAAGTTATAAATATAGTTGAGTATCCAACAGTTTTAATTGGAGATATAAATAAGGACTACCTAACCCTTCCTAAGGAAGTTATAACTACTCCAATGAAAGACCACCAAAGGTATTTTCCAATAATAGATGAAAATAAGAACCTCATGCCATACTTTCTTTTGGTAAGAAATGGTAATGAGGAATATGCCCAAAATGTAATCGAGGGTAATAAGAAAGTCCTAGTTGCAAGACTTGAAGATGCCAAATTCTTCTATGAGATAGATACCAAAAAGGACCTAGAAGCTTATGTAGATGACCTTGATACCTTAAGTTTCTTTGAAGGTCTTGGATCAATGAAGCAAAAGACAGCAAGGCTTGTAGACTTATCTGAAAGATATATCAAAGATTTTGATGTAGCAGAAGATATGAAAGAGCCAATAAAAAGGGCAGCCTACCTAGCAAAAGCAGACCTTGTAACAAAGATGGTAGTAGAATTTACAGAATTACAAGGGGTGATGGGGTCAATTTATGCCAAAAACTCTGGAGAAGAGCCTAGGGTAGCAACAGCCATTAGAGAATCCTACATGCCAAGGTCATCAAATGATAAGCTACCTTCATCTATAACAGGCATTATCCTTTCTATAGCAGATAAGATGGATACAATTGTTGGACTTTATGCTATAGAAAAATATGTAACAGGTAGCCAAGATCCAAATGGCCTAAGAAGGGCTTGTCTTGGAATTATCAATATCTTCCTAGCAAATTCCATAGATGCAGACCTAAAAAAGCTAATCAATGATTCCCTACTAGTATATACAGAGAAAAATGAGCTATCCTTTGACTATGACCAAACTATGGACAAGGTCCTAGGATTTTTCAAAGATAGGCTAAGGCAAAAGCTTATAGATGATGGTTATAGGTATGATGCTGTAAATGCTGTTTTAAGAGAAGACTCATCAAATATCCTAAGGGATAGCAAAAAAGTTAAGGCCTTAGATGACTTCTTAAAGGAAAATGAAGATCAAATTTCCTACTTTACAAGGATAGTAAACCTAGCTGACGGTTCAGACAAAGAAGTAGATGAAAGTCTATTAGAAAATGACCTTGAAAAAGAATTTTTTGAAAATATCAAAAACCTAGCCTACTTTAACCCACAAGGGGTAATCGACTACAGGCAAGAGCTTGAAAATATCAAGGCTACAAGTCCTATAGGAAACAAGTACCTAGATGAGACTATGATTAATGTAGATGACCTTGACCTTAAGAATAATAGACTTGCCATGCTAAATATCCTAGCAAGAAGGATAAACCATATCTTTGATGTAAAGGAGATAGTAAAATAGCCTATGAAGGATTTAACCATAGTTATAGTAAGTGATTCTACAGGGGAGACTGGGCTTAACTATATCAAGGCTATTACAAGTCAATTTGAGGACCTAAGGGTCAGTGCTATTAGAAAGCCATCTATAAAGTCCACTAGAGAAATAGATGAGATATTTGAAAGTCTACCAGAAAAATCCCTTATAGTAGAAACAATTGCCAATAAGTCATTTTCTAAATACCTTAAAAATCTAGCAAAAGAAAATGAAGTTGAGGTCCTGGATATCCTTAATACAGGAATAGAAAAAATAGAAGAATTAACCGGACAAAAACCTCTAAGAGAGGTTGGGCTTACAAGGACCCTATCAAAAGACTATTTTAATATGATAGAAGCTATAGAATTTGCCATCCAATATGATGATGGCAAAGACCCTAGGGGCTTTCCTCTATCAGATATAGTCCTTGTAGGAGTATCAAGAACATCAAAAACTCCAACAACTATGATCCTTGCTACTAAGAACTTTAAGGTATCAAACCTACCCTTAGTTCCAGAAATAAGGCTACCCCAAGAGATCTTTGAAGTTGATCCAAAAAGGATCATAGGTCTTGTAATAGACCCTCACAAGCTTTCAAATATAAGAGAAGTTAGGTCAAAGTCCCTAGGACTTGGAGATTATTCTGTATACTTTGAAGATGAGAGGATAAACAAAGAGCTTGATTATGCCAAGGAAGTCTTTAGGGACCTAGATTGTAAGGTTATAGATGTGACAGAAAATACCATCGAGCAAACTGCGACAGAGATTGTCCAATACTATTTTGAGAACTTTCCTGAAGAAAGAGGAGAGCATATTTCATAAGACATCTAAGGAGATTAAATGAAAAAAAACAAAATTATAGTGCTAAACTTTGGTGGCCAATACGACCAACTAATAGTAAGAAGAGTTAGGGAAATGGGAGTTTTTGCAGAACTTCTAGATTGTTCTACAAGGATAGAAGATATTGACCTTAAAAATCTAGCAGGCATCATCCTAACAGGTGGACCACAGTCAGTAAATGACAAAAATTCCCTCAAAGCTGATGATAGGATCTTTGACCTAGGCCTTCCAATCCTTGGAATCTGCTATGGCCTCCAATATATCAACCACTATTTTGGTGGAAGTGTAGAGACTCCAAAAAATGGAGAGTATGGGAAAACACCTTTATTTGTAGATAACAAAAGCGACCTATTTAAGGGAGTTGAGCAAGAATCTGTAATCTGGATGAACCATAGGGATAGGATAAAAGATATAGCAGATGGCTTTAAGAAAACTGCTTGGACCCTAAATGCACCAGTAGCAGGAATTGAAAATAAGGAAAAATCTATCTATGCTGTACAATTTCACCCAGAAGTAGTTCACTCAGAATACGGCAGACTAATGCTAGAAAACTTTGTAATAAATATAGCAGGTGCCCAAAGAGATTGGTCAATGGCAGATTTTGCTGAAGAAAAAATAAGAGAAATCAAAGAAAAATACCAAGGCGAAAAAATGATATGCGGCCTATCAGGAGGAGTAGACTCAACCGTAGCAGCGACCCTAGTATCAAAGGCCATTGGTGATAAGCTTCAATGTATCTTTGTAGACCATGGTCTATTAAGAAAAGATGAGGCAAAAACTGTAATGAAGACCTATGAACACCTAGGTTTGAATGTAAAAATGGTAGATAGGTCAAAAGAATTCTTAGACCTTCTAAAGGGAGTTACAGAGCCTGAGGAGAAAAGAAAGATAATAGGCAACCACTTTGTAGAAGTCTTTGAAGAAGAAGCCAAAAAAATTGGCGGAGCAAAATACCTAGTCCAAGGAACAATCTACCCTGATGTAATAGAAAGTGGAAAAGATAAGGCCAGCGTAATCAAAAGCCACCACAATGTAGGAGGTCTTCCAGAAAACATGGACTTTGTGGGCCTAGTCGAACCTTTAAGAGAGCTTTTCAAAGATGAAGTTAGGAAAGTTGGTCAAGCCTTGGATATACCAGAAGATATGGTCCAAAGGCAACCATTCCCAGGACCAGGCCTAGGAATTAGGGTAATAGGAGATATAACTGAAGAAAGACTAGAAATCGTAAGAGAAACAGATGCAATACTTAGGGAAGAAATAGAAAACTTTGGCCTAAAAAGAGACATATGGCAATACTTTACAGTTTGGACACCAATAAAAACTGTAGGAGTAAAAGGCGATGCCAGGTCTTATGATAATGTAGTTGCAATAAGAGCAGTATTAAGCACAGATGCAATGACAGTAGAAGCCGCCAACCTCCCATACGACCTAATACAAACCCTAGCCAACAGGATGATAAACGAAGTAAAGGGAGTAGGCAGGGTAGTCTATGATATAACCAGCAAACCACCAGGAACTATTGAGTGGGAATAAGAGCAAAAATCTTGTAAATCTAATTGGATAAAAATTTATACCGCAGTCTTAGGCTGCGGTTTTTTGCAAGGAGTTTTAAAAATCTTCTCAGAATCTTTATAGAAAATTAACCACTTATAGCAATTAAGGAGCCAAGAATGAAAACATTGTAATTAAAGAAAATATAATACCTGATCTTGCTAGTCTTTTAAATTTATATAATAATATAGGCTGGAATTCTTATACCTTAAATCCAAAAGCATTAGAAAATGCCATTAAAAATTCCTTGAAAGTTTGGCTCTTTGGGAGAAAGACCTACTAGTTGGTTTAGCAAGGGTCGTTGGGGATGGGCATACTATTATTTATATGCAAGATATTTTACTACTAGAATCCTATCAAAGGAGAGGTCTTGGCAGTAAGCTATTAAAAGTTATTCTAGAAGAGTATAAGGATCTTAGGCAAATAATCTTATTAACTGATGATACTGAAAAACAAAAAGTTTCTATAAGGAAAATGGATTTAACCAGGTTGGTAAGTATAATATCATAGCTTTTATGAAATAAGGGTCAATTTAGGGAAAATGAATGAAGAATGGTTTAATAAATATAGTTAGGATTTTAATGATAGACACCAAATCAGCTTCTTAATTCTGATATAATATACTTATAGTATATGAGTTGTAGTTATTAAATAAGCGTACAATGATTAAAAATAATTAAAGAAAATATTTTAATTTCATATTTTAAAACAAAAAGTTATTAAAACAGTTTTAATTTTCGTGAATTGGAGTGGATTATGGGATTACATTTTAACAAAGATATAATAGAAAATATGAATGAATCAGAAATAAGGGTGGCAAATTTTATCAATAGATATATAGATAGAGTATATAATATGAATATTGATGAGGTTGCTGAAGCTTGCTTTGTATCGAAAACAAGTGTCGTTAGAGCTTCTAAAAAAATGGGTTTTAGTGGTTTTAGTGAGCTTAAATATTATTTTAAAAATATAACAGAGAAACCAGAAGATGAAATAGGTCTTGATTATCAAAAAATAAGAGAAAACGATATTAATAATACTTTAAAAATTATAGATGATGTTGATTACATAAAATTAATAAACTTATTAAGAAATTCTAGGATATATTTTTTTGGTAAAGGTTTGAATTCATATATATGTGACTATGCAGTAACGCAATTTTTATTATTGGGATTTAATGCAATTCACTTAGAAAGTACTCATGTCGCTATGACAAATGTAAAATATATGACAAGCAAAGACGTTTTATTTATAGTCTCAATGAGTGGAGAAACTAGACAATGTGTAAATCTTGCCTTGCAAGCTAAGACAAACGATGTAACGATAATTAGTTTGACTAATGCTACAAAGAATACATTAGAGAAGTTAGCAAGTATGTCATATTATATATTCATTTCAGACGATAGAAGGGTTGAATTTGATAATTCTTCTAGAATACCAATGTTATTATTTTTCCATAAAGTTTTTGATGAAATAATTGGAAAATAATGGTTACGTAACTAGTTACATGTTTAGTAACTAGTTTTTTTATTATAACAGAAGTACTACTTATTGTATGTTAAAGTAATAGTTAAGAAAATCAGAGGAGGTAACTATTTTGAAAATAACTATAGCAGGCGGCGGAAGTACATGGACTCCTGGCTTATTAAACGCTATTACTAATCATAAGGATAATTTCCCAATTGATGAATTAGTTTTATTTGATAATAATCCTGAGAGACAAAAAATAATAGGAGAATTTGGTAAAGTACTCTTTAGAGAAAAATATCCAAATTTAAAATTTTCATATACGACTGATATTAAAGAAGCCTTTCATAATGTTGATTACGTTTTCTGTCAAATCAGAACTGGTGGATACGAGATGAGAAAAAAAGATGAAAAAATTCCATTATCCATGGGGTTAATTGGACAAGAAACATGTGGTCCTGGTGGATTTGCGTATGGGTTTAGGTCTATTCCAGATATGATCAAACTTGTTAATGATATAAGAAAATATTCAAAAGATGCTTGGATACTAAATTATACAAATCCTGCAGCTATAGTCGCTGTAGCGCTAAAGAAAGAGTTTCCGAATGATAATAGAATTTTAAATATATGTGATCAACCAATTAATCTTCTAAAATCATATGGAAAGATACTAGATATGGATTATCGTGAATTTGAACCATATTACTTTGGTTTAAATCACTATGGATGGTTTACAAAGCTACTAGATAAAAAAGGTAATGATCTTCTCCCAAAATTGAAGGAAGTAATTAAATCAGAAGGATTCTTACCTGCTGATGCTGAACAAAGAGACCAATCATGGTTAGACACTTATGGAATGGTCCAACAAATGGTTGAAGACTTCGATGAATATCTTCCAAACACTTATTTACAATACTACTTGTATCCAAAGTATAAATTATCTAAGCTTGATCCGAATTATACAAGAGCTGATGAAGTAATTGATGGTAGAGAAAAAAATGTATTTAATGAATGTAAAAAAGTTTATGAACAACAGACTCTAGACGGAATAAAGATGGTTCATAATGATGCGCATGGAGATATGATTGTAGAGATTGCAATGTCTATTGAATACAATTTAAACAATTACTTTATTGTTATTGTTGAAAATAATGGAATTATTAATAATTTATCAGATGATGCAATGGTAGAGGTTACAGCTACTTTAGGTAAAAATGGACCTAGACCTTTCACTGTAGGGGATATAAGCACTTTCTATAAAGGAATGATTGAAAGTCAGTATGCGTACGAAAAACTTATAACTGAAGCATACTATGAAAAATCTTATAATAAAGCTTTAATGGCGCTAACATTAAATAGAACAGTGATTGATGTTAATGATGCAAAGAAAGTGCTGAATGCTTTGATAGAAGCCAATAAAGAATACTGGGTGGAGCTTGATTAATGAAAACCTACTCAATTATAATGCATACTCATTGGGATAGGGAGTGGTACTTTACTCAATATGAAACTGAAATACTTTTAAGAAACCATATTATTGAATTAATAGAGTTTCTTGAAGCAAATCCTGATATAGTTTATATGCTAGATGGACAGTTTGTAATGATAGATGATTTTTTAGATATTGAAAAATCGTTTACAGGTAGATTAAAAAAATTAATTTCAAGAAATCAGATCATTATTGGACCTTGGTATACCCAAACTGACTTGAACCTACCTAATCAAGAATCAATTATAAGAAATTTATATTATGGTATTACTGAGTCAAGAAAATATACAGATGAAGTTTTGATGGTTGGCTATACTCCTGATACTTTTGGCCAAAATCCTCAAATGCCTCAAATATATAAGTCGTTTGGGATTGACTATTCTGTATTTTGGAGAGGTATATCAAAGCAAAAGACACGTGATGCTATATTTACTTGGGAAGCTTTAGATGGCTCAGATGTTATGGCGATTACACTTATAGCAGGATATCAAGGAGCAAAGTATCTTCCTGAAAACGAAACAGATTTAAAAAATAGAATAGATGAAATAGAGGATAAATACAATAGATACAACACCTATGACAAGATATTATTAATGAATGGTCATGATCAAATGCCAATACAAAAAAATATCAAAGATATAAAAAGAAGTTTAGAAAATATATTCACAAATGATGAGGTTAAGATAGAATCTCTTAAATCTTATTGTGAAAGGATAAAGAATAACTCAAAAGTTGATTATATTGTAAATGGTGAATTAAACCATGCAGAGTTTACTAGAGTACACAGAACAATAAATACAACACGAATGGATATAAAAAAGCTAAACTACAAGACAGAAAGACTATTATATAATGTGATGGAACCTTTGGCAACATTAGCATATTTAAGAGGTCTAGAATATCCAACAGATTTAATAAGAAAAATTCTTAAGATACTATTTGGAGTTCATGCTCATGATAGTTTAGGTGGATGTAATTCTGATGAAGTAAACGATGATATATTATTTAGACTGAAAAAAGCTAATAGCTTAGTGGTTAATTATATTGATCTAATTAATAGATTATTAGCGGAGTCAGATGAAAATTTCGATATAGCTATTACTAATCCACTACCAGAAAAAAGAGATAATGAGAAAGTAAACTTAGTAATTCACACTTTTAATAAAGATTTTTCCATATATGATGAAAAAAATAAAAAATTAAAATATAAGTTGTATAAACAAGAACTCTTGGATATGGCTAAAATAGATAGGCAGGTTTTAGCGAAGAGAAAAGAAATAAAAATGTATAGAAGTGAAATTTCTCTAATTATAGACCATATTGATGGGTTTGAAGTTAAAAAATGCAAGACAATTGATGGGGAAGAAAATGAACCTTTAAATATTGTTTCTAATAAATTCTGTACAAGGCTTAATAAAAAAAATTTATCTCTTGTAGATAATAGCAAAGTTATTGATAACTTCATTTCGGTGTATAGCGAATCAGATGATGGAGACGGATATGACTACTCTCCATTAAGAGAAGATAAACTTGGTAAAATTTATTTCAATATAATTAAATCAGAAATAAAAAATGGAAGATATGAGATTTATTTATCAGCAAAACTGCCTAAGAATTTAGAGGAAAGAAAGGAAGAAATTTGTTCAGTAAATCAAGATATACTTCTTACGATTGAGAATATAAATGAAAATTTGGAAATTGAAATTTCTTTTGAAAATAAGGTATATGGTCATCAATTGGTTGTAGAGTTTAATTTTGACAATATTAAAAGTATTAAAAGTGATGTACAATTTGGAGAAGTACAAAGAGAGAATAACCTAGAGCTTTTGAACATATGGGAAAAAGAGGATTGGGTTGAAAAACCAGTAAATATTCATAATTATCAATCATATATATTGGTAAATAATGAATACGGATTAATTAATGATACTTGCAAAGGTTTTATGTTCGATGAAGCTAAAGTAAGAATCCCGATACTCAGATCATTTTCTTATTTAGGGAAAAGTGATTTAGTAAATAGGCCTGGAAGAGCATCAGGAATGCATGTCCTAACTCCAGACAATAGATTACTAAATAAAAAGATATCTCAAAAATTTGTAGTGTATAAGAAAAAAGATAAAATAGCTTCAAAATTTTCAAAGAAGATATTAACCCCTCTTCAAGGATGCCAATCTAAGAAATATAATAGATTTAATCTAAATAAACAAGAAATCATCAATAATAGTAATTTAAATCTTGTCACTGATTGTACAGTATCAGCAATAAAAAAATGTGAAAATTCAGAAGATGTATTTGTTAGATTGTATAACTCCCTTGAAACACCTTCTAAGATAAAGATTGATAATGGTTTTTATTTATCAAATGTTTACGAAGAAAAAGTAGGGGATAAGATCTATGAAATTGATGTTTTACCTCAACAAATTATAAATATAATTAAGGAGAAATTATGAAAAAACTTAAAGCGTTTATGCAGGATTTTGGAAAATCACTTCTTTTTCCAATATCTTTGCTATCATTTATGGCTATATTTTTGGGTTTAAGTGCAGCTTTACAAAATCCAAATATAATTAAGTATTTGCCTTTTTTAAATAATAATATTATTCAAAACGTGCTAGGACTAATTCGAAAGATAGCTGGAATTCCTTTCGGATATTTGCCATTATTATTTGCAATGGCAATTCCAATGGGGATGGTAAAAAGGGATAAAGAGGTCTCGGTTTATTCATCTATTGCAGGTTATATTTCCATGCTGATTGCTATGAACTATGTTCTACAAATACAAGGATTCACTCCAGAAACTACAGATCTTGCATATTTGGTAGAAAGTGGAATGAGTGAAACAGATGCAGTTCTTTTTAATTCACAATTTACTAATGTTATAGGAATCTTCGGATATAATACAAACGTAATAGGGGGTATAATTGTAGGTCTACTAACTGTTCTCATACATAACAGATTTAGAGATACACAATTACACCAATCAATGACCTTTTATTCTGGAAAAAGATTTGTACCTATAATTAATACCTTATTAATGATTTTAGTTGGTGTAGCGCTTGCCTTTATATGGCCACCAATTAATAAACTAATAATTAATTCTGGAAAATTGATTTCAGATGCGGGTGCTTTTGGGGCCTTTCTATATGGAATGTTAGAAAAATTAATAAATCCTACAGGATTGCACCATATTCTAAATCAAACATTTAGATTTACAGCATTGGGTGGAGTTGAAAATATAGATGGAAAATCACTAGTGGGTTCATTACAAATTTTCCTATATCAATTAGAAAATAACTTGCCATTCTCATCTGAAGCTACTAAATATTTAGCTCAAGGAAAGATTCTACACATGGTATTTGGAATGCCCGCAGCTGTATTTGCAATTGTAAAATGTGCTAAGCCTGAAAATAGAAAGAGAGTACTATCATATTATACTGCCGGACTTACAGCTGTGATACTAACAGGAATTACTGAACCAATTGAATTCACATTTATATTCCTTTCACCAATTTTATGGATTATGAACTCAATTTTTGCTGGTTTAGCTTTCTTAATTCCATACTTATTTGAAGTAACTATTGGTAATATCCAAGGTGGAATTATAGATTGGTTAGTATTTGGTGTACTACAAGGGACAGATACTAAATGGTATATATATCTATTTATGGGGCCATTGTTTTTTGCTATGTATTACTATACCTACAAATTCATCATTACTAAATTTAATGTAAGAACTGTGGGAAGAGATAATAATTCATTAGAAGATGAACCTATATCAGACGATGATAGACAAGTTTCGATCGATTCAAGCTATAGAGAGGCAGAAGTTATTGTAGATGGTTTAGGAGGAATTGATAATATAGAAGATGTTGATAATTGCATTTCTAGATTGAGGATAACAGTTAAAGATTCTTCAAAGATAGATGAGTCCAAGATTAATTTATCTAAACCTATGGGAATAATAAGGCCTAGTGAAAAGAATATTCAAATTATTTATGGCGGAAGAGTTACAAAAATGAGATCTATAGTTGATGATTATATTTATTTGAATACTAGAAAATAAAAATCATTGCTAAATTTTATAAAAAAACTGTGAAATACTTTGTGTAGAGAAGCCTCCTGATTAGGGGAAATTAATACTAATCAGGAGGGATTTTTATGACAAGAAATAGCCACTCATACATGTCCTTTGTAGCCATAAACAAGCTAAATGCACCCTAAAATCCCAATCTTTGAATAAACTTGCTACAAATAATTCTTTTAATATCCCCTAAATCTTTTAAATCTTAAGAATCTTAAATAGGGAATAGGGATTTTTCCCCTATTCCCAAATTACTTCCGTAAAAGGTTTTAGGCTATTTATGAAGGCATCTGATGGTTTTTTGTCGGTTATTATATAGTCAAATTGGGTCGGTTTGTAGTTTGATACAAAGGATTTTTTGTCAAATTTTGAGGAGTCTGCCAAAAGAACCTTTTTGCTTGAGTTATTTAGCATGATTTTTTTTATTCCAGCAAGTTCGCTATCAGCTTCATAAATATTTTTGCTATCTAAGCATTTGCAAGATACAAAAAGGTAATCAGCATAAAAGGACTTTAGAAAGTCATAGACTTGTAGGCCTACTAGGGAGAAGCTATTAAATTTGAGGGTTCCTCCTGACAGGAGACATTTGACATTGCTTGATTCGTATAAGTTTTTGGCTATTTCTATACTGTGGGTTAGGACAACCATCTGCTTATAATTTTTTATGTATTTTGTAAGATAACTTGTTGTTGATGAGTCATCTAAAAACATGGATAGGTCATCTTTTAGAAAATACTTATCGCATAGACTTGCCATATATTGTTTTTCTTCTGTATTTCTATTTTGCCTTATAAAGCTTGAATATTCACCATTTATATTGGAGGAGATGGTTACGCCTCCTCTTATTTTTTTTAGAAAGCCTGCATTTTCTAAGTAGTCTATATCTCTTCTTAGAGTTGATTCTGAGACGAATATTTCCTTGCTTAAGTCTTTTAGGCTTATGGTTTTTTCTTTGGTTAATATTGATTTTATTTGTTCATACCTTTCCTGTGGTATCATAATTTTTCCTTTCTGTGAAAGTTTTTGAAAGATTCTGATACAATTATACTCCTAAAAAAACGTTATTTCCAATTGATCTGTTAAGCTTGCTAATTTACTTAATATTTGTTATATTTATAATACAATAAAGGTTAATTGAAATTATTAACAAGCTTATGAAAATCGTTTTATTGGAGGGTAGAATGAAAAAGAATAAAAAGGTATTAAATGATAAAATTTGGTTGCTAATTTCTATAGCCATTGCCTTTCTTGTTTGGTACCTACTATCAATTGGTGAAGTCACTTCAAGGTCTTTCCCTTTTGTAGATAAGGTTATTGTAGCTGTTGGCAAGATGGTAGATAGGGGTGTCTTAGGTAAAGATATTAAGTCTTCAATGATTGCTGTTGTTACAGGTTTTACTTTGGGTTTTGTAACATCCCTGCCTATAGCTTTTTTGATGGCTTGGTATAAGCCTGTTCAAAAGATCTTGGAACCTTGGATAAACTTTATTAGAAATATCCCAGCCCTAGGTTATGCTCCTTTGCTAGTTATTACCTTTGGTGTTGGTATGAAGCCTGCTATTATTCTTATTTGGATAGCAACTTTTATGACTATGTCTATTACTATTTATCAAGGAATCAAGAATATTGATGTAACTTTAATCAAGGCTGCTAGGGTTCTTGGGGCTAGTGATAAAGATATCTTCTTTAAGATTATTGTTCCTGCTACAGTTCCTTTTATAATCACAGCTGTTAGGCTTGGCCTAAGTGCAGGTCTTACTACCTTACTTGCGGCAGAATCTACAGGAGCTCAAGCGGGTATTGGTATGAGAATTAGATCCCTTGCTAACTCCTTTGAATCAGATGGAATGCTAATGTACATAATTTTACTTGGTATTATAGGTTTGATTTTAGTTAAGATTACAGATTATATTGAAAGGAGACTTACAGGGTGGCAAGAGAAGATTTAGATGTCAAACTTAAGATTGATAATGTCTATAAAGAATATTTGACAAGGAAGGGTAAGGTTGTTGCCCTTAATGGAATAAACCTTGATATTAAAGAAAATGAGTTTATTTGTGTTGTCGGACCATCTGGTTGTGGCAAGTCAACTTTATTAAATAATATCGCAGGTCTTGATACCCCAACTTCTGGTACTATCTATCTTGATGGTAAGCCAATAGAGGGAACTGGTGTAGAAAGAGGAGTGGTTTTCCAACAATATGCCCTATTTCCTTGGAGGACTGTTTTACAAAATGTCCTATTTGGTTTAGAGATTCAAAATGTTAATAAGGAAGAGGCTGAGGCAAGGGCTAGAAAATATATAAAATCTGTTGGCTTAGAGGGTTTTGAGGATGCTTACCCAAAGGAGCTTTCAGGTGGTATGAAACAAAGAGTTGCCATAGCTAGGGCTTATGCAGTTGACCCAGAGGTTTTACTTATGGATGAACCTTTTGGAGCTCTTGATGCCCAAACTAGGGTTCAGCTTCAACAAGAGTTGTTACAGACATGGGAAAATGAGAAAAAGACCTGTTTCTTTATTACACATGATGTAGAAGAGGCGGTTATCCTTTCCCAAAGAGTTGTCATTATGAGTGCTAGGCCTGGAAGGATCAAGAGGATTGTCGATATAGATATACCTTATCCTAGAACTCAAGATATCAAAACTTCACCTAGGTTTGTTGAGCTTAAGAATACTATTTGGGATGAAGTTTACAAGGAATTTTTGGAAGTAAGAAAGTAAAAGGAGAAACTTATGAAAAAATTAGTAAAAATGATGGTTATGGCTATGGCTTTAATGTCTCTTACAGCTTGTGGTGGGGCTAATCAAAATGAAGCGGATCCAGGCAATGAAGCTAATGTGAATGAAACAGAAACAAGTCAAACAGAAGAAGAAACAACTGAAGAAGAAAGTGAAGAAAACACAGAGGAAACTGAAGAAAGTACAGGCGAAGTTGAAACTGTAGATTTAAATGTTGCCTACATGCCAAACTATGCCTCCCTATGGCATTTGGTTACTGCAGTTGATAAGGGATATTTTGAAGAAGAAGGCCTAAATGTTAATTTGATAGAATTTGCTGATGGTCCATCTGAAATTGCAGCTATGGAGGGTGGAAGTGTTGACATTGCCTATATAGGCCATGGAGCTCACAAGCTTGCTATCCAAGGTAGTGCAAATATTATAGTACCTTCATCAGTTCATAATACAGATAAGATTACAGTTCTTCCTGATAGTGGCATAGAGACTATAGAAGATATAAAGGGCAAAAAGATTGCCTATACTGCTGGTTCTTCATCAGAGACAGCTCTTACAGGAGCTTTGAACAAGGCTGGTATTACTATGGATGATATAGACCCATATGAGATGGATGCTACAAACATGGTTGCTGCTATGATGAGTGGATCTGTAGATGCTGCTACAGCTTGGAACCCATATGATGCACAAATCCTTGATAATGTTGAAGGATCTAAGCAAATTGAATTTTCAACAGATTCAGTTAACCTATCAAGCTTTATAGCTCTTCCTAAGTATGTTGAAGAAAATAGGGACCTTGTCCTAAGATTTTCTAGGGCAATTTATAAGGCTATGCAATTTGCAGCTGATAAAGAAAACTGGGATTATGCAGTAGGCCTATATGCTAAGCAAACTGCAAAGGATAAGGAAGCTGCTATGGTAGAAACTGGGGATGCAACTTGGTTTTCTGCAGACTTTATCAAAGAAGCTATAGAAGATGGCACAATGAAAGGCTACTATGAAAGACAACAAGAAATGTTTATAGAAAGTGGCGATGTTGAAGAAGCTAGAGATGTAGAAGAGTATGTAGAATTTGATCTAATGAAAGAAGCACTAGAATAGAATAACTTAAGTGGGGGCTGTTGCAGGGTAAATAACCATTTTCACTAACTCCTCCTAGGCAAAGTGGCCTCCATGAGCCAGTGGGCTAAATCCTCCCCACTAGGCCAGACACCTTGACTAGGAAGAGGCTGGTGGATGGTTATCTTCAACAGTCTTATTTATTGCAAAAAATCTTAAAGAGATTGGAGAATTAGGATGAAAAGATTTTTAGATGCCTTTGCTAGCGATATTATGGCCATGGATAAGGATGACCTTATAGAGTCAATAAGGATTTCTGAAGGTAGGGTTATCTTATCTGAAAACAATGTTACAATAACACAGTTTCAGCCAATGATTACCAATAGCGAAATAGCTAGGGCCTTTGGTGCAGACTTGATTCTTTTGAATTGTTTTGATGTATTTGATGAAAAAATCATGGCTATTGATGATAAGATAGATGACCCTGTTAGATATCTTAAAAATTTGGTAAAAAGACCTATAGGTCTAAACTTAGAGCCTATTGACTATAAGGCAAAGATGGATGAGGATAGGGATCTTATAGCAAGAGGAAGGATATGTAGTAAAGAAAGTGTCAAGAAGGCAAAAGACCTTGGTTTTGATATAATTTCCCTAACTGGCAACCCTTCAACAGGCGTATCCAATGAATCAATAAAAGAGGCAATAAAACTTACAAGAGAAAACTTTGATGGAGTTATTATTGCAGGAAAGATGCATGGGTCAGGGATAAGTGAAAAAATAATTGATGAAAAAACTGTAAGTGACTTTGTAGATGCTGGTGCTGATGTAATCCTACTTCCAGCAGTGGGAACTTTTCCTGGGTTGACTGTTGATTATAACAAAAATCTTGTAGATATAATCCATGAAAAGAAAGCCCTTGCTATGAGTGCCATAGGAACAAGCCAAGAGGCTGCATCTGTAGAAACTATAAGACACTTGGCACTTTTAAACAAGATGACTGGTGTTGATATCCACCATATAGGAGACCATGGTTATTCAGGCCTTGCTCCATATAGAAATATCTTAGAATTATCCATAGCCTTAAGGGGAGAATCTCTTACCCTAAGGATGATTGGTTCTTCAATTTTAAGATAAGCAGTTAAAAGTATCCTGGTAAGAAAAGATAAGGAGATATAGATGGAATATTTTAATATAGGAAAAGAAGAATTAGGGGAAAATTCAAGCTTACCCCTACTAAAACTTGGAGAGTCTGGGGAAGTTTTTTATGAAATTGCCCTTAGAATGGTTAAAGAGATTGAAAAAAATAATGAAAAGGGAGAAAATACTGTTTTTATAGTTCCTGTTGGACCTGTTGGCCAATATCCTATTTTTGTAAGGCTAGTAAATGAGAGAAGACTTTCTTTAAAAAATACATATTTTTTCAATATGGATGAGTATTTGACAGACGATAAAGAATATATAGACAAGGACCACAGGCTATCCTTTAGAGGTTTTATGGATAGGGAAGTTTATGGAAGGATAGATAAGGACCTTGTTATGGATGAAGATCACAGGATTTTCCCTGATCCAAAAAATCCTGATAAGGTTTATGAGAAAATGAAAGACCTTGGGGGAGTGGATATCTGCTTTGGCGGAATTGGAATAACAGGCCACCTTGCCTTTAATGAACCTGAAGATATGGATAAGGAAGAATTTAAGAAACTTTCTACTAGGGTCTTAGAGATTTCAAGGGAAACTAGGACTGTAAATTCTATAGGAGATTTAAATGGAGCCATAAGTGCCATGCCAAAATATGCTATAACCTTGGGTATGAAGGAGATCCTATCTTCTAGAAAGATTGTCATAGGGGTCTTTAGGGACTGGCATAGGGCTGTTGTTAGACAGACCTTATATGGTGAAGTTTCTGCGAAATTCCCAGCTACCCTCCTTAGAGACCATACAGATGCTATAATCATTGCCAATGATAATGCAAGCCAAAAGGCTTTCTAGGAGGGATTATGATAACATCACTTAAACCCCTCCTTAAGGCAGCTAAGGAAAATAACTTTGCCTACGGAGCCTTTAATGTAAACTCTGTTTCTCAAATTAGGGCAGCCCTTAGGATTCATGAGATTTTTAACTCTCCTATGCTCTTACAAGGGGCAGAACTTGCCAATGTTTTTATGAGTGGACAGGCTGATTTTAAAAATGGTACTTTCGAGCAAAAGGCTAAAGGAATGAAAATTATGGCTGATGCCTTTAGGGAAATTTGTGAAAAATCCAAGATTCCTTGTGTCCTCCACCTAGACCATGGGACCTCTTTTGAAGTATGTAAGGCTGCTATTGATGCAGGTTATACTTCTGTAATGATAGATGGGTCATCAAAAAGCCTTGATGAAAATATAGCCCTAACCAAAAGGGTGGTTGATTATGCCAAAGATTTTGGCGTAAGCGTAGAAGGAGAACTTGGGGTTTTGGCAGGAGTTGAAGACCATGTATTTTCCAAAAAGTCAACCTATACCAATCCTCTAGATGCTGTTAGATTTGTAAAAGAAACAGGAGTAGATGCCCTAGCCATATCCTATGGAACAAGTCATGGGGCCAACAAGGGAGCTAATGTAGTTTTAAGAAAAGAAATACCAATAGCTGTAAATGAATGTCTTCTTCATGAAGGTCTAAAAGCAGCCTTGGTATCTCATGGATCAAGTAATGTCGATCCTTACATGGTCAAGCAAGTAGTAGACCTTGGAGGAGATATCAAAAATGCAGGCGGCATACCAATTCCTCAACTTCAAGAAGTTATCTCTTCTGGTATTAGAAAAATCAATGTAGATACAGATATAAGACTTACTGTAACAAGAAATATTAGACAGCTTTTAGCTGAAAACAAGGAACTTTTGGATGATCCATATGTAAAGATGGTTTATAAGAGGCTTAAGGATGATCCTTCAAACTTTGACCCAAGATATTACATGCAAGATTTAATGGATACTATGGTAAGGGATAATATACCAAGTAAGGCCCTAGGCCAACTAATTGGAGCTATGGATGATGGGGTGATGGAAGTTTGTGGAAGGATGATTATCGCCTTTGATTCTTATGAAAAATATAAACTTGTAGAAATCTAGGAGGATCCATGAAAAAAATTTATGTAAATTTTAAAAGATTTGATATACCCAAGGAATATGGAGGAGTCAATTCTCTTTATCCGATTGACCTTTGGGCTGGAAATATTATAAAAGACCTTGATGGTGTTCTAGAGGGCTATGAAGATACCGAATTTACCTTTCTATTTCCAGAAAGCCATCTTCTTAAGGCCCTAGAAGAAAAACCTAGTCATATAAAAATAGGAAGCCAGGGGGTCTATAGGAAGGATGTGGCTAAGGGAGGTAATTTTGGAGCCTTTACTACATTTTTCCCACCAGCAGCAGCCAGTGCCATGGGAGCTAAGGCTACTTTGATAGGCCATTGTGAAGAAAGAAATAATTATAAAGAACTTATAAAAAAGGCAAGAGGAGATGAGAAAGTTCTTCATGAGTTTTTAAATGAATCAGTCAAAGGAGCTCTTGCTAGGGGCCTTGATGTTTTATTTGCCATAGGTGAGAGTGCTGATGAGCAAGCTAATTGGAAGGAAGTTTTAAAAGAGCAAATAGACCTAGGACTTAAGGATGTAGATAGGTCTAAGGTAACCTTGGCCTATGAACCAGTTTGGGCCATAGGACCTGGCAAGACTCCTCCAGATAAGGCCTATATTGAAAAAATAGCTGATTTTATAAAAGAAGAGACAGGAGGACTTGACCTAGTTTATGGAGGTGGTCTTAAGGCTGATAATGCCAAGATGTTAGCCTCTATTGATAATATAGATGGCGGTCTTATAGCCCTTACCCGTTTTAGTGGAGATATAGGATTTTATCCAGAGGAATTTTTAGAGATTGTAAATATTTATAGAGGAGTATAGGATGAAACTTGAATTTGAATATGGATCAGGCACCATGAGTGCTAATTTGCCTGATGATACTGATGTTTTTATTCCAGGAGAGACTGTAGCAGACCCTCCATTTATACCAGAAGATAAGTTAGAAGAAAAGTATCTAGAAAGTCTTAGAAATCCAATAGGCATGGAGCCTTTATCTAAGCTTGCTAAACCAGGCCATAAGGTTACTATAATATTTCCTGATAGGGTAAAGGGAGGAGAACAAGAGACTGCTCATAGGAAGGTTTCTATTAAACTTATCTTAAAGGAGCTTTATGAAGCTGGAGTTAATAAAGAAGATATTCTTCTTATTTGCTCAAATGGCCTTCATGCAAAAAATACCAAAGAGCAAATTTTAAATATCCTAGGCCATGAGATTTTTGATGATTTTTATCCATCAGGACAGATTATAAACCACGATAGTGAAGATTATGATAACCTAGTAGACCTAGGCACTACTAGAAGGGGAGATCCTGTCTTAATTAACAAGTTTGTTTATGACTCAGACCTTGCCATCTTAGTAGGCCATACCCAAGGCAATCCTTATGGAGGTTACTCAGGAGGCTATAAGCATTGTGCAACTGGAATAAGCCACTGGAGGTCTATTGCCAGCCACCATGTTCCTAGTGTAATGCATAGGAATGACTTTACTCCTGTATCTACTCATTCACTTATGAGAAGTAAGTTTGATGAGATAGGTATGCATATGGAAGAGAAGATGGGCAAGAAGTTTTTTGTATGTGATGCTGTTCTTGATACAAAAAGTAGGCAAATTGGAATTTATTCAGGCTATGCCAAGGACCTCCAACCCCTAAGCTGGGAGCTTGCAGATAAGAGGACCTTTGTCCATTGGGCTGAGAAAAAATATGATGTTTTAGTATTTGGCATGCCTCAATCCTTCCACTATGGAGATGGCATGGGAACTAACCCTGTTATGATGATGCAGGCCTTATCTGCCCAAGTTATTAGGCATAAGAGAATCCTTAAGGATAATTGTGTAATAATATGCTCATCTTTGACAAATGGCTACCTAAATGAATTTTTATGGCCATATATGCCAGAACTTTTAGATATTTATAAGAAAAATTACAACCAAACCCTACCAGACCTAAATAGGTGGGGAGAGTATTTTGCAACTAATGAAGAATATATTAGAAGGTATAGGTTTACTAATGCCTTCCATCCTTTCCATGGATTTTCTATGATATCTTGTGCCCATATAGCAGAGATGAATACAGCAGCTATCTATATGGTAGGCAACCAAGAACCAGGCTGGTCAAGGGCTATGGGACTTAAGACAAGGGCTACTTTTGAAGAGGCTTTAGAAGATGCTAAAAGAAAGTTTGTAGGGGAAAAACCTAATATCCTAGCCCTCCCTCTAACCTTTAAAACAGCTGCAGTCCACCTTTGTATGAAAGATAATGATGAGGATAGGGACCTTCAAGGATTTCCAATCCACCACTAAGGAGCCTTTATGAAAAAAGTTTTAAAAAGTAAAAATATAGTTTTAGAAGATAGGATAATATCAGGGTCTATCTTAATAGAAGATGGATTTATAATAGATATTAGCGAAAAGGACCTTAAAGCTGATAAAGAGTTAGACCTAGGTGATGACTATATATTTGCAGGTTTTATAGATATTCACAACCATGGTGGTAATGGGGTAGATGCCAATAAAGCAGATGTAGAAGGACTTAGAAAAATATCAGAATTTCACGCTAGCAACGGTGTTACAGGTTTTCTATCATCTGTTTTGACAGATACCACTGAGCAAACTATCTGGTGTATAAAAGAAGCTAGTAAGGCTATAAAAAAAGAAAATACAGGGGCCAAACTATTGGGCATCCACTTAGAAGGTCCCTTCCTTAACCCTAAGTACAAGGGGGCTATGCCTGAATCTCTCCTAGCCTATGGCGATATTGACCTAATTAGGGAATACCAAGCCATAGGCCAAGGCATAATAAAATATATGACCTTAGCTCCTGAATTTAAAGAGAACATGGGGATAATTAAAGATCTGGTTGACCTAGGCATAGTAGTATCCCTTGGCCACTCTGATGCCACCTATGATCAGACTATGGAGGCAAAAGGCCTTGGAGCTAAGTCTTCTACCCACTTGATGAATGCTATGAGACCAATCCACCAACACGAACTTGGTATAGTTGGGGCAAGTCTTATGTCAGACTTATATACTGAAACTATAGTAGACGGACTTCATCTCCATCCTACAACAGTAAATTTCATGTTAAAAAACAAGGGCTATGAAAGAATGGTTGGCATAACTGACTGCATAATGGCAGCAGGACTACCTGATGGAGAGTATATGTTGGGGGTAAATGAAGTAATTGTAAAAGACCATGATGCTAGATTAAAACATGAAGATGTAAGAGCTGGCTCAACCCTAACCTTAGATAGGGGCTTTAGAAACTTCATTGAATATACAGGCTCAAGCCTAGTAGATGCAAGTAAGCTATTTAATAAAAATCCAGCAGACCTTCTAGGTTTTTATGACCTAGGCCTTATAGAAAAGGGTAGGCGAGCTAATTTTACAATAATGGATAAGGACCTTAAGGTAACAAAGACCCTAGTTGATGGATCCATAGTCTATCAAAGGGATGATAAATAATAGGAAAAATAATGAAGAAAAATTTACTAATAATACATGGAGGAGGTCCTACAGGAGTAATTAATGTATCCCTAGCAGGCGCTATAAGAGCAGGACAAAAAAATCCTAATGTTGGCAAAATTTTTGGGGCAAGAAATGGTATGGGGGGACTTCTTAGAGAAGACTTTATAGACTTAAGTAATTTAACTAAAGAAGAAACAGACCTTATTATCAATACCCCAGGATCTGCCATAGGGACAAGTAGGGATCCTTTAGAAGAAAAAGATTATAAGAAGGCAAGAGAAATCTTAGTAAAAAATAACATAGGCTATTGTCTACTAAATGGAGGTAATGGAACTATGAATACATGTGCAAAGCTTGCAAGAGAAATGGAAGGCACTGGTGTAAAAGTCTTAGGCATACCAAAAACTATGGATAATGACCTAGGAAATACCGACCATGCTCCAGGCTTTGGCTCAGCGGCAAGATATATGGCAGAGATTACCAAGGAATTGGTGGCTGATGTAAAGGGTCTTCCTATCCATGTTGTAATCCTTGAAGCTATGGGAAGAAATGCAGGCTGGGTGACAGGAGCTGGAGCCTTAGCCAATGATCAAGAAGGTTTTGGCCCAGACCTTATTCTTTTGCCAGAAGTTGCCTTTGATGAAGAGAAATTTTTAGCAAAGATAAAAGAGCTTAGGAAGAAAAAATCAGGTCTAGTTGTTCTTGCTAGCGAGGGCCTTAAGGATAAGGATGGCAAGTTTATAACAAAACCTATCTTTAAATCTGATAGAGCTGTCTATTATGGAGATGTAGGAAGTCACTTAGCAAACCTAATTATCTCTAAGTTAAATATAAAGGCTAGGGCTGAAAGACCAGGCTTACTAATGAGATCTTCAATAAGCTTAAGAAGTGAAGTTGATGTAAAAGAAGCCTATGAAGTTGGCAAATTTGCAGTTGAAAAAATCTCTCAAGGTGAAAACTCTGCCATGGTTGCCATTGAAAGAATATCAAATGATCCCTACCAAGTAGCCTACAAGTTAGTAGGACTTAGTGAGGGGATAATAGAAGAGAAGATCATGGATGAATCTTATATATCAGAAGATGGATTTTATGTATCTGATAAATATCTAGCTTATCTAAGGCCCCTAGTAGGGAACCTTGATAATAAAATGATAAGTCTAAACTAAAATTCTGATTGCCTCCCAATTCAAATTATAGTTGACCTTATCAAAAAGCTGGTTGCAAATAAAAATGCAACCAGCTTTTTTTATAAGTATGAAACAAGAGTCATGGCAAGGGGCATAAGAAGGACTGTAAGTATGCCAGCAAGGCCAATGGATAAGCCTGACATGGCTCCTTGAATTTTGCCCATCTTCCTAGCTTGACTAGTACCAACAGCGTGGCTACTGGTTCCTATGGCAATTCCTTGAGCAATTGGGTCTTTTATTTTAAATATTTTCATAATACTTGGGGCCATTGCAGCACCTATAACTCCCCTAAATACAACCATCATCATGGTAAGGGCAGCAATCCCCTGGTACTCTTCGCTAAGGGAGATGGCTATAGCAGTAGTTATTGACTGAGGAATTATTGAAGTCATAAGGCTTCCTGTAAAACCAAAGACCTTAGATAAGATTATAGCAAAAACCATAGCAGAAATAGATCCTACAAAAACTCCAACAAAGATTGCTAGGATATTTTCCTTAAGCTTATCAAAATTTACATAAAGATCAAGAACCATAGCAACTGTAGCAGGTCCTATAAAAAATGAAATTATATCTCCACCCTTTTTATAGGATTCATAAGGGATATTTGTTAAGAGCAAAAATCCTATGATAAGAAGGTTTGCAATCAAAAGTGGGTTAGCTAAAGGATTTTTGATTTTAGAATTAATCCACTTGCCAACTTCGTAGGCTGCAAAAGATAGAACTATACCAAAATAAGGATTATCAAACATTACTTCCTCCTTTGTAGGGCTTGGACAATAAGGCCAGTTATAGCCATGGTAAGACCTGTGCCAATGCTTGTAATTATAATAAGTCTTATAATTTTTCCAGAAATCAAATCGAAATTGGCCATAATTCCCACCCCGGCAGGAACAAAAAGAAAGGCCAAATTATTAAGCAAACCATCTGATGTTTGCTTTATATCAGAAGGCTTAAGAATCTTAAAATGAAGGGCTAAGAAAAGATAGATCATTCCATAGACAGCTTCAGGCATAGGAAAATCGATTAGGTGTCTTGTTATAACTCCCAAAAATAAGCAAGCACATAGGATAGTAAATTCTTTTAGATACTTCATAGGCTAGGTCTCCTTATAGAAAAAAATCCTTTAATAGGCATTAAAGCCTTTTTTCTAAGGGACATGAAATCCTTATATTTATACATAAAAAACCTCCTATAATTCATATAAAGTTTACATTATAGGAAAATTATATCATAAAAGAGATGCTTTGAGAAAGTAAAAAAGAATTTTTATTTCTAGAATTTTTCTTTGAAATTTCAAGAATATTTCTACAAAGCTAAGTGGTTAAAAGGGTTATAATTAATTATGATAAAAATTTGACAAAGTTTTTTTATGTGATATTATATACTTAGAAGGATAGGTGAGGGGCCCCAAGACTTGGGATTTTTATAAATATAGGAAATTATTTGTACAATTTCTTATTCTTATCTTCCTTGCCTAGAGCATTATATTTTGACATGGGGCTAGGGATTTTCTTAAATTTTTAAAAATTAACTTGACAAGACCTAAAAACATTGTTAAGATAATAACAGAAAGATAGTTAAGAAAATATCAGATGATTTTTATAGGAGAAAGATATGTATAAGTTGACAGAAGAAAACATTGAAATGAGAGATATGTTTAGGGACTTTGCTCAAAAAGAAGTAGGTCCAATGGCAATCAAGGTAGATGAAGAACACATGTTTCCTGAAGAGAATGTCAAAAAGATGCAAGAGTTAGGATTTTTTGGCATTCCTTTTGATGAAGAATACGGCGGAATAGGTCTTGATACTCTAACTTATGTCCTAGCTGTTGAAGAGCTTTCTAAGTTTTGTGCTACTACTGGTGTAGTTTTATCAGCCCATACTTCACTTGGTGCAGATTGTATAAATAAGTTCGGCAATAAAGAGCAAAAGGAAAAATTCCTTACTCCACTTGCTTCAGGAGAGAAGCTAGGGGCTTTCGCTCTTACAGAACCTGATGCTGGAACTGATGCTTCAGGCCAAAAGACAGTAGCAGTTTTAGATGGTGATTCTTATGTTCTAAATGGATCAAAGATTTTTATAACAAATGCAGGTTATGCAGATATTTATGTTGTTTTTGCAATGACTGATAAGGAAAAAGGAACCAAGGGAATCTCAGCTTTCATAGTAGAGAAGGGAACTGAGGGTTTTGACTTTGGAAGTACAGAAGATAAGATGGGCATCAAGGGATCTGCTACTAGAGAGTTAATCTTTAGAGATTGTAGGATTCCAAAAGAAAATCTTCTAGGAGAAGAAGGCAAGGGCTTTAAATATGCTATGGCAACCCTAGATGGAGGAAGAATTGGTATAGCAGCTCAAGCTTTAGGTATAGCAGAAGGAGCTTTAGATAGGGCTATCAAATATGTTAAGGAAAGAAAGCAATTTGGTAGAGAACTTGCTAAATTCCAAAATACTCAATTTAAATTAGCAGAAATGGCTATAGAAATAGAAGCTGCTAGACACCTAGTTTATAAGGCAGCTTGCCTAAAGGATAGTGGTCAAGATTACTCACTTGCTGCAGCTAGTGCTAAGCTTAAGGCTTCAAGGACTGCTATGTGGGTTACAACAAGAGCAGTTCAACTATTTGGTGGCTATGGCTATATCAAAGAGTATGAAGTTGAAAGAATGATGAGAGATGCTAAGATTACAGAAATTTATGAAGGTACTTCAGAAGTAATGCTAATGGTTGTTGCAGGACAATTATTAAGGTAAGAGCTTTTAAGAGAAGGAGGATACATGAATATTTTCGTTTGTGCCAAACAAGTTCCAGATACTAATGAGATCAAGATAGATCCAGTTACCAATACACTTATAAGAAAAGGAGTTCCAAGTATTTTAAATACTTATGATTCCTTTGCCCTAGAACAAGCCTTAAGGCTTAAGGATAAAAATCCAGATACAAAAATAGTTGTAATTTCTATGGGACCTAGCCAAGCAGAAGCTATGCTTAGAGATTGCCTTGCAGTTGGAGCAGATAAGGCTTATCTTGTAACTGATAGAAAATTTGGTGGATCTGATACCCTTGCTACTTCTTATATCTTATCTAGCGCAATAAGAGCTGTAGCTGAAAAAGAGGGTGAGCCTGACTTGATAATGTGTGGTCTTCAAGCTATAGATGGTGATACAGGTCAAGTTGGACCAGAACTTGCTGAGCACTTAGACTTACCTCAAGTAACCTATGCTTATACCTTAGAATTAAATGATGAGGGCGTTAAAGTTCTTCAAGAAGTAGATGGAGGGGCTAGAAATGTCCAATCAAGTCTACCAGCCCTAGTAACCTTCACCAAATATGGGGATGAAGAATTAAGATATCCAAAGATTAAAGATAAGCTTAAAGCTAAAAAGGCTGAAATTGGTCAAATAACTTTCGCAGACCTTGAAAATGTAATAGACCCTACAAAGATTGGTCTAAAGGGATCTCCAACAAGAGTTAAAAAATCTTACACTCCAAGCGTAATCAAAGATGGAATAATATTTGAGGGCATGGGTGCAGAAGAAGCAGCTAACAAATTGGTAGAAGCCCTAATAGATAAGAAGCTTATTTAAGGAGGAAGTATGACAGAAAATAAAAACCTTTGGGTATTTGTAGAAACAAGAGAAGACGGAAGCGCCTTAAATGTTGGCTTAGAACTATTAAATCCAGGCAGGAAGATGGCTGATGTTTTAAAGGAAAAACTATATGCTGTAATAATAGGCTCTGATGTAAGTAAAGCTATAGAAGAAGTTAAAGATTATGGAGTAGATGGAGTAATCTCAGTCAATGGGGATGTATATAAAGAATATAATACAGAAGTATATGCTCACGCCCTTCATACCCTAGTTCAAAAATATCAACCTAATGTAATTCTTGTTGGAGCAACCAACCTTGGTAGAGACCTTGCACCAAGAGTATCTTCAAGACTTGGAACAGGACTTACTGCAGATTGTACAGAACTTGATGTTGACTTTGAAACAGGAAATATCAAATGGACAAGGCCAACTTTTGGTGGAAACCTAATGGCACAAATTCTATGTCCTGACTCAAGACCTCAAATGGGAACAGTTCGTCCAGGAGTATTTTCAAAGGCAGAAAAAGATAGAAAAGAAGAAATAGAAGAAATATCAGAAGATATAACTTATGATAAAGAAATAAGAACAAAAATCCTAGACTTTATACCTCGTGAAGAAGGAGATGATGTAGACCTTGCAGGAGCTGAGTATATAGTTTCAGCAGGTCGTGGTATAGGAGATCCTTCAAAAATAAAAATAGTTGAAGACTTTGCAAATGCCTTGGGAGCAACCCTAGGATCAAGTCGTCCGCTAGTAGATGCAGGCTGGATTTCTCACTCCCACCAAGTAGGTCAATCAGGAACAACTGTAGGACCAAAGATTTATATAGCTGTAGGAATATCTGGAGCCATCCAACACTTAGCAGGAATAGGTGCAAGTGATATAGTTATAGCAATAAATAAAGATCCAGATGCACCAATATTTGATGTAGCTGATTATGGAATAGTAGGCGATTTGTTTGAAGTTGTACCTAAATTAACTCAATTAATAAAAGAAAGAAAGGCTAAATAGTCTTTAAAAAAATGGCTGGTACTAGATTTATGTTTATAAAATCAAAAAATAGGCATAAATATAGTAGCAGCCAATTTATGAAAAATCATTGATAAAAAAATATCAAAGCCCAAGGGCAAAAAGGAGTAAAAATGGAATTTGAAACAATCAAGTTTACAAAAGAAGGATTTGTTGGAAAATTAACTATATCAAGACCTAAGGCACTTAATGCACTAAACTCTCAAGTTTTAGATGAACTATCTAGTGCAATTGATCAAATTAATGATGATAAGGACCTTAGAGTATTAATAATAACAGGAGAAGGAAGAAGCTTTGTAGCAGGAGCAGATATAAGAGAAATGTCTACTCTATCAGCTTTAGAAGGAAAAGAATTTGGTAATAAGGGACTTTCAGTATTTAGGAAAGTAGAAAGCCTAAAGATACCTACTATAGCAGCAGTAAATGGCTTTGCTCTAGGTGGGGGCTGTGAGCTTGCTATGAGTTGTGATTTTAGGATTGCTAGTGAAAAGGCTTTATTTGGTCAACCAGAAACAGGTCTAGGAATTACCCCAGGCTTTGGAGGAACCCAAAGATTACAAAGACTAGTAGGCCAAGGCTATGCTAAATATCTAATTTATACAGCAGAAAATATTAAGGCTGATAAGGCTTTACAAATAGGTCTTGTTCAAGAAGTAGTTAGTGTAGATGAATTAGACAAAAGAGTAGATGAGCTTGCACAAAAAATAGCAAGTAATGGACCAATAGCTGTAAGACTATCTAAAGAGGCTATAAATACAGGAGCTCAAGTAGATATTGATTCAGCTATCAAGGTAGAAGAATACTTATTTGGTCTATCTTTTTCAACAGAAGATCAAAAATTAGGAATGAAGGCTTTCTTAGAAAAAGGAAAAGCTGATTTTCAAAACAAATAATGGGTATCAATATAAAGTAAAGCAAAATAAAGGAGTAATTATGAAAATTGGAGTAATTGGTTCAGGTATCATGGGTGGGGGCATTGTAGAAACAGCTGCCAAGATCCACCCAGTAGTAGTAAGAGATATCAAAGATGAGTTTTTGGAAAAAGCCAAGGCTAGGATTGAGAAAAACTATGCTAAGCAAGTATCTAAAGAGAGAATGAGCGAAGAAGATAAGCAAAAAGCTTTAGCCAATATATCATACACAACTGACATAAAAGATTTAGAAGATTGTGATATCGTTATAGAAGCTGCAACAGAAAATCCAAAACTTAAAAAAGAGATCTTCAAAGAATTGGATGAAGTTGTAAAAGAAGGCGCAATTCTTGCATCAAACACATCATCATTATCAATAACCGATATAGCTGCTAATACAAATAGACCTGAAAAGGTTATAGGCATGCACTTCTTTAACCCAGTTCCAGTTATGAAACTAGTTGAAGTAATCAGAGGACTTAAAACTGACGATGAAACTAATGAGGCTATAATTAGTCTTGCAAAAGATTTAGGAAAAGATCCAATAGAAGTAAAAGAAGGACCTGGCTTTGTTGTAAATAGGTTATTAATACCAATGATCAACGAGGGTATAGGAGTTCTTGCTGATGGACTTGCTAGTGTTGAAGATATAGATAAGGGAATGAAACTTGGTGCTAACCATCCAATGGGACCTCTTGAATTAGGAGATTTGATTGGCCTAGATACATGCCTTGCAATAATGGAAGTATTATATGAAGAATTTGGAGATAGCAAATACCGTCCAAACCCACTACTAAAACAAATGGTTAGGGGTGGAGACCTTGGTAGAAAGACCGGTAAGGGCTTTTACGATTATTCAAAATAATAAGTATATAAAATAACAGTTAAGAGATATTAATATAGGTAAATTAGACATTAGGAGGAAATATGTCAAGAAAAGTAGTAATCGCTAGTGCAGTTAGAACACCAGTAGGATCATATGGGGGAGCATTAAAACCAGTTTCTGCTAAAGAACTTGGTATTATCACAGTAAAAGAAGCTATCAAAAGAGCTGGAATTAAGCCAAGTGATGTAGATGAAACAGTTTTAGGTAATGTTCTTCAAGCAGGCCAAGGTCAAAATATTGCAAGACAAATCTCAATGGGAGCTGGAATTCCAAAAGAAAAACCAGCTATGACCCTAAATATAGTATGTGGTTCAGGTCTAAGATCAGTATCTCTAGCAGCACAAATGATCCTTGCAGGTGACTCTGATGTTGTTGTAGCAGGTGGTACAGAATCAATGTCAAATGCACCATACCTACTTCCAAACGAAAGATGGGGAGCAAGAATGGGAGATAAGAAGGTTGTCGATGAAATGATCAAAGATGGTCTTTGGGAAGCATTTAATGACTACCACATGGGAGTTACAGCAGAAAATATTGCTGAGAAATTTGATATTTCAAGAGAAGAACAAGACCAATTAGCAGCTGAAAGCCAAAATAGAGCAGAAAAGGCAAGGGCTGAAGGAAGATTTAAAGATGAGATAGTTCCTGTAGAAATTACAGACAGGAAAGGAAATGTAACTGTAGTAGATACAGATGAGCATATAAGAGAAGGTGTAACTGCAGAAGGAATCTCAAAACTAAGACCAGCCTTTATTAAAGATGGTACAGTAACTGCAGCAAACGCTTCAGGAATCAACGATGGTGCAGCAGCAATCATTGTAATGAGCGAAGAGAAGGCAAAAGAACTTGGAGTTAAGCCATTAGCTACTATAGTTTCTTATGCAACAGAAGGTGTTGATCCAAGTATCATGGGTACAGGTCCAATCCCAACTGTAAGGAAAGCCTTAGAAAAAGCTAACCTAGACCTAGCTGACATTGACCTAATAGAAGCAAATGAAGCATTTGCATCTCAAGCTTTATCAGTAATCAAAGAATTAGGTTTAAATACAGATATAGTAAATGTTAATGGTGGAGCTATAGCTATAGGTCACCCAATAGGAGCATCAGGAGCTAGGATCCTAACAACACTTCTTTATGAAATGCAAAAGAGAGATTCTAAGAAAGGTATCGCTACCCTATGTATAGGTGGTGGTATGGGAACTGCCCTAGTAGTAGAAAGACCATAATAATATAAGATGAACTGTTGTAAGTCCTGCTTGCAGCAGTTCTTTTGCTTATAAAGAAATTTGTTAAATAAAAAATATTTGATAATTACTATCAATAATTTAGTTAAGAATAATAAAATTGGGTATAATTAACTTAGGTAAAAAAACGTTTTAAATATTCTAAAGGAGAAATATAAATGGATTTTAAAAAATTATATCAAGAAAAATTAATAACAGCAGAAAAAGCAGCAAGCATGGTTAAAGACGGTGACTGGGTAGAAATGGGCTGGGGAGCAGCAGTACCAGTAGATTTTGATAAGGCTTTGGCTAAAAGAGTTGATGAATTAAAGGATGTAAAGATAAGAACAGGTGTAGTTCCTTATAATCCTTATGTAGGCCAAGCTGATTCAACCGGAGAACATTTTATCTATCATTCATACCATGCAACAGGTCCAGAAAGAAACCTTATCAATGGTAATAAGAATGGTGCCTTCTTTATACCAATCAAATATAGCGAGATTGAAAGATATATAGCAGAAAACCTACCTAAGGCTCATATCTCAGTTATCCAAGTTTCACCAATGGATAAGCATGGTAACTTTAACTTTGGTATTTCTGTATCTCACGCAATGACATCTTTTGAAAATTCAGAAATTGTAATTCTAGAAGTTAATGAGAACATGCCAGTTGCCCTTGGTGGATTTAGAAATTATGTAAATATCAAGGATGTAGATTATGTATTTGAATCATCAAACTACGATATGCTAGCCTTAGCTGAAGCTAAGTTTACTGATGAAGATGTAGAGGTTGCAAAATATGTTGTAGATAAGCTAAGAGATGGAGATACTCTCCAACTTGGTATAGGAGGTCTTCCTAATGCTATAGGAAAAGCCATAGCTAAATCTGACCTAAAAGACCTTGGAGTTCATACTGAAATGTATGTAGATTCTTTCATGGAAATGGCTCAAGCAGGAAAAATTACAGGAAGAAAGAAAAATATTAACCCAGGTAGACAAACTTATGCCTTTGCAGCTGGTAAACAAGAATTATATGATTATATAGATGGAAATGAAGAGCTAATGGCAGCACCAGTATCTTATGTAAATGATATTGATGTAATAGCAGCCCATGATAATTATGTATCAATCAACACAGTGCTTGAAGTTGACCTATGGGGTCAAATATCTGCAGAATCAGCAGGAACAAGACATATATCAGGAGCAGGTGGAGCTTTAGACTTTGTCCTTGGAGCATATAGGTCTAAGGGAGGAAGGTCCTTTATAACCCTCAAATCTTCAAGAGTAAACAAGGAAGGTAAGAGAGTTTCTAATATAGTACCAACCTTCAAACCAGGTACCCAAGCAACAGCAGTAAGGGCTAACACCCACTATATTGCAACAGAGCAAGGTATAGCAAACTTTAAGGGACTATCAACCTGGCAAGCAGCAGAAGCCCTAATCGGTCTTGCTCATCCAGAAACAAGAGATGACCTAATAAAGGCTGCAGAAGATCTTGGTATTTGGAGAAAATCAAATAAGTAAGTAAAAAAATAGGCTCTAAGAATTGCTTAGAGTCTTTTTTCTTGCCCAAAAAGGGGCCTTTGAAGATTATTAATTTTTTCATAAATAGGACTTAGAAAATCCCTAGCCAAGGGCTCATCCTCAATCTTTTTGATAAGAATTAACATCCACACACAAACATACTTTGAAAGGTAGAAGGCCCTTATACCATTGGCAAGGATAGATCTTCTTCCATTGATTACTATATCATTTCTAATTTCTGCAAAATAATCTAGGAGCTTATCTCGCCTTTTTTTCTCCATTAGTTTTTCTATTAGATAAACAAGGCTTAGGATGTAGGGATAGTCTAGAGGGTTTAGTTTAAATCTGATATAGGAATCTTCTAGACTTATGTCTTCTTTTTTCTTATGGTTTTTATAAAAATTAAAGTATTTTTCCTTATCAAAAGGGAAGAAGTAGGGGTAGAGTCCATAGGTAAAATTAGATTCTTCCATAGTTTTTTTAAAAAAACTAAGCTCATCTAAAGACGAATCAAAGGAGCTTATTAGGATTGGAGATAGGATTACCAAAAGACTTAGGTTCTTATTATCCCTATCATTTTTTATATATAAATTTAAATAGTCATGGTCAAAATCCTTGTTTAGACTTTGGCTAAGGTCTTTGGTATCCTTAAAATCAAAGCCTAGCTTATTCTTATCTTTTATTAATTCTAATCGCATACACTCACATCACCAAGCCTTCCCTTAGAAGCTTTAAGGTAATCATCAGGGCTTATTATTAAGCCATGTCCAATTTTGCCAGCAGATACCTTAATCTTATCCATAGTCTTAGCCTTTATATCAAGAATTACAGGGAAATCTTTCTTCATAGCTAGACCTGTGGTAGCCCCTCTTTCATAGCCTACAGTACTTTTAAGGTCTTTTAGGGCAAGTAGGCTTAGGGATTTGACACCAACAACCCTGCTTGCTTTTTTAAAATCTATGGAGCAAGGAGCTGGAATTACAAAGATAAAAACCTCCTTATCCTTGCTAATACAAGCTAGACTTTTGAAAACTCTCCTAGGATCTTCATCATTTTTTATAGCAAGCCTAGTGGCTGATGAAAATTTGCCTCCTTCAAGTTCACTTTGGGTATGGACATAGGGTATTTTTAGAGTGTCTAATAATCTCATTGCATTTGTCTTAAAGTGTTTAGCCATATAGCCTCCTTATAATCTATACTATACGTTAATTTAATATCCTACAAATTTGGGTATAAATTATATATAAGAGGAGTTTATTATGGATGATGAATTTATTGTAAGTTTTATCAAAGATAATTGTTATAGCTTAGAAATAGATGGTTACTTTTTGGTTTTTGATTACTATAAAGGAATTTTAAATATCCCTGATGATAAAAAAATAATATTTATAGCCACAAGTAATCAGCCCCACCACTATACTTCTCAAATCCTTAAGGTTTTTAAGAAAGAAGATTTTACCTATATCCTTAATTCTGATATAGCCTATAATAGGAGTGAAAAAAATATAATTTACCTAAAAAATCAGGAACTTTCTATAGCAAGCTTAAAAAAACTTTATAGGGCTAAGAATGTAAACTTTATAGAAGCTGATAAGTCCTATAAGATTGACGGCCTAGAGATTCATAGTTTATCTTTTGCTAAGTCTCTTAGCCTTCTTATTAGGATAAAGGATATTGATATAATCTATATTGGTGGAGACATTTACGATACTAAAGAAGATTTGGATTTTGGAGTCTTTGACCTAGATCTTGATATAGATCTTGCCTTTTTTCCTATTCTTTCAAAAGACCTTCTTTTTAGAAAAAAAGAGGTAGAAGAATTTCTTAAAAGAGCTAAGCCTAAAGTTTTCTTGCCAACCGGTCTTAAGGATAGGGAAGATTTGGCCTTAGAGCTAGTCAAAGAATTAGGAGAAAAGTTTAAGTCCCTTAGGTATATTAGCGAAGATAAGAAAGAGTTTTATATAAAGATTGATAAACCCTTATAGGTCTTAACTTATTAGGGTATAATATTTTAAATATAAATAAATTAGTTGGTAAAAATAAAGGTTAGGAGAAAATATGGAAAAAATAGCAATAGTAATAGATTCAGCTGGTGATATCTCCCCAGAACTTGCAAAGATCAAGGGTATTTATTACTTGCCTCTATATATAAATATAAATGAAAAGTTTTTGAAAGATAGGGTTGATATTAACCCTAGCGATTTTTATGATTATATGAAATCTACAGATGACCTACCTGGTACAAGCCTACCTGCCCCAGGAGATATAATGGCCTTGCTTGAAAAAGTTAAGGCTGATGGTTTTGATAAGGCGATTATTATCTGTATAAGTAGTAAGTTATCAGGAACCTATAACTTATGTGATATGATTGAAGTAGATGGGCTAGAAACTTATGCCTTTGACAGCAAGAACCTCACCATGGCCGAAGGATTTTTAGGGATTTTGGCAAAGAAAATGGTAGATGAGGGCAAAAGCTTTGATGAAATTATAAGGTCTTTGGAGAAGGCTAGAAGTAATTCTAAGGTGTTTTTTACAATCGAAACTTTCAAATATATAGTTGAGGGAGGAAGGGTACCAAAGTCTTTTGGGAAAATCTCAGATGTCCTTTCAGTAAAACCAATCATTAGTGTAAATAATGAAGATGGGAAGATAAAGCTTCTAAAGATTGTAAGAGGAGAAAGAGGAGCCCTTAGACACCTATATAAGCTTGCAAAGGAAAATTTATCTGATGTCAAAAACTACTATATGTTCATAGGCCATGGGGATAATCTTGACATGGCCAATAAATTAGAAGATAAGCTAAAGGACTTTATAGGCGGAGCGAGTTTATTTATAAAGGATCAGATATCGCCAACCCTTGGAGTAAACACAGGACCTGGCTTATTTGGCTTTGCCCTTATGAAACTTGACTGAGGATTTTGCTTAATAAAAATTTTAAGATAAATTAAGAAAAACCAAGAAATTTAATCAAAAAGACTTGACAAGGATTATTAAAACTTGTATTATATATTGCATAGACAACAAAGAAGTACCCACTCACCTGCCGACTAGAGTTTGTAGGTTAATAATCTTTTTCATTTCATTTGAAATAATTTAGGATTTTACGGGTACTTTGTGCCCGCTTTTTTTATGGCAATACATGGAGGTATACTTATAAAAGATTTAAGAATAAATGAAGAGATAAGAGCAAACAAGGTAAGATTGATCGATGAAAATGGTAATCAAGTAGGAATAACAGACTTTAACCAAGCCCTAGATATGGCTTATGATAGGAAGCTTGACCTAGTTTTGATGAGTCCTAATGCTAAACCACCAGTTACCAGGATAATGGATTATGGTAAGTTTAAGTATGATCAAGAAAAAAAGGAAAAAGAAAATAAAAAAAGACAAAAGAATGCTCAACTTAAGGAAACAAGATTTTCTCTTAATATAGAAGACAATGACTTGCAAACTAAGGCAAATCAAAGTAAGAAATTCTTAAATAACGGGGATAAGGTAAAAGTTTCTATAAGATTTCGTGGAAGAGAGCTTGGACGTAAAGAGCCAGGCTATGAATTAATGGATAAGTTCAAACTTATGTTAGGTGATAGCTACAAGGTTACCAAAAGACCAAAGATGGAAGGTAGGTCCCTTGTGATGTTTTTAGAACCTAATGATGAAAAAGGAGAGTAATATGGCAAGAAAGAATAAAACAAGAAGATCTGCAGTAAAAAGATTTAAGGTAACAGGCAGTGGTAAGGTAATGAGAAGAAAAGCTTATACAGGCCACCTTACAGCAAAAAAATCACCAAATAGAAAAAGAAGATTAAGAAAACCAACACTTGTATCTTCAAGTGAAATGAAAAATGTTAAGAAGTTAATAGGAGCTTAGGAGGATATAGATGGCAAGAGTAAAAAGAGCAGTAAATGCTAAAAAAAGACATAAGAAAATATTAAAACAAGCAAAAGGATACTATGGTTCAAAAAGCCTTCTATTTAGAACTGCCAACCAAGCAGTAATGAAATCTCTAAGCTATGCTTATATAGGAAGAAAACATAGGAAAAGAGACTTTAGAAAACTTTGGATTGCAAGGATTAATGCTGCAGCTAGACTAAATGGAACAAGCTACTCTAAACTAATGGGCAACCTTAAAAAGGCAAACATTGAAATTAACAGAAAGATGTTAGCAGAATTAGCTGTGAATAATCCAGAAGAATTTGCTAAATTAGTTGAAATGGCTAACCAAGCTGCTTAATGATTATAAATTCGCAACAAAACTCTAAATTTAAGTTAATAAATAAGCTTAAGCAAAAAAAGTATAGGGATAAGACAAATTCCTTTGTGATAGAATCTAGAAAATTGGTAGATGAAGCTATTAGCTCATCTGCTAATATAGATTTTATATTTTTAAAAGATGGCCTTACAATTAAGGAAGGTTTTGATAAAATTTATTTGGAGGAAGGTCTTTTTGATAAGGCATCAAGCCTACAAAGTCCTGATGGCTATGGGGCTGTTGTAAAAAAAAGAGAGCCTTCAAAAATTACATCAAAAAGGGTCTTACTTTTAGATAAGATTAATGATCCTGGCAATATGGGGACTATGATTAGGTCAGCTGAAGCCTTTGGCTTTAAAGATATAATACTAAGTCCTTTTAGCGTAGATATCTATAATCCTAAAACCCTAAGGGCATCTATGGGATCGATCTTTAGGATTAATATAGTAGAGAAAACCTATGAAGAGATTTCAAGACTTAAGAAAGATTATAAGATTTTATCCAGTGATATGGCAGGCAAAGACCTTAAGAAATATAATATAGGTGATGAGAAGATCATCCTTGCTATAGGTAACGAATCTAATGGCCTTAGCAAAGACCTAAGGGATATTACTGATGATTTTATAAAAATTTCCATGCAAGGTAAGATTGAATCACTCAATGCTGCAATAGCAGCAAGTATAATGATGAATACACTTAGCTTATGAGTCGGAAAGACTTTATTTATTCTTATACAGCAAATTAGGGATGTTGAGAGCCTTTTAAGTTACGATTAAAGTTATTCACCGGTGAAGTTTGAGATGAAATTAGTAGTCGATACGTTAACTTGCGTTAAAGTTTAGAGCGGATTTACAGGGTAAATCAATTAAGGTGGTACCGCAGAAGCATCTGTCCTTTATAGGGCGGATTTTTTTATTTGGAGGAAAAATGGAAGAAAAATTAAACAAAGTCCTTGAAGCTTTTACCAAGGACCTAGAAGGAGCAAATGACCTTGCTGAGCTTGAAAATCTTAGGATCAAATACTTGGGTAAAAAAGGTGAAGTTACAAGCCTTAAAAAATCAATAGCTAAACTTCCTAAGGAAGAAAAGCCAAAGGCAGGTAAGCTTATTAACCAAACATCATCAAAGATAGAAGAGAGTTTGGCAAAGAAAAATGAAGAGATTAAGGCGATTTTATTAGAAAAAAAGGTCAAAGAAGAAACAATTGATGTTACAGCCCACTTTGATAAGTATGAATCAGGTCATTTTGCAGTTATAAATCAAACTATGGAAGAGCTTGAATCAATCTTTCAAAACATGGGCTTTGATGTAATAGAAGGACCAGAGGTTGATACAGTAAAATATGTTTTCGATGATTTAAATTCGCCAAAAGATCACCCAGCTAGGTCTACATCAGATACCTTTTATATAAATGAAGATGTCCTATTAAGGCCGCACACTTCATCAATGCAAATTAGAGTTATGAAAGAAGGCAAACTTCCTATAAGGATGGTTTCAGCAGGCAGGGTCTTTAGAAATGATGAAGTCGACCAAACTCACTCACCTATGTTTCACCAGCTAGAATGTCTAGTAGTAGATGAAAAAGTATCTATGGCCAACCTTAAGGCAACCCTTGAGACTTTTATAAAAGAAATGTTTGGAGAAGATATGAACTTAAGGTACCGTCCTCACCACTTCCCATTTACAGAACCTTCCTTAGAAGTCGATGTAACTTGTCCGGTTTGTAAGGGAGAAGGTTGTTCTTCATGTGGAAACACTGGCTGGTCTATGGAGTTATTAGGAGGGGGAATGGTTCATCCAAAAGTTCTTGAAGCATGTGGCATTGATAGCGAAAAATACACAGGCTTTGCCTTTGGTTTGGGAGTTGATAGGATAGCTATGGTCAAATATGGCCTAGATGATATCAGACTTTTATATGACAATGACAAGAGATTTATAGAGCAATTCTAGGAGGATAAATGTTAGTACCTTTAATTTGGCAAAAAGATTATATAAAGTTAGACGAGGATTTAAAAACAATAACAGACAGGCTTTCAGAAACTGGTTCTCACGTTGAAGAAGTAAAAATTCATACCAGTGACCTTAAAGGAATTGTTATAGGAAAAATCCTAGACCAAGAAAAACACCCAGATGCTGATAGGCTTAATGTTTTAAGCATAGATATAGGAGAAGATAAACCTATAACAATAATTACTAATGCAAAAAATACAAAAAAGGGAGACTATCTTCCAGTTATTACTTCAGGAACAAGGCTTGATGATGGGACTTTGATAGAAGACCATGACTTTTTTGGAATAGTTTCACAAGGTATGCTTACCTCCTATAGTGAGCTTGGCTATGATGATTCAGTTATACCAAAGGAATTAAAGGATGGGGTTCTAGTTCTTCAAGGAGAATATGACCTAGGAAGTTCTTTAAGTGAAGTTCTTTATTCGAATACTCCTGTCATAGAATATGAAATTACTCCAAATAGACCTGATTGTTTATCCATTATAGGAATGGCAAGAGAGTCTGCAGCAAGTTTTGCCAAGGAAATTTCTTATCCACCTATCTCTTATAAGGCAAATGATGAAGACATAAAAGATTATTTTAATGGAATAGAGATTGACAGTAAGTCTTGTGATGGTTTTGTGGCAAGAGTTGCCAAGGATGTTGAAATTGGTCCATCACCACAATGGTTACAAAACTACCTAATGCTTGCTGGCATGAGACCAATAAATAATATAGTTGATATAACAAACTTTGTAATGCTTGAAACAGGCCAACCCCTCCATGCCTATGACTTAGATAAGCTTAATGGTAAAAAAATCATAGTAAAAGATGGCAAGGATGGAGAAAGCCTAGAAACCCTTGATGGAGTTACTAGAAAAATTGATAAGGATACCCTTCTTATAGCTGATGATAAGGGACCTATTGGCCTTGCAGGAATTATGGGTGGATTAGATTCTGAAGTTACTAGCCAGACAAAAAATATCCTTCTTGAAGCTGCAAATTTTGATTCTTCAAATATTAGAAAGACTTCAAAAAGACTAGGCCTAAGGAGTGAAGCATCCACCAGGTTTGAAAAAGGCCTGCCAGTTGAAATGGCAGACTTTGCATCACAAAGAGCCATGAAACTTATAAGTGATTTAGGAGTTGGACAAATCGTAGGCGGATCTATCAAAAAGACTTCTAAAGAAAAGGACCAAAAAGAAATCACCCTAAGGTTAAGGAGGTTAAATATGCTTACAGGAGTAGACTTCACCCTTGATACAGCCATTGAAAACCTAAAGCTCTTAGAATTTGATGTAAGGGCCATAGATGATCAAAGCCTAGGGGTAAAAGTTCCTTACTTTAGGTCAGATGTAAGTATGGAAGCAGACCTTATAGAAGAAGTTGTTAGACTTTATGGTATGGGAAATATAGAAAGTAAGCCTTTGGTATCATCTCTTAAGAGGGGCGAAAGAAGTCCTAGGAGGCTATTAAAGGATGATCTAAAGAGAAAACTAGTAGGGCAAAAATTTTCAGAACTTGCTAGCTATTCTTTTATCTCACCTAAGGAATTTGATAAGTTGGGAGTTGATAGGGATTCATCCCTTCGTAACTATATTAGTCTAATCAATCCTTTGGGAGAGGACTATTCAGTTATGAGGACTAGCCAAGTTCCATCAATGCTTGATGTTATAAGTAAGAATATCAAGTATGGCCAAAAAGACATGAGGTTTTTTGAGCTTGACAGGACCTTTAAAAAATCAGAAGGATCCTTGCCAGATGAAGATTTAACCTTGACCATGGGGCTTTTCGGGGATTATTCCTTCTATGACCTAAAAGACTTTTTTGAAGAAGTTATGGAAAATGTAGGCTTTGAAGGTTTTACCTATGAGGCTAATAGAAAGGTGAAGGCCTTTCATCAAGGAAGGTGTGCAGATATATACCTTGATGGTCAAAGGGTTGGTATAATGGGAGAAATCTCTTATATGGTAAGGGATACTTATGATATTGACCAGGGAGCCTTGGTCTTAGAGATTAACCTTGGAAAAATTGAAGAAAAAAGAAATAGCGAGAAAAAATATGAGCCAATACCAAGGTTCCCAGCTATCGAGAGGGATTATTCCTTAGTATGTGATAGGGATGTTAGATCTTTTGATATAGAAAAAATAATTAGAGATAATGCTAAGGGTCTAGTTGATAAGATCAAACTTTTTGATATCTATACTGGAGAGCATATAGAAGAAGGCAAGAAATCAGTATCCTATAAGGTTTATTACAGGTCTTTGGATAGGACTTTAAAGGATACTGAAGTAGTTGAGGTTGAAGAGAAAATTATATCAAAGCTAAAGGCAAAAGATATAGTATTACGTAGTTAGGAGTAAGAGTGAGCGAATATAAGGTTGATGTCAAAATAGATGGAAAAGAATATAGGCTTGTCACAGATGAACCTAAGGAAAATATAAAGGATATTGCAAAGATTTTTGATAGAAAGATTCAAGAAGTTAAATCTGATAAGCTTACTTTTGATAGGCAACTTATACTAGCTGGAGTAAATATCACTGATGACCTATTTAAGCTCTTAGGTGAGTATAAGAAATTAAAGGCAAAATCAGAAGAACCTCTTTTAAAATATCCTAGCCTAAAAGAAGAGTTGGGAGAGCTTAAAGAAGAGAAAGAAACTTTAAAAGAAGAAAATAATAAGCTAGCTAGTAGCTTAGAGGCAAAGGAAGAGGAAAATAAAAATCTTAAGAAGGATTTGGCTAGGCTTAAACATTCTTCTGAAAGGATAGAAAAACTAAAGACAGAAGTAAAAAGACTCCAAGTTGAGCTTATGGACTTGCAAAAGGAAAATGAGACCTTGAAAGGAAATCTTTGATGAAAAAATCTGAAATACTAGCCCCAGCTGGCGATAAGGCTATGATTTTAGCAGGCCTTGCCGCAGGGGCAGATGCCTTCTACCTTGCAAGTGATGACTTTGGGGCAAGGGCTTATGCAGAAAATTTCACAATAGAAAATATAAAGGAATCCATAGACCTTATCCATCTTTTTGGAAAGAAAGTTTTTGTAACTATGAATACCCTAATCAAGGATTCTGAAATGCAAAAGGCCCTAACCTATGCTATGAAACTTTACGAGTATGGGACAGATGCCCTAATAATCCAAGACCTAGGTTTCTTTACCCTAATTAAGGATAAGCTAGGTCAAATGGACTTTCATGCCTCAACCCAGATGGCTGTTAGGGACTATTATGGGGCTAAGGCTCTAATGGACTTAGGTTTTGATAGGATAGTAATAGCTAGAGAAACTCCCATAAGTGAATTAGCGAAAATTAGCAAACTTCCTGTTGAAAAGGAAGTTTTTGTCCATGGATCTTTGTGTGTATCTTACTCTGGTGAGTGTTTGATGAGCTCATATTTTGGAGCAAGGTCAGCCAATAGGGGAAGGTGTGCAGGAATTTGTAGGAAAAAATATAAGCTAGTAAGTGATGGAAAAATCTTAGCTGATGATTATTTTTTGAGTATGAAGGATTTAAATGTCATAGATAGACTTGATAGTCTCCTTGACCTTGGAATAGATTGTCTAAAAATCGAAGGAAGGATGAAGACCCCTGAATATGTCTACAGTGTAGTAAAAAATTATAGGTCAAAAATAGATGAAAATACCTATGATAAAAATGACTTAAGGGATGTATCCAACAGGGGTTACACCCAAGGCTTTATCTTCTCTCAAACTAGGGATAATGTAATTTTAGAAAATGATGATAACCATAGGATAGTTGGTCAAGTTAAAGGATCTAATCAAGGCAAATATTTTATAGCAAATTCTAAACTTACCAAGAAAGATAACCTATCGATTACAACTGATAAGGGGAAAGTCCTCCCCTTTACCACTACTAGGTCCTATAAGAAAGGTGATAAGATTTTCCTTGATAAGTATAAGGACGCCCAGCTAGGGTCCAATATCCTCCTACTAAATTCTCCAAGGATTAGTCAATCTCTAAAAGAAGGTCTCAAAACTTATAAAAACCTAGGTGTAGACTTGGCCTTTAGGGGTTATGTAGGAGAAAGCCCTGAACTTAGCCTAAGTCATGGGGGAGTATCTATAAGAACAAGCCTTGATTTTAAGATAGAGGAGGCTAAAAATATCTCTATTGACCAAGATGATATAAGAGAATCTTTAAGTAAATTTGGCAATGATATATTTGAACCTAGGAAGATTCTTATAGACATAGGTCCTGGTATTTTTATTAAGAAAAAGGACCTTAATAGCCTAAGAAGGAAGGCCTCTGACCTTCTAAAAGAAAAAATCTTAAGGTCCTACCATAGAAAAAAAGTTTTAGTAGACCTTCCTTCCTATGAGCCTAAGGGAAATTTCCCTAAAGAAATTAATGTAGAGGTTAAGGCTGCTGGGCTAGATGTAAATGACCTTAAAAGTTTTGATAATGTCTATATTGACAAATTTGATAAGACCTACCAGGGTCTAAGCCTCTACCTTAACCTAAACCCTCACATAGACTATGAGGTCACAGACCTAATAAATTTTTGTAAGGAAAATCAAATCAAGGGACTTATCCTAAATTCATATAGGGACCTTGCCTTTTTAAAAGACTTTCAAGAGGCAGGCCTTAAGCTAAGAATAGGTAGGTACCTTAATGTTTTCAATTCTCACAGCCTAGCTTTTTATAGTAAATTTGCTGAAAAAATTTGTGTATCAGTAGAAAGTGATTTTTCAAGTATAAATTCCTATGAGGGAAAATTCCCAGTTGAAGCCTTGGCCTTTGGAAGAATTGAACTTATGAATATGAGGCATTGCCCATTTTCTGTCATCAAAAAATGTGGCCTTGTAGGATGTGAGACTTGTAAGTTTAGGGATGGAGAATTGATAAATGAAGATAATAAAAGGATGATTATAAAAAGAAACATAGACCATTCTATAATTTATCCAAAAAAACCTTCAAGGGTTGACCCAGGCAAATTTGCTGGCGGAGTTTCAATCTTAGGGTCAGTTTTTTCCAATAGTGATATAAAAGATTTTAAAAATGCAAAAAGTTTTGATAATCTTAACTATGATAGGGGTGTTATTTAATGCAAGAAAAGAGCTTGAAAGTTTTAGAATATAAAAAAATCCTTAATAGACTTAAGGACTATGCCAGGTCAAGTCTTGTAAAAGAAGAGATTCTAAGGATAAGACCCATGGATGATAAAAATGAAATAGTTGATGAGCTTGCTATGACTAAGGATATGGAGGCAATCATCATCAAGAATGGGAATATAGACCTATTTGGCCTTAAGGACCTAAGAGATATTGTAAATTATATAAGAAAAAATGGAATTCTTGAACCTATAGACTTAATCAAAATCTTAGACCTACTTAGGGTATCAGATTACCTAAAAGATTATGGGGAAAATATAGAAAATAATAGGATCTATGATCTTTTTGCTAGGATTTCAACTAATGATTTTTTAAGAAAAGAAATAGAAAAAGCAATAATTAGTGAAGAAGAGATAGCCGATGATGCTTCCCCTAGCTTAAGAAATATTAGAAGAAGCAAGGTTAGGAAGGAAAATGACATTAGACTTAAGCTCAATTCTTACCTAACTAACCAAAGATATGAGTCAGCCCTCCAGGATAATGTGGTGTCTGTAAGGGATGGCAGGTATGTTATACCAGTAAAGACTAACAAGAAATCAGTGGTTGGAGGCATAGTCCATGATAAGTCTGCATCTGGCAATACACTTTTTATAGAACCAGGCCCTATTGTAGAATTAAATAACCAACTTAAGGAATTAGAGATTAAGGAAGAAGAAGAGATAAGAAGGATTCTTGATAGGCTGTCTCGTCTTAGCCAATCTTTTGATGTAGAGCTTTTGGAAAATCAAAAATTAATTGCAAGGATTGACTTTCTTCAAGCCAAGGCCCGTTTTGCCATAGAAAATGAATTGTCTCTTCCTATAATAACAGAAGATAGGATTATTGACCTTAGGGGAGCAAGACACCCTTTACTTGAAGGAAAAGTTGTCCCTATAGATGTAAAAATAGGAGGATCCTATACTTCCTTAATTATTACAGGACCAAATACAGGGGGAAAGACAGTAAGTTTAAAAACTGTTGGACTCCTATCAGCCATGGCCCAAAGTGGAATTTTTATTCCGGCAGAAGAAGGGTCCAAACTTACTATATTTGATGATATTTTTGTAGATATAGGTGATACCCAATCAATAGAGATGAGCCTTTCAACCTTCTCTGCTTCCCTAACTAATATAGTAAATATCTTAGAAAAGGTAAGCGATAACTCCCTAGTTTTACTTGATGAAATTGGTTCTGGAACTGATCCTGTGGAAGGGGCAGCCTTAGCTATAGCTATCCTAAACTATTTAAGTGAAAGAAAGATAATGACTTTTGCTACAACCCACTATAGTGAATTAAAATATTATGCGGTGGAAAAAGAAAATGTCATGAATGCATCTGTTGAATTTGACGTAGATACCCTTTCTCCAACCTATAGGCTTGAGATTGGAACGCCAGGTAAGTCAAATGCCTTTGAGATTTCTAAAAGACTTGGCCTAGATGGAAAAATACTTAAAGATGCCAGAAGTCTAATAGGCGAGGATAATCGAAATATAAACAAGATCCTAGAAGAGATTGAAGAAGATAAAAAACATATAGAAAAGCAAAATAAGCAGATAGAAGATTACAAAAAAGAAATAAGGCAGATTAGAAACGACCTTAAAGAAAAATCCAAAAGCCTGGATAAGAAAAAAGAAAATATTATAAGAGAAGCTGAAGATAAGGCTAATGAAATCTTGGCTAAGGCCAACGACCAGTCTCAGGCTATGCTAAAGGAAGCTAAAAAATCTCGTAATGCCAACACCTCTAACATAGATAGGTCCTTAAACAAGATAAGAAATAGGTATAAGGATGCAAGGATTGAAAGAGAAGGGGAAGTCTTTAAAGAAAAAAGATCTAAGAATGCTCCATCTAGCCTAAAGCTTGGCGATAGAGTAATAATTGCAGGCTTAGGAGAAGAGGCTACAGTGATTGAAGAACCAGACCATAAGGGTGATATCAAGGTACAAATTGGAATTTTGAAGATGGATTCTAATATAAAAAATGTAAGCAAGATTAAATCTGACAATCAAACAGAAAAGAATATCAATAAAGTGTATAATACTAAGAAAGCTATGCATATCTCCCCAAGCTTAGACCTTAGGGGCCAAAGATATGACGAGGCTATTAGAAACTTAGATAAGTACCTTGATGATGCCATGCTGGCAGGTCTTTCAAAAGCTAAAATTATTCATGGTAAGGGAACAGGTGCCCTAATCAAGGCTGTAAGTAACTTGTTAGAAAATGATAAGAGGATAGTTGACTTTAGATTCGGCGATGATAAGGAAGGCGGATATGGGGTGACTATAGTAAACTTTGGATAGAGAGGAAAAATGACAGACTTAAAAGAGATTATAGCTAAAGAATTGGAAAGTAAGGAAATAGGACTAACTTTTGATGAAATTTATAAGTTAATTGAAATCCCTCCTCAAGATGATATGGGAGATTTTTCATTCCCTTGTTTTTCACTAGCAAAACTTATGAGAAAAAATCCAGCCCTTATTGCCAAGGACTTGGCTAGTGAAATAAAACTTGATGAATTTGCTGGCGTAAAATCTATAAATGCCTATGTAAATTTCTTTGTAGATAGGAATTATTTGGCCAAAAATGTAATAGGAGAAATTTTAGATAAAAAAGAATCCTATGGTAGAAGTGATGAGGGTAAGGGAAAGAAAGTAGTTATCGAATTTTCTTCAGTAAATATTGCCAAGCCCTTTCATATAGGCCATATTAGATCAACAGTAATAGGCGATGCCCTTAGGAATATCCACGAATTTTTATCTTATGATGTCCTTGCAACCAATTATATAGGAGATTATGGAACCCAATTTGGCACTATGATAGCAGCCTATAGACTTTGGGGAGATAAGGAAGCGATAAACAAAGATCCAATCAATGAACTGCTAAAATTATATGTAAGATATAATAATGAGTCTAACGAAAATCCTTCTATGAAAGAAGATGCTAGGGCTGCCTTTAAGGCTTTAGAGGATGGTGAAGAAGATGCAGTTAGCTTATGGGAGTGGTTTAAAGAGATATCTTTAAAAGAATTTGAAAAAGTATATGGGATGCTTGATATTAAATTTGATAATTATGATGGAGAAAGCTTTCACTCAAAATATATGCAAGGGGTCCTAGATGAACTTAGGGAAAAGGACCTTCTAGTAGAATCTGATGGTGCCTTGATAGTTGACCTTAAAAAATATGACCTAACTCCAGCTATTCTTGTAAAAAGCAACGGATCATCAGCCTATATTACCAGGGATGTGGCTACAGCCATCTATAGGAAAAAGACCTATGACTTTGATAAGAACTTATATGTGGTAGCTACCCAACAAAACCTTCACTTTAAGCAATTAAGGAAGATTTTAGAGCTTATGGGCTATGATTTTTATAAGGATTGCCTCCATATTCCTTTCGGCATGGTGTCATTGAAAGATCAAACCATGTCCACTAGAAAGGGCCAGGTAGTATTTTTAGAAGATGTTTTAACCAAGGCTATAGATAAGACCAAGGAAATCATGGAAGAAAGATCTTCTTTGATAGAAAATATAGATGAAACTGCTAAGATAGTAGGAATTGGCGCTGTTAAATTTAATGAATTATATAACAATAGGATCAAAGACTATGTATTTGACTGGGATGAATTGCTAAACTTTGATGGAGAAACAGGGCCTTATGTCCAATACACTTATGCCAGGGCAAAATCTGTTTTAAGAAAGGCTGGTTACAAAGAAGAAAGTGACTTAGACTTTACCAGGATAAACTCTGATGTAGAATTTACCCTAATAAAATCCCTAGAAGCCTTTAAAGATGTCATTATAAAGTCTAGAGAAAAATATGAACCTTCCCTAATAACCAGGCAAGTAAGTGAAATAGCCAAGAATTTCAATAAATTCTACAACCAAAGTCAAATAATGGTAGATGATAAAGACCTTAAAAAACAAAGGCTAGCCCTAACCTATGCCTCAGCCCAAGTTATTAAAATTGGACTAAATTTATTGGGAATAAAGACAGTGGAGAAGATGTAATGGCTGATATATTCAAGGATTTTATCCAGGTCACTAGGTTTGCTGGCAAAAACACCTTTGGAAAAATCAATAAAATCTATATGGTCTTTATCTTTGTTTTCCTAGATTTTGCCCTAAAAAGCACATCTATATTTGGCCTTATAGGAAATGGGGCCCTAACTGGTATATTAACCTACTTACTAGAAGTCTTTGTCCTATGTTTTATAGCCCAATCCCTAAGATCCCTAGTAGTCTATGGTAATTCAGGAAAGAAGTCTATAGCAAACTCACCAGCAAACTTCTTCCAGCCCTTGCTTAGCACAGCTTTCTACCTTTACCTTTTGACAATTCTAGTATCAATGCTTACAATGGGAGCTAACCTAAGAGGGGTAATAATTGTAAATACAATAGTTAAAGTCTTAAGCGCAGCCTTACTGGAGGAAGTATATATCAACAACAAGATGGGATTTGATGCCCTAAAATCATCATTTAAATTTGTAGTTGATAATCCACTAACCTATGGTCTTTATGCCCTAATCTTTGTCCTACTTGAAACCTATGTCACTTATAAGTTTGCCTTTGCAGTAAGTCTTGGAGCAAGCAAATTTTTGATAATGTTACTTTTAAGCCTTATCCACAGCCTAGCCTGTGTATTTAAGGGCCACCTATTCAAATATATAGATGAAAATCCTTACAGGCAAAGAAAGTTTATGAGAGGTTAAGATGAAGTTAGACAAATATTTTAGAAAATTTATAGATAAGATTGCCTATATTAACCTAAAAGAAACTGCCTCCTACAAGCTATTAGATGAAATTCCCCTACCAATCTACATGAAAGATATGAGTCAAGGAATAGCAAGTGGAGAATTTAAAGAGAAGATTGACATAAAAATAATCCTAGACGGTATGTTAATAAATATCGGAGCAGACGAGGATTTTATCCATAACTACAAATATATAAATATCTTAAACCACTATCTAGAAGATATAACAGCCTTTGGAGTAAGGGATGGTCTAACTTATATCGATGAAGACAAGGACAAGGCCCTATTATTATTTAGAGGAGGCTATAAGATAAATCCTTCTGATAATTTTAATGCCTATAATTACGCAAGATTTTTATGGCCTAAGGCTTATGAAGATGATATAAAAGAAAAAGATGACTTTGTAAGAGAAGCCCTAAGGATCTTACAAGAAATTATAGGAAGAGATGAGAATTTTGCCATAGCCTACTATGAGCTAGGTAATATTTATAAAAATCTTGGAGAATACCTTAAGGCAAGAAATTATTACAACAATGCTCTAAGAAAAACTGAGCCGGTAGAAGCCAAAGAAGAAGTTAGAGATAGGCTTAGGGAAATAAATGATAACGCAGAAATAGAAGAGGCCCTTTACTATATAGGAAAATCAGATTACAACAAGGCTATAATGAAGTTAACAGGAATCCTATCGATTAGAAAAAGACCAGATGCCTATTACTACCTAGCAGTAGCCTACCAAAACCTAGGCCAATATGAAAATTCTATTATGGCCTTTGAAAATGCCCTAAATGAAGGGGCTGACTTTAGGGAAGTCTATAATGACTACGCCATAAGCCTTTATTTAAACGAAAACCCTGAAAAAGCACTGGAAATAATCAAAAAAGGTCTAAGCAAATATCCAGAAGATCCTAGACTATCTTATAACAAAATCCAGGTAGAAATAAAGTTGGGAAGGCTAAGTGTGGCCAAAGAAGATATAGAAAAACTTCTAAGTTATGATGACCTAACAGAAGAGATAAAAGAAAATCTACAGATAATAAAGGGGCAATTTAACCTATAAAAAACCTGGCAACCAAGCCAGGTTTTTAAAATAAGAAAAAAATCCAAAAAAATAT